>QXXC01000006.1 GCA_009911305.1 Clostridiaceae bacterium | reverse complement strand
ATCGGTCGAGGGCTTAACCAGGAAGTAGGGAAGGTATGGATGGATTTCAATATGTGGTTTTGAGGGTACATGAGATATGATTGATTATAAGCCGCAGAGATGGTTCTGCGGCTTTTTTTATATAAAATGCAAGGAGAATCCGTTCATCATACGGTTTACACAGGCTGTTTCTGCAAAACTCAGAAACAGCCGGGCTTTTAATGGCTTAATCGAAACGGATTATGGGGAACCGTGCTCACCGCCTTTGAGAATATAGTCCATATATTCTCTTTTAACATTTGGATAGAGGCGGCTTATCGTGATTTCAATATCATTGGTCATAGAAAATCCCTTTTTCGTTATTTTTTTAACATGTTCAAAATTTACAATAAATGAAGAAGAAACCTTGGCGAATGAGCTGTTTTTTAAGATAGGAGCTGATATCCGATCAAAACTTTCGCGGAAGGTATTGCTGATAATGCTCGTTCCATCCTCCAGGTGATATAGAAGGCGGTGAGAATGGTATTCAATATATACGATACGGCTGGTCTTAACAGAATAGACGCCATCCCGCGTGCGTATTGAGAAGGTGCTGTTCTGCGTTCTGTTAAGGCGTGCAAATACCTTGTCCAGGACGGGGAACAGGCTTTGGCGTCCGACAGGCTTCAGCAGGTAATAAAACGCTTCCACGCTGTAAGACTGTATCGCATAATCGGGGGAAGACGTGATATATATGATAACAGCTTTCTCGTCCTCCTGCCGGATAGCGGCGCCAAGTTCAATGCCGTCCATATTTCCTAATATGATGTCAAGAAGATAAATGTGAAACGCATGTCTTTTGACATGCGGCGCCAGTTCCTCTGGGGAGCGAAATGGAGTAAAGGAAATCTCCAGATCGGAATGTTCCAGGGCATATTGATTCATAAGCATTGTTAGCTGGCCAATTGCAACGCCGTCATCGTCACAAGCAGCAATTCTGAACATAATTTTCCTCCGGTTTTATTTAGGAATTGGATCGATATTGTCGAAAATTTATATATAAAACAAATTAAGTGAAACGGAATATAATATAGGTGAAAACCGTCCCAAAGCATTAAAAATAGTGTAAAATAGAGTCATCATAATCGTTGACTGACGTTTATATTTTAATGTAAGAGCCGTCAGTTGTCAAAAGTATTTTTATAAAAAGTCGAATTTTACAGAGTGGAGGCGAATAGGGTTGAAATGGGAGAAGGTATCGGTGGATGGCGGTGGAAAGGTTTTTTTCACAAAAGACAGAGAGGGGGAGGTAAAAGCGGAATAGAGAGAGTCAGGGCGGCAAAGAAGAAACGGCAGGACAGGTATGGCTTAATGCCTGTGAAAACAGGACGGATTTTGTTGTATCTGTTTGTTATGGCAGGATGTTGTATGATAGCGGGCCTGGCTTTTGGAAGACGAACCGTTGAGGCGGCGCCGGAGGGAGAGTTACTTCCACAGGCGCCTGGGCTTGTAAGAGAGCGTGAAGAAGAGGATACAGCTAAAGGGCCTGGAAGAGACGACGCGTCTTCTGGGAGCCGTCTGGACGGGGAATGGCTTTATATGGGGGATCTGGAGATTGCCGCCTATAGTATGACAGAGAAGAATCTGACGTTTTCCGGGAAAAAGCCGCGGGACGGAGTCACCCTGGCAGCCGATTTTTCGCAGTTTGAGCTGGGTGATCAGGTCAGGATCGGGGACTCGGTTTATGTAGTGGAGGACAAGGTCGGAGATAACGCGGCAGAGGATGTCTGCGTGTACTTTGAAAGCAGCCAGGATGCGCTGATGTTTGGCAGACAGGTTCAGCCCGTTTACAGGAAGAGGGCGGATGCGCCGGAGGATACAGAGTTCCTGATAGGGCGGTTTGAGATAACCGGATATTGCAGTTGCGATATTTGCTGCGGGGAGAAGGAGGAAAAGCTGACAAGGAGCGGGACTGTCCCGCGCGCTGGCCACACGGTTGCGGCTGACCCTGATGTTCTGCCCCTGGGAAGTATCATCCGGATAGAGGATACGATCTATCTGGTTGAGGATACAGGCCGTGAAGTGAAAGGGAATGTGATAGATATTTATTTTGATACACATGAGGAGGCTGTGAATTTTGGAAGGCAGAAGCATTATGTGTATGAAGAAAATAAAAGCGATCCGAAAGGCAATAAAAAGAGCAACAAAAAATAAAATAGGTGTTGACATTTTGGCGTATTTGAATTATAATACTACTGTTGTGTGAAACAGTATTCCTCGATAGCTCAGTCGGTAGAGCACGCGGCTGTTAACCGCGCTGTCGTAGGTTCGAGTCCTACTCGGGGAGTTTTTTCATTCTATGTTTTGAAAGGTTACATGATTTTGGACCTTTAGCTCAGTTGGTTAGAGCAACCGGCTCATAACCGGTCGGTCCTGGGTTCGAGTCCCCGAAGGTCCACTCTTTCTCAACCGGCAGTGATGAAAGCCTTACAACAGGCAGCACAATTGTATATCTGGCCCGATGGCTCAGTTGGTTAGAGCGCCGCCCTGTCACGGCGGAGGTCGTGGGTTCGAGTCCCATTCGGGTCGCTGTCATCAGCGTGTCGTGAGATGCGTGGATGAAACGGGGTCTTAGCTCAGCTGGGAGAGCATCTGCCTTACAAGCAGAGGGTCATAGGTTCGAGCCCTATAGGCCCCATTTTTAAAATTTTATACAGGCGGGTATGGTGGAATAGGCAGACACAAGAGACTTAAAATCTCTCGGAGGCAACTCCGTGCCGGTTCAAGTCCGGCTACCCGCATCACAGGCAGGTTCATCGGAAGCGATGGATCTGTTTTTTTGTGCGGATCAGCACAAAAAGGATGTTAAAAAGAACTCCCGGGTCGCCCGGCATACACCAGACGTCCCGGAAGTCACAGACAGAAGGGCTCCGTGGGTCAAATCTTTGATACGGATTTTGTCACAATTACATCGCTGTCATTTCCAAGGATTCCCTTCAGAACCACATCGCCTGCATTCACCGGGGCTGTCAGAGACAGTTTTCGGATCGCTTCCATAGCTGCGAAGATCTGATTCTTGGGGATCGGGCTGGTCAGGCGCACGCTGGCCAGAGGAAGCTCGCCGCCCTTGACCAGAACGGATGTGGCAATATTTCTCCGGGGATCGGTCAGCTCCTGCTTTACGTAGGCCTCGCCTTTCGGACAGGTATGTCCGGTCAGGGAGATCAGGCTGCCCTGGTCTGTCTCTGCCTGGATTTCGCATCCGTTGGGGCAGATGATACAAGTAAATTCTCTTGTCATTCTACACTCACCTCCAGTTTGCTTTGGGAATGAATCTTGTCTGCTCTGACCATAAACTGTATCATTTCTGCAGGGATTGCCTTCTTCATTTTCTGAGAAGCGATCTCCTGTCCGTCCTGGCGGACCACGATCCGGCAGTCTTTTATCATGCTCCGGACCCGAAGGGATAGTTTGAAATCCTGGCTGCCGCTGACCTTCTGGGGAATGGTATGGCCGATTCGGGCATCTGCCTTTACCTCAATGGGACAGTCGGGAAGCGCCCCATGCAATACATAGCAGGCTGCGGAGTCCGCCAGTTTTTCGGCCTCCATGGAGACAAAGTCAACCAGATCGTGGACATGGAGCACATTGCCGGCGGCGAAAATCCCTTCCACACTGGTCTGGAGGTGTTCGTCTACCACCGCGCCTCTGGTTCGCGGATCCAGCGCCACGCCTGCGTCAATAGACAGTTCATTTTCCGGTATCAGGCCAACGGAGAGAATCAGGGTATCGCAGGCATATTCCTTTTCCGTGCCGGGAATGGGCTTTAGATTTTCATCTACCTGGGACACCGTTACCCCGGTCAGCCGTGTATTCCCGTGTATTTGGGTCACGGTGTGTCTTAAATACAGCGGGATCTGATAATCATTTAAGCACTGTTCAATGTTCCTGGGAAGGCCGCTGGGAATGGGCTGTACTTCAAAGACCGCCTGTACATGGGCCCCCTCGAGAGTCAGACGCCTCGCCATAATCATACCGATATCGCCGGAGCCGAGAATCACGACCTCTCTGGCAGGCATCCGGTTATAGAGGTTCATGTATGCCTGGGCCACTCCGGCGGTAAACACGCCTGCGGGCCGCTCTCCCGGAAGGCCGAGAGCCCCTCTTGTCCGCTCTCTGCAGCCCATGGCGAGGATGACTGCTTTGGCCTGATATTGCATCAGGCCGTCTCTGGACACGGCTGTGACGACTTTGTCCGGGGATATATCCAGTACGGTAGTCTCTGTCTGAAAGGGAATCTGTCTGGCCTTTACTTCCTCTATAAAGCGCCCGGCATATTCCGGCCCGCTTAAGGTCGTATGAAAGCGGGAGAGGCCGAAGCCATCATGGATGCACTGGCGGAGAATTCCCCCCAGATGGCGTTCCCGCTCCAGAATCAGGATGTCCTGAATTCCTTTTTTATGTAATTCCACGGCTGCGGCGAGCCCGGCCGGCCCGCCGCCAATGATTACTACATCTTTCTGTTCCATGCTTTAAGCCTCCTTTCGCACCTTTCCAAAGAGTAGCTGGGAACCCTGACGGGCGTACAGGATCTCTGTCTCTTTTTTTCCGAGCTCTTCCTCAATCATCTGTTCCAGACGCATCTGGCAGTATCCGCCCTGGCAGCGCCCCATCATGGAGCGGGTACGGTATTTGATTCCTGCCATGGAGCTGACGCCGAGACAATTGTGAATGGCCTGCAGGATCTCTGCCTTGGTTACTTTTTCGCAGCGGCATATGACCTCGCCGTAATCGGGATTTTCTTTAATCAGCTTTGCCTTCTCCTCCAGGGACAGGCTCTCAAAGCGCACGATGCCTTTCCGGCAGGGATTAAAGTCCGGATTTTCCCTCAGCTTTTCGCGCTCTTTTATGAGGCTGACTGCGTGACGGGCGATGGGGACGGCCGCTGTCAGGCCGGGGGATTCGATTCCTACCAGATTGACGGCGCGGGGGGCCAGATCATCGCGGATCTCAATCTTAAAATCCTGAATCACACCGTTCTCATCCACCCATTTGGGCAGAATCCCCGAATAATTGCGGATATAGTCCGCTTTATGAATATGCGGCCAGAGCAGGGAGGCGCTGTCAGCCAGATAATCCATATTTTCCTGAGGAACCCCGTAATACGTAAAATCACTGACCATTTCGGCATTGGGGCCCACGATCACGTTCCCGTCGATGGTATTGGTCACATGAATCCCCATATATGTATTGCTGGGAACCGGATACACCGGCATGGGCAGGAGCGGGCCGGTGCGTTTGTCCAATATGATATAATCCCCCTTGGAGCCAATGACATTATAGCCCGTGATCCCCAGCATATCCGAAATGTTCTTACAGCCAAGGCCGGCGGCATTGACCACCCAGCGGCATACAAACTCTCCCTGTGATGTGGACAGCAGGTAATGGCCGTCCGGATGCTGCCGGATGCCCGTGACCTCGCTGTCAAAGAAATAGTCCGCGCCGTTCCGGCAGGCATTCTCCGCCAGCGCTATGGTATACTGGAATGGATCGAGAATGCCGCTCTGTGAGGAGAACATGGCAAATTTCCCTACAACCGCGGGAACCAGCTCATGAAGCCGCTCTGCATCAATCAGCTCCAGCCCGGACGCGCCGTTTTTCTCGCCCTGCGCCAGCATGCACTTTAAGGTTTCCATGTCCTCGTCGGTGTTGCCGACCAGAACCTTGCCGCATCGCTGAAACGGAAAGTCCAGCTCCTTTGCCAGCTCGCCCATGATCCGGTTGCCCTCGACGCAGAATTTTGCTTTAAGTGAACCGGTATCGTAGGCAAAACCGCCATGGACCACAGCGGAATTACGGCCGCTGGTTTCGTAACACACATCCAGATTTTTCTCCAGGACGCCAATCCGCAGATCATATCTGGACAGTTCTCTGGCGATAGCGCTGCCAATGACGCCGCTGCCAATTACTAATACATCATATAAAGGTCTCATCTGCATACACTCCTTCAAATTCATCCTATGAATATGCCTATATAGTAGCACTTTTTATGGGATAAATCAATATCAAAACGGAAATATGTATAAGTTATAGGATGAATAAAACAAACTATACTTTTAGGAGGGGGAATTGAGAAATATAATTGGCTATGTTGCCGGCGGCCTTTTTATAATACCATTTTGCCCTCCAATATAACGGTTTTCATTATACAACAGATGAAAATGCATAGCTTGCTGTGCATCCACACCACGCCCTTCCTTAACCGCCTTGAAAATAGCCCGATGGGATAACAGAGTCTGTTCATATTCTGTGCTATCCACTTCCAGGGCAAATACGGCGATCCCTTTTCCGATCACAGGTACCAGATTTGACATGACGCTGTTGTGGCTGCAATTGGCAATTTGTTCATGGAAGCGGATATCGGCTTTGGCATAGTCCTCGCGCCTGGCGATCAGCGTTTCTGCTTCCAGAAGGAGAGCTTCCAGCTTTTCTATATCCTCCTTTGTAGCGTTTTGTGCGGCAAGGGCGGCGATAGGGGGTTCCAGTATGAGCCGGATCTGGATCAGATCCCTGGTCAGCTTTTCGTGGTTTCCTGCGAGGGAAAATCCAAAGGGGTCGTCGGCGACGCCCTGCTTTTCTGACAGATAGATTCCGGAGCCCTGGCGGATGACTACGATATTTCGGGATACGAGGATTCGGAGGGCCTCCCGCACGGTATTTCTGCCGGCCTGCAAGATCTCGGAAAGCTCTGTCTCAGTGGGAAGCTTGTCCCCTGGCGCATAGTTTTTTTTACGGATCAGGCCGATCAGCTCCTCAGCCGCCTGTTCGCTTCGGGTAAGGGGGCGGCTGTCTGTGTATTTGTCCATGTATTGTCCTCTTTCATTCATACTTAATATTATTATGTCATATTATATCAAGGAGCTCGTTGCGGTTCACGGCGGCGCTCAACAAAAGCGTCTGTCCCGGAAAGGGACAGGCGCTTTTTTAATACTCAGATCCGTGCAGGGGAAGTTTCTCTCCTGCAGGAATTATTTAGTTAGCGTGCTGAACCAGAGAGCGGAAGAAATTAGCTGCAACGGCTGGATCGCATACAGCGCTGCTGCCGCCCAGAGCGTCGGCCTCGGGGTGGAACTGAACACCCAGGGCAAAGGTGTTGGCCTGATATTCCACGGCCTCGATCACATCGTTCGGCCCGTAGGAAACCACGGTCAGCCCCTGGCCTACCCGGCCGGGATTGGCAACCTGGTGATGCCAGGAGGCCACGTTCATTAAGTAAGAATCGCCTATAATGTCCTTCATCCATTTGGCATTGTCACCTATGATGATATCATGACGGGCCCAATTGGGGCGGTTGCGGTGAACTTTATACTCATCGCCGGTGGTTCCCAGATAACTGGGCAGATCCTGAATCAGGCCCCCGCCGCAGACAACGTTGAACATCTGCATGCCGCGGCAAATGGCCAGCATAGGCTTGTTGGTGTTTACAGCGGCTTTGATCAGATTATAGTCAGAAGTATCGCGCCAATCGCGGTATTCCGTGTTGTCCTCCAGCAAAGCGCTGTGATCTTCGCCGTACAGGTCAGGGTTAATGTCCTCTCCGCCGGTGACGACAATACCGTCCACACGCCTCAGAGCGTCCACTGCATTGTCATAGCCGGCAATCTGGGGAAGATGGGTTACAACGCCGCCTACATTGCGGATAATATCCTGGATATCTACATAGTCATCCGGATCGCCGCCCCAAGAGATACCGATAACCGGCCTGTCCTGGGCATAGGCTACTAAATTTTCAAAGAAGGTCAGGCAAATGTCCACATCGCACAGGGCGGCGGATGGATTGTTCTCATAAACAGCCAGAGCGCAGTCATTCTCCGGGTGGAACTGAACGCCCATACAGTAGGTCTGCCCCTGCTTTTCCACGCCCTCGACGATGTCCAGGCCGTCTACAGTGCTCTTGGCTACCAGGGTAAGGTCTGTTCCGGCCAGATCCTGGGGAGACAGGCCCTGATGGTGCCAGGAGGACACATTATCAAGGGTCGCGCCGCCTACAACATCATAGAGCCAGCGGGACTGGCCGGTCAGGATATCTACAGAGTGGCGGGCATATGTACGGTTGCGGGCCTCAGGAGGCATCCGGTGTACGTCCCCGACATTCCTGCCATTTGCTGCATAGTAGTTGGGGATATCCTGTATGAAGCCGCTGCCGGAGACGATACTCATCATCTGCATGCCGCGGCATGCGGCAAAGGTCGGAACATCGTTGGCAAAACAGTAGGCCATCAGAGTGTAGTCAGAGATATCCCGCGTGGCATTGATATCCTCGCCGTTGTTGGCCTCAGTCTGGGGCACGGCGTAGAGAGAGGGGCTGATATCCTCGCCGCCGGTAAAGAAGATACCGTCAATCGCCTGCATTACACTGGCTGCATTGCTCCTGGACAGATCCTTGGCCTTGATCTGGTCAGCATACTGCTGCTTGAGCATACCGGAATCGTTGAGGAATTCTGCGCTTACTTTGCCTTCTGCATCGTAACCTACCACGTTGCTGACTACCTGATCAAGCTCCACAGGGATACCGCCGGCAGCCCGGATCACAGCCTTGAAGGATTCATAATTCTGAGTATTGCTCTTCCAGGTGATGCCGATATAGGGCTTGCCGATCAGGCCGGAGGCGCCGTTTACCATCTGCTGGAACTGGGCGGCGCTCACGGTGGCCGCTGCATTGTAATTGATGCCGGCCGTCATGCCGGAATCCACAGCCATAGCGGAGTAATCGTCGGCATTGTCAAGAAGCTCCCTGGGAACCTGTACAAGCCGCAGCAGCATAATAGCCGCGTCCAACTGGGTCGCCGGGGCATCCGGATTAAAACAGTTGTTATCCGTATTATCGATTAGTCCGTTTGCATAGGCTAAATTGATGTATCCCTCATAGGCGCTGCCTTCGGCAACATCCTGGAATACACTGGCTCTCTGCGCTGCCGCTGCCGCCTGCTCCGTCTGGCCGGTAGTGTCAACCAGAAGCTTGACCAGCTCAGCGCGGGTCAAAGCGTCGTCCGAAGCATAGGTAGTAATTCCCAGGCTAAATACCATACAGGTTGCGATAATCAGGGAGATTACCCGGCGGAATATGCCTTTTTTCATGTCAGTGCTCCTTTCTTTTCCTTAAAGATATAAGTGTTAGCTGCACAGCCGGCCTGAATGCAGCTCAAGCCCGGGCTGGCGCATCCGCGTACAGCAGAGTCCGCTTCATCCAACGATGTCAGCCCCCCCGCTTCGTCCAGCCGCCCTGCGGAGGAAAATCCAATCTGCGTCATTTGGTTAAATTGAACGGTGCAGTACATGATAGATATGTATAGTTTATCATTTTTCGGGATTAAATACAATAATATTAGTATATTTGGCAGATGATTCATTATATTTTGATAACAGTTCAGACCGTCTGATTTGCTATATAGTGGAGTCTGTCGAATTCTTGAGAAAAACCGGTTGAATGTTTTCCATGTTTTATGATAAACTTATATGGCATGTAATTTTTACCAGTGCCCTGTGGGAGGAAGCCATGAAGATAACGGAGAAACGAGCCGGTGAGAACGCCAGAACATATGCAAACCGCATGATATTGGAAAATATCGTTGATCTGGAGCTTCCTCCGGGCGTCGGGCTCAGTGAGAATGAGCTGTCCATCCAGTTGAATCTGTCGCGGACGCCGGTGCGCGAGGCGCTGATCGAGATGAGCCGTATCGGCATGGTAGAGATTATCCCCAAGAAAGGGAGCTTTGTGACCAGGATCGACTATGATTTTATCGAGGAAGCCCGGTTTATGCGGATGTCCCTGGAAAATTCCGTGATGGATCTGGCGTGCAGGGAGGGGCTCTCTGCCGGGGCTTTGAGTAAGCTGGAAGAAAATTTGGAAGAGCAGAAAAAGGTCGCTCAGCCCCTTGAAGATGTCGCGTTAATGGATCTGGATAACGCGTTTCACAGGCTGCTGTTTGATTCGGTCAACAAGGGCCGGGTGTATGCGGTACTTCAGAGCCAGATGGTCCATTTTGACCGGCTCCGCAATTTATCGCTAAGGACATTGAAGGTAAAGGCCGGTATTACGGTCAATGACCATGAGAATATTTTATATGCGCTGAAAAAAAGAGACTGTGAGCTGGCGGAGATGGTGATGACGCGCCATCTGACGAGGCATCAGGTGGAAAAGAAGGATTTATGCGCGCTTTATCCGGATTATTTTTTATAGGGGATGATCCGGGGACATGTTCCTGATATTTAGAATATTTGAAATTTTGAAAGTGAAACTTCTAAAGGCGGCGTCTTCGCAAAAAGGCGCCGCCTTTTCACCCCGTCCGGCGCGGACACGCCCTGCGGGGGCAGATAAAGAATGGTTGTATTAACGGTTACATGGTTACTACAACCTTCATATAAAGGCTGGGATTTTTCTCGATATCCCGGATGGTTTCCGGGGCTTCATCGATGGTGATGGTTTTGGTGAGGATTTTTGCCATATCCACTTTCTTTGAACAGATCATGTCAATCGCTTCCTCGAACTCATTGGCGCTGGTGCGTGCTCCGCGGATGTCGATTTCCTTGCGGGTGATGATGTCCGTGGGAAGGGAGGTTTCTGTCTTGGGCCATCCGGTCAGGGTAATGCGTCCGGCGTGGCTGACGTAATCTAAGGTGGCGCGGACAGCCGCATTGGCTCCGCTGCATTCCATTACCTGCTGCGCCATGACTTTGCCTGTGATTTCCCGGATGCGTTCTTCCGGGTTTTCTTCTCTGGAGTTGATCACATATTCAATTCCCAGTTTTTTGGCAAAGTCGAGCCGCTCCTGTACCAGATCAAGGAGTATGGCGTGAGCGCCGTAAGCCTCCGCAACCATGCCTGCAACCAGGCCGATGGGGCCGGCCCCGATGATCGCGCAGTATTCTCCGGCTTTTAAAGCGCCGCGGTGAATGCCGTGCAGGGAGATGGTGAGGGGTTCTGCCATAGCGGCGTCCGTCCAGCTCATGTCATCCGGCATTTTGATCAGCATGTCAGCAGGGTGGCAGAAGTATTCCGCCATGCCTCCCTCGCGGTGTACGCCAAGCACCTGCAGACTGGTGCAGCAGTTGGTGCGGCCGATGCTGCAGGGGTAACAGTTGTTGCAGTAAATATAGGGATCCAGGATAACCTTGTCCCCGGCCTTTAAGCCTTTTTTGTTGTCCGCCGGGATTTCCTCGATAATTCCCGCCAGCTCATGGCCAATGGTCCTGGGATAAGTCACCAGGCCGTTGGTTCCGCGGAATGCTCCGATATCGCTGCCGCAGATGCCGGCGCTCATGATCCGGATCAGCGCCTCGCCGGGCTGCGGAACCGGTTTTTCACGCTCCATGATGGAAACTTCCCAGGGTTTTGACAGGTATACGGCTTTCATGTTTATTCCTCCTATGCGTTTATTTATGAAAAGTTATGAGATCCGGGCGATCAAAGGTTGTCAAAGGTCAAAACAATCTTGCGGATGGACGGATCGCGGCTGTCCACAAAGTCAAAGGCCTCCTGCGCTTTGGTGAGCGGGAATGTGTGGGAGACGGAACCGGTGAGATCAAGCTTTCCGGCCTCAATCAGCTCAATGGCTTTGCCGAACATCTTGTTCTGAAGCCTGGAGCCGCGGACATCCAGCTCTTTGGAGGTGATCAGGAACTGATTGATCTCAATGGGGTCAGTGGAGAAGCCCATGACCATCACTCTGCCGGCATTTCCCGTTGCCTTTAACAGAGACAGAAGAGAATCTTTGGCTCCGGAGGCGTCGATGGATACGGTCGATCCGTGGCCGCCGGTGTATTCCTTCACCTTTTGCTCCAGATCTTCCTTCAGGACATTGATTGTGAAGGCGGCGCCGTTTACCTTTGCCGCTTCCAGCTTGTTGTCTGCAATGTCTGCAACGATAATGTGCCTGCAGATTTGCCCTGCGATCTTTAAGATCGTGCTTCCCAGAGCGCCGGCTCCCAGAATGAGAAGCATGTCATCCTCTGCAAGCTGCGCCCGGGAACATGCCTGGATGGAGATGGTGGTCGGCTCGATCATCACGGCGTCCTCATCGGACAGGGAATCCGGAAGCAGGTAGCAGTCATCTTCCGGCACGGCGATGTATTCGCGGTATCCTCCGTCAATATGTACGCCCCGTACCTTCAGATTATCGCATACATTGCCTCTGCCGATCCGGCAGGGATAGCACTCGCCGCAGCTTGTCACCTGGTTGATGATCACACGGTCGCCAACCTTTAAATGAGTCACGTTCGCTCCTGTTTCCTCTACCCTGCCGACCATTTCATGGCCGATTATCCGGGGATAGGTGGCGGCGGCGTTGGTACCATGGTAGATACCCACATCGGAACCACAGATTCCGGCGGCGGTCATCCGGATCAGCACGTTGTTTACATTATCAACAGCCGGCTTGTCCGTATCAATGATTTTCAGTTGGTTAGGTTCTACAATTTGTACAGCTTTCATGGTAAATAACACTCCTTTTCTATGTAGAATTAGCAAAACATAAAACATCTTCCATACAAGACAATCTTGCATTTTTTTTTACAAAAGTCAATAATATGAGCTTAAAAAACATAAAACTGTGAATGTGCACAAAAATGATATTAAATATTTGTGAACTATTCGGTATTTATTATTTTCTGCTTGTATGGTACCATACAAGTATATCGTACAAAGCGGCTTCAAAAATAAAATTATCTAAGGAGGATTACAAGATGAAAAAAATGAGAAGGCTTGCAGCAATTGGTGCGGCAACCGTTCTGGCGGCAGGGCTGCTGGCGGGCTGCGGAGGAGGCGGTTCTTCTGCTCCGGAGACAAAGGCGGCAGACAACGGCGGCAGCGCGGAAGGCGGCGGAAGCAGCGATGGAGCAGGCGTAGAGAAGATTGAGCTGGTATTCAGCCATATCAATGCTGAAACCCACACATGGCACAAGATGGCAGTGAAGTTTAAAGAGCTGATCGAGGAGAAATCCGGCGGCAATATCACGGTTACTATTTATCCGAACAACCAGCTTGGTTCCGAGATCGAGACGGTACAGTCCGCTATCGCCGGAATGGGAGACTGCGATATTGTACTGACCGGCGAGTCCATGCAGACCTATGTGGAGGAGCTTGGCATCATCGGCATGCCGTATGCGATTACCAGCGACGAGCACATGGAGGCAGTGTTAAACGGCGAGGTCGGCGAAGAGCTTGATCAGCTTATGATTGGCGCCGGACTCAGGAACCTGGGCGCAGTGCGGCGCGGTCCCCGTAACATTACCTCTAATAAAGAGATTCACTCCCCCGATGACCTTCAGGGCTTTATCATCCGTACGCCGGAATCCAGCATGACGATGGCTGCGTTTGAGGCAATGGGCGCGAAGCCGACTCCCATGGCTTTCTCCGAGATCTTCACCTCCTTACAGCAGGGCGTTATCCATGGCCAGGAAAACCCGCTGGCGAACATATACGATGCTTCCCTGTTTGAGGTACAGGATTATGTTATTGAAAGCGAGCATCTGAGAGCATGGGTATACATGGCTATTTCTGAGTCAAGATTCAGCTCCTTCTCACCGGAGGCGCAGGCTATGATTCAGGAATGTGCAACGGAAGCCATCAACTATGAGCATGAGCTGTTCCTTGAGGAGGAGGCTACCTTAAAGTCCACTCTGGAGGAGAAGGGCATGACCTTCATCGAAGTGGATCAGGCTCCTTTTAAAGAGAAAGCGGTTGCAGGGGTTCTGAATGTACTGACCGATAAGCAGAAAGCGATTTACGAGAAAATCGTAGCTGCTGATCCGCAGGCATAAGATACCTTTATATCCGTTACATACAGGTTCTCTGAACTGATATCGATGCCGGTCTCCTGCGCTTTGGGAACCGGCATGGATTTTATCAGAGCCTGTTAAAAAACGTTGAGAGGACGGCACATCAGGGCGTCCTCAGAGATTTAGGAGGAAATATGGACAAGATCATCAAAATTTATAAAGAGATCATGACCGGCATAGGCATTATAGGCCTGGTTGGCTTCATTGCCAGTGTTCTGATCCAGGTTGTATCCAGGACCTTTCTTCCCACAGCTCCCAACTGGACAGAGGAAGCGGCCCGTTTTCTCTTCATCTACATGGTTTCATTTGCCGGGAATGCGGCAGTGCTGAATAACGAATATGTAAATGTGGAGATGCTGGTGGAAAAGCTGCCAAAGTCGCTGCAGAAGATGCTGAATCTGGCGATTGCGGCTGTGCTGTGCGTATTTGCCGGTTTTATATTCATCAAATGCGTGATGGGTCCCAAGGGGCTCCTGGCAGTGACGCCTCCCGCCATGGTTTCCACGGCTCTGACCATTCCCATGCGATATATCTATGCTGCTGAGGTTGTCTTGTTTGGCTGTTATGTGATCAGCTTTATCATGAGAATCTACATGATGTTGACAGAGAAAAAAGAGGGGTAGGATATGGTAGCATTATTATTTATTAGTTTCGTTGTATGTCTGGCCTTGGGCGTTCCGGTTGCCTTCAGCCTTGGCATTTCTTCTCTGCTCTATTTTATCGGAAACAATATGTCCCTGTACATGTTTGCACAGAGATTTTTTGCAGGACTGAATTCTTTTACCCTGCTGTGTATCCCGGGCTTCGTGTTTGCCGGCGCCCTGATGAACCAGGGAGGTATTACGGAGCGTCTGATCGGTTTTTGTAATAAGATTGTGGGCCACATCACAGGCGGCCTTTCGATTGCCAACGTAGCGGCCTCCATGTTGTTTGCCGGTATTTCCGGAACAGCCCTTGCCGATACGGTAAGCGTAGGGGGAGTGCTTATCCCGGCTATGAAGAAGGAAGGCTATGACGCGGATTTCTCCTGCGCCGTGACGGCTGCCTCATCGTGTATCGGCCCCATCATCCCGCCGTCGGTTCCCATGATCATGGCAGCCACCATGACCGGGCTTTCGGTGTCAAAGATGTTCGTGGCGGGCATGATTCCCGGTATCCTGATGGGCGGCGGCATGATCTTTGTTTCCTGGTACATATCCAAGAAGCGCCATTATCCAAAGGCAGAGAGGCGCGCCACACTGAGGGAAATCCTTTCCTCTGCAAAGGAATCTTTTTTTGCCATCCTGATGACGCTGATCATCCTTTCGAGTATCATCGGCGGTATCGTGACTCCGACGGAGGCGTCTATCCTGGCTGTGGTTTACGGTATTTTAGTGGGCTTCTTTATCTACAAGGAGCTGACATTCAAACGCCTGCTTGACTGCATGAAGTCCACGGTTACCTCCAGCGCGGCTATTATGGTTCTGGTAGGTATGGCGAACGTATTTGCGTATATCCTGACCAAGGAGCAGATCCCGCAGATGGTGGCGGACGGTATGCTCGCCCTGACGCAGAACAAGTACATCATCCTGATTCTGATCAATCTCCTGCTGATCTTTGTGGGGATGTTTATGGAGACTATCGCGGCTATCCTGATCCTGTTCCCGGTTCTTCTGGGACTGGTTACACAGGTGGGCGTACATCCTATCCAGTTCGGCGTTATGTGCGTGCTGAATCTGGTGCTTGGCCTTTGTACTCCTCCGGTAGGCGTGTGCCTGTTTGCCGCTACCAATATCGGGGAGACGAAGCTGACCGGCGTTATCAAGGAGCTGGTTCCGTACCTGATTTCCAATTTTGCCGTGCTGATTCTGGTAACGTTTGTTCCGTTCCTGACAGCCGGTATCGCCGAGCTGGTTCTGGGCGCGGGCTGATAAGACGGATATCGATGAATGAAATCGCCTTTGGCGGTAAAGACTGATTATAAAAAATAAGGAGGAAAACGCAATGAAAATGACATTCCGCTGGTTTGGGGAGAACAGTGATTCCGTAAAGCTGAGCCAGATCAGGCAGATTCCGGGCATGACCGGCCTGATGGGGCTTCTGGATTATAAGGCGGCAGGTGAAGTGTGGACAGAAGAGGAGATCAAAGCTTACATTGACAAGGTGCATGAAGCGGGCCTGGAGTGCGAGGTGATCGAGAGCGTAAATGTCCATGAGGATATTAAGATGGGCCTGCCCAGCCGCGACAAGTACATCGAGAATTATAATATCACCATCCGCAATCTTGCCAAATACGGGGTAAAGGTTATCGTGTACAATTTCATGCCTGTCTTTGACTGGCTGCGCACGGATCTGGCTCGTCCGATTCCGGAGGACGGCTCCAACAGCCTGTATTTTGACGAGAAGGATTTAGGCGCCATGGGGCCGGTAGAGATTGTGAGGAAGACCGCGGCGGACAGCAACGGCTTTACTCTTCCGGGCTGGGAGCCGGAGAGGCTGGCAGAGCTTGAGAACACCTTGAAGCAGTATGAGGGCATGACGCCGGACAAGCTGCGCGAGAATTATAAATATTTCCTGGACGCCGTGATCCCGGTGTGTGAGGAAGTGGGTATCCGCATGGCATGTCACCCGGATGATCCGGCATGGCCGATCTTTGGTCTTCCCCGTATCGCTCACAGCAAGGAGCAGTTTGACTTAATCTGCGGGCTTCACGATTCGCCTGCAAACGCGCTTTGCCTGTGCACGGGTTCCCTTGGCTCGAATGAGAACAACAATGTTCCGGAGATTATCCGCCACTTTGGAGAAAAGAACCGTATTGCCGCCCTGCATGTGCGCAACGTGAAGTTCCTTGACGGATATCACCACTTCCGCGAGGCCAGCCATCTGTCCAAGGACGGGGATCTGGATATGTTCGCTATCATGAAGGCGATCTACGATACGTGTCCGGATGCATATGTCCGCCCGGATCACGGAAGAATGATCTGGGATGAGGTGGGTCGTCCGGGATATGGCCTTTACGACCGCGCTCTGGGCGCAACGTACTTAAACGGCCTTTGGGAAGCGATTGACCGGCTGTCCAGATAAACCGTAATGATATGTAAAAATGGAGGCAGACATGAAACTCAGCTTAAATGGAATAAAAGACGCCGCCGCGTGGAAGGCGGCCGGCATATCCCTTCCGTCCTATGATGTGGGAAAAATTGCCGCTGAAACCAGAAAAGCGCCCGTCTGGGTACACTTCGGGGCCGGAAATATTTTCCGTATCTTTATCGGCGGCCTGGCAGATAAGCTGCTCGGCCAGGGAGATATGGATAAGGGCATTACCTGTGTGGAAACCTTTGACTTTGACGTGATTGATAAAATATATGATCCGTATGACAACCTGGTTCTCGCGGTTACGCTGAAGGCTGACGCGTCTACAGAAAAGCAGGTGATCGGTTCTCTTACGGAGGCGATCAGGGCGGTTTCCGGGGATCCGGCTCAGTGGAACCGCTTGAAAGAGATTTTTGTAAATCCCGGGCTTCAGATGATTTCCTTTACCATTACGGAAAAGGGATATGCCCTGACAGGGCCTGACGGCAGCTTCTTCCCCTTTATCCAGGCTGATATCAAAAATGGCCCGGAAAAGGCCGGCTCAGCTATGGCCGTGGTCTGCGCCCTTCTTCTGGAACGCTATAAGGCCGGAAAGCTGCCGCTGGCAGTCGTGTCCATGGACAACTGCTCCCACAACGGGGAAAAGCTTCAGAGCTCCATTATTGCCATGGCTAAGGAGTGGGAGAAAAAAGGATACGTGGACGCGGGATTTGTGGAGTACCTGTCAGACGAGAGCATTGTGTCCTTCCCCTGGTCCATGATCGACAAGATCACCCCGCGGCCGGCGGATTCCGTGTGTGCGGAGTTAAAGAATCTGGGCGTGGAGGATATGGATCCGGTGATCACCTCCAAAAAGACGTATATCGCCCCCTTTGTCAATGCCGAGGGACCGCAGTATCTGGTAATTGAGGATAAGTTCCCCAACGGGCGTCCGCCCCTGGAAAAAGCGGGCGTCTATATGACAGACCGCGATACGGTTAATAAAGTGGAGAGAATGAAGGTTACAACCTGCCTGAATCCGCTCCATACAGCTCTGGCCGTATATGGCTGTGTGCTGGGCTACACGCTGATTGCAGATGAGATGAAGGATCCGGAGCTGAGCCGGCTGGTGCATGAGATCGGCCCGGTGGAAGGCATGCCGGTGGTGACGGATCCGGGTATCCTCTCCCCGCAGGATTTCGTGGATGAGGTTATTAAGGTAAGGATTCCCAATCCCTTTATGCCTGATGCACCCCAGCGTATCGCCACAGACACCTCCCAGAAGGTGGGCATCCGTTACGGCGAAACCATCAAGGCCTATATGGAGAAGTACGGCGACGCCAAAAAGCTTAAGGCCATTCCTCTGGCTATCGCAGGATGGTGCCGGTATCTGCTGGGCGTGGATGATGAGGGAAAGAAATTTGAGCTTTCTCCGGATCCCATGGCTCCTGAGCTGGTAAAGAAGCTGGAAGGGATTGTGGTAGGAAAACCGGAAACGTATCAGGGCCAGTTAAAGGAGATTCTTTCCAATGCCAATATTTTCGGCGTTGACCTGTACGAGGCAGGTATCGGCCGCCTGGTTGAGGACATGTTTGTGGAAGAAATCGCAGGGCCTGGCGCGGTACGGGCTGTTTTGAAGAAGTATATAACTGCATAAATGGAAAGATACCCCCGTTTCCCCTTGCAGAGAAACGGGGGTTTGTTCGATCCGATCATAAATCATCTGCTCACTCTCTTTTATCAGAATTCTTCTGTTCCCGGTTCAAAACCTTTGAAAATTTGTTTTCCTTCCTCCAACTGCTCGGCGAGATACCAAATACGTTCCGGAAAGCCCTGGAGAAGTGGAGCTGGTTCGGGTAGCCGACCATCCGGGAAATCTCATTGATGGACATTTCGGAAAATTTTAACAGCTCCGCGGCGCGGTTCATGCGGTAGTAGATCAGAAACTGCTGTGGAGTCTGATTTAAAGAATCCCTGAAAATTTTGCCCAGATAACTGCGGTTGAGATTGCAGAAAGCGGCAATGTCTTCCACGGTGATGGGGTTGCTGTAATTCTGCTCGATAAAACTGACGGCTTCGCGGATATAAAAATCCTTGAGCTTTCCCACGGTGATCTCTTTGTGGTTGGCCGAGGACTGGATCAGCAGATCGACAAACAGGTAGAGATGGCCGATCTGGTAGAGGGAGGTGTTTTTCTGGTTCTGTACAAGGGACATGATCTCATCCCGTAAGCGGGCGGCCAGTTCCTTGCGGTTGTAGCGGTAAATGGGTTCGTCAAAGCCTAAGCCTGCTGTCTCAATGAATTCTTTGGCGCGGATTCCGTCAAATTCAATCCATGCATACTCCCAGGGATCCGTCTCGTCGGCATGATAGGTGTTGATCTGGCCGGGACAGATTAAAAAGCCCTGGTTGCGCCTGAGCTGGTAGGCGTGGGTCACGCCCTGGCTGTCAGTGGAAAGAAGCGAGCCCTTTCCTGAAAGGATAAAGTGGAAGAGATAGTGGTTGCGGGTTGCGGGGCCATAGGAGTGAAGGGGCGCGCAGCGTTCCCATCCATATTGGTAGAGGGTCATATCAATGTAACGTTCATTTGGAAAGATATTAAAAATCAGATCTGACATGGGAAAGCTCCTTTCTCTGTCAGGACAGCGGGGGGGGATACTGCCTGTTATGAGGTTTATGGAACATATTAGGAAAGCGTATGAGCCGCTTATGAACGTTAAGGAACGGCGCATATACCATTATTGTACCACACCTTACGTTTTTTGTACATATGAGGCATTTTGATATATGGAGGCACATTAGATATATATACCTGATTCGTCAATATTGATATAATCCTAAATAAATCAAGGGGTATTACATAAAATATCCCTAAATTTAACCACAATTGGCCAATGTGGAACTGCTTTTTACCACCTTTTTTGTGATATTTGATGTTTTGTACCTTAAGACATTGATAAAAATGTCACATAGAAAAAATCCATAAAATTAAGGAGGGCGTTTTGTGAAAGCTTTAAAAAAAGCAGCTGTAATTTCGCTGTCAGCAGGCATGGCGCTTGGTTTGACAGCGTGCAGCAGCGGGACATCGATGGATGGGAAAACCCACCTGACATTCCAGATTTGGGATGTGGCTCAGCGCGACGGAATGCAGCAGGTATGCGACGCGTATACAGCGAAAAATCCGGATGTTGTGATTGAAGTGCAGGTTACAAGCTGGAGCGAGTATTGGACGAAGCTTGAGGCTTCGGCTATCAGCAATCAGATGCCGGATATTTTCTGGATGCATACGAATGAGATTTTAAAGTATGCGGACTATGGAAAACTGGCGGATTTGACGGATCTGTATGATGATGAGAGCAAGACCTATTATGCGGATCATTTTTCCGAGACTTCGCTGGGCAATATTCAGGGAAGCGACGGCAGATATTACGGCGTTCCCAAGGATAAGGATACAGTCGGGCTGGTTTATAATAAAGAGATGTTTGACGCTGCGGGTGTTGATTATCCCAACGAGGAGTGGACGTGGGATGACTTGACAGAGGCCTCTCAGAAGATTTATGACGCCACCGGAAAGTACGGATATATGGCTTACGGCGACGATCAGCTCGGCTACTGGAACTTTGTGTACCAGAAGGGGGGGTGCATTCTGACAGAGGATAAGGAACGGGGCGGTTTTGACCAGCAGCCGACCATTGACGCGATGAAGTTTTACATAGGGCTTCAGAGCTATGACTGGTGCCCGGATCAGAATTACTTTGCGGAGACGTCTCCCGGAACCGCGTTTTTCTCAGAGCAGGGCGCAATGTTTTTCGAGGGTAACTGGAATGTGCTCAATGAGATGAAGAACTATCCGGAGATGGCCGGAAAGTGGGATGTCGCGGTTCTCCCGAAATGTCCGGATCCGGCGAGCGGAGACGGCCGGGCCACGATTTCCAACGGCCTGTGCTATGCCACAAGCGCTACGGGCAAGAATCTGGAGATTGTTAAGGATGTCCTCAAATTCATGGGTTCTGAAGAGGGACAGAGGATTCAGGGCGAATCCGGCGCGGCAATCCCGGCCTACGAAGGACTGGAGGAGACCTGGGTAAAGGTATTTGAGCAGTTTGACTATGTGCTGGATGTCGGAAAGTTTGTCGATATGTTTGACTACGCGGTACAGAGCGTCAACAACGCGCACCGCCCGGTATGGAAGACGCAGGTTACGGACGCGCTGCTTAAGATTTATTCCGGTACGTACACCGTTGACGAGGGCCTTTCCGTGATACAGGAGGCTATCAACACGGCAGGCGATGATGATTAGAAAGGAAGGTATGCGGTATGGCAAATACAGGCACAAGTATGGCAAATAAGCATGCCCGCGACGAGAGCATGTGGGGATACATTATGGTTGCGCCGACCATCATTGGTCTGATCGTGTTAAACCTGTATCCGTTTTTAAATACGCTGGTTCTGAGCTTTTCAAAGACAAAACCCTTTGGACTTTACGAGCTGCGGGGCGTTCAGAACTATATCAAGATGTTCCAGAGCCCGGAGTTCTGGAGAGCGAACTGGAATACGATTTATTTCTGCATCCTGACCGTGCCGGTGGGCATTTTCCTGGCGCTGGCCGTGGCGGTTATGCTGAACGCCAAGATTAAGGGAAGAACCGCGTTCCGTGCGATCTTCTTCCTGCCCATGGTTGTGGCCCCGGCCGCGGTGGCGATGGTCTGGAAGTGGATGTTTAACACAGAATATGGTATTATTAATACGCTGCTGGCGCACAAGATCAACTGGGTAACGGATCCGAATGTAATTATGATTACATGTGCAATCATCGCTATCTGGAGCGCGATTGGTTACGACGCGGTTCTTCTTCTGGCAGGGCTTCAGAATATCTCCAAGTCCTACTACGAGGCGGCCAGCTTAGACGGCGCGACGAAGTGGCAGCAGTTCCGTATGATTACCCTGCCCATGGTTTCTCCGACGCTGTTCGTGGTATTAATTATGCGTCTGATGTCTTCCATCAAGGTTTATGACCTGATTTACATGATGGTTGAGGAATCGAACCCGGCCCTGACAAGCGCCCAGTCGCTGATGTACTTATTCTACCGTGAGTCGTTTGTAACCGGCAACCGCGGCTTTGGCTCCGCAGTCGTTATCTGGACCGTAGCCCTGATCGGACTTGTGACAGTGATTCAGTTCTGGGGCCAGAAGAAATGGGTGAATTACGAGGTATAAAAGAAAGGAGGAAAACCATGAAATCATTAGAACAGGCAAGACGGACCAGGACAATCGGGACATATGCATTTTTTATCATCGGTTCCATCATTATGATTTTCCCCTTTGTCTGGATGTTTTTGACAAGCTTTAAGACCGTTTCCGAGAGTATGCAGATTCCTCCGGATATTCTGCCGCATCAGTGGAACGTCAGCAACTTTAAAGAGGCGATGGCCAGCCTTCCGTTCGGCGCGCTTTATAAGAATACCATACTTCTGATTTTCTGGCGCGTGGTGTGCGCGGTTGCGTTCAGCTCCATGGCAGGCTACGCGTTTGCCAAGCTGAATTTCAAGGGAAAGAATGTGCTGTTCAGCATTGTGCTGATTCAGATGATGCTGCCGTCCCAGATCTTTATTACGCCGCAGTATCAGATGCTTGCGAAGCTGGGACTTACGAATACCGTGTTTGCCCTGGTATTCCCTGGTATTGTCAGCGCATTCGGAACGTTTTTCCTGCGCCAGTCTTATCTGGGAATCCCGGATGAGATATCCGAGGCGGCGCATCTGGACGGCTGCAACCAGTGGCAGACCTTTACAAAGGTTATGGTTCCCTTAACGACGTCCTCCATGGCGGCCCTGGCGATTTTTACGGCGGTATTCGCTTACGGCGATTTGATGTGGCCGCTGATTGTCAATACGGATTTAAAGATGATGACCCTGTCCTCCGGACTTGCAACCCTGCGCGGACAGTTCAGCACTAACTTCCCGGTAATGATGGCCGGTTCCCTGATGGCCATGATTCCCATGGTTGTGCTGTACATGATCTTCCAGAGACAGTTTATTGAAGGCGTTGCGACAACGGGAGGTAAATAAACCTTAACAAAAGACAGAGAACTGCGGAGGAATTTGAGAGATGTCGATCAGATATGATGAGAGCAAAAAAACCTTTACCTTACAGACAAAGAACAGCACATATCAGATGAAGGTGAGCGAATACGGCTATTTGCTGCACTTATATTACGGTGACAGGATTGAGGATGAGGATCTGAGCTATCTGCTGAAGCTCCAGGACAGGGGATTTTCTCCCTGTCCGAATGAGGCGGGAAATGACAGGACCTTTTCTCTTGATTTTCTTCCGCAGGAATTTTCCACAGACGGAAACTGCGACTATCGCTCCGGGAGCATTGAGGTAAAAAATGCGGACGGCAGCTATGGCTTTGTCGGCAAGGCAGCGGGACATCGGATTTATTCCGGCAAATATAAGCTGGAGGGGATGCCGTCTCTGTTTGAGACAGAGGGGGATACAGTGGATACGCTGGAGATCCGCCTTCAGGACGAGGCGACTCTGCTCACAGTGATTCTCAGGTACAGTGTGTTCGAGGAAAAGGATATTATCACGAGAAGCACCAGAGTTGTCAATGAGAATCCGGAAACGGTGTACCTAAACCGGGTGATGTCCGTGACCATGGATTTTATGGATTCGGATTACGATTTCATCCATCTGGACGGACGTCACACCATGGAACGTGAAGTGACAAGAACCCCCATCTCCTATGGGATGCAGACCATAGGAAGCTTTCGCGGCGCGTCCAGCCATCAGCATAATCCGTTCGCGGTTCTGTGCGACCACGGTGCGAATGAGGATTTCGGAAGGTGCTACGGTTTTTCGTTTATATACAGCGGCAATTTTGTCTGCAAGGTGGAAAAGGATCAGTATGATCAGACCCGGATCAATATGGGTATTCATTCCAAGCATTTTTCGTATCAATTGAAGTCAGGCGAGTATTTTGAGGCGCCGGAGGCAGTGCTTGCCTATTCCGGCCAGGGCCTGACAAGGCTGTCTCAGCTTTATCACAATGCATACCGGGAGAACCTCTGCCGCAGCCCCCTTTCGGCAGAGATCCGGCCGATTGTGATAAATAGCTGGGAAGCGGCCTACTTTGATTTTGATGATGATAAACTCCTCCACATCGCCAGAGAAGCGGTGGATATGGGAGTGGAGCTTTTTGTCCTGGACGACGGCTGGTTTGGCAAGCGTGACGACGACTGTTCCAGCCTGGGAGACTGGACCGTGAACCGGGCGAAGCTGAAAAAAGGGCTTAAGGGCCTTTCGGATGAAATCCACAAAATGGGCCTTAAATTTGGCCTGTGGATCGAGCCGGAGATGGTGTCCGAGGACAGCGATTTGTACAGACAGCATCCGGACTGGTGCCTGCAGACGCCGAAGCGTCCGGTCGCCAGGGGACGTTATCAGCTTGTCCTGGATTTATCAAGAAAAGACGTATGTGATTATATTATTTCTTCCATTAATACGATTCTGGATGAAACGAAGATTGAGTATGTGAAATGGGATATGAACCGTTTCATCACGGAATCCTGGTCCTCGATTGAGGAGAAGGAAAAGCAGGGAGAGATTTACCACCGCTATATTCTGGGGCTGTATTACCTGATGGATCGGATTATCCTGACACATCCGGACATCCTGTTCTGCGGCTGCAGCGGCGGCGGCGGGCGGTTTGACCCGGGAATGCTTTACTACCAGCCGCAGATATGGTGCAGTGATAATACGGATGCGATCTGCAGGCTGAAGATTCAATACGGAACGTCCTTTGTCTATCCGATTTCATCCATCGAATCGCATGTTTCGGTGTGTCCGAACCATCAGACCGGCAGGACTGTGCCTATCACGACAAGGGGCGTTACGGCAATGGACGGGATCCTGGGCTATGAGCTGGATTCCACGAAGCTTACGCCGGAGGAGAAGGAGATTTGCAGGGAGCAGATTGAGGATTATAAGAAGTATTATCCTTTAATAGCAGAAGGGGATTATTACCGGCTGACGAATCCCTTTGAGTACCGCGAATATACGGCCTGGCAGCACGTGTCAAAGGATCGCAGAAGGTCCCTGGTAAGTCTGGTTCTGACGGAAAAGGAAGCGAACGACGCGCAGCGTTATCTGAAGCTCAAGGGGCTTAAGCCGGAAACGCGCTACACGGTGAGCGGAATGCCGGGCGTATACTCCGGGCGGCTTCTGATGAGCGCCGGGATACCGGTTCCGGGAAGCTTACTGGAGTATGAGGCTGTTCAGTTTTATGTGGAGGAGACGAAGGATACAGGAGGTCAGTCATGAATGATGTCGTGCTGGAATGGATTATCCCCTATGTGATGCCTGCAAAAAAGCGGTTTTTAAAGGCCGTGCTGGTATCGCTGCTGATTGTGCTTCTGGCTGACGCCGTGCTGTTCTACGCGTTTCTGATACTGCCGGCTATCGCGCTCGGGATTACAGAATTTTTCCTGTTCCGGAGCTGGAAGCTGGAATATGAATATGTTTATGTAAACGGAGATTTTACAATTTCCAGGATTATCCGCAAGGAGAAGAGGAAGGACGTTTTCCACTGTGACCGCAAGGATATCCAGTATGTCCGGGAGGGAAAGCTGAAAGAGGACGGATGCCAGGTATCGGATTTCTCCTCGGGCTGGGAAAAGGCGAATGTCTATACGCTCCGGACCGGAAACCGCCTGGTGTATATTGAACCAAATGAGGAATTTCTGCAGGATCTTCGTCTGTACAGGAAGGCGTAGCGCATCTGTTCAGACGGGTCTTCGGACCGGCTGCACGGACTGTACGGATGTACGGCGGCAGCAGTCCGGCAACAGCAATAAAAAATAGGAGGATATGATTATGGCAAGCTTATCTTTAAAGAATATATGCAAACTGTACCCCAACGGCTACAAGGCTGTGACGGATTTTAACTTAGAGATCGCGGATAAGGAATTTATCATCTTTGTAGGCCCGTCCGGCTGCGGTAAGTCAACCACGCTGCGCATGGTTGCCGGCCTGGAGGACATCTCCTCCGGCGAGTTTAAGATTGACGGGGTTCTGATGAATGATGTGGAGTCCAAGGACAGAGATATCGCTATGGTATTCCAGAACTATGCCCTTTACCCGCACATGACAGTATATGATAACATGGCCTTTGGACTGAAGCTGCGCAAGGTTCCCAAGGATGAGATTGACCGGATGGTCCGCGATGCCGCAAAGATCCTGGATCTGGAAAAGCTCCTGGATCGCAAGCCCAAGGCGCTGTCCGGCGGACAGAGACAGCGTGTGGCCATGGGCCGCGCCATTGTCCGCAATCCGAAGGTATTCCTCATGGATGAGCCGCTCTCCAACCTGGACGCAAAGCTGCGCGTGCAGATGAGAACCGAGATCTCCAAGCTGCACCAGCGTCTGGGCGCGACGATCATCTATGTAACGCACGATCAGACGGAGGCTATGACCCTGGGAACCCGGATCGTGGTTATGAAGGACGGTATTGTACAGCAGATCGATACGCCGCAGAATTTGTACAACAGGCCCGGAAATCTGTTCGTGGCCGGCTTTATCGGTTCCCCGCAGATGAACTTCTTAAATGCGATCTGCCAGGCGCAGGGGAATGATGTATTTTTGACAGTGGGGCAGACACGCATCAAGCTGAACCCGGAGCGCGCGAAAAAGCTTATCGACGGCGGCTACAGCGGCAGGGAAGTGATCATGGGTATCCGTCCGGAGGATGTCGGCGACAGCGCGGAGGCGAATTTTGCAAATAAGGCCGTGATTCGCGGAACCGTGAATGTGTATGAGCTTCTGGGCGCGGAGGTTTGCCTGTACTTTGATGTGAATGGGACGCAGATGACAGCCAAGGTGTCTTCCGCTACGCCGATCCGGGCGAATGATACGGTTGATTTTGCGCTGAATGCGGATAAGATCCATGTCTTTGACAAGGAGACGGAAGTGACGATTACGAATTAAGAAGTTTTGCTGCACAGGCGCGGCCGGATGGCGGCGCCTGTTTGTATTATTTTTGGTGATAATGGCTGCGGCACTGCAGGATTTCAATTCGATTGTCAACAATCCGGTATATCAAACGGTTCGTATCATCGATCCGGCGGCTCCAGTAGCCATGCAGATTTCCTTTTAACGCCTCTGGCTTTCCAATGCCTGAATATCCATTTCTGTCAATATCATGCAAAAGCTGATTGATGCGTTTCAGCGTCTTTTTATCCTGCGACTGCCAATACAGGTAATCATCCCATGCGAAATCATCCCATGCTTTAATCATTCTCTACCTCAATCAGTTCGTGGATCGTACCGCCGGTCTGTTCCATACGTGTTTTTGCGGCTAACAGACGCGCCTGATTTTCGGCAGAATAGAAGGGATCTGCGCGGAGCTCAAATGGTATGCCGTTACAGCGCACGACCTGTTTCAAAAATATAGTCGTTGCGGCTGACAGGCTGATGCCGATATCGGAAAAGATCAGTTCTGCCTGCTGTTTCAGTGTATCATCGACACGGATATTTAAATTTGCCATATGTGAACGCTCCTTTCTTTGAGAATAATGGTAGCACAAAATTCGTGATATGTAAATACAATGCACGAAAATAACAGCAGATTTTGGTTAAACTTACAGTCCCAGATACAAAACCGCCGCAGGCTCACCCGCCTGCGGCGTCTCTGACTGTCTATTCTGATAACATCCCGTTCGTCCCGTCACCCTCTCAGGCTCAGTTATCCTCCTGCTGGCTCTCGGTCACAGTAAATACCTGGCGTTTTCTCGCCATCTCGTCGCTGGCCAGATATTCATCATACGTGGTAATCTTATCGATCAGCTTCCCGTTCACGATCTCCATGATCCGGTTCGCGGTTGTCTCCACGATCTGGTGATCGCGCGAGGAGAAGATAATCACGCCCGGGAACTTGATAAGCCCATTATTGAGCGCTGTGATGGATTCCATATCAAGGTGATCCGTAGGCTCGTCGAACATGAGCACATTGGCCCCGGAGATCATCATTTTGGAGAACATGCAGCGGACCTTCTCGCCTCCGGACAGAACGCGCACCTTTTTCACGCCGTCCTCGCCTGCGAAGAGCATACGGCCTAGGAAGCCGCGGACATAGGTTACATCCTTGACCGGGGAATACTGGGTCAGCCAGTCCACAATGATATCGTCGTTGTCAAATTCGGCGCTGTTGTCCTTGGGGAAATAGGCCTGGGAGGTCGTGAGTCCCCATTTATAGCTGCCCTCGTCCGGCTCCATCTCGCCGGAGAGGATCTTGAAGAGAACTGTCTTTGCCTGCTCATTGGGGCCGACGAGAGCCACCTTATCCTGCCGTCCCAGGATAAAGGAGACACCGTCCAGGATCTTTACGCCGTCAATGGTTTTGGAGAGGTTTTCCACCGTGAGGACCTCGTTGCCGATCTCGCGATCGGGACGGAAATCAATATAGGGATATTTGCGGCTGGAGGGCTTGATCTCATCCAGCTCGATTTTTTCCAGGGCCCTCTTTCTGGAGGTGGCCTGCTTGGATTTTGAGGCGTTGGCGGAGAAGCGCTGAATAAATTCCTGCAGCTCCTTGATCTTTTCCTCTTTCTTTTTATTGGCCTCCTTCATCTGCCGGATCATGAGCTGGCTTGATTCATACCAGAAATCGTAGTTGCCGGCGTAGAGCTGGATTTTGCCGTAATCAATGTCCGCAATATGGGTGCAGACCTTGTTTAAGAAGTAGCGGTCATGGGATACCACAATCACGGTGTTCTCAAAATTAATCAGGAATTCCTCGAGCCATGCGATGGCGTCCAGATCCAGATGGTTGGTCGGCTCGTCGAGGAGCAGGATGTCCGGATTGCCGAATAATGCCTGCGCGAGGAGCACCTTTACCTTCTGCGCGCCGTTTAACTCGCTCATCTGTCTGCTGTGAAGCTCTGTCTCGATGCCAAGGCCGTTTAACACGCTGGCCGCGTCGGACTCGGCCTCCCAGCCGTTCATCGTGGCAAATTCGCCCTCCAGCTCAGCGGCCTTGATGCCGTCTTCTTCGGAGAAATCCTCTTTCATGTAGATGGCGTCTTTTTCCTTCATGATCTCATAAAGCCTGGCATTTCCCATGATGACTGTATCCAGGACAGGAAAGGCGTCATACTTGAAATGGTCCTGCTGCAGGAAAGAAAGGCGCTGGCCCTGGGAGATAACCACCTCGCCGTTCGTCGGCTCAAGCTGCCCTGACAGGATCTTAAGAAACGTCGATTTCCCTGCGCCGTTTGCCCCGATCATACCATAACAATTGCCTTCTGTGAATTTAATGCTGACATCTTCAAATAGTGCTTTCTTGCCCACACGTAGCGTTACATTACTTGTACTAATCATTTCCCGTTCCTTTCCTTAAAAAAAAGAGGCAGCCCTTCGCCTCCTTCGTTTTATCTATTCTATTTTACAGGAAAATCCTGATTTTGCAAGTGTTCTTTTCATAAAAATACTGTATTTTGGCCCCTTTTGTGTTATACTTTGATATGGATCGGGTTTTTTGGCGCCTGATCCGTGTGTTTCATCCGTCCATCATGCTTTAAAATGGAGGTGTTTTATGTCCTTTGAAGATTACACAAAGGCCTGCCGGCTGGGCCGCAAAGCGTATCAGCGGAATCTGATGAAAGGAGTTTACCCTTATCTTCAGGCGCTGGACGAGACGATTTCCCATGTGGATATCATATCAGAGGTGGATTTGGGACTCCAGCAGATCCCGGCGGAGCTGATTGCCGGGACAAGGAACGTCGGGCGGCGCGGCGCTTTTGCGCCAAATTATATGCCCCTCCTGGATGTGCAGTCCGAGTTTGCCTCAAAATGGATTGAACTCTGCAAGTCGCATCTGGAGGAAGGGATCCACACGCCGGTTACGGCCTGCGAGTTTATGGGGCGCTTCTATATTATGGAGGGGAATAAACGAGTCAGTGTTTTAAAATATTTTGGATCGCCGACGATCCCTGGTATTGTGACCCGCCTGGTTCCCCGGAAAACGCTGGATGAAGATAACCAGATTTACTATGAGTATATGAATTTTCACCGCCTGTCAGGCGTCAATTATATATTATTCAGCCGCAAGGGCGGTTATCCCGCGCTGTCAGCCGCTGTGGCGGGAAATGCGGCCGCGCCCTGGAACGAGGAGATGCGGCAGGATTTTTCCGCCGCATATGTGAAATTTTCTACAAACTATAAGGCGAAAGGCGGACAGAGGCTGCCGATCGAGGCCGGGGACGCGCTGCTCGCCTATATTGAAATCTATGGATACGATTCGCTGAAAGAGGATTCCAGCTCAAAAGTGAAGGAAAATATCGCAAAGAGCTGGGATGAATTTGCCCGTCTGAAAGAACATAAGACCGTGGAACTGGTTATGGATCCCGTCCCGTCCGCGCCGAAGAAGAAGCTGATCGATATCCTGCTTCCGCCGGCCGCGAAGCAGACGAAGATTGCGTTTATCCATTCCAAGAATGCGGAGCTGTCGAGCTGGACGTATGCCCATGAGCTTGGACAGCGCCATGTGGCGGAGACATTTGGCGATCGGGTGGAAACGTTTTCCTTTGAAAATATTACGCCGGGCGAAAACGCGCAGGATGCGATACAGCGATCCATTGATAATGGATGTACGATTATTTTTACAACAACGCCGGAATTTATTTCCGCCAGCATCAAAATGGCCAGGGAATATCCGGCAGTGAAAGTCCTGAACTGCTCGCTCAATACCTCGCACCACAATATCAGGAGCTATTATGGGAGGATGTACGAGGCGAAATTCCTGTGCGGAATGATTGCCGGGGCGCTGGCGGACAATAACCGGATCGGATATATTGCGGACTATCCCATTTACGGCACAACCGCGAATATCAACGCCTTTGCCCTGGGAGCGCGGATGGTAAATCCGAGGGCAACGATCTATCTGAAGTGGTCCACGAGGAAGGAAGACATGGATATTACCGAATATTTCCGGGAAAGCCAGATCTCGTATTTATCCCATCAGGATATGATCGTCCCGCGCTACGCCTCCCGGCGGTATGGCCTGTACCGGTTTGACAGCGGCTTTGACAGCGATCCGCAGACGAAGAATGCGAAGGAGGACGCGGGCCAGGCATCCTTTAACGCGGCCACGCCTCTGTGGAACTGGGGACGTTTTTATGAAAAAATCATTGAGAGCATTATGGCCGGCTCGTGGAACGGCGGCGACGTATCGGATGCAAAGGCTCTCAACTACTGGTGGGGGCTTTCCGCCGGGATGGTGGATCTTATCTACACACAGAATCTGTCGTATGCCACGAAACGCCTGGTCGAATTCGTGAGGCGCGGGATCGAGACAGGCACCTTCCACCCCTTCTCGGGCCTTCTTTACTCCCAGTCCGGGATTGTGCAAAAGGATGAGAACCGGGCGCTCTCTCCGGAAGAAATTATTACAATGGACTGGCTGGCGGAGAATGTGGTCGGGGAAATCCCGGATTTTGATTCCCTGACCGAGGCGGCCCAGGCCGTGGTGCGCCTTCAGGGGATCCGAAAGCCTGAAGACGCGGTATAAGAGCGTCTTTCGGCAGCTCAGACTGGGCTCTGTCCATGCTGTGCCGGACAATGGGCATACGAAAGAAGGATGCGGAAACAGGAGGCATTATCAGGGGGAGATTCAGGGATGAACAGACATGAAGATACTTGCGCTTGCTGATCAGGAATCGAAGGCGCTGTGGGACTATTTTGACAAATCAAAGCTGAAGGGGATTGATCTCATTATATCCTGCGGGGATCTGGCGCCGCAGTATTTATCCTTTTTAGCCACCTTTACCCATGCGCCGGTTCTGTATGTACACGGCAACCACGATGACTGTTATGCACAGACGCCGCCCGACGGCTGCATCTGTATTGAAGATACGATTTACACCCATGAGGGAATCCGCATCATGGGTCTGGGCGGTTCCATGCGCTACAGGAACGGGGCGCATCAGTATACGCAGGCGGAAATGAACTGGCGGGCGGCGAGGCTGTGGCCTAAGATTGCGATTCACAGGGGCTTTGACATACTGGTGGCCCATGCGCCGGCCTTTGGGTTCCATGACGGGACGGATCTGCCGCACACAGGTTTTACGGCCTTTAATAAGCTGATGGAACGCTACCGGCCGGATTATTTCATACATGGCCATGTGCATGCGACGTATGGCTCTATGTTCCGGCGGGAGGATCAGTATGAGGGGACAAGAGTGATTAATGCGTATGAACGCCATACAATTGATTATGAGAAGTAAGGGGCAGACGGCCTGACGCGCAGACAGCGGCGTCAGGCCGTCTGTTTATTGGGTAACCGTGCAGAAGAATCCGAACCGTTATGTTCAGGATTCTTCTGTTTCTTTTTTTACAAGCTGCTCCTGATAGGAGAGGTAATTCACATAGTCAATAAGACGCCGTTTCGATTTTCTGGAAAAGGATGACACTCGGCAGATAAAATCTCTCACTGTAATATGCTGGATAAAGCGTTCCGAGAGCTCAGGCGGGGCCTTCGGATGCGAGATGTTTCCCAGAATATAGTCAGAGCTGACATTGTAATACTGAGTCAGCGTACATAGATGATGAAGCGGCAAATCCGCTTTGGCAGTTTCATAACGGGAGTAGATTTGCTGTGTTGTGCAGAGAACCTGAGCCAGTTGTTCCTGCGTGATTCCTTCGCGTTCCCGAAGCGTTTTCAGGCGCTCGCTGACGACTTTCTTATCAAGCCCGGGATTTTTCATGACCGCACACCTCCTGAGATTACACTTAATTATAGTAGAATAATCTATCATACATAGAAAAGATTGTATCCAAATATGATTTGATTGATGTAAGGTTTTTTAATTATACAAATAAAATGATGTACGGATTGTCCGGAAAAATCAGTGAGACAGGGGCAGACAGAAAAAGACCCATCAGCCAGCCTGGACGCATCTGATGGGCCGATACCCGATTGGTTACTGTATGTCTTTCTTTACAAGCTGCTCCTGATAGGAAAGATAATTTACATAATCGATAAGATGCCGCTTTGATTTCCTGGAAAAGGACGAAATCAGGCAGACAAAATCTCCTATGGTAATGTGCTGAATAAAGCGTTCCGAAAGCTGCGGCGGGGCCTGCGGGTGTGAAATATTTCCAAGAATGTAATCGGAGCTGACATTATAATACTGTGTCAGGGCGTAAAGGTGGTGAAGCGGCAAAATGGCTTTGGCAGTTTCATAACGGGAATAGGTCTGCTGTGTTATGCAGAGAAGCTGGGCTAACTGTTTCTGTGTGATCTCCTCGCGTTCCCGAAGTATCTTAAGACGTTCGCCGACTATATTTTTGTCAAATACGGAATTTTGCATAACCGCACACCTCCTTTATTACATTCTATTGTTGTAGAATAATGTATCATACACAAAAAGAGTTGTACCGAAATACAAATAAATTGATGTATAGATATTTTGTATACACTTTACAGTTGTAAAAAGCTGTTTCAAGCGGAAGACCAGGTAAAATCTGCGGGGCGCCGCGGACATGCTGTTGTCCTTGTATTTACCGGAAAAATGACATATAATCATGTTATGAAAATTGTCCGGAAGACGAACAGGAAAGAGGAAAATCGTATGAACAAAAATGAACGCTGTCTGGCTATTTTGGATCTGATTCAGAGATACCGCAGAGTGGATGTGAAGGATCTGGCGCGGCAGTTTGGCGCTTCTGAGATGACGATTCGGCGTGATTTGAACTTTCTGGCGCAGCAGTATAATATCACGCGCACGCACGGGGGCGCTCTGATGGTGAACCAGACGGTGGTGCGTATGATATCATTTGATGAAAAACGTATTTCCAACAAAGCGAGCAAGGAGCGGATTGCAGCGATGGCCGCGTCGCTGATCCGCGGCGGGCAGCGTATCTTTATCGATGCAGGGTCCACGACGCGGATCATGCTGAATTATCTGGACAAGGGGCTGCGCGCCGTGATTGTGACCAATCATCTGAAGGTGGCGGAGGAGGCGCTTCAGTATGACAATGTATCTGTGATTATGCTGGGCGGAGAGATGATCCGGATCACAAACTGCAGCTCCGGCCCGGTAGCGGAAGAGCAGATCCGCAAATATCAGCTTGACACGGCCTTTATCGGAGCCGCGGCGATAGGGACAGACGGACGCCTCTACGACGGCTATTCACCGGAGGCCCGTTTTAAAAGCTCTCTTTTTTCCGTGGCAAAGCGTGTGTATCTGCTGGCAGATTCCACAAAATTTAATACATATGACTTAAACGGCTTTGCCTCCCTGTCGCAGGTGGACGGTGTGATCACGGATCAGGATCTGGACGAGGAGGGAAATAATCTTCTGAAAAAATATAATACGAGGGTCATCTTTGCGTGACGGTTCAGGCTGTCTGAGATGAAATAACGGTAAGTGCCATATGCCATAACGCGGAGCTTCCTTCCAGAGTGTGTTTGAAAAATGTTTTCTGCCATACACGCTTTAGTCTGGAAGCTCTGCGCTATGGCTTTTTTATGCGCCCGGCGCGTGCCTGTTAAATTTTGCTGCATGCATAACGGAAAGTGATCATTGAAAAAATAATAAAAGAAAGCTAAACGAACATAAAAGACGTATTAAAAGTAAAAAACAGAGAAAATTTCCTGAAAAACGAACATTATCAAACAAAAACAAAAATAAAAATGAACATTAAATATACAGAATGACTAAAAAATACAGGGGAATTTTAGGTATATATGGGATTGAAGTACAAAAACGAGTGTGTTAATATGTTCGTACAATCAAAAAACGTTCAAAGATAAAGGAGGAATTGTTTTATGAAAAAAATGTTGTCCGTTGCTATGGCCGGTATGCTTGCGCTGTCTCTGACGGCTTGCGGTTCTTCTGAAAAGCCTGCCGAGACGCAGGCTCCGGCTCCGACCGAGGCGGTGAAGACGGAGGCGGCTGTGGAGGAAGCTGTCACAGAGGCCGTGAAGGAGGACGCTGCTTCCGAGGGCGGCTACACGATTGGCTTTTCACCGTACACGCTGACCAATGAATATTTTACCGCGGTTCAGACCGGTGTTCAGGCAGCGTGCGACGAGCTTGGCTGCGAGATGATTTCCTTTGACCCGCAGAATGATCCGACGAAGCAGGCGTCTCAGATTGAGGATATGATTGCAAGCGGCATCGACGCGCTGGTGTACATACCGTACGATTCCGCCGGAGCGCATACGGTTCTTCAGACCTGCCGGGACGCGGGCATTAAGGTAATCAATGTGGACAATGTGATCACAGAGGATGATTATGAGCTGGTGGACGGCATTATCGCTTCTGACAATACGCAGCTTGGCTATCTGTCCGGCCAGTGGGTTGCCGCCAATCATCCGGACGGGGCGAATATCCTGATTGTTCATCTGCAGACGGCGGAGTCCTGCATCATCAACGTTGAGGGATTCTGGTCCGGCATTAAGGATAATGTATCCAACGCGGATGCGTTTGTGGAGGTTCAGGTAGTAGAGGGAGAGGGCGCGACCGACGCGGCGTTTAATGTGGTATCTGACGCGCTTCAGGCCCATGATGACATTGATGTGATTTACTGTATCAACGATACTTCCGCTTTGGGCGCTGTTCAGGCGGTGGAGGAGGCCGGAAAGGCCGGTTCCATTGATATTCTCGGCAAGGATGGAGCGCCGATCGGCAAGCATGCGATTAAGGACGGAACCATGGTGCAGTCTTCCGCGCAGAGGCCGACCTACATGGGCTACATGGGCGTTCAGAACGCAGTGAAGGCGTTAAAGGGCGAGGAATTTGAATTTAATATCGCAATTGAGTCCTACAGCATTGATGCGAGCAACATTGACGATTACGATCTGGATGCATGGGACGCTCTTGACTGATAATGATATGGTCCGGCCCGGAACATTCCCAGGCCGGACCTTTTTGTGCGACAGCTTATTTTGAATATGAGGTAGGATAATATGAGTGAAGCAAAGCTCCTTGAAATGGAAAATATCACGAAGTCATTTGCCTCCAATGTTGTTTTAAACGGCGTGAATCTTTCCGTCGGCGGGGGAGAGGTGGTCGCGATTCTTGGCGAGAACGGGGCCGGGAAGTCAACGCTGATTAAGATTCTGGGCGGGATCTACAGGGCGGATTCGGGCGAGATCAGGATAAACGGGGAGACAAAGCACATTACCTCATCCGCTGTGGCCGGGGAGAACGGGATACGGATCATCCATCAAGAGATCATCATGGTGCCGGCGCGCACGATCGCGGCGAATGTATTTTTAGGGCGCGAGCCAAAGGACCGGTTCGGGATGGTAGACGCGAAGCGGATGGAGAGGGAGACGCAGAAGGTAATCGACGATCTGCATTTAAATCTGCGCGCGGATTCTCTGGTCGGCGACCTGTCTATTGGCATGCAGCAGCTCGTGGAGATCATTAAGGCGGTTTCGGCAGAGGCGCGCGTGGTTGTCATGGATGAGCCGACCTCCTCCCTGTCTCAGGGCGAGGTGGAGACGCTGTTTGGGATTATCCGCCTTCTGCAGGAAAAGAAGGTCGGAATCATCTATATCTCGCACAGGCTGGAGGAACTATTTACCATCACGGATCGCATTGTGGTGCTGCGGGACGGCAAAATGGTCGGGGACGTGCAGACAAAGGGCGCGGACAAGGACGAGCTGATCCGGATGATGGTGGGGCGCGAGCTTACCAGTTATTACACGAAAAGCCGGCGCGAGATCCGCAGCGTTTCCCTTGAAGTAAAGAACTTAAAGCATGCGGAGTATTTTAATGACATCAGCTTCACCGCGCGATACGGCGAGATTGTGGGCTTTGCCGGGCTGGTGGGGGCAAGGCGCACAGAGCTGATGAAGACGATTTTCGGGGCGCTTCAGCGGGCCGGGGGCGAGATTTTCCTGGACGGAAAGCCTGTGAATATCCGAAAGCCGAAGGACGCGATCGATCTGGGCATTGTCTATGTATCCGAGGATCGCAGGGGCGAGGGATTAATCCTTAAGAATGACGTGGAATTCAATATGGGCCTGGTGTGCCTGTCGGATTTTGTGAAGGGGATTTCCGTGAATTTTAAGGCCTGGGATACCATGGTAGAGGATTACAGACAGAAATTCCGGATCCGCCTCACCTCTTCCAGGCAGCTCACGGGGAATTTAAGCGGCGGAAACCAGCAAAAGGTGGTGCTGAGCAAATGGCTGGCGAAAAAGCCGAAGGTCATTATTCTCGACGAGCCGACAAGAGGGATTGACGTTGGCTCAAAGGCTGAGATCTACGCGATCATTGATGAACTGGCCTCGGGCGGCGCATCGATCATTATGGTATCGTCAGAGCTTCCGGAGATTATCAATATGTGCAACCGGTGCTATGTGATGTGTGAGGGACGGATTACCGGGGAACTGGGCGAAGAGGAATTCACACAGGAGGCGATGATGGCCTGTGCGACAAACCGTGAGGAGAGCTAAAGCGTGTTTGAAAATTCATTCCCGCCATCTGCACGCCCCACTTTGCGTGATATTTGCGCCAAATTCAGGTTACATAGCCCGCTATGCGCCCTTCATTTGGCACAAATCTCCCACAAATTGTGACGCACATCTGTCAGAAAGCAATTTTCAAACACGCTCTAGGCAATGTAACCGATCGGATCACATGAACGGTTATGGAGCGGCAGCAGAGAATGAAATTCAGGAGGTATATAACATGGAAAAGTCCAAAGCCGTGAAGTCTTCCGGCAGAACGGCCAGTTTCTTTAAAAGCAATATCGGCACGATCATCGGCCTGATTCTTCTGGTGGGGATCGTATCTGTCTCGACGCCGAAATTTATGACCCCGTCCAATATCCTGAACCTGATGAAATCCAATTCCGTAAACGCGATCATAAGCTGCGGCATGCTGCTTGCGATCCTGATGGGAGAAATTGATATTTCCGTGGGTTCGACCGTGGGCTTAACGGGCGTGATCGGGGCGTATATGATCACCAATATGGGCGCTCCGGTGTGGGCGGCGGTGCTGACCTGCCTGGCGGTGGGCGCTCTGGTGGGTATCATTAACGGAGCGGCGATCGCATATTTCCAGGTTCCGGCTTTTGTGGCCACGCTGGCGATGCAGTGTATTGGAAGAGGGCTCACGCAGATCATTTCAGGGGGCGTTACGATACGGGTGCGCAATGACAGCTTTACTGCCCTTGGCAATGCGAACGCAGGCGGTGGAATTTCTGTTATTATCATTTATGCGGCCGTGATCCTGATTGCAACATGGTTCCTTTTAAACCGCACCCGTTTTGGCTATTATGTATATGCGATCGGCGGCAATAAGACGGCGGCTCAGTATTCGGGTGTGGATGTAAAAAAATATAATATGCTTCCCTATGTCCTGATTGGGCTTCTGTGCGGGATCGGCGGCCTTGTATGGTGCGCAAGGCTCGGTTCTGCAGCGGCCACGCTGGGAAATGGCTTTGAGATGGATGCCATCGCGGCGGTCGTGATCGGCGGAACCAGCATGTCAGGCGGCGTCGGCACAGTGGGAGGCACGTTTATCGGTATTCTGATCATCGGCGTGATCACCAACGGCCTGAATCTGATGGAGATCAATTCCTTCTGGCAGAATGTGCTGAAGGGAATTATCATCCTGATCGCGGTCGTGATCGATGTGGCAAGGAAGAGCCGGGCGAAACGGCAGTAGGGAAAAGGGAATGTTATGGCGTTTGCAGGACTTGATGTGGGGACCAGCGGAAGCAAGCTGCTGGTATATGATTTAGACGGCCGCGTGGTTTTCAGGGCGGAAGGCCGGTATGAAGAGCAGGGGGAAAACGGACGGCGGGAGCTGAATCCGGAGACGGTGCTACGCGCGGTTTTTAAGCTTCTCAGAAAGGCTGGCGACGAGTGCCCGGAGCCGATCGAGGCCATGGCGGTTACGTGTCTCGGGGAGTCGGTGGTCTGCCTGGATGACACAGGGCGCGCGCTGGCCAATTCCATGCTGACCGGAGACGTCAGGGGGATCCCCGAGACAAAGGAGATCATCGGCGCGTTCGGCGCTCAGAACATTTTTGAGATTACGGGACTGCCGCCCAATGAGCTGTACGGGCTTCCAAAGTACAGGTGGCTGAACCGGAATACGGACGCCGTAAAACGCGCGGCGGCGATCCTGTTTTATGAGGACTATGTGATTTTTAAACTGACCGGGGAACGGAAGGTCAGCTATACATGCGCGGCCCGCAGCATGGCGTTCGACATCCGGAAAATGGATTGGTCTGAGGAGCTCCTTTCCTTTGCAGGCATCCGCAGGGAGCAGATGTCGGATCCGGTAGGGCCCTGTACGGTGATCGGCGAAATTTTACCGGACGCGGCGAAGGAGCTTCATCTGAACCCAGGGCTTAAGCTGGTGTCAGGAGGCCATGACCAGTCCTGTGCCGCGCTGGGAAGCGGGCTCGCGGATATGGAGCGCGGGGAATGCGGGATGGGGACATGTGAATTTCTGTTTACCATGCTGCCCGGCCCGATGATGACGCCGTATATGATTGAGAATGATTTTACATGCATTCCGTATATCATTCCCGGGACGTATCTTTCGAGCCTGGAGGTTACGACGTGCGGGGCGCTCAAAAACTGGGCGAAAAACGGGATTTTTGAGGGTGTGAAGAGCCGCTGCGAGGCCGGCGGCCAGAACTTTTTTGAAGTCATGGACGAGGCGGCGGCGGGGGTAAAGACCGATGTGCTCGTGCTCCCTCAGTTTGGCTCTTCCGGGAATCCGGATCTGTCCATGGATGCAAGAGGGACCATAGCAGGGCTCACGATCCATACAAAGCCGGTTGAGATTTACCGGGCGATTCTGGAGAGCTTTGCGTTCCAGATGTACCTGTCATACGGCCGGCTTAAGAAGCTGGGAACCCGGATGGAGAGCATCGCCGCCACGGGCGGGGGCGCGGCGTCAGAGCTGACGCTGCAGATACGGGCTGATGTGTTTAATATGGAGGTTTCCTCCATGGAATGCGATGAGGCCGGGACACTGGGATGCATGGTGATGGCAGCCACGGCGGCAGGCGCGTATCCGTCCCTGGAGGCCGGGATACGGCGGGCAGTCCGGACAAAACGGGTTTACCGGCCGGATGCGGCGATGCATGGCTGGTATATGGAAAAATTTGACAGATACAGGAAGCTCTATGAGAAAATGTTTGATTTTAAGTGACAGAGTTTAGCGGCAGCCTGCCCGTCGGGTCAGGGATGCATGAAGGAGGAATAAAAAAATGAAACTGGTAAACGGATTTGACCTGATGGCCTATGCAAAGAAATACCATTATGTACTTCCGGCTTTTAACACGACGAATCTGGAGATGACGTATGCCATCGCGGCAGGGCTGATGGACGCCGGACTGCCGGGATATATCCAGATCTCTTCCAATAATCTGCGTCTTTCCAATCCGCGCATTATCGCGGAGATCGCCAGGGATGCGGTCCGCAGTTCAGAGATTCCTATCGGCCTCCATCTGGATCACGGAAAATCGTTTGAGGATGTGAAAGCCTGCGTGGACGCCGGGTTTACGTCCATCATGATCGACGCGTCCCACCTTCCGTTTGAGGAGAATGTAAGGGAGAGCCGAAGGGCGGCGGAATACTGTCATTTTTACAATATTCCGGTTGAAGTGGAGCTGGGCGCTCTTAAGGGTAAGGAAGAGGATATTGTAAATGAGGGCGATTGCAAGACAGATCCGGATATGGTAGCGGATTTTGTGGAGCAGACAGGGTGTGATGTGCTGGCCGTGTCCGTGGGGAACGTACACGGGCTGTGCCTGAATCCCCAGATAGACATTCCTCTGCTTGCCAGGATCCATGAAGTATGCCCGGTTCCGCTCGTTCTGCACGGCGGCTCCGGTATTCCGAAGGAAGTGATATGGGAGGCTAAAAAGCACGGGCTCATCAAGATCAATTACGGCTCGGATCTCAGAAAGGAATTCATCCATACCTTTGGGGAGGCGTATGAGGCAGACCATAACGAGCACGATGTGATTCATCTGAGCGTTGCGGCTGTGGAAAACGTCCGGCAGAAGGCAAAAGAGCTGGTGAGTATGATCAATGAACGGTAATGTTTTTTGCAGGACGCCATGGAGGAGAGGCTTAAGCATATACGTGATAAGCATGACAGGTGTGACAGGTTGTAAGGATGGATTGCAGCATGAAACAGACTTTTTTGGGAATTGATGTCGGAACGTCTTCGATGAAGATCGTTCTGATAGATGAGGATAAAAATGTGCTGGCCCGGATCTCGGAGGATTATGAGATACGCCTGTCAGATAAGGGCTGGCGGGAGATCGATCCGGAGAGCTGGTATGAGTGCATGGAACATGGCCTTAACCGGATCTTAAAGTCCCATGACAGGTCATCCGTTGCGGGGATCGGCATAACGGGGCAGATGCACACCCTGGTCGTGATGGGAGAGGATGGGAAACCGGTCCGTCCGGCGATGATGTGGAATGACACCCGCACGCAGGATCTGATACCAGCGCTTAAGGAGAGGATAAAGCATTTTCCGGAGGGCGAGTATCTGTCGCGTATTATTTCGACCGGAAGCCCTGCCGCAAACCTGTACTGGCTTGCCCTGCATGAGCCGGAGAATTTCAAACGGATACATAAATTCCTGATAGGGCCGGATTATCTGGTATACCGGCTGACAGGGGTATACGGCACGGATTACTGCGAGGCTTCGACGTCCTGCCTCTATGAGCTGGAAGGACGGAGATGGTCAGAGGAGATGCGAAAGCTTATCGGGCTTTCAAAGGAAGCATACCCGAATGTGCGCGGGGCGGCAGTCGCGGCCGGAAACCTGACAGAGGAGACAGCGCGCCGCTTTTCACTGAACCGGGGTACGCAGGTGCTGGTGGGAACCGGGGATAACCCGGCCACGGCGGTTTCCACCGGCTGCCTGGGCCGCGGTTACCCGGTGATCTCACTGGGAACTTCCGGCGTGCTTATGATGCCGGTGGAAAAGCCGCAGGATCAGGACTGCGGGAAAGTGATTCTGTTTTCCTTTGACGATACAGAGTATTCCTATCTGGTGCAGGGAGCGGTACAGTCAAATGGAAATGCGTTTGCATGGGCGGTGCGGATGCTCTGCGGGGGCGAGGATTTCTCCAGAGTAGACAGCCTGGTGGACACAGTGAGAGCCAGGGAGAATGAGATTTTATTTTACCCGCACTTAATGGGGGAAAAAACGCTGTACGCGGATCCGACGCTGCGCGGGGCGTTCATCGGGCTGGGGGGCGAGACAAAAAGGGGGGAACTCCTTTACGCCGTGATGGAAGGGCTGTGTTTTGCCTTCCGCGAGCTGGCGGAAAAGATGAAATTGCCGCTCAAGCGCTTCGGCAGCGTTAAGGTAGTGGGAGGCGGGGCGCGGAGCGGGATGTGGATGCAGACCATGGCCAATGTTCTGAATATCCGCGTTGAAAAGATGGACGGGATGATCGGATCCGCGTTCGGAATCGCGCTGCTTGCGGCCTGGCGGTGCGGGAACGGTGATCCGGCGGATGCGGCCGGGATTGCGGAAAAGACGGTAAAGGTGGATCAGGTGTTTGAGCCGCAGGAGGAGATGGCGGCGGTGTGCAGGGAAAAGTATCGGAAATATCTGCGGATTCACCGGGCGCTGAAATATATTGATACGGGGAGGGCGTAGGCGGGGCGGCTTTCTAAAGTCAGCCACGGCATGCACGGATTCGGCGAATTGGACAAAGGGGGGATTGTATGGAACCATATTTTCTGGCAGTAGATTTCGGCGCTTCGGGTGGGCGGCATATCATTGCAGAGCACAGGGACGGGCGCATAGTTCTGCAGGAGATATACCGCTTTGAGAACAGCCCGGTACGGCGCGGCGGATTTCTGTGCTGGGATCTCGATTATCTCACTGAACAGCTTATCATCGGTATGAAACGCTGTTCGGAGCTCGGCCTGTTTCCGGTTTCTATGGGGATAGACGCCTGGGGACTGGATTTTGTGCTTTTGGATGAGTCCGGCGCGCGGATTTCGCCGGCTGTAAGCCACCGGGATCCGCGCACGGCTGGCATATACCAGGGGATTTTTGAGCGCGTGCCGGAAGCGGAGCTGTATGCCCGCACCGGAATCCAGATGGCGGAGTTTAATACGCTGTGCCAGCTTGAGGCGATCAGCCAGAGCTGCCCGGAGCTGCTTTGCCGGGCGGATGCGATGGTGATGCTTCCGGACTATTTTAATTACCTGCTGACCGGAAAGCTGTGCCAGGAATACAGCAATGCCTCTGTGACTCAGCTTACAAAGGCGGGCGAAGCCCGGTGGGATACGGGGCTGATAAAAAGGCTGGGGTATCCGGAGCGGATCTTCCTTCCGATACGCCGGGCGGGCGGAGCGCTTGGAAGGCTGAAAGAGGAGATTGCGGAGCGGATCGGGTTTTCCTGCGAGGTAGCGCTTGTTCCCGGCCATGATACGGCCTCAGCTTTTTTGAGCCTGCCGCCTGAGGGGGCGGGGAAGCTTCCGGCCATCAGCTCAGGGACCTGGTCGCTGATGGGCATGGAGACAGAGGCGCCGGTTCTTACGGAGCAGGCCCGGGTTTCAGGATTTACAAACGAAGCGGGCGGCGGGGAGAAGCCGCTGCTTTTGAAGAACAGCATGGGGCTGTGGATGATACAGAATATACGGAAGGAGGCCGCGCCCGGGGACAGCTTTGAGGCGCTTTGCAGGAAGGCGGAAGATGCCCGGATCGATTCGATGGTGGACTGCCAGAGCCAGGTATTTCTTGCCCCGTCCTCTATGAGCGGGGCGGTGAGGGATTACTGCAGGAAAGCCGGGGAGCAGGTTCCGGAGACGGCCGGGGAGCTGGCCCGAGTGGTATACAGGAGTTTGGCGGCGTCCTACGGGGCGATATTCAGGCAGATGCAGGAGCTGACGGGGCGGGAGTTCAGAAGGCTTCAGATTATCGGCGGGGGATCGAAGGCGGATTATCTGAACCGGCTGACGGCAGAGGCGGCCGGGATTCCTGTTTTCGCCGGCCCGGCGGAGGCTGCGGCTTTGGGAAATGCGGTTGTGCAGATGACGGCAATGGGCGTGTTTTCTTCGCTGGATGAGGGGAGGAGATGCGCGGCAGGGTCGAATGGGGCACGGGTGTTTGAGCCGGATGGAAGAGGCGTGTGATGAGCGGGAGGCAGTCCATGGGGGAGCGGCAGTCCATAGGGAGAGTCTATGGGGAGGCGGCTCACAGGCAGGCAGCCCACAGGGGGAACCCGGATTATGGGCGGCGGGAGAGGAGAGATGACGGGATGCGTGTGCTGGATACAACATTTGCCAGGGGCTTTATCCGCATGGCGGATGACGGATGGCGGCAGGGGTGGCATGAGTGCCATGGGGGAAATCTGTCGTACCGGCTGGCAAAGGAGGAGGTAAAGGCAGTTGAGGATGATTTGAGGCGGGAGAGGGGATGGACGCCTCTTTCGGTACAGGCCGGGGAGCTGGCCGGGGATCACTTTCTGGTCACGGGCAGCGGGAAATTTATGCGGAATATGACGCTTTATCCAAGCGATTCTTTTGGGATGATTGAGATCAGTGACGCGGGAGACGCTTACCGTATTGTGTGGGGGCTGACAGGCGGCGGCCTGCCGACGAGCGAGCTGGCGGCGCATCTGATGAACCAGGCGGTTAAGAAGAGAAAGTCAGGCGGGGCCTGCCGCGTGATTTACCACGCCCATCCGGGGAATATCATCGCGCTGTCGTTTGTTCTTCCTCTGAAGGATGAAATTTTTACCAGAGAGCTCTGGGAAATGGAACCCGAGTGCGCGATGACCTTTCCGGCCGGAATGGGGGTGATCCCGTGGATGGTTCCGGGAACAAGGGAGATCGGGGAGCTCACCTGCCGCATGATGGAGGAGTACGATGTGGTGCTCTGGGCGCAGCATGGGATTTTTACGGCCGGGGAAACCTTTGACAGCGCGTTTGGGCTTACGCATACGGTAGAGAAGGCGGCGGAAATGCTGATGAAGGTGATTTCAGCGGGCGGAAAGCGGAATGTGCCGTCGGCGCAGGATTTCAGGGATATGGCAGAGGTGTTTGGGCTGGATTTGCCGGAGCGGTTTCTTTATGAGAAATGAGAAAGGTTAAATTTTGCAGGGGGAGGGCGCATGAAAGGCGCGTTCCCCCTGTTTTTCCCGGATTCCGGGCAAAATGAGTATGCTGTTAGTTGGCGGCGCTAATTTGCCAGAATCAAATCAATCGTTTTCCTCTCTTCTTTGCTGAAACTGGTATTATCCATCATTTTCAGGTTATCGAGAATCTGCGATGTTTTTGACGCGCTGATTAGGACGCTGGCTACCTGTTACTACAATAATAATGATTAGGGAAAAGGAACGCTCCAAAGGGTTGACAAATTTTGTCCGGGGGGGGTATAATGCAGATAAATAAAATCAAAAGGAGGATCTGAGCTATGAAAATGCGAAAAGGATTTGCAGGTATCTGCGCTGCGGCCGCATTATCTTTATCCATGACAGTCGGCGCGTTTGCCGGGGAGTGGCAGTTTCAGGAGGGCGGAGAATACTGGCAGTGGAAGTATGTGGAGCAGGACGGAAGCTGCAAAGTCAATGAGTGGAAGGAAATCGACGGAAAATGGTATCATTTTGATTCGGAGGGCTATATTGATGCGGGCGGGCTGTTCTTTTTGCCTTCTATCAATGACAGCAATGTGGGCGACCGGCATTATATGATGTTTTCGGGAGCTTTGGAGACAAACCGCGACTTTGGAATCGGATATGTGGACGGGGAAGGGCGATGGCATGAGACTCTGTCATATTATGATATAGAACAGAAGGAAAATTTTTGCCGCTCATGGGGAATTGATATGGATCTGATTTATAATGGCTGCCGTTCCAATTCTCTGACAACGTATACCTGCTCAACCGCGCTCTTTCCCAAGGACAGCGAGGGCAACCCAGCGTTTGATGTTGTAAAGGATGCCATTATTGTATGCGCGGATTACAAATCGCCAACGAATACGGACTATGACTGGAGCGGATATTCCTATTGGAATATGGGAGATAATTATAGCACATTTACAATTGTGCTGGATGACGGCGCAGGAAGATAAAGCAGCAGCGCATGTTTTTTTGTGCACAGGCCCGGATAAGGAAGTTTTGCCGCCGGGGCGGGCAGAAAAGGCGGCCGTCACTTGGCGGCCGCTTTTCTGATCCCTCTTGTATTCTTTTCCACAATGGGCCTGGCCATCATGACCTGATGGCCGCACCCGACGCATTTCAGGCGGAAATCGGCCCCGACCCGCAAAAGCTCCCACTCATGGCTCCCGCACGGATGGGGCTTTTTAAGCCTGACAATATCTCCAACCTCGAATATCACTCCGTTCATCCGTTACCCCCTGTTTTTTGGAAGAATACCTGTATCCCTCTGTTTGCAGGTTCTGTCACAGGTTTGCCGCCTCGCCCAGCGCCTTGCCGACGCTGTCGCAGATTACCAGATCCGCGTCGGAATCCCTTGGCGTGACGGAGCGGTTGATCAGGACCAGCTTATGTCCCCGGTAATAATCAATAAGCCCGGCCGCCGGGTAAACGGTCAGCGAGGTTCCGCCGATGATCAGCATATCGGCCTTTCTGATATGTTCAACAGATCGCCGGATCACGCTGTCGTCCAGGCCCTCTTCATATAAGACAACATCCGGCTTGATGATGCCGCCGCAGCCGCATTTCGGGATTCCCTCAGAATGGATGATGTCATCCAGCTCAAAGGACTTCCCACAGTTCATACAATAATTGCGCAGCACAGAGCCGTGCAGCTCCAGAACTTCCCTGCTTCCCGCCGCCTGATGAAGCCCGTCTATGTTCTGGGTGATCACAGCCTTCAGCTTCCCCTCCTGCTCAAGCTTGGCAAGCGCGAGATGGGCGCGGTTCGGCTTTGCATCCGGGAACAGCATCTTGTCCCGGTAAAAGCGGTAAAATTCCTCTGTCCGGCTTAAGTAAAAGCTGTGGCTTAAAATCGTTTCCGGCGGGTAATCATACTTCTGGTTATACAGTCCGTCCGTACTTCTGAAATCCGGGATGCTGCTCTCTGTCGATACGCCTGCCCCGCCAAAAAACACGATATAGCTGCTCTCCTCCACCCATGCCTTTAATTTAGCAATCTCATCCATTTGAATACACTCCTTCCCGTTTGTGTTTTACAATGGTTATACGATCTCATCCAGAAATACGCCGTTTACGATATCCACGGCCGCCATGGCTTCTGTAAGCTCCTGAGAGCGCTCCGGCCAGATCTGCGCCGCATCCCTGTATCCGGTGAGCCAGCTCACCAGCTCGCCTGCCCGGGCTGAAAAACGCTGTGCGTGCAGCGCCGCATCTGGCAGCTCCTCTGTACCCGTTAATTTTTTCACATCTGCTCCTGTTTCGTCGAGCGTCCATAAAAACGTCCCGTTATTTTCCTCCAGAAGCTGATCCACGGCATCCACTATAAAGGAAACGCGTTCTGCCTCCTTTAAGTGAAAGGAACCCAGGAATGCCTCAATATTCGTCAGCCGTCCCATATTCCATGCTTTTTCCCCGGTTTTGACCGTATACGGATCTTCTGCGTAAAGAAAACGTTGTTCCTGTTTCTCAAGTCCCCACACGGCCTCAAGGCCGGCCAGCCCGTTTTCATCCTCTAAAAAGGACAGCGTCCCGCCCTCGGATTCCAGTTCCTTTATCAGACGGCTGACATAGGCGCAGTCGCGCTGTGTATACATTTCGTAGCGCGCCGACAGCCATTTCTCCATATAGGCGGCCGCCCGCCCGCAGTCCTCTGATGTATCCTGGCAGGCTGAGCGCGTAATGTGGCGCTGCGCCTCTTCATTTAAATGAAATTCAGGCACGTTTCCGATGAAGACAAAACCAAAGGGCTCATATACCGCGGGATTTACCGGGACCAGGTACGCGAGGGGCTTTCCGGCCTTTTGCTGATCCGTGAGCATCCTCACAAACAGATCGCGGAAATGGCCTTCCCTGCGGTGGGCCTCATCCGTCGCCACGCCGGCCAGATAGTCAAGCTCCCACTGTCTGTCCTTCATTCGGATCCGGTATGGATTATAGTGGACCATGGACAGGATAAAGCCATTGTCCTTTTTTACCAGAATCCGGTTGTCCTTTGTCTTTTCCTTATAATAATACGCAATAAAGCGCTCCGAGTCTTCCTCAAAGCAGCCCCGCCACAGCGGGATGGTCTCGTTTTTTTCATCGTCTGCGAGATAGCCTGTATAACTTCCGGACTGCGTATTGCCAATCTGCTGCGCCCAGTGATAGCCCTTACTGCCGTCCAAAAGCTGCTCGACGAGATATTTCCTCGCATAATCAGCGGGCATATAGGACATCTTTGCCTGGCGCAGTCCCTCAATGCCCATATCGTCCTCGCGGTTGACCCAGTCCACATCCGGAAACTCCTCAAGCAGGAAGGTCTGGTTAATAAACTGATACAGGCCGTTGATCTCCGGGTTGGCCTTTTCAATATGAATCACAGCCATATTTTCAATGGGATTAAAGCTTCCGATCGAAAATGCTTCCATTTTCCCGTCAATATAGACTCCGCCCATGCGGATGTACAGATCCGAGCAGTTTTTCAGAATATCGTGAATGCCCCGCACCTCATAGTCTAAGTGCTCTTCCACATCCTCGCCCTTCTGCTCCCGCCATTTATCAAGAAATTCCCACACATCCTGGCTGTCCGAGCAGCACAGGCGGCGGTACTCATAACGCCCTTCGTACTCCCGTTTGAATGCATTCACCCGGTTTTTCTTTTTGTGCAGCTTCTTCCCGGCCAGTGTGCGCATCGCCTCGCCGGTGTAAAGATAATCCTTGGAATCCACCTGCTCCTCTACCAGATACTTGTCCTTTGGCAGATTCAAGTATTTTACCGCGTACTCATCCGCCAGGTTAATTACCAGAGGAAAGCCTAATTCCTCGTTAAAATACCGTTCAATGGCGTGAAACGCGTCCGGCAGATCCTCTTCGCGGCAGAGCGGCATCGCAGAAAAGCACTTGCCGTTATTTTCCATCAGCCACAAAAGCGCCCGGTTTTCCCAGACGGCGTAGCGGACGTGGTAGTATTCCTTCCATATAAAGCTTTCCAGGAATACGCTGTCGCACGTATTGTTATGGCGGAGCGCATAAAACGGCATAAGCTCACTGATGTTGCCAATCTCTATCCTTTTAAACTGTAACTCCATGGTTCCTCCTTGGTTGATATAGACAATCAATTTGTTTTCATAGTATACCACAGTTTACAAATATTTAACAGGAGGAAAAAGAAAAGCGCATTATCTCCCTGTGCGGAAATAATGCGCTTTTTTTTACTGGACTTCTGTTGTGTGTTCCATTATTTTTCCCATATGAAACAAAAGCTTCTGATCACGCTCGCTCAGCTTGCTGTAAACGTGATAAAGCTCATAGAATTTGTCAGGATCCTTCATGTACTGTAAAGGATTACCATCGCCTCTGCGTTTTTCGGACACGCCCAGGAGATAATCACAGGTGACTCCAAAATAAGCGGCAAGGCGAACCAGGGTATCGGCTGTCATGGCTGTGCTGTCCTTCTCCAGCCGGCTGACGGCCTGCTGGGATATTCCAATCAGATCCCCTAACTGGCTTTGCTTTAACTTTCGTTCTGTGCGGAGTAATCGAATATTACTTTCCATCAATTTGTACACCTCTGCTTCATTATAGCAGGTATATGTTTGATGTGTACTCAAATTTTGGGTATAGCAATATCCATTTTACGGGTAGGTTTCCAGTAATTTCCATATCTTCGGTTTCCGTCAGCATTAAGCGTGTCGGAAAAACGTTCCGTCTGCAAGCCGTTTTAGAAAACTTGTAATAACGGATATTTATGAAAGCAGATCCCTCAGCTCAGGAACCACGAATTCCGGAGTCCGTCCGGAAAAGAAATCGTCAATGGCTTTCGCACAGGCGACGGAGGAACGGGTAGAGGCTTCCTGCGTTGCGCCGCCGATGTGGGGGGCGACGAGCACATTTTCCATATGCAGAAGAGGGTGCTCCGTGTCAAACGGCTCTTTTTCCAGCACGTCTAAGCCGGCTCCGGCGATTTGATTTGCCTGCAGAGCCCGGATCAGGGCCGGTTCGTCTATCACAGAGCCGCGGGCTGTGTTGATGAGGAACGCTGTTTCTTTCATCAGGCCGAATGTGGCCAGAACCATGCCGATCGAAAGATTTTCGGGGATACCAAGCTCTGTGTATGTCTGCCCCGCCGAGCCCAGGCTGATTACGCAGCAGCTTATGGACGACCAGGTTTATCTCTGCGTCGCTGATTCACTGCTTTATGCCTGTTATGGGGAACAAGCGGAGGCGCTTAAGGAAAGGGCCATACAGGGCGCGTATGTCGAGGATTTCTCGATCCTGCCCTTCTGTATCTTTGACAACCACATGGGCCGCCAGATCGGCCAGTGCTTTGACGCGGCCAATGTCGTACCCAGGGCCTATATTACAAGCACCTACACCCAGATTGGAACCACAATCTGCTTTCAGCGCCTGGCCGCCTGCTTCGTTTCCCAGATGAGCCTGGCCAGTCAAAAGGACGAGATTCCGCCGGATATCAATATTTTTCCGCTGTATTATAAAGACGGGCCGTTGACGCAGAGATTGTCTCTGATACGCATGAAGGATCGGTATCTGCCGCATTATGCGAAATATTTCCTGGAGCAGCTTTTTGAATATTTTACGGGGCTGGAGCGGATTCATATGGAGAGGGTGGCGTTTTCACCCCAAAGAAATTTTTCCGCCACGCCTTGACATCTCTGCCGCGATATGCTATCTTAAAAGAGCAACATATTTTAAAATTGAAAAGTGCGTATTATCCCTTATTCAGAGTGATGGAGATGCAAAGGATCTGTGAAGTCACGGCAACCCCGTTTAAGCCGGGGGACAGAAGGATGTCCCGGCGGTGAGGAGCGGAAGGTGCCAGCCTGAGCGAGGAACAGTCAGAACGGCAGGAGAGCCGTCCGGACCGTAAATCGAGCAATAAGAGGATTTGATAGCGAATCATCAAGTCCGTATTGCTACGGACTTTTCTTTTTACCTTTCTGTATGGTTGAGGAGGACGAGATGGAGAAATTACTTTTTACTTCGGAGTCAGTGACAGAGGGACATCCGGATAAGATGTGCGATCAGATTTCGGATGCGATTCTGGACGCGATGGTGGCCCAGGATCCGATGAGCCGCGTGGCCTGCGAGACGGCGACGACGACGGGCCTGGTGCTGGTGATGGGCGAGATTACGAGCAAGGCGAATGTGGATATCCAGAAGCTGGTGCGGGAGACGGTACGCGGGATTGGATATGACAAGGGCGAGTATGGCTTTAACTGCGATACATGCGGTGTGATCGTGGCTCTGGATGAGCAGTCAACGGATATTGCCATGGGCGTTGATAAGGCGCTGGAGGCAAAGGAAAACAAGATGTCTGATGAAGAGCTGGCTGCAATCGGGGCCGGAGATCAGGGCATGATGTTCGGTTATGCGACGAATGAGACAGAGGAGTATATGCCGTATCCGATTTCGATGGCTCACAAGCTGGCGCTGCGCCTGACAGAGGTCCGCAAGGACGGCACGCTTTCTTACCTTCGTCCGGACGGAAAGACTCAGGTGACAGTGGAGTATGATGAGAACGGCCGGCCGGTCCGCCTGGATGCGGTGGTTTTATCCACCCAGCACGACGAGGATGTGAGCCAGGAGCAGATTCATAAGGATATTAAGCGCTATGTATTCGATCCGGTTCTGCCGGCGGATATGGTTGACGCCAATACAAAGTTTTTCATTAACCCCACAGGCCGCTTTGTGATCGGAGGCCCGCACGGGGACAGCGGCCTGACGGGACGTAAGATTATTGTAGATACATACGGCGGATACGCCCGTCACGGCGGCGGCGCATTTTCCGGAAAGGACTGCACAAAGGTGGATCGCTCCGCGGCCTATGCGGCGCGCTATGTGGCTAAGAATATCGTAGCGGCAGGGCTGGCGGACAAGTGCGAGATTCAGCTCTCCTATGCGATTGGCGTGGCACAGCCCACCTCTGTGATGGTAGATACCTTTGGAACCGGTAAATTAAGCGAGACGAAGCTGGTGGAGATCATCCGCGAAAACTTTGATCTCCGGCCGGCTGGAATTATTAAAATGCTGGATCTGCGCCGTCCGCTTTATAAGCAGACCGCAGCTTACGGCCATTTTGGCAGAAACGATCTGGATCTCCCCTGGGAGAAGCTGGATAAGGCGGAGACTTTAAAGGCATATCTGTAGGATAAGGCGTCATTGGATGCCCCGTATATCGCGATGCGTCCATTACGGCTCCAATCTGTCATATCAGCCTGAAAGGCCCTGGAAAGGCTTTTCAGGCTTTTTTGCGCAGACAAAATTTATAATACTTTTAGAGACGCGGGCTTTAAAATATGATATACTTAACACAATATATAAAAGAGATGAGAAAGCCACAGGATCCGGTTTCGGGGCGGGTTTTCTCTTATTTTTATAGAGCGGGCGGGGCGGGAACCAGCAGCGGCGTACCGCATGTACGGTTTGTGCGCATTGTGAAACGGTGACTGGGCATAGACCGGCAGGGGTGCGAACCGCAGGGCTCTGTATTGGGAGTGGGATATGAAGATAAGGACACGTCTGGCGATTGCGTTTGTTACGATTACAGTGGTTCCGATTGCCCTCATTTATATTGCGGCGATTGGGCTTGTGAATTATCAGGGGCGTTTATTTCAGAAGAATTACGGTCTCAGCGAGCAGATCGATCTGCTGTCGGGAAATTCCACGCAGGTATTTAACCGTCTGACCCAGGGCGTTCAGAAGACGATTCAGAAGGCTCTGGACGACAGCCCGGGGCTGTTTGAGGACTCCGTGTACCTGGATTCGCTGAACGCGGAGCTTTTGAAGAAGTATTCCTATCTGATTGTCAGAAAGGGTTCGGAGATTATATTTTCAGGCTCGGAGGACGGGAAGGTGGTCTGCGACCGTCTGCCGCCCTTTGGGGAGTATCAGGGGAATTCGTACGGCGGGTTTTATATGGACGGGGAGCAGCAGCATCTGTTAAAGCAGATGGATTTTTCGTTTCCGGACGGAGCAGAGGGAAGCCTGTTCATTGTGGCGAATGTGGGGAATTATGTGCCGGAGATCCGGGCGATGATGGGCGAGATGCTGTTTGTGGGGATCATGATCATCTGCTTTACAGCCGGAATCCTGATCATGTGGGTGTACCGGGCCATGCTTTCCCCGCTGGGGCGCCTGCAGGAGGCCACGAAGAAGGTGCGGGACGGCGATCTGGATTTTACGCTGGAGGTGGAGAGCGACGACGAGATCGGCATGCTCTGCCAGGATTTTGAGGAGATGCGCCTGCGCCTGAAGGAGTCCCAGGAGGAGAAGATACAGTATGATAAGGAGAGCAAGGAGCTCCTGAGCAATATTTCCCATGATCTGAAGACGCCGATCACAGCGATCAAGGGCTATGTGGAAGGCATCCAGGACGGCGTGGCCTCCTCCCCGGAAAAGCTGGAAAAGTATATCAAAACGATTTATAATAAAGCCAACGATATGGATCGCCTGATCGATGAGCTGACCTTTTATTCCAAGATTGACACGAATAAGATCCCGTACAATTTTTCGAGAATCAATGTATCGGAGTATTTCGGGGACTGTGTGGAGGAAGTCGGGCTTGACATGGAAACCAGGGGCGTGGAGCTGGGGTATTTCAACTATGTGGATGAGGATGTGGTGGTGATCGCCGATGCGGAGCAGATGAAGCGTGTGATCAACAATATCATTGGGAATTCTTTGAAATATCTTGACAAGAAGAAGGGCATATTAAATATCAGGATCAAGGATGACGGCGATTTCATCCAGATTGTGATAGAGGACAACGGCAAAGGGATCGCGGCCAAGGATCTTCCCTATATTTTCGACCGCTTTTACCGCACGGATTCGTCCAGGAATTCATCCAAGGGGGGCAGCGGGATCGGACTTTCGATTGTGAAGAAGATTATTGAGGATCACGGCGGAAGGATCTGGGCTACCAGCAAGGAAGGGATCGGCACGGAGATTCATTTTGTGCTTAGAAAATACCAGGAGGTTATTCAGGAATGAGCAGAATACTGATTATTGAAGATGAAGAGAGCATCGCGGAGCTGGAGAAGGATTATCTGGAGCTTTCCGGCTTTGAGGTGGAGATTGAGAATCAGGGAGACGCGGGCCTTAAGAGGGGCCTGGAGGAGGACTTTGACCTGCTGATACTGGATCTGATGCTTCCGGGTGTGGACGGCTTTGAGATATGCAGGAAGGTCCGTGAGGTGAAAAACACACCGATTATCATGGTTTCTGCGAAGAAAGACGACATTGACAAGATCCGGGGCCTGGGGCTGGGCGCGGACGATTATATGACAAAGCCCTTCAGCCCCAGTGAGATGGTGGCGAGGGTGAAGGCCCATATGGCCCGCTATGAACGCCTGATCGGCAGCGGGATGCCGGAGAATGAGATCATTGAGATCCGGGGCCTGAAGATCGACAAGACAGCCAGGCGCGTATATATCAACGGCGAGGAGAAGAATTTTACGACCAAGGAGTTTGACCTGCTCACCTTCCTGGCCCAGAACCCGAATCATGTGTTTACAAAAGAGGAGCTGTTCAGCAAGATCTGGGACATGGAGTCCCTGGGGGATATCGCGACTGTGACGGTGCATATCAAGAAGATTCGGGAGAAGATTGAGTTTAATACGGCAAAGCCGCAGTATATTGAGACGATATGGGGGGTCGGGTACCGCTTTAAGGTGTAGGATGGAAATGGACGAAAGGCTTGAATGGATAGACAGACTTCTGGAAAAGCAGCGCTGGCTGGTTGATTTTTTGCCGGAGCAGGTTCCGGCAGAGGCCGGGGGCTGCTTTTTTCAGGTGGAGGAATGTTTGCTGGGGCGCGGCGGGAGATATGGGGTTGCGGATCGGTTTGCGGGGGTTATTTTGAAGCTGATGTGTTATTATCCTGTTGCTGTGCCGGGTGAGGAGCGGATGGAGAACCCCTCGCCGGGCGCTGTTTGTGACAGGGTGAAGGAGATTATGGGCAGCGGGAGAGGGACATTGAATGTGCTGTTTCCGGGGGAGGACGCGCTGCTTGTTTTGGAGGGCGGGGATTTATATCTGTCTGTATATAATCCGGATCGCGCGATGCAAAGGAGGCTGAGGGGGATTGCGGCTTCGGAGGGGGTATTTTTCCGGAGGGCAGGGGCTCTGGACAGAATAAATTAGAAGGCGGTTTCAGCCGATATCTTTATAAATATTTTATAATTTAATTAGCACTCAATCCTTGACTTGGCTAACAATAGGTGTTATATTACCGATAGAACAAAGATACATGAAATTACCTGTGACAGTGCATGTCTGCGCGTTTACAGTGAGCCTGCAAAGGAGGCAGTGATTTATGAATATCAATAAATTTACACAGAAGTCAATGGAGGCCGTCCAGGGCACGGAGAAGCTGGCTTATGAATACGGGAACCAGCAGATTGATCAGGAGCACCTTCTTTTAAGCCTTTTAGGCGTGGAGGACAGCCTGATTTTGAAGCTGATCACGAAGATGGGGATATCCGGCGAGCAGTTTACGGGGGAGGCGCGGCAGGCAGTGGAAAAGCTGCCGAAGGTTTCCGGCGGACAGCTTTATTTTTCAAATGATGCGAATAAGGCGCTGGTGAACGCGGAGGACGAAGCGAAGGCTATGGGGGACGAGTATGTTTCCGTGGAGCACTTGTTCCTGGCCATGTTGAAGCACCCGAACCGGGCAGTGAAGGAGCTGCTGCGCCTTTATGGTATTACGCGGGATCGCTTTTTGCAGGCGCTCTCCACGGTTCGGGGGAACCAGCGGGTGGTGAGCGACAACCCGGAGGCCACATATGATACCCTGAATAAATACGGCTATGATCTGGTCGAGCGGGCCAGGGATCAGAAGCTGGATCCGGTGATCGGCCGAGACGGCGAGATCCGCAATGTGGTTATGATTCTGTCGAGAAAGACGAAAAATAATCCGGTTCTGATTGGTGAGCCGGGTGTGGGCAAGACGGCGGTGGTCGAGGGGCTGGCACAGCGGATCGTCCGCGGCGATGTGCCGGAAGGGCTGAAGGATAAGAGGCTCTTTGCCCTGGATATGGGAGCCCTGATGGCAGGAGCCAAGTACCGGGGCGAGTTTGAGGAGCGCTTAAAGGCGGTTCTGGATGAGGTGAAAAAGAGCGACGGGCAGATTATCCTGTTCATTGACGAGCTTCACACCATTGTCGGGGCCGGGAAGACGGAAGGCTCCATGGACGCCGGAAATATGTTAAAGCCCATGCTGGCCAGGGGCGAGCTCCACTGTATCGGCGCGACAACCCTGGATGAGTACCGGAAGTATATTGAAAAGGACGCGGCCCTGGAGCGGCGCTTCCAGCCGGTGCGTGTGGATGAGCCGACGGTTGAGGACACTGTGTCTATCCTCCGGGGCCTGAAGGATCGGTATGAGGTGTACCACAGTGTGAAGATCACGGACTCTGCGCTGGTGTCGGCAGCGGTTCTTTCGGATCGCTATATCTCGGACCGCTTCCTGCCGGATAAGGCGATTGATCTCGTGGATGAGGCCTGCGCCATGATTAAGACAGAGATGGATTCCATGCCTGCGGAGCTGGATGAGCTCTCAAGGCGGATCATGCAGCTTGAGATCGAGGAGGCGGCCCTTAAAAAGGAGACGGATCGGTTAAGCCAGGATCGCCTGGCGGATCTGCAGAAGGAGCTGGCGGAGCTGAAAGATCAGTTTGCTTCCCAGAAGGCCCAGTGGGAAAATGAGAAGACGTCTGTGGAACGCCTGTCAAAGCTGCGCGAGGAGATTGAGCATGTGGGTGGCGAGATCCAGGCGGCGCAGCAGGCGTATGATTTGAACAGGGCGGCAGAGCTGCAATACGGCAGGCTTCCGGAGCTGAGACGCCAGCTTGCCGAGGAGGAGGAAAGGATAAAGAGCCAGGATTTAAGCCTGGTTCACGAGAGTGTGACAGAGGATGAAATCGCGCGCATCATTTCCAAGTGGACCGGAATCCCGGTGGCGAAGCTGACTGAGAGCGAGCGGAGCAAGACGCTTCATATGGATGAGCTGCTCCACCGGCGCGTGATCGGCCAGGATGAGGGCGTGGAGAAGGTGACAGAGGCGATTATCCGCTCCAAAGCGGGGATTAAGGATCCGTCGAAGCCGATCGGCTCATTCCTGTTTTTAGGGCCTACCGGCGTGGGAAAAACGGAACTGGCCAAGGCGCTGGCGGAAAGCCTGTTTGACGATGAGAACAATATTGTGCGTATCGATATGAGCGAATATATGGAGAAGCACTCCGTATCCCGCCTGATCGGAGCTCCTCCGGGATATGTGGGCTATGACGAGGGCGGGCAGCTCACAGAGGCAGTGCGCAGAAAACCGTATTCTGTGGTTCTGTTCGACGAGGTGGAGAAGGCGCACCCGGATGTATTTAACGTGCTCCTGCAGGTGCTGGATGACGGCCGGATCACGGATTCCACAGGGAAAACCGTGGATTTTAAGAATACGATCCTGATTATGACCTCCAATATCGGCTCACAGTATCTGTTAGAAGGGATTGATGAGCAGGGCAGGATCAAAGGGGAGGCGGTATCGGCTGTGATGCAGGATTTGAGGGCCCATTTCCGTCCGGAATTTTTGAACCGCCTGGATGAGACGATCCTGTTTAAGCCTCTGACAAAGGAAAATATCAGCGGAATTATTGAGCTTTTGACCGCGGATGTCAACCGGCGGCTGGCAGACCGGGAGCTGGCGATTGAGCTGACCGGGGAGGCGAAGGATTTTATTGTGGAAAACGGCTATGATCCGGTGTATGGCGCCAGGCCCTTAAAACGGTATCTCCAGAAGCATGTGGAGACGCTGGCGGCGAGGCTGATTCTGGCGGACGGGGTCCGGGCCGGAGATACTATCGAGATTGGGCTGAAGGACGGGGCGCTTGAGGCCAGGGCAGTATCGCGTAAGTAGCGGCTGCATTGCCGTTGAGCCGAAATCCCCGGAAACTGCGGGCTGCCGGCGAGATTTCTTTAACACTTGCAAAATCCAAAGGCATAGTATATAATGAACGTAGAAAGAGCACCCACTCCAAAGCGGATGCTCCCAAGCGAGATTACCTACCTCTCAATGAGAGGCGCCTCTCCTGTGGATCAGACAGGAGGGGCATTATTTTTTTCGCCTGTTCTTCCTATCTCTGTCGAGAAAGGCAAGCAACGCCACAATCAAGCTGCCAAAGGACATCAGCAGAGCCAATATCTCTATGAAGATCGAGATGATCTCATAAGCCGTCATAAGCGCCACCTCCCTTCCTATGTATTCCGGCAAGCCGGTTTCATTGGCTCGGGAGGCTGCCACCCTGTCATGGGTACTCTTCCATGAGGGAATTATAACAGAGCTTCGCAGAATTGGCAACCAGGCTTTCAAACCTCTGCACGGTAAACGCATGATTTGATATCTTTGCATTAGCACGTGTTTGAAACATCTGCTTCATTAAAAAGCTTGCGTTTACCCTGCGAAAAATCCCACAATAACTTGACAGAAAAAGACATCTCCACTACAATGGACTCTGGATCAATATAGCCGGGGAGACGCCTGTTTCCCCGGAGCAGAAAAAGAGGAGATTACCATGAGAGTTGCAATCGGAAACGATCATTCCGCGGTGGAGCTGAAAGAAATCATTGCTGATTATGTGCGGGAGCTGGGGCATGAGGTGGTGAATCTGGGAACCGATTCCACGCAGAGCTGCGACTACCCGCTTTATGGGGAAAAGGTGGGACGCGCCGTGGTATCAGGCAAGGCGGATCTGGGGATCGCCATCTGCGGGACAGGACTGGGAATTTCTCTGGCGGCCAACAAAGTAAAGGGCGTCAGGGCCTGTGTGTGCAGCGAGCCGTACACGGCAAGGATGTCGAGACTTCACAATAACGCGAATGTGCTCTGCTTCGGCGCGCGCGTGGTGGGCAGCGAGCTGGCAAAGATGATTACACAGGTATGGCTGGAAACCGAATTTGAGGGCGGCCGTCATCAGAGACGTGTGGATCAGATCATGGAAATTGAGGGTAAATCATAACCGTTTTGGATTTCCGTGAACGGTTATGGCAAATGCTGCTACTGTGCGCAGTATATTCAGACAGGGCTTAAGAGCCTGTATCATCTATATTTTGGAGGTGCCGACATGATTACAGTTACAGAAGACATTCGTTACATTGGTGTGAATGACAGGGATTTGGATCTTTTTGAGGGACAGTACATAATTCCGAACGGAATTGCTTATAATTCCTATGTCATTATGGATGAGAAGATTGCAGTGATGGATACAGTGGATAAGAGGAAGACGGCGGAATTCCTTGAGAATCTGGAGAGGGAGCTGGGGGGCAGAACCCCGGATTATCTGGTGGTCAGCCATGTGGAGCCGGATCACGCTTCCAGCGTAAAGGCGGTTACAGAGCGCTATCCGGAGATAAAGCTGGTGGGAAATACGAAGACCTTCCAGATGCTTTCCCTGTATTTTGACCTGGAGCTGAGCAGCGCGGTGACAGTGAAAGACGGGGATACGTTAAAGCTGGGCCGCCATGAGCTGACGTTTGTGACAGCCCCCATGGTACACTGGCCGGAGGTAATGATCAGCTACGATAGCTGCGACAAGGTTCTGTTCAGCGCGGACGGCTTTGGCAAGTTCGGAGCTCTCGATGCGGATGAGGACTGGGACTGCGAGGCAAGGAGATACTACTTTAATATTGTGGGCAAATACGGCCCGCAGGTGCAGGCGCTTATGAAGAAGGCAGCCGGGCTGGATATTCAGGTGATCTGCCCGCTCCACGGACCGATTTTAAAAGAGAGCATCGGGCATGTGCTGGAGAAGTACCAGATTTGGAGCAGCTACGGCGTGGAGTCAGAGGGCGTGTTTATTGCCTACACATCCTTCCACGGGAACACAGAGGATGCGGCGAAGAAGATGGCAGAAATTCTGGAGAAAAAGGGCTGCCCGAAGGTGGCAATCTCGGATCTGGCAAGAGAGGATATGGCAGAGGCGCTGGAGGATGCGTTCCGCTATGGAAAAATCGTTCTGGCAGCGCCGTCCTATAATGCTTCCATGATGCCGTTTATGGAAGATTTCCTGCATCATTTACTGGGAAAGAATTATCAGAAGCGCACCGTGGCGCTTTTGGAGAACGGCTCCTGGGCGCCGTCCGCGGCGAAGTCCATGAGGGCGATTCTGGATCAGATGAAGGATATTACAGTGATCGAGCCGGTGGTTACGATCCGCGGCGCATTGAAAGAAAGCGATCTTGCGGCGCTTGAGGCGGCGGCGGAAGCGCTGCTGGCGTAGTTTTGTGAACAATAACCGCGATCGGATGACAGCGGCAGAAAAGGGAGAATACGGACATGGTAAATGAAGTGATGCGTTTTATCACGGAAAGCGACCCGGAAGTAGGGAAGGCAATTGAGGCGGAGGCGGCGCGCCAGAGAAGAAATCTGGAGCTGATCGCGTCAGAAAATATCGTATCCGAGCCGGTGATGATGGCAATGGGTACGGTTTTGACGAATAAATATGCGGAAGGCTATTCAGGAAAGCGCTATTACGGCGGCTGCGAGTGCGTGGATGTGGTGGAAACGCTGGCGATTGAGCGCGCGAAGAAGCTGTTTGGCTGTGATTATGCCAATGTTCAGCCGCATTCCGGCGCGCAGGCGAACATGGCTGTGTTTGTGGCCATGCTGAAGCCGGGCGATACGGTGATGGGCATGAACCTGGATCACGGCGGCCACTTAACGCACGGGAGTCCGGTTAATTTTTCAGGGCTTTATTTTCATATCGTCCCCTACGGCGTGAACGACGAGGGATACATTGATTATGACGAGCTGGAGCGCATTGCCCTGGAGGCGAAGCCAAAGCTGATTGTAGCAGGCGCGAGCGCGTATGCCCGCGAGATTGATTTTAAGCGGTTCCGCGAGGTTGCTGACAAGGCGGGCGCGTATCTGATGGTTGATATGGCCCATATCGCCGGGCTGGTGGCGGCCGGGCTTCATCCCAGCCCCATTCCGTATGCGGATGTCGTTACCACTACCACGCACAAAACGCTGCGCGGCCCCAGAGGCGGCCTGATTCTGGCAAATAAAGAAGCGGCGGATAAATTTAACTTTAACAAGGCTATCTTCCCCGGAACCCAGGGCGGGCCGTTAGAGCATATCATCGCCGCCAAGGCGGTCTGCTTTGGGGAGGCGTTAAAGCCGGAGTTTAAGGAATATCAGGAACAGGTGAAGAAAAACGCGGCGGCGCTGGCAGAAGCGCTGAAAGCCCGGGGCTTTACGATCCTGACAGGCGGGACGGACAACCATTTGATGCTTGTGGATTTAAGGGGCATGGATATCTCCGGGAAAGAGCTGCAGAACCGCTGTGACGAGGTGTATATTACACTGAATAAGAATACGGTTCCCAATGATCCGAGAAGCCCGTTTGTGACTTCTGGTGTGCGAATTGGGACACCGGCTGTTACATCCAGAGGGCTGACGGAAAAGGATATGCCGAAGATCGCGGAGTGCATCTGGATGGCGGCTACGGAGTTTGAGGAGAAGGCGGATTATATACGCGCAGAGGTGACGAAGCTGTGCGAACAGTATCCGATCTATCGGTAATGTTGGGATTTTGAAACGGGAGTTTAGGGATAGCAGGAAGGCGAACAGGCGGGCCGTGGTTTTATTGTGAGAGGGCCGCCAGCATCAGGTTCTATATCCAACGGAACCCCGCTCCCGCTCGGAGAAAAGCGCAGCGGACGCTAAGCTCGAAAAGACCTCGCTAAGCGCCGGCGGTTTTCTACGGGTTCCTTATGGATATAGAATCTGATGCTGGCTACGTTGTAATAATAATGTAAAGTTAATTAAAATGGGTTATATTAGGACACACTTTATGGTAAAATCTTGGATAGCTCCGCAGAAAAATATGCGTTTTCCCCATCAAACAGCTTTAAATATGCGGCATAAATGGTTTATAGTTTTACAAAATCTCCTTGAAAATAATCCTGTTCTTCTTTACAGCATTGCCGAACTGAACAAAACATTTATTCTTGACCGTAAATACGGGGCGAAAGGGGCCAAACGCGGGATTTCAGCTAAATATATTTCTATCTGTATGAACATGCAATGTGATGTCGCCACGGAATATATCAACCGTTATAACGCATGGCTCTCTATTGCATTTCGATGCGCAAGTGCTCTGAAGGATACGTTATTTTTATCCTTCGGCATGGTTGGACAAGGATGCTGTTAGCGTAGTATAACTCGATTTAAATAATCTTATATTTCGCTGGTCTGCTTTCCCGATAGCACAAAGGAAAAATGCTCAACGCAGCACCGCTACGCCTCCGCTTTTTCCTTTGCCTTTCGAAAAAGCATCCTCACCGAAAATGAAAATGATACCTATGGTCTTAAAAAAATATATGAAATAGAATCACCAGTTCAGTCAAGAGCTATTTGTTATAATTGTGGAAAGGCTGGTATGACAAGTCTAACAGAAATAGAAGAATGGGGACCTACAATAATTCCATGCCCAGCCTCTGATTTTGCTATGAATTCTGATTTTATGTATGAATATAAACACTACAATGGTGAAAAACATGCCGCATGTGGTTTATATAACAGAGCATATTGGAAATCAGTATATAAAGTACAATGCCAAAATAGCGATGATTTAGGATTAAATAATTCTTGGTTTACGATTGGAAATGGCTCTAATATTCATTGCCTGATCGATCCCAAAAATCCAAATAAGCATCCATTTGGCTGATCGATCACAAGTGGATACATTCCCCGCTGTTTACAGCGTAACAAGTCAAAGCCGAATGTAGTTAGGCATGGGCTGTTACTCTGTGGGTTGCTGCGGGGAATTCTTATAATGATTCAAGATAATCTAATTTAAAGAAGATAAATTCAGAGAAAGTTCAATAAAATGTAGAAAAATATTGAATTACGTAGACGGGATATAATAAAGTTGAAAATACTTAAAACAAGTCAAAATAGTTGGGAGATTCAAATGCCAGAGAAGCTGATATTTGTACTGCTATGTTCGTTATTATTGATGTGCTCGTGTGATAAAAAAACTGCCTCTAACAACTTATTTCCTGCAACTCAGTTTCAAATTGAAAGTTATACATCTCAAAATGATATTTACTGGAATTCTGGAATTATAACATTTCAAAATGATAATAGACAGATTATTACTCTGGAACATGATGAGAATGACAAGTGCTTTATCACATTGCAGAGTTTAGATAAAGTTTCCTTATCAGCATTAAGTATCATGTATATGCCCGGAGATAAGGAAATTGTATCGGACGGAGTATATTTACAGGTACAAAAACAGTCAAATGATATTATCGCCTTGTTTTTGACTTCGGAAATCTCTGATATTCTACACTCTGAATGGAAAGAATTTCTTACATATTGGGAAAATCCAGTCAAATGTGAGGGAAACCGTATCCAGTGGAACGGCGGCAATAAGGATTATGCTATTCAGATAAAACTGTCAAGGACAGGCCCGGATGCATTGTGGTTATTGGAAAATATTACGGTTTATTCAGAGGAATTTAAACAGATTCACAGGCAGGAAATGAGACGGATTATTCGGGAATATCCGGAATTCAGGGAGTATGCATCAATTGCAGAAATGGAGACCAATCTGCGATTTCAAGTTGAGGAATGCTATGGGGCAGTTAATGGGGAAATTGGAGCCTTGGAATTTCATTCAGAACTTCCGTATCAGGACTTCTTGCGCGAATATCCCAATTTTCTGTCTTCGCAGGAGGGATATGCTTGCGGGGTGCTTAGCGATTCTACAGGTTCCCTTGAGGTGTGGTGCTCGCCTGGGATCGAAATCGCGGATAATAAACAGGTTTATTACTTTCATTATCTGCCAGGGGAGATACCGGTTATCTATATTCGTTCGTAAAAAGAAAGCCATACGCAGCATTGATACTAAATTTTATTATTAGAAAGGAAAACGATGTTAAAAAATAATAGTTTGTCAAAAATTTCAGAAATAATTCCAGGATTAACTTTTTTGGTTTTTTCCATTATAAGAACAACCCCATATAAATTAGGATTATTTATAGCTATTATAGCCGTGATTATAACAACTGTAATTTCGCTCGTAAAAACCAAAAAAAAAATATTTTACTTTATATAGCTATTTAAATATATTTTTTTATTTACTGGCTATACTCATAATTTTAGTTTTTTAGATCATGTAATTTGGGATAAAATATTGACAAACTACTTATTTATTGCTAAGTTTTACGTTTCAAATTATAAAATCCTTGCATTACTCATAACCAAAGGTTTTGCAAGGATTTATTTTTCATTCCGTTTAAGGCTGTTTACTATTCCAGTCAAATGAAAATTCTCAGAGGGAGTATAGAGATAAGAAGAATCAGGCTGATTAGCCCTGGCGTTGTCCCAGGCTTTCCAGCAACGTAGCCAGAGACAGCTTTTGTATCCATAAGAAACCCGTAGAAAACCGCCGGCGCTTAGCGAGGTCTTTTCGAGCTTAGCGTCCGCTGCGCTTTTCTCCGAGCGGAAGCGGGGTTTCGTTGGATACAAAAGCTGCCTCTGGCGGCCCTCTCACAATAAACCATAGCCCCCAATACCTCTACGCCGCCCCAGCCTTCGGCAGGCGGAAGATAAACTCCGTACCGCCCCCTCGGTACTCACCACATCAATATGTTCCCCATGGGACTGTATGATCTCCTTCACGATCGACAGCCCCAGCCCGGTTCCCTTCTTGTTTCAATTAATCTTATAAGCTGTTAATTTCTTCCAGAGTTAAACCAGTTGCTTTTGCAATTTGCTCATGAGTCATGTTCATTTCTAAAAGATTTCGGGCCGTCTCTGTTTTCGCTTCTGCTTTACCTTCTGCTTTACCTTCATCCCTTGCTTTCTTCATGCCGCTATTGTAATCAATTTGCGCCATTTCACGCATATTATATAACCGGAGGACTTCTTTATCGTTAGCCAGAAATGTCATCTTTTCGTTAGCCTTATAAATTGCGGCATCCATATCAATCAACTCCTTTAACAGATCATCTGAAATATTCTGGTCAAAAAATGTCAGCCATCTGTGCAGAGAATCATTCTTAATGTCTTTTTTCGGAAGGGCATTGAACTTTTTCACATCTCAGCAACGATAACAGTTGCTCTTCGTCGCCCTTTTCCCCAAAAGTTTTCCCAAATATAAAATCGTTCAAAGGTTTCAATCTCTGCATGACTGTATCACCTGGCTTTCTCTGTTACTTCTTTTCATTAGTTTACCATATTTTTAGGGATAGTTCCATTAAATTTTTGTGGACAGCCAGGAGGATATCTGTAAAAACGCCGCCCGCCGCTCCTTCAGCCTCTCTACGCCGCCCCCGCCTTCGGCAGGCTGAAGATAAATTCCGTGCCCACCCCTTCGGTACTCACCACATCAATATTTTCCCCGTGGGACTGTATGATCTCCTTCACGATCGACAGCCCCAGCCCGGTTCCCTTCTTATCTTTTCCGCGCGACAGATCCGTCTTATAAAAGCGTTCCCAGATCTTGTTAATGCTGTCCTTGGGAATGCCGATGCCGGTATCCTTGATGGAGACAAAGACCTTTTCATAGCGGATCGAGGTCTGTATATAGATGACCGAATCATTGTGGCTGAATTTGATCGCATTATCAATCAGGTTATAGAGAACCTGCTGAATCTTTCCCAGATCCGCATGGACCATCTGGGATGTATCGGAAAAGGTCAGGTCAAAGGTGACGCCCTTTGCGCTGCAGGTTCCCTCAAAGGAGGCCGCCGTATCCTTGATGATCCGGTTGATATCAAACCTGCTGCGCGATAAGTAGCCGCTGCTCCCGAGGGAGTCCAGGGTCAGCATACCCTGCGTCAGCTTTGTCAGGCGCTTTGTCTCTGTGATGATGATTCCCAGATATTTCTGATACAGCTCCGGCGGGATGGTTCCGTCCAGGATGGCCTCCAGGTAGCCCTTGATGGAGGTCAGGGGAGAGCGGAAATCATGGGAAATATTGGCAATAAATTTCTTCTGGTATTCTTCCATTTCATTGAGCTTGTCGGACATATAGTTGAGCGTGTGGGCCAGATAGCCGATCTCATCCCGGCTGGATATTTCTATGTGATGGGAAAGGTTCCCGGCTGCGTATTCATTGGCCGCATAGGTGATCTTTTTCAGAGGGAGATAGACCGCCGTTGTGAAAACCAGAAGAATAATCAGGGATAATCCGAACAGAATAAGGGAGGTAATGTATACAATATCCAGAAAATCGTTCTGTTTTGCCCTGACCACACTGACCGGAAGATGGATCACAACATAGCCGTATGTATTCATATTTCCGGTAATGGGCGCGGATACGGACAAAACCTCCTCCTTAAACTGCCCGAAATACCTGCCCAGAGTATACAGGCGGTTCCCCTGCGTAACGGGGTCAAAGTCCTCGATCACAGCGCCCACCCTCTGCCGGCGGCTGTCGGCGATAATCCGGCCCCGGGAGTCCAGAATCCAGATATCGGCCTTTAAATAGACCGCTACCGCGTCTATCTGCGGATAAGAGGAATCCAGATCCACATGCTTGCCCTCATAGGCCATGCTGCAGTTGTCGGCAATGAGGACCGCCTCGTCGTAGAGCGCTTCGGCCTCCTCTCCCAGGAGATGGCGGTAAGTCATATCCGAGGAGAAGGTGGCGATGGTGACAAAGCCCAGAAAGCCGAACAGCAGATAACCCAGAAGGAGCTTATAGTAAAGTGTGTGCGTCATAATGGTTGTTTACCTTTTCACTTCAAATTTATAGCCGATGCCCCACACGGTCGTCAGCGCCCATTTCGCGTGATCCTTGATCTTTTCGCGCAGCCGCTTGATGTGTACGTCCACGGTGCGCGTGTCGCCGATATACTCATAGCCCCATATATGATCTAAAAGCTGCTCCCTGGTAAATACCTGGTTGGGGGAGGAGGCGAGGAAATACAGAAGCTCCAGCTCCTTTGGCGGCATTTCAACTGAATGGCCGTTATAAATGACGGAGTAATTCGTCAGGTTTACAATGAGATCCGGATATTCGACAAAATTCCCGTGCTGATCCGTGGTTTTCGTGTCCGGGGCCTGGGATATCATCTGGTAGCGCCGCAGCACGGCCTTTACACGGGCCACCAGCTCCTTGGAATCAAAGGGCTTGATCATATAGTCGTCGGCCCCCAGCTCAAGCCCCAGCACCTTGTCAAAGATCTCGCCCTTGGCGGAGAGCATGATAATCGGAACCTGGGAACTGGCCCGCAGCTCGCGGCACACCTGATAGCCGTCCATGCCGGGAAGCATCAGATCAAGGAGAATCAGGTGCGGGTGGAAGATCGGGAAAATGTTCAGCGCCTCCTCGCCATCCCCCACGATCTGCGTTTCAAAGCATTCCTTTGTCAGATACAGGGAAATGAGCTCCGCAATGTTGTTGTCATCGTCTACGATTAAAATCCGCTGTTTTTCTGCCATGTTGTCTCCTCCCGTGCGGTTTTTATTCCTGCGGGCAGCGAGCCAGGCAGGTATGCCTGCACATTTGGCGGCTGCCGCCCAAACGGTTATATTTTATTTAAATGTGACAATCGTAACGCCTGTATCGCCCTCGCCGAATTCGCCGAGGCGGAAATCACCGACGTATTTGAGCTTCTTTAAATGGCGGTGGACGCCGGCCTTTAGCGCTCCGGTGCCGCGGCCGTGTACGACGCGGACCTGGGGAAGGTGTGCCAGATAGGCGTCGTCCAGATACTTATCGAGAACCGGGATCGCCTCGTCCACAGTCATGCCGATCAGGTTCACCTCCGGGGAAATGGAGTATGCCTTGGCCATGTTAAGCCCTTTTCCGCCTGAGCTTTTGCCCCCGGATTTGCTAAAGGCCGGGGATGCGCCGCGTCCCGCGCCCTTTTTGGCTTGGCCAAAGAGGCCGGGGCCGGTGATGGATTCCTCTTCCACAAGCTCCAGATCCTTTATATTGACAAGGGAGCGCAGAATTCCCATCTGTACGTACAGGTCGCCTTTGGCGTTTGGAAGGGTGCTCACGCTTCCCTTTAAATTCATGGACAGTACCCGCACCGTGTCGCCAAGACGCAGGGATTTCGGGGAAACGGCCTTTTTCGGAAGCTTCGGCTCCCTGTCAGCCAGCGTTTTTTCCACATCGTTCATCTTACCCCGCAGGCGGCTGCGCTCAGCCTCCAGCTCCTTTGTGACGCCGGATTCCTTTGCGAGGCGGTTGATGTTGCGGATGGTCTGATCCGCCGTGTCCTTGGCGTCCTGCAGGATGGTGCGCGCTTCGTCGCGGGCTTTGGAGAGCATCCGCTCTTTCTGCTCCTGGAAACGGTTCTCCTTTTGCTGCAGGCGGCCCTTTAAGGCGGCGATTTCGGCTTTGTAGGCTTCAATCTCCTGGCGTTCCTTTTCAATGGTTACGCGGCTGTCCTCCAGGCCCGCCAGCAGATCTTCAAAGGATTCATCCTCCTTTTCGATGTGCTTTTTGGCCTCGTCGATGATATAGTCGGGAAGCCCGAGCTTTCTCGAGATGGCAAAGGCATTGCTCTTTCCGGGAATGCCGATTAAAAGGCGGTAGGTGGGGCGCAGCGTCTCTACATTGAATTCGCAGCAGGCGTTTTCCACCCCAGGCGTGGTGAGAGCAAAAACCTTCAGCTCGCTGTAGTGGGTGGTGGCCATGGTTCGGCAGGACATATTGTGCAGAAAGCTCAAGACCGCGATCGCCAGCGCCGCTCCTTCCGTGGGATCCGTCCCGGCTCCCAGCTCGTCAAACAGGCACAGAGAACGGCTGTCCGCCTGCCCCAGGATGGAGACAATATTGGTCATATGGGCCGAAAAGGTGCTCAGGCTCTGCTCAATGCTCTGCTCATCCCCGATATCTGCGAACACCTCGTCAAACACGGCCAGCTCCGAGCCGTCAAAGGCAGGGATATGAAGCCCCGCCTGGCCCATGAGCGTGAAGAGTCCGACGGTTTTTAGGGAAACCGTCTTTCCGCCCGTATTGGGCCCGGTGACGATCAGAAGGTCAAAATCGCCCCCCAGATAGATATTGATGGGAACTACCTGATCCGGGTTCAGGAGCGGATGGCGGCCGTCCTTGATATTGATGTAGCGCTTATCGTTGAATTTCGGCTCCGTGCAGTTGTAATGCCTTGACAGGGCGGCCCTGGCAAAGATAAAGTCCAGCCGGGCTAAAAGCTCCAGATTCAGGGCAATCGTTTCCGTATAGGGAACCAGGCCGGAGGACAGGGCGGCCAGGACAAACTCGATCTCCCGCTTTTCCTGGATCTCCAGCTCCCGCAGCTCATTATTCAGCCGCACAATCGCCATGGGCTCAATAAAAACCGTGGATCCCGTAGAGGACTGGTCATGAATCATGCCCGGAACCTGGCTCTTGTGCTCAGCCTTGACCGGCAGGCAGTAGCGCCCGTCGCGCATGGTGATGACCGCCTCCTGTAAGTAGGAGCGGCTGGAGTTTAAGATGGAATTGAGCTGGGTGTGGATACGGCCTCCGGTGATTTTCATGGAACGCCGCACCTTGTTAAGCCCCGGGCTCGCGTCGTCGCTCACCTCGTCCTCAGAGAGGATACAGCGCTTGATCTCCGCGTTGACAGCCGCAAGCGGTTCGAGAGTCCGGAACATCTCATCCAGCGAATCATCAGGAAGCTCGGATTCCTCATGCCTGCCGTAAGCCCTGGCTCTGGCTGTCACCGTGAGCAGGGAACTGACGGCCAGAAGCTCCAGGATATTTAAGGAGCTGCCGATCTCCAACCGCTTTAAGGAGGCGCGGACATCTTTTACCCCCCCAAAGGACAGGCTTCCCTTCATGCGGATCCGGGTCACCGCGTCGCTGGTTTCAGTCTGGCTCTGGCGGATCTCCTCCAGGCTGCAGGAGGGAACCAAATCCCGGCAGAGGGATTTGCCCATCTCGGTGGAGGCGTATTCCGTGAGCTGATCGATGATTTTATTGTATTCTAATGTAGTTAAAGCTTTTTTGTTCATGCTTCGATCCCCTGTTAAATCGTGTGGCGGGTGGTTTGTGGGATTAAAAAACAGCCGCATCGCGTGTGGATGTGAGGCGTTTATTCTTATGATAAAGGGTATCGGGGTTTTTTGCAAGGGGAATATTGGGGGAAGGGGGGATGTTATATGACAGTTCAGGTTGTCTGAACGATTGCTGTGTTATTGTAAAATGGTTGATTGTTGTATAATTAGTGTGTATAATAATGGCGCTGAGAGGCTGGTTGAATTATGAAGCTGAACATGCCGGTTTCAATGCAGGAGAGGAAATGCCAAATGAAAAATAACGCCGGATATAAAACTGCTTATGGTGAATGCTTATGTATAGATTCCCTGGAAGCGCTGCATTTTTTAGAAGACAATAGCGTAAACTTGGTTGTTACAAGTCCTCCATTTGCTTTACAGCGAAAAAAAGCGTATGGAAATGAAGAGCAGTCAGAATATGTGGACTGGCTTTGTCAATTTGCGGAACTGGTATATAGAAAGCTTCGGGATGACGGAAGTTTTGTTATTGATATAGGGGGCGCTTATGAAAAGGGAACGCCATCCTATAGTTTATATCAGTTCAGGGCTTTGGTCAAAATGTGCGATGTAATTGGTTTTAAATTAGCCCAACCATTTTATTGGCACAATCCGTCGGCACTCCCTGCGCCGATCGAATGGGTAAACAAACGGAAATTAAGGGCAAAAACATCTGTAAATACGGTTTGGTGGCTGTGCAAAAACCCGTTGCAATGCAAAGCGAATGTTTCTAATGTTCTTACGCCGTATTCAGCGTAAAAGGGCATCCCGCCCGCTTTCCGGCAGGTATACCGGAATTTTTTATCAAATTTTTGACAGATAAGGGAGATTTGGTTATAGATAGATTGAAATACTGCCAGACCAGATATCATTTGAATTAGAAATTGATTGAGTCTGGATCAAATGGTTTTTTGTGATTAATGGATTTCATTTCCCACTCAGTTCCGCTTTCCGATACAGCATCATTCCCCTCGCGGCCCGGTAATATGTCCATGTTCAGATAAATCAGTTGTTGTAAGACTTTTGCGCCGTTGTCCTGAAATATATCATCTATGCCATGCTGCCTGGCCAGGAGGGCTAAATCCTGAAGATTTTCCCAGATGTGTTCGAGTTGTTTAATTCTCTGCTGATGCTGGTAATCATAAAAAGCCATATTTATTTCTCCTCCTCAATAAATAATTTGTAAGTTTCGATTTCAAGAGCGTCGGCGATGCGCTGAATATTTTCGAGGGAGATGCTTCTGCGATAACATTCGATAGCGCTGATATATGTGCGGTGCATACCGCATTTGTCAGCAAATGCTTCCTGAGAAATGCCCATGTCCGTACGATATTTTTTCAGGTTAGCGCCGAAAACTTTTACTATATCCATGCTGGTAATCCTCCATAGTGCATAGTATAATGACAGTGAATACAAAAGGTCTACATACAATAAGTATCTGAAGGAGGCCTGGGTGAAATGGGAGGCTCGTATCAGACATTGCTGTAAAGTGTTATATCAAAAAGTAACAGGCCATATCCAAAAGGAAGGAGATACATCCATGTGGAAACGAAATATCTGTTTATATTTATCAGGGATGTTTGCTTCAGTTATCATTGCCGGATTGATTATTTTCGTGTTTCCGGCTATAAAACGTTCACAAAAAGAATCACGCTTAGTAAATGATACAGAAGAATGGCCCGCAATATTTGAAAAGAACCGGACAGAAATGGAAATGCTGGAGGACTATTATAACCGTATCGAAAACTGGGGCTTTTCATGTGTTTACTTTTGGGCTGAACGTAAACACATATATCAGTGTTACAGTGGAAATTTAGGCCGGCAATATATGACAGATGAGGATTATGTTCCTAAAGAGTTTTTAGAATTTTCATTGAAAAGCGGGGACTTTCCAAAAGACGGATGCAGGGTTATCCTGCAGGGGGATTATTGGAAAAGCCCGAAGTTTTCTCTAAATATAAGCCTGGCGGATATTTCTCCGGACTCCAGGATATTAATTGTTGATACTTTCAGGTATGGCAAAAAGGAATTTTACTATTTATATTCTCCGAATGGTTTTCCGGCTGTAGAAAAGAGGGAATATGAGAGCCTGGTCATAAAGTCTTTGGGAAATGGCTGGTATTCTATTATCGCAGAACAGGGAGGGGAGTTACAGTATTGATATATGCTTTGTTGAAACATAAATGGTCATTTTGTATAGCGGCAGCCGGATTTCTGTCTGGAAGCGCAATATTGTATCTGTTTGCAGCATGGCCGTTGTTCCATTTTGTGAAGCCAGGCCGGAAGGGGGAATTTTATAATAATGTTGATGATATGGCGGCATTTTTTATAAATAACAGGGATGATTTTGAATATTTGGAATCATATTTTAGTGAGGACAGGGAGTGGGAGTTTACGTTTTATCAATACGAGAGCGAGTGGCACGGAGGGCATATGACATATCGTTACCGTACAATTGGAGGCAATATATGGATGAATTATCATGATGTTTTAGAGGAAGATGAGATATCTATAGTGTCTGAGAATTTAAAGGAATTTCTGGATTTTGCAGCCGGGGGGAACGAAATCTGGAGCATTGTTCTTCATGGCGACGCGGATGTGCTGGATCCTCATGATGAGAATAAGCGATATTTGGAAGTGAGATGTTATGAAGGGGAAGAAATCATTTCATATTTGTATGCGCCGCTGGATCCGTTGAATGAGGATAATTGGGAGCAACTGATGCCTTTGGGAGACGGGTGGTATTTGGGCATTGACCAATATATTCCCATAAAGCTGGAGGAGATTGTATGGGAGTATTAACAGAAATGACGGAAAACTTCAGCAGATTAGAGGACCTGAATATAACCGATCATTTTTCAGATATGTTTTAATAGCCGTTATTATTTTCCTGATTTTTAACCATGAGGATGGACAAAGACAAATAGGCAGCAGTTTTACGGAGCAGCTCACCGAAACGAGCAAGAACCGCAATTCCTTTGACTTTCGTCTGAGAACGTTATAGCATATGGGAGTTTGTTTTGCAATATTCTTTTTTACGCTCTTTCCCCGGGAACGTTTGTTTCTCTTGCATATCGCCCGGAAGAAAAGTATAATAAGGATATGCTGTTCAAAGGAGAAGAAAGTATGCCGGATACAGAAGAGCCTGGGAAGAGAGAGAAGACGAAGCGTGAATTTATGCGCGAGACGATCGTGAAGCCGCCTTTATCGAAACGGCAGCTTGTAAAGCGGCTGTGCCTGTTTGTCTGCCTGTCAGTGCTGTTTGGGGCGCTGGCGGCGGTTAGCTTTGTGCTGTCTAAACCGCTGGCGGATCGGTATCTGGGAGCGGAGGAGCCGAGCGAGAGTCCTACGATTCTGTTTACAAAGGACGAGCCGGAGACAACGGCCGCCCCGGCGGAGACAGAGGCGCCGGAGCCGTCCGAAGAGGAGACGTTTGAGGCGGAGCTTCTGGAGGACGCTGTTGAAAAGGTGATGGCCGGCTACAGCTTTTCGCAGCAGAACTTAGATTCTTTAAGCAGCGTTCTGCGTGATATCGGAACGCAGTCGGATAAGGGGATTGTGACGGTCAGCCCCGGAAAGCAGCAGACGGATTTATTCGGGAATCCGGTGGAAAATACTACGAGCTATGCAGGCGCGGTGATTGCGCAGACCAGCGGGGAATACCTGATTTTTACGTATGCGGACGCTGTGCGGCAGGCGGATTATATCTCGGTTTTATTTTATAACGGGACGGAGGCGGCCGGGGAGGTGCGCCAGATCGACGGGGTAAACGGCATGGCGGTCCTGGCTGTGAAGGCCGCGAGCATGGACAGTGAGACGCGCTCGGAAGTGAAGGTTCTGAATCTGGGCAATTCGTATTCAGTCCGGATTGGCGATATGGTGCTCGGGGTTGGAGCGCCGTCCGGCATGGTTCATTCCCTGACATATGGGATTGTCTCCTATGTGGCCAGGGATGTGCAGGTTCCGGACGGAATTACCAGGGTCCTTTATACGGATATCAGGAGCAATTCCGGCGCGGGAACATTTCTGGTTAATACAGCGGGCGAGATCGTGGGCTGGACGACGGCGCAGTACGGGACAGAGGACGGCGGGGGACTGACGGCGGCTGTCAGCATATCGGATTATAAGACTGTGCTGGAAAAGATGACGAACAACAGCCCCGCGCCGTATTTCGGAATCCGGGGACAGGAGATCAGCGAGGCAATGGGCGAGACGGGAATTCCCCGGGGCGTCTATGTGACAGAAGCTCTTGCGGGCAGCCCGGCTTATGACGCGGGGATTCAGAACGGCGATATTATCGTGCTGTTTGGGGAAAAGGAGATCCTGACATTTAAGGAGCTTCAGACGCAGATCGAAACCTGCCAGTGCGGGACGGCCGTGGCCGTGAAGGTGATGCGCCGTGGCCGCGAGGGCTATACGGAGCTGGAGTATAAGGTAGATATCAGAGCCAGGTAAACGCGCCTGGCTTTCTGAATGGGAGACTACGGCAGAAAGGAAAGGACTACATATCGTATGAAGTATATTGAACAATTCCGTGAAGGAATGCGCATTTCGGACATTTATCTGTGCAAGACGAGGCAGCTTGCGGTGACGAAGAACGGAAAAGAATACGCATCCGTTATTTTACAGGATAAAACAGGGACCATTGATTCCAAGATTTGGGATCTGAGTTCTCCGGGGATTGGGGATTTTGAGCCGCTCCAGTATGTCCATGTGGACGGAGATGTGACCGTATTCCAGGGATCCAATCAGTTGAATATCAAGCGCATCCGTCAGGCCGGGGCCGGCGAGTATGTGGAAGAGGATTACCTGCCTGTAAGTTCCAAAGATATAAAGGAAATGTATCAGGAATTGAAGGCGCTGATTCAGTCCATGAGGGATCCGTATTTAAAACAGCTTTCAGCCAGCTATTTTATAGAAGACAGGGATTTTGTGAAGCGCTTCTGCTTCCACTCTGCGGCGAAAAGCGTGCATCACGGATTTGTGGGAGGGCTGCTGGAGCATACATTGAGCGTGATGAAGCTATGCGATTATTATACAGAGGCGTATCCGATGCTGAAGCGTGATCTGCTGCTGACGGCCGCGCTGTTTCACGATATCGGGAAGACGAAGGAGCTCTCAGCTTTTCCGGAGAATGATTATACGGACGACGGGCAGCTTTTGGGGCATATCATTATCGGAACGGAGATGGCGGCAGAGCGGATAAAGGAGATCCCGGGCTTCCCGGAGAAGACAGCGGTGGAGCTTAAGCACTGTATTTTGGCGCATCACGGGGAGCTGGAGTATGGTTCTCCGAAGAAACCGGCGCTGCTGGAGGCGCTGGCCTTAAGCTTTGCGGATAATACGGATGCCAAGATGGAAACCATGACAGAGATTCTGAAAGGGGCCGGTGAGAATAACGGATGGCTGGGATACAGCCGGCTTCTGGAGACGAATGTGAGGAAAACGTCGCAGAGCGTCTGACGGTGAGAGGTGATTTCGATGAAATGGTTTGGAAGAAAGCGGACGGGGCACAGGGAATGGCTTCTGGCGGCGGGGCTTTTGGCAGCGGCTTATGCCTGGTTTCATTTTTCCTGCGAATGGGCTTCTTCCGATACGCTCTATTTTCTGGACGAGCTAAGCCGCGTATCTGCATCGGAACTCCTCTGGTCCCGGTTTGAAAATGTGACGAGCCGCGTGGTGCTGGAGGCAATCCTGTTTTTCTTTCTCAGGCATTCTCCCATGTGGTTTTATATATGCAATACAGCGGTCATTATACTGACTGTTTTTATATTGGGATTTTATTGCGGAGAGATGGGAAAGCGCTGCTTTGGCACAGAGGCCGCGCCGCCTTTTTTCTGGCTGCTGTCCGTTTTTCTGTTTTTCTGCTATCCTCTGGAGCATATGACGGCGGCGGGAGTTCCGGGCAGTTTCATAAATTACGTGTGGTCCGGAACCTTTGGGATGCTGGCGCTTCTCCCACTGTGCCTGCTTCTCACAGAGCGGGGAACTTGCAGTAAGGGATTGTGGATGTTTTCCGCGTTGTGTATTATTCCGGCCGCCAATATGGAGCAGCCGGCCGCGCTGCTGCTTCTGTTCTTTCCGGCCGGGGCGCTTTATCTGGCCGTTAAGCGTGTTAAAAGCAAAGGCGTTTTGCTCCTGTGGGGAATGACGGCCGTTTCTATGGTGTTTCTGCTTATTGGGGGAAACGCTGTACGGTCAGAGGTGGCGGCGCAGGCCTACTGGCCGGAGTTTACACAGCTTAGCGCGGTTCAAAAGCTGTGGAACGGGATTGCCTCGACGATGAATTATCTTCTGTGCATCCCGGATATGATTTTTTTAAGCTTTGCGGCGCTTCTCGCGCTGCTGGCAGTGTCTTCTCCACAGAAAAGAATCCTGTGGTATGTCTGCGGTCTGACGCCGCTTTTCTGGGAAGGGCTGATTCTGGCGGCAAAGGCAGCCGGAGCTCTGACGGGGAGGGATTTGCTGCGGTGGTTTAATGGGGTGAAGGATTTAAGCGTGGGGACAGAGCTGAGTCCGTTGGGTTCCGGGATGCCTCTGCTCCTGCAGGCTCTGGTTCTTGTATGTGCGGTATTGTTTTTGTGGCAGTATCTGGGTTCCCTGTTTTGGCGTGCAGCGCTTATCAGCCTTTTGGGGGTTGGATTTGGGAGCCGTGTGCTGATGGGTTTTTCACCTACCTTGTATGTATCCCATATGAGAACCTTTTATTATATGTATCTGACAATCCTGGCGGCGGAGCTCTGCCTGGCAGCCGGACTGTATAAATGTTCCGCGAAATATTACCGGATTTACTGGATATGCATGGCTGTACTTGGCAATGCCAATTTTGTCAGAATGGTGCTTAAGATAGCCGGATGAGGTTTTTGATGGAAGAGAGCCGTTTTCGTAAAAAGGTAACATGGTTTAATTTTATAAGCTGCCTGCTTGTGATCTGGCATCATGCCGGGAATGCGGAGCTGTTTCTGGGGGAGGCGTCGGCAGGGCATCCGCTCTTCGTATTTGAATATGTGACGATGCCGAAGCTGAGCCGTTTCTGCGTACCCAGCTTCATCATGCTGACAGGGTACTTATTTTACCGCGGGTTTGAAATGGGACAGCTTCGGGAAAAATGGGCGCGGCGTGTGAAAAGCCTTCTGATCCCGTATCTGTTCTGGAATACGGTCTATTATGCGGGATATGTGACTGCCAGCCGGATCGGCGCGCTGCGTTCGGTTATTAACCGCCCGGAGCTGACGGTGACTCTGAGCGGATTTCTGGAGGCGGTTCTGCATTTTTCCTTTAACCCTGTGTTCTGGTTTATGTATCAGCTTATCCTGCTGGTGGCCCTGGCTCCGCTTCTCTATCTGATTTTAAAACGTGTGTGGACCGGCGCCGCCTTCTTTGGTTTCCTGCTGCTTTTGGTTTATCAGGGGAGACAGCTCCTGTGGCTGAACCCGGATGCGGTTTTTTACTATTCGGCTGCGGCCTTTGCGGCGCTGCACGGACGCCGGATCGCGGAAGCGCCCTGGAACAGGCGGCGCGCCGGGGTGGGGATCCTTTTGATTGCGCTTGGGATTGTGCTTGGGCATGTTTATTATGCGGGCGGACAGGTGGCCGCTATTGTGCTGTGCCAGCTTTTGGTTCCGGCCGGGGCGTGGGCGGCAGTCCCGGAAGGTTTTCTGGGGCAGGTCAGGCCGTTTATGACGTGTACATTTTTTATTTATGCCTTTCATTTCGTCCCGGTGAGGCTGATCAATAAGCTCTGCGCGGCAGCATTTCCGGGAAATGTGTGGGCAGCCGGGGTATTGTTTGGCATCATGCCGGGTGTGGCGGTGGCAGTGTGTTATCAGGCGGTTCGGTTTTTGCGGAAATTTGCGCCGCGGGTGTGGTCGGTTGCGAATGGGGGGAGGTAGGCAAAAGAGGCAGCAATGCCGTGAACGTAACAAAAACGCTCTCATAAATAAAAAGGATTGACGGATCCGGCCGCTGCGGCTATAATTTTATTAAGCCCTGTAAATCCGGGCGGCAAAAGCTGCTTAGCTCCGCCGAAGCGGAGAATGATAACGGGGATTTTTTCATGACTGTGAAGATACGAAGACAGCGGTGAAAATTTGCAGATGAGGCGATACGTGATTGAATGACAGATACCAGGAAGGTATTTCTGCCCGGAAAGGGCGGAGCTTTTCTGGTATTTTTTTGTCTTTGGAAAGGTTTTAGAAAGGAGAAGCAGGGAATCTTGAAAGGGAAACAAAACGATAGTAGTCTTTATGGCTGCAGGAGCCGCGCGGCCGCTCTGGCGGTCTGTCTGGCCGCAGGGACGTTGTCTGCGGCGGGCTGCGGGGGCGCGGGCCGGCAGGCCGTTCAAGAGGGAGAGAAAACCCGTGCGGGGGAAGATGTCCGGCTTTCGGCAGGAGGGGAAGCGTCAGAACGCGGGAGTTCGGTGATTGTAGTCATGTCTCCCAATTCCGAGCCGGCTGCAGGATTTGATCCGGTTTACGGCTGGGGGGCAGGAGAGCATGTGCATGAGCCGCTGATCCAGAGCACGCTTACTGTGACGAAGCCGGATCTGACCATCGGTTATGATTTGGCGACGGAGATGGAGGTGTCTGAGGATGGGTTGGCCTGGACAGTGGCCATACGGAACGACGCGCGTTTTTCGGACGGAGAGCGGCTGACGGCAGAGGATGTGGCGTTTACGTATAATTTGCTGCGGGACAGCAGCTCTGTGAATGATTTCACAATGCTTCGGGAGGCGCGGGCCCTGGATGAGACGACGGTGGAATTTGTGATGGAACGGCCGTTTTCCATCTGGCCGTATACCATGGCGATTACCGGGATTGTGCCGGAACATGCATACGGCCCGGATTACGGGAGCCATCCGATTGGTTCCGGGCGCTATGTGCTGAAGCAGTGGGACAGAGGGCAGCAGGCGGTATTTGAGGCAAATGCGGATTATTACGGGGATGCGCCAAAGATGAAGCAGGTGACAGTGCTGTTTATGGATGAGGACGCCGCCTTTGCGGCCGTTCTGTCAGGCCAGGCGGATGCAGCGTATACGGCGGCGTCCTACGCGGATCAGGAGCTGCCCGGGTATTCGCTCCTTGCGTGCAGGACGGTGGACAACAGGGGCTTTAACCTGCCGGCGGTTCCGGCCCGGGAAAGGGACGGGCTTTTGCTCGGAAATGATTTTACCTCGGATGTGCGGGTGCGGCGCGCGATTAACCTGGCCATTGACCGGGAGGCGATGATTGAGCATGTCCTGAACGGATATGGGAGGCCGGCCTACAGCGTCTGCGATCAGGCGCCGTGGTATAATGAAGCAGCAGAGGCGTCCTGTGACCGGGAGGAGGCAAAACGGCTTTTGAAGGAGGCGGGCTGGGAGCCGGGAGAGGACGGGATCCTTGTAAAGGACGGGGCGCGGGCAGAGCTTACGTTCCTCTATACAGCAAATGACTCGATCCGGCAGGCGCTGGCGGCGGATACGGCGAATCAGCTAAAGGAGCTGGGGATCGACGCGTCGATCCGGGGAACCGGATGGGACACAGCGTATGACGAGGCGCAGTCGCAGCCGCTTGTGTGGGGCTGGGGAGCGCATACGCCGATGGAGCTTTACAACATTTACCATACCATGAAAGACACGGGCCTGGCTTCGTATTCGCCTTATGCGAATGCGGCTGTGGATGCGTACATGGATACAGCGCTGGCTTCCCCGGATCTGGAGTCGTCCTATGAGCTCTGGAAAAAGGCGCAGTGGGACGGGGAGAGCGGAATTACGGCTCAGGGCGATATTCCGTGGGTGTGGCTGGTGAATATCGATCATTTATACTGGGTGCGGGACGGTCTGCATGTGGCCAGGCAGAAGATCCACCCGCACGGCCACGGCTGGTCGATTGTAAATAATGTGGATGAATGGGAGTGGCAGGGATGAGCAAAAGCACAGCGGGGTATATCGGGAAACGGCTGGCCAGGTTTTGGCTGTACCTTGCGGCAGTAAGCGTTATGGCTTTTTTTCTGGTGTCTCTGTCACCGGTTGATCCGCTGAAGAGCAATGTGGGGCAGGCGGCCCTGGGTTCCATGTCACAGGAGCAGATAAAGAGGCTGGAAGCATACTGGGGCGTGGGAATTCCGGCCGGAAGGCGGTTTCTTAACTGGCTGGGCGGCGCTGTCCGGGGGGAGCTTGGCGTGTCGCTTCTGTATCGGCGTCCGGTTCTGGATGTGATCAGGGAAAAGGCGGCCAGTTCCCTGTGGCTGATGGCATCTGCCTGGGCGCTGTCCGGGGGGCTTGGTTTTCTTCTGGGGGTCATTTCCGGGGTTAAGAGGGGAAAATGGCAGGATCGGCTCATCACGGCCTGGTGCATGGCGGCCGCCGGAATGCCGGCGTTCTGGCTGGCTATGATGCTTCTCATGCTTCTGGCTGTCCGGTTTCCCATTTTCCCGATCGGCTTCAGCATTCCTGTGGGTATGGCGGCTGCGGAGGCGACGCTTGCGGATCGGCTGAGCCATGCGTTTCTGCCGGCGCTGACTCTGGGACTTACGGGTGTGCCGAATATGGCCATGCATACGAGAAGCAAAATGATTGAGGTGATGGAAAGCGATTATATCTGCTATGCCAGGGCCAGAGGGGAGCAGGGATGGCGGCTGATACGGCGTCACGGGCTTCGGGGGCTTCTGCTTCCGGCGATTACACTGCAGTTTGGGTCGATCAGTGAGATGTTCGGCGGCTCCGTGCTGGTGGAGGAGGTATTTTCCTATCCGGGGCTGGGGCAGGCGGCTGTCACGGCGGGGCTCGGGAGCGATGTGCCGCTGCTGATGGGAATTACGCTCATCAGCGCCGCCCTTGTATTTGCCGGAAATTTCGCTGCGGATCTGCTGTATCTGGCGGCAGATCCAAGGATGCGCGCAGACGCAGGAAGGAAAGGAGGCAGGCTGCATGTCCATGACGGCTCATGAGACGCGAAAACACGGGGGGAGAACACAGAAGACGCCGCCGTCATGGCCGTATGTCCGCAGCCGAAGAGGACGGATGGCGGCTGCGCTTGTGTGCGCGGCTGTTTTTCTGGCGGCTGTGGCATTTCTGGGGAGTATCTGGCTGGAGGACGCCATGGCGGCGGACTTTTCCAGAAAAAATCTCCCGCCCTGCTTTTCGTATCCGTTTGGAACAGACTGGCTGGGGCGGGACATGATGAAACGGACTGTGGCAGGGCTTTCTCTGAGTATCCGTTTAGGGTGTGTGACAGCGGCTGCAAGCGCTTTGATTGCCCTGGTTCTCGGGACAGCGGCTGCACTGACGGGGGGCGCGGCGGACGGGCTGATTTCGGGACTGATTGATCTGATGATGGGAATTCCTCATATGCTTTTGTTAATCCTGATTTCCTGCGCGGTGGGAAAGGGCTTTTGCGGCGTGGCGGCCGGAATCGCTTTGACGCACTGGCCGTCCCTGGCCAGGCTTCTGCGCGCGGAGGTTTTGCAGATCCGGACGAGCCAGTATGTGAGGATTTCACAGAAGCTGGGGATGAACGCATTCCAGACAGCCGTAAGGCACATGCTTCTGCAGCTTGCGCCGCAGTTTGTGACAGGGCTGGTTCTTTTGTTTCCGCATGCCATTCTCCATGAGGCGTCCATTACCTTTCTGGGCTTCGGACTCCCTCCGGAGACGCCGGCGGCAGGCGTGATTCTGTCAGAGAGCATGTCGTATCTGATGACGGGAAAGTGGTGGCTGGCGCTGTTTCCGGGAGCGGCGCTGGCGGCGGTGATTCTTGCGTTTGAGGGGCTGGGACAGGGATTAAAGGCCCTTCTGGATCCGGGAAGCGCGCATGAGTAGGGGGAGCGGAATGGGAAACGGGATTCTTTTGGAAATACGGGATCTGCATATCACCTTTACACAATATGACAGGGGGCTTAAACGCAGACACCTCCATCCGGTGCGGGGGCTTGGCTGTCAGGTGGAGAGAGGAAGGCTGACAGCCATTGTGGGGGCCAGCGGTTCGGGAAAAAGCCTTTTGGCTCATGCGATTATGGGGATTTTGCCTTATAACTGCTGTATGGAAGGCAGGATTTATTACGATGGGCAGCTACTTGACGAAAAACGCCTCGCTGCGCTTCGCGGAAATGAGATCGCCCTGGTTCCGCAGGGAGTTTCTTATCTGGATCCCATGATGCGGGTGGGGCAGCAGATACGCGGGGGACGCAGGGATGCGGCGGCGCGGGAAACGTGCAGGGGGCTTTTAGAGCGCTATGGCCTGGGGCCGGAAACGGAACGGCTCTATCCGTTTCAGCTCTCCGGTGGGATGGCAAGGCGCGTGCTGATTGCGTCGGCTCTGATGGGAGATCCGCGGCTGATCATTGCCGACGAGCCCACGCCCGGGCTCGATGCGCATACAGCCAGGCGGGTGGCCGGGCATTTTAAGGAGCTGGCCTGCGAGGGGGCGGCTGTGCTTCTGATTACGCACGATCTGGAGCTGGCGCTGGAATGCGCGGACCGGATACTGATATTTTATGAGGGGAATATTATTGAGGAAGCGGATCCGGGCGATTTCAGGGAAGGGAAAAACTTAAAGGAGCCGTATACGCAGGCGCTGTACCGCGCCATGCCGGAGAATGGCTTCCATGTCTGGGAGGAGGCGGGGCGATGAGGCTTGCGGCTGAGGAGATATCGTTTCAATATGGGAGGGGCAGGAGGCGGATCCTTGACCGCGTTTCCATTTTTGTGGAAGCCGGGGAACGGGTGGGCCTGACGGCGCCGAGCGGGTTTGGGAAAACGACGCTCTGTAAGCTTCTGGCGGGATACGAGAGGCCCACAGAGGGGCGCATCATGCTGGATAACAGACCTCTTGAGGCATATAAGGGCCGTCTGCCGGTACAGATGATCTGGCAGCACCCGGAGCAGTCCGTGAATCCAAGATGGAGGATGAGGCAGGTTTTGAAGGAGGGCGGGGAGATTCCGGAAGGGCTGATCCGCCGTCTGGGAATCAGGGAGGAATGGCTGGATCGCTTTCCGTCGGAGCTTTCCGGAGGCGAGCTGCAGCGATTCTGTATTGCCCGGGCGATGGGAGAAGGGACGCGGATCCTTTTGGCGGACGAGATTACCACGATGCTGGACATGGTGACGCAGAGTGTAGTCTGGAACGCGGTTCTGGAGGAGGCGAAGAGGCGGGAGATCGGGATTCTGGCGGTGAGCCACAGCGAGGGGCTTTTGGAGAGGATATGCACCAGGCGCGTTACGCTTCATAAAGCAGCGCCGTTTCAGGCGGGGTGAACCGGCAGTCTGTTCGATTCACAATTGACGAACCGGCGGGATTCATATTACAATTGGGGAAGCGCGACAGGAGGTAGTGTGGAAATGGATATAAAAGGGATGCTCCGTGAGGTCCGGGAGGGGCGGATGGGGATCGAGGAAGCGGAGGAACGGCTGAAAAATCTGCCGTATGAGGATCTGGGCTTTGCGAAGCTGGATCTGCACAGGAAGCTGCGCTCCGGTTTTCCGGAAACGGTTTTCTGTGAGGGGAAGCCGGATGCGTACCTTGCATCGATCTTTGAGACACTGTACCGGGAAAATGGCGAGGTGCTGGGGACGCGGGCGTCAAAGCGTCAGTTTGAGCTGGTGCGGGAGCAGATTCCGGGCATTCTGTATGATCCGATCTCGCGGATTCTGAGGATAGAGCCGGAGGGAAAGCGGCTGTACGGGCGCGTGGCCGTCTGCACCGGGGGGACAGCGGATATTCCGGTGGCAGAGGAGGCGGCGCAGACGGCGGAATTTTTCGGGTGCTTTGTGGAACGGTTTTACGACGTGGGGGTGGCGGGGATACACCGCCTGCTCTCGAAGCGGGAACAGATTGTACGGGCAAACTGCGTGATTGCCGTGGCCGGGATGGAAGGCGCGCTGGGTACGGCGGTGGCCGGCCTGGTGGAGAATCCGGTGATTGCCGTCCCCACCTCGGTCGGTTATGGGGCGAGCTTTCACGGGCTTTCGGCGCTGCTTACGATGATAAATTCGTGTGCAAACGGGATTTCAACGGTAAATATTGACAATGGGTACGGAGCCGGCTATCTGGCGGCTCAGATAAACAGACTGGCGGTGAAAAAATGATGGGAGAGAAAAAAGAGAGATATTTATATCTGGACTGCAGCTCCGGGATCAGCGGGGATATGACAGTGGGAGCATTACTGGATCTGGGGGCGGACAGAGAGGTTCTGGAAAAGGCCCTTGAAAGCCTGGGAGTGGGCGGGTATCATCTGCATTTTGGAAGGAAGAAGAAATGCGGGATTGACGCCTTTGATTTTGACGTCCATCTGGAGGATGAGGACAGCCACGGGGAACATGCTCACAGCCATGAACATGGCGGGGACGGCCACAGCCACGGGGAACATGCTCACAGCCATGAACATGGCGGGGACGGCCACAGCCACGGGGAGCGTGCTCACGGCCATGTTCATGCCCATGACCATATACACAGGAATTTAAATGATATTTTTGCAATCATTGATCGTCTTAATACAGATGACTGTGTGAAGGCTCTGGCCCGGAGGATGTTTTCAATTGTGGCTGAGGCTGAGTCAAAGGCGCACGGAATTGCGCTGGAAGAGGTTCACTTTCACGAGGTAGGGGCGATTGACTCGATTGTGGATATTGTCAGCGCGGCGGTATGCTTCCACAATCTGGGTATTTCCAGGGTTTATGTATCGCCGCTGGCAGAGGGTCAGGGATATGTGCGCTGTCAGCACGGCGTGATGCCGGTTCCGGTTCCGGCTACAGCCAATATTGCCTCCGGCCATGGACTGACGCTGCGTTTTACGCACAATCAGGGTGAGATGGTGACGCCTACGGGCGCGGCGATTGCGGCTGCGCTCCGGACAGAGGATGCCATGCCCGAATGCTATACGATCGAAAAAATCGGAATCGGGGCGGGAAATAAGGATTTTGAGCAGGCCAATATCCTGCGCGCCATGCTGATTTGCCCGAAAGAGAAAACGCAGGAGGTCTGGGTACTGGAGGCGAATCTGGACGACTGCGCCGGAGAGGCGCTTGGATTTGCCATGGAGCAGCTTTTGGAGGCCGGAGCCAGGGATGTGTGGTATACGCCTGCCTTTATGAAAAAGAACCGCCCCGGCTATACGCTTCACGTGCTGTGCGGCGCATCTGAGATTGGGCGCATGGAACAGATCGTATTTTCAGCGACAACCACGATCGGAATCCGCCGCTATCCGGTGGAGCGGACGGTGATGGAACGGGAAACGAGGCGCGTCCGGACCCGCTACGGCGAAGTGACGGCGAAGCTCTGCCGTCTGGGGGAGCAGGTTTCCTGCTATCCGGAATATGAGAGCGTGCGATCCATCTGCCGTGAAAAGGGGCTGGGATTCCAGGAGGTATTTGCCGGAGTGGCGGAGGACATAAGGAGCTGCTGCGGGTGAGCCGGGGGGAGATTTTAAAGATGAAAGAAATGAGTCCGTCTTTGAGGGAACGGTTTGAAGCTTTAAAAGCGTTTATGGATCAATGCGCCCGGGGGCCGGTGTGCGTTGCTTTTTCGGGCGGCGTGGACAGCAGCCTGCTCCTGAAAGCGGCGTGTGAGAGCGCAAAACGATTTCACAATCCAGTCTATGCCGTTACCTTCCAGACCATGCTGCACCCGGCCTGTGATCTGGAGACCGCCGCCCGGGTTGCCGCCGAGCTGGGAGCTGATCATCACGTGATAGAGGTGAACGAGCTGGAGCTTGCAAAGCTTCGGGACAACCCGCCGGATCGGTGCTATCTGTGTAAACGCCATCTGTTTCAGACGCTTCTTGCATTTGCGCGGGAACGGGGAGCGGACTGCGTGCTGGACGGGACAAACGAGGATGATCTCCATGTATACAGGCCGGGGCTCAAGGCTCTTGAGGAATTGGGAATTATAAGCCCTCTGGCGCGGTTTCACATCACAAAGCAGGAGGTGAAGGAGCTGGCGGCCGGCTATGGCCTTTCCACGGCCAGCCGCCCCTCGACGCCCTGTATGGCGACACGGATTCCGTATGGAGAGACGTTCGACTATGCGCTCCTGAGACGGATTGAGGAGGGGGAAAAAGGGCTGAGAGCGATATTCACAGGAAATATCCGCCTGCGCGTTCACCGGGATACGGCGCGTATTGAGCTTGACCCGGATCAGATGGAGAAAGCCGTAAGGCGGAGGGAGGAAATCTGCGGGATGCTGAACAGCCTTGGCTTTCGCTATATCACGCTGGATCTCGCAGGTTTTTGCTCCGGAAGCATGGATACGGTTCCGGAGCATTTTAAAGACACGCTTTAAGCTACAAAGGCATACATCAGAATGTAATGGCACAGGCTTCCGCCCATCACAAAGAGGTGGAAAATCTCATGTGAGCCAAAATTGCGGTGCCTGGAGTTAAACAGCGGCAGCTTCAGTGCATAGATCACGCCGCCGGCTGTGTAAATGAGCCCGCCGGCCAGAAGCCATCCAAAAGCAGCGCGCGGCAGCGCCAGTATGATCTGGCGGAAGGCAATCAGGCAGATCCATCCGAGGGCGATATAGACCAGGGAGGAGAACCACTTTGGGCAATTGATCCACAGCGCGTTGACAAGCATCCCTGCCAGTGCGATGCCCCATACCAGCGCCAGCAGGAAATAACCGGATGTATTGCCCAGAACAATCAGGCAGACCGGGGTATACGTGCCGGCGATGAGGATAAAAATCATCATGTGATCCAGCTTACGCAGAAGCTGGTTGGCCTTTTCAGAGATGTCCAGGGTGTGGTACACGGTGCTCGCAGCATATAAGAGAATCATGCTGACAATAAAAATAAGGAGCGCTGTAAAATGAACGGTGTCAGGCTCTCCGGCTGCTTTGATAAGAAGAGGCACAGAGGCCGCGGCGGCTCCTATCATGGCAACAAAATGTGTCAGGGCGCTGCCCGGATCTTTAATTCGTCTGGTCATAATGCATCCTCCTGTTCATGAGATATGGTTTATAGGAACTTGTGGTATAAAAGATTGCATTATGTAGTTTTCAATACTACATCAACCATTTTATTATACTATACACCTGTTTCTTATTTTATGCAAGTGAAATTGTTATTGTCAGAGTGTGTTGTTTGTGAGCGAAGGTCACGAAAAACCAGAGGCAGCAGTGTCCTATCCAGACAGTATAAATGTTTAAGGAAGCTATATGATTAAAATATATTACGAAGATTCCGATATCCTGGTAGTGGAAAAGCCTGCCGGTCTGGATTCACAGGCCGGACGCGGGTTTGAACCGGATATGGTGAGTGAAATTAAAAATTATCTTAAGTTATCCACAAAGCCGTCAACAAGAAATAAAGAAAAGGGTGGAGAACCCTATGTGGGAGTTATCCACAGGCTGGATAAGCCGGTCGGGGGGATTATGGTATATGCAAAGAATCCCAAGAGCGCGGCCTCGCTCAGCCGGCAGGTTCAGGACGGCAGGATGAGGAAGAAATATCAGGCAGTGGTTTGTGGAAAACCTGTGGATATTGTGGATAATTATGTGGATTATCTGTTGAGAGACGGAAAACGGAACCGTTCCTCGGTTGTGGATAAGGAGACGGCGGGAAGCAAATGCGCGAGGCTTAGGTACCGGGTTATCTGGAGCAGGGATGTGCAGGGAGAACGGCCGGACGGACTGCCGCTCACGATTTCTCTGGTGGAGATTGAACTTCTGACAGGCCGTCACCATCAGATCCGGGTGCAGTTTGCCGCGCATGGGACGCCGCTTTTCGGAGATGCAAGATATAATCCTTTGTGGGGAGGCGCGCTGCCGTCTGACGGGAGGGAAAAGAAGGAACAGGGGATACTTACCGGTTCTAAACGCCGCGGCAGGCTGGCCCTGTGTTCCGTCTGTCTCGCGTTTGAGCACCCGGCTACAGGTAAGGCCATGGAGTTTACGCATAAGCCCGTGGATGCAATATTTGAGGGGCCGGGCGGTGGAGCGGAGCGGACGCTTTGTCCGGAGGAACGCCGTTTTCGCATTACTGGATATTAATGACAGCAGAAAAAAGAATATTTTTTTTGAATTGGCCAATAATAGTTGCTGTACGAAAGAAGTACAAAACAGAAATGGGCCAGCCCATGGGTAAGCTCCTTAATAAACAAAAGAGAAGCTTACAGAAGGAGGCTGCAGAGACGGGACAGGCGTGGTAAGACGCCGAACGCCCGCCTTTGCAGCTTTTCCTTTTTCGGAGTTCTGATTATGGAGGTATGGCGGGCGGCGCGTTTGAAACGGTTCAGCCTCCCGGACGGAGGAATTTTCAGGAAAGCAGGTGAACGGATGCCGGAATTGACCAGAAAACAGAAGAGAGCGTTTTTAACGGCCGGCGTGAGCGCCGGCGTTTATTTAAGCTTTAAATATCTTCTCCCATTGTTTATTCCCTTTATTGCTGCCTATGTCATTGCGCTGCTGCTGCGCCCCCTGGCGGTTTGGCTGGAGAGGCGGCTGACCTTCCGGGTATGGAACCGGCGCGTGCGTGCGCCGGTGGGCGTGATAGGGGGCGTGGAGCTTGTGCTTGTGCTGGCGCTTTTGGGAGCGGCGTTTTTTGCAGGGGCAAGAAGGCTGTTCATGGAGGCAAATCAGCTTGTCAACGCCGCTCCGGGCTGGATTCGCAGCTTTGACGAATGGCTGACCGGGCTCTGTCACGGTATTGAGGTGTTCTGCCGGCTTCGCGAGGGCGTCCTGGTGTCCATCATGCAGGAGGTTCTTCTGGGGATGGCGGAGGCATTTAAAACCGTCGCCATGCCGAATCTGGTGTTCAATTCCGTTTCTGTGTTTCTGTCATTTATAAAGATTGTCGTGTTCGTTGTGATCCTGTTCATCGCATCGATTCTTTCTCTGCAGGAAATGGACGAGCTGCGCGAGAGGCGCTGGCATTCCGTTTTCCACAGGGAGTTTTCGCTGCTGCGCCGGCGTCTGACTCTGACCGGGAGCGCGTGGCTTAAGACGCAGGCGGCGCTTCTGTTTCTGACCACCTGCCTCTGCATCCTGACGCTGATTGCCATCAAGAATCCCTACTATATTACAGTCGGAATCGGAATCGGTGTGTTCGACGCCCTGCCGATTTTCGGCACAGGAACAATCCTGATCCCATGGGGGCTTTTGCTGCTTCTGCAGAAGAAATGGTATCAGGGGCTGATGCTGCTGGGGCTGTATCTGATCTGTTATTTTATGAGAGAATTTCTGGAGGCCAGGATGATGGGCAGAAAAATGGGGCTGTCGCCGCTGGAAACGCTGGCTTCCATGTACGCTGGGCTTAAGCTTTTCGGGGCGCTGGGCGTGATTTTGGGCCCTGTGGGGCTTTTGCTGATCGAGGATCTGGTGGAGGAGTATGAGAGGGAGGAGTGAACAGGGGGCGCAATCAGAGGACATAATGGTTTAAACGCCTCGCATGGACTGGCGTGTGAACCGTAACGGATTTACACGCCAGCGGTAAAAAGCAGGCGCAGGACAGTAGAGAAAAGAGCGAAGGAGTGGTAAAATAGAGAAACAGGGCAGCCGTTCGGGGGATCGGAACGGCTGCGGAAAAAGACGAAAAACGGAGGTCTTATCATGAAATTACATGGCCGGGAATCGGAGGGGGTTACAACGCGCCTGCTAAAAACAGATTCAGAGGACAGGATATCCCGGATGAAAAGCCTGTGGGGAGAACGGCGTCCCGGCATTCTTGACCGGAAGCCGGGAATGGATTTTTCGGTCCTCGTGCCGCTGGTTGAAAAGGATGGGGAATTCCATATACTGTTTGAAGTGCGCTCATCAAAGCTGAAAAGCCAGCCCGGCGAAGTTTGTTTTCCCGGCGGCGCGGTGGAGGCCGGGGAGAGCCGGAGGCAGGCGGCTGTGCGGGAGGCTGTGGAGGAGCTTCTGACAGACGAAAGCCGGATGGAAGTCCTGGCCCCCCTGGATGTGCTGATAACGCCGTCCGGCCAGATGGTACACCCTTTTCTGGCCGTGCTGCGGGGGTATCAGGGATGCTTCTCAGAGGATGAGGTGGAGCGCGTTTTTACGGTGCCTCTCGCCTGGTTTGCAGCCCGGGAGCCGGAGGTATATATCACAGATGTGGTGACAGAGCCGGGGGCGGATTTCCCCTTTGAGCTTGTTCCGGGCGGCCGGGCGTACCGCTGGCGCAAGGGAGAGTACAGAGTGCTGTTTTACAGGCATGAGGAGGCCGTGATTTGGGGAATGACGGCAAAAATCCTGCATTCGTTTATTCTGATGTGCCGGGAAGCGGAAGGCCGGCTCTGTTTATGCGATCCTTTATTGCCAAAAAAGGCAGATTAGTGGTATAATTTTGACAGTTCAGAGTATCCTGTACAGTTGCGGAATTCAGACTGAAATCCTGCGCTGTGGTATGAAACGCAGGGGGGAGTAAAAGCGAAATGGAGTTACAGACAGATGAGGGGTTACGGAAAAGTATCCAGTGTATCTAGGGTTCCACTGGCGGAGCAGGTGTATCAGAACCTGGTGGATTCCATAGCGAACGGAGATCTGCCGGCGGGAACAGAGCTGAAGGAGCAGCACCTGGCAAGACAAATGAATGTAAGCGCAACCCCGGTAAGAGAGGCGCTTCGGCGTTTGGCCAGTGATGGGCTGGTCGAGACAGTCCCATATCATGGAGCTGTGGTCCGCACGCTGAACCAAAAGGAAATTGAGGAGGCTTACGCATGCAGAGAGGTTCTGGAGCGCCTGGCCGTGAAAGAGGCTGTTGATCATCAGAAAGAGGGAGATATCGATTGCCTGTATCAGTTAATTGAGGAATTCAGCGCGGCCAAAGGGGTTGTGGAGGTATCAGAGGCCAGCCAGAAATTTGATGAATATATCTACAGCATGTCAGGAAATGAGACTCTCTGCAAATTGCTGGGCATGCTGAACGGGGTAATCAGCAGGGATCGCAAATATTCTTCCAGCAGCGTGGAACGCCAGAGAGAGATAGTAAAGGAACACAGGGAGATTGTCGGCGCAATGAAACAGAGGAACACGGAAAAAGCGCAGGACGCTGTTTCTGAACATATCCGGAACGGGCGGAAATATATTGGGAATAAATAGGACGGAACAGGAAAGGGTTACGGTTTGCAGGACGGCTGTTTTTGCCGGGCGCAGACGGCGCCCTTTTTTGATGTCGTTTATCCGGAAGGCGGAAGCTTCTTTTTCTTGACAGAGAAATATATTTATCCTATAATATTTTATACATTCTATAGAATATTTAATGTATAAGGAGGGGGATATGCAGAATTTCTATCTGTCAAGAGGGGCAGGCAAGGTAATTAATACCTGCGTTAAAGTAAAAGAGGGAGAGCAGGTGTTAATCATAACAGAGCTGTCACGGCTGAGCATTGCGCAGGCATTGGCATCGGAAGTTTATCGGGTTGGCGCAGAGCCGGTGCTGTGTATTATGGAACCGCGTAAACAGGATGGAGAGGAACCGCCAAGGGAAATTGCGGCTGCCATGAAGGTCAGTGACGTCTTCCTTTCTGTAGTTGAAAAGTCGATCACGCACACACAGGCGGTGAAAACAGCGCTTGCAAAAGGCGCCAGAGGGCTGGTACTGACGAATTTTACAGAAGAGATGATGATGAGCGGAGGAATTGAAGGTGATTTTGAAGCGCTGAAACCCATTTGTATCGGGATGGCACAGGCAATGGCCGGGGCGGAAACGATCGTTTTAAGCTCACCTGGCGGGACGTATCTGGAATATTCGGCAAAGGGACGCCGGGGCAATCATCTTTACTGCATGGTGGAAAAGGGAGAGTTTTCCACATTTCCGACCGTGGAGGCGAATGTGTCGCCGGTGGAAGGAACCGCGAACGGCGTGATTGTGGCAGATGCAAGTATTCCGTACATCGGGATTGGCGTACTGGAAGAGCCGGTAACCTTATTGGTGGAAAATGGGCGTATCATCGATATCTCCGGAGGAAGACAGGCTAAGATGCTGGCTGACGATTTAAAGGCAAAACGGGATCCAAAAGTATACAACATTGCGGAACACGGCGTTGGTTTGAATACACACTGCCGCTTTTGTGGATTTATGTTAGAGGATGAGGGGGTGTTTGGGAGCTGTCATATTGGAATTGGCACCAGCATTACATTGGGAGGAAAGGTGAAGGCGAGCTGCCACTATGATGTGATTATGAAAAACGGAACGGTTGCTGCAGACGGAAGAATATTGATGGAGAATGGGGTTGTCAGGCTGTAGCCAGGCCTTCTGGCTGCGGCATGTATTCACAGAAAACATTTCATATGGACCGATGTGCGGACGGTAATGATTTTACATGGAGGAATGGAGTATGGGTAAAACGAAAAGGGTTGGAAAAACATCGGTTCTGAACCGCTGGCTGGATGGGATTGAACGCGTGGGCAACAGGCTTTTTCATCCGATCACGATATTTGCACTTTTTGCTCTTGGAGTGATTATACTGTCTGCCGTCTGCGAGCTGGCCGGGGTATCGGCCTGCGGAGAACTGGTAAACAGCAGCAAGGGGATTGTGGAGGAGCAGACGGTAAACGCGGTCAGCTTACTGAATGGAAAAGGCATTGTCTATATGCTTACCCATGCGGTGTCCAATTATACCGGATTCGCCCCGCTGGGGACTGTACTGGTGGCCATGTTCGGCATCGGTTTGCTGGAGGACAGCGGTCTGATCGGAGGCGCATTAAAGAGCGCGGTGGCAGTAACGCCTGCCAAATTTATCACGCCGGTGGTAGTCTTTCTGGGCATTATGTCTAACCTGGCGGATACGGTGGGATATGTAGTGCTGATTCCCATTGCAGCGCTGATGTTTATGGCATATGGGCGTCATCCATTAGTGGGCATGGCGGCTGCATTTGCCGGTGTTTCAGGAGGATTCTCTGCGAATTTACTGATAGGCACGCTGGAACCGCTCCTGTGCGGCATCACGAATGAAGCGGTCAAGATGGTAGATCCGTCGTATGTGGTAGCGCCTACCGGAAACTGGTATTTTATGATGGCGTCAACCTTTGTGATTACCTTTATCGGGACAGTTATCACAGAAAAGATCGTTGCGCCGAGATTTGGCGATCGCCAGGGAGAGTCCGGCAAAGCGCAGGCAAAGGAGTATCAAGTAACTGCAAAAGAGAAAAAAGCGCTCAAAGCCGCTGGTCTGGTAGCACTGCTTCTGATCCTTGGCATGGCGGCCTTTTCACTTCCTTCCGGTTCGGTTATGCGTGCGCAAGACGGGACGCTTTTGGGGAATTCCCCCTTTATGGAAGGCATTATCCCAATTATCACCCTGCTCTTTTTTATCCCGTCCGTTGTCTACGGGGTGAAAACCGGAAAATATCACGGTGAAAAAGATGTCTGTAACGCGATGGGACGGGCAATGGCCAGTATGAGTTCTTATATTGCTCTGACATTTGTGGCAGCGCAGTTTATAAATTATTTTAAATATACACAGCTTGGCACGATCATTGCATTAAAGGGCGCGGAATTTTTCAGGAATGCCGGAATCGGAACGGTTCCGATGATGATTCTTTTTGTGCTGTTTGCCGCCTTTATAAACCTGTTTATGGGTTCTGCCTCTGCAAAATGGGCGCTGATTGCGCCGGTTTTTGTCCCCATGTTTATGCTCCTTGGCTATACGCCGGAGTTTGCACAGGCAGCCTACCGGATTGGCGATTCCTGTACGAATGTCATCACGCCGATGATGTCTCATTTTTCCATGATCATTGTATTTATGCAGAAGTATGACAAGGAAGCCGGGATTGGGACTCTGGTATCGACTATGCTGCCTTACAGCATTTGTTTTCTGATTGGCTGGAGTCTGCTTTTGATTTTCTGGATCCTGCTTAATCTTCCTCTGGGGCCGGGGGCTGGGCTGTTCCTGTAATACCGTCCGGGAAAGGTCTGGAATCGCGCGGGCGCAGAGACAGGGCCATGGTAAAGCTTAAAGAAAAGAGGGGAAAGATTGAATCAGACGAATAAAAAGATAGAAGCATTGAGACGCTTGATGAGAAAAGAAGGAATCGATGCGTACCTGGTTCCGACTGCGGATTTCCATGAATCAGAATATGTAGGAGAATATTTTAAATGCCGCCAGTTTTTAACAGGTTTTAACGGCACAGCAGGAACGGCCGTCTTTACAATGAATGAAGCCGGGCTTTGGACGGATGGCCGTTATTTTGTCCAGGCCAAAAGGCAGCTCGCCGGCTCTTTTGTGACACTGTACCAGATGGGCAGTCCCGGGGTTCCGGCGATAGAGGAATTTCTGAAGGATCGCCTGCCGGAAGGCGGCTGCCTGGGGTTTGACGGCAGGACCGTGAATGATGAGAGCGGACGGGTTCTTTTGAAGGCGCTGGAGGAAAAGAAGGCTGCCGTATCCTATAAAAAGGATCTGGCAGGAGCCGTCTGGGAGAACCGGCCGGCGCTTTCCTGCCGCCCGATATGGATTTTAGAAGAGCGTTATGCGGGGAAGGCTTACAAAGAAAAGCTGTGCGGCCTCAGGCTCGCGATGCAAGAACAGGGAGCAGATGTGCACATCATGACTGCCCTGGATGAGATTGCCTGGCTGTTTAATCTGCGCGGCGGCGATGTGCTTCATAATCCGGTATTTTTATCAAACGCGCTGGTGGGACGGGATACGGTAACGCTTTATGTCCAGTTAGAGGCGCTTTCCAAAGAAGTAAGCCGGTATTTACAGGATAATCAGGTGGAGGTCAAACCTTATGACGCTTTTTACGACGATGTGGCGGCGCTCCGCAACCAGGCGGTGCTTCTGGAGCGAAAGAAGGTCAGCTATCTGGCCTGTGAGAGCATTGATGTGAGCTGCCGCATCATTAACGCAGGCATCAATCCCTGCGCAGCGGCAAAAGCAGTGAAAAATGAAACAGAAATCGAAAATATCCGCAGGGCTCACATCAAGGACGGGGTTGCTGTGACAAAATTTATGTACTGGCTGAAGCACACGATCGGAACCTGCGGGATGACGGAAATGACGGCTGCCAGAAAAATGGAGGAGCTTCGGTCAGAACAGGACGGATATCTGGGACCCAGCTTCGTGACCGGGGCTTCGTACAGAGAGAATGCCGCCATGTGCCATTATCATCCCAGTGACGGGGCGTGCAGTGAGCTTAAGGCCAGGGGGTTTCTTTTGGTGGATTCCGGCGGGCATTATTATGAGGGTACGACAGATATTACCAGGACATTTGCGCTGGGGCCTCTGACGGATGAGGAGAGAGAGATTTTTACAGTTGTTGCCATGAGCATGCTGAAAGCAGGAGATATGAAATTCCTTTATGGCTGCCGCGGAATGAATCTGGATTATACGATCCGGGAGGCATTGTGGAAGAGGGGACTGGATTTCAGTCACGGAACCGGTCACGGCGTCGGATACGTATTGAATGTCCATGAGCGCCCTAACGGCCTGCGCTGGAAGATCGTGCCGGAGCGGCAGGACAGCGCGGTGATCGAGCCGGGCATGATCTGTTCCGTGGAACCAGGTATGTATTTTGAAGGAAAATTCGGAACCCGGACAGAAAATCTGGTTCTCTGTGTACCAGATGAGAAAAACGAATACGGCCAGTTCCTGCGTTTTGAATTTTTGACCTGGGCTCCCATTGATCTGGAGGCCATTGACACCCGATTTATGGATGAGCTTGACATAAAACGGCTGAATGCGTATCATGCGGAGGTCTATCAGAAGATTTCGCCCTTCCTGAGAGGGGATGAAAAGACGTGGCTGAAGGAGGCCACCAGGCAAATATCTGTTACGATGTAGTTGACAAACCGTCCATCCTGGCGTAAAATCAGTTTACCAAAATCAATCACATATCATATTACGGCGATGAAGGGGATTAGTAAATCTTTACACACTTACAGAGAGGAAACCGCTGGTGCGAGGTTTCCGTGTCCATGAGGATAGAACCGGCCCCTGAGCCATACATGAAAATGTATCGTACACCGGCGTTAACGGAAATTGAGTGAACCGGAAATGAGATCGGGCTGTCTGAACAGCCGCCGGGCCGCAGAGCGGATGTGTGCGGCAGGTTCCGGTTAAACAGGGTGGTACCGCCGAAGTTTAAGCCATTCGGTCCCTTTGATCGCGCTGATTCAGAGGGATCGGGTGGCTTTTTTTTGTACAGGGGCGCATAAAGCGCCGGCTGCGGCTGCAGCGTGCGCCGGTATATGATTTTGACGAAGCAATTTCAGCAATCAGGAGGTTGGTCATGGCTAAGGAAAAGAAGCTTGTGGAGGCGATCACATCCATGGATGTGGATTTCGCGCAGTGGTATACGGATGTTGTAAAAAAGGCGGAGCTGACGGATTATTCGAGCGTAAAGGGCTGCATGGTGATTAAGCCGGCCGGGTTTGCGATCTGGGAGAATATCCAGGCAGAGCTGGACCGGCGGTTTAAGGAAACCGGGGTGGAGAATGTGTATATGCCCATGTTTATCCCGGAGAGCCTGCTTCAGAAGGAAAAGGATCACGTAGAGGGCTTTGCGCCGGAGGTGGCCTGGGTGACGCACGGCGGTTTGGAGCCGCTTCAGGAGCGGATGTGCGTGAGGCCGACGTCGGAGACGCTGTTCTGCGATTTTTATGCAAAGGATGTGCAGTCCTACCGTGATCTGCCGAAGAATTACAATCAGTGGTGCTCGGTGGTGCGCTGGGAAAAGACGACCAGGCCGTTTCTGCGTTCCAGGGAATTTTTGTGGCAGGAGGGCCACACCGCGCATGCGACAGAGGAAGAGGCAGAGGAGAGGACGCAGCTTATGCTGAACGTCTACGCGGATTTCTGCGAGGAGGTACTGGCAATCCCCGTGGTGCGCGGACAGAAGACAGATAAGGAGAAATTCGCGGGCGCAAAGTCAACGTTTACCATTGAGGCCATGATGCACGACGGGAAGGCGCTGCAGTCCGGCACAAGCCATAATTTCGGCGACGGCTTTGCGAGGGCGTTTAACATCCAGTATCTGGATCGCGATAACAAGCTGAAATTTATCCATCAGACGTCCTGGGGCATGAGCACCCGCGTGATTGGGGCGCTGATCATGGTGCATGGCGACGACAGCGGGCTGGTGCTTCCGCCCAGGATTGCCCCGGTGCAGGCCGTGATTGTGCCGGTTCAGCAGAATAAGGAAGGCGTTCTTGAAAAGGCGTTTGAGCTTAAAGACAGGATGTCCGGTTTTAAGGTTAAGGTCGATGACTCCGATAAGTCGCCGGGCTGGAAATTCAGCGAATCAGAGATGCGCGGCATTCCGGTGCGCATAGAAATCGGCCCCAGGGATATTGCGCAGAACCAGGCGGTTTTCGTGCGCCGCGATACGCATGAAAAGCTGACGGTTTCACTGGACGAGATAACAGAGCGGCTGCAGGAGCTTCTGGATACGATACAGAGCGATATGCTTGCGCGTGCGAAGGCCCATATGGAGTCCCATACGTATACGGCGCTGAATATGGAGGAGATTAAGGATACAGCGGAGCACAGGCCGGGCTTTATTAAGGCTATGTGGTGCGGCTCGCAGGAGTGTGAGGAGAAGCTGAAGGAGGAAGCTGTCATTACCTCGCGCTGCATACCGTTTGTGCAGGAGCATTTAAGCGATACCTGCGTATGCTGCGGCAGGCCGGCGGCTAAGATGGTGTACTGGGGCAAGGCGTATTAAGAAAGGCTTATCATGATGCGGATTCCAAAGCAGGTGGAGTGGATTTTATTACAGCTTGAGGAACATGGCTATGAGGGATACGCGGTGGGAGGCTGCGTGCGCGACACGCTGCTGGGCCGGGAGCCGGAGGACTGGGATATCACCACCTCCGCGCGCCCGGAGGAGGTCCGGCAGGTGTTTGCACGTACCATTGACACAGGGCTTCAGCACGGGACTGTGACAGTGATGCTTGATCACACGGGCTATGAGGTTACAACATACCGGATTGACGGGGAATATGAGGACGGAAGGCATCCAAAGGAGGTGTCATTTACCCGTGATCTGAAGGAGGACTTAAAGAGGCGCGACTTTACAATCAATGCGATGGCCTTAAGCCTTGACGGGGAGCTGGTGGATCTGTTCGGAGGCCGGGAGGATCTGAAGGCCGGCGTGGTGCGCTGTGTGGGAGAGCCGGCGGAACGCTTTAGCGAGGATGCGCTGAGGCTCCTGCGTGCGATCCGTTTTGCGGCCCAGCTTGATTTTACCATAGAGGAGCGGACGAAACGGGCGCTGTGCGAGGAAGCGCCCAGGCTTTCCCGCGTGAGCCGGGAACGGGTGCAGGCAGAGCTTACGAAGACGCTTTTATCCGCTCATCCGGAGCGGATCTGCATGGTCTGGCAGGCCGGGATGGCTCCGTATGTTTCGGAATCCTTTTCAGACATATTTACTGGGGCTGGCGGCCGGGAGCCGGAGACTGTCCGCAGGCTTGAGGAACGGCTTCGTCTGGCGGCCGCCCTCCCGGCTGTCAGAGCCGTCCGCTGGGCCGCGTTTCTTCTGGAAATGGGAGAGGACCGGGGCGGGCGGATGCTTAAGGAGTTTAAGCTGGACAATGAGACGATCCGCTGCGCCCGGGTGCTGATCCGATGGTTCCCTGTCAGGATAGCCGACGATCCGCGCGCGGTCCGTCAGGCGATGTCCGCCATGGACGACGGGCTTTTTGACTGCCTGCTGGAGATGAAGGAAATTCTGGATGGGGCGGACGGGGGGCATGCGGCCCGTCTTAAGCTTCTGGCAGAGGAGATCCGCGGGAAGGGAGACTGCATCCGCCTGAAGGATCTGGCGGTCACGGGGACGGATTTGATCGCTGCCGGGGCTGCGCCGGGTCCGGCTCTGGGGCAGATGCTTAAGGAGCTGTTTGCCCATGTCCTTGAGTATCCTGAGGATAATGTGAAGGAAATATTGTTAAAGGCGGCGTCGGACAGAGACTGACTCCCGCGGGCGGTAAGGCAGGCATGCTTGCAGCGGGGGTGTTGACTTTTCAGACGCGCTCTGGCCAAAGAGCGAATGCAGGGCGCTTTTACAGTCCGGCCATACGGGCATCAAGCCCCGGAAATCGTGAGTTCACAGAAATATCACGGTTTCCGGGGCTTTTTTTAAGCCTTTTTTAAGCTTCGGCTGTTACGATAAGGCAGCGGCTTAAATAACCCGTATGGCTGCGCGATACGGGGGCGGCGCAAGAGGCAGGCGCCGGATTCGCCGGAATCAACGCTGTGACGCATAAGGAGGAATAACATGGCCCAGGAGGTTTTTGAACGGTATGAGAAAAAATATCTGTTGGATACGCCGCAGTATCACAGTCTGATCTGCGAGATGGTAAAATGGATGTGCGCGGATCAGTTTGGAAGGCATATCATTTCCAATATCTATTTCGATACAGGGAATTTTGAGCTGATCCGGCGCTCGATTGAAAAGCCGGAGTACAAAGAAAAGGTGAGGCTGCGCGCCTATGGCCCGGTATCGCAGGACTCGACAGTCTTTGCGGAGCTTAAAAAGAAAGCGGGCGGGATCGTCTATAAGCGCCGGGCGGCGCTGAAACTGAAGGAAGCCAGGGACTTTTTGTACAGGGGAATCTGCCCGGAGCCGGGGAGCCAGATTATAAAGGAGATTGATTACGCCATGAAGCGCTGGGGGCTGCTGCCCAAGGCTTTTATCGCTTATGACCGCCTGGCTTTTTTCGGCAGGGAGAATCCAGAGCTGCGCGTGACCTTTGACTGCCGTATACGGGGCCGTAAAAACCGTCTTGATTTGGCCGGCGGCGATTTCGGGACAGAGCTTATACAGCCGGCTCAGGTTCTGATGGAGGTGAAAATCCCGGGCGCTATGCCGCTCTGGATGAGCCGGCGCCTTTCGGAGCTGTCCATATTTCCGGTCTCGTACTCGAAATACGGCATGTATTATAAGGAGAACATTTATAAACAGGGATCTTACAGAGAAGATATGATGAAAAGCAGCGGTTCATGGCGTCTGAACAGATGCGGTAAAACCGATAGCAGAGAAGGAGAAGAAGGAGGGGAATATTGTGCTTGACAGTATTTTAACAGGGACAGGGGAGGCGGGACTGACCGCGGGACAGATGCTTTTGTGCATGGGTACTTCCCTTGCGCTGGGGGTTGTTCTGGCGCTTCTGCACACATATAAAAATACATACAGTAAAAATTTTATTGTCACGCTGGGGATACTCCCGGTGATCGTGCAGGCGGTTATCATGCTGGTAAACGGCAATCTGGGAACCGGAATCGCGGTGATGGGGGCCTTCAGCCTGGTAAGGTTCCGCTCCGTCCCGGGAAATTCAAGGGAGATTGGCAGCGTCTTTCTGGCCATGGCGGTAGGGCTGGCGGCGGGAATGGGATACCTGGCCATGGCGGTCCTGCTGGCCTTTACCGTCGGCGGGGCGGGGGTTATCCTTTTCTCGCTCCCTGTCTGGAGAAGCGGACGCGGCGCAAGGGAGCTGAAAGTCACGATACCGGAAAATCTCGATTATTTTGGAATTTTTGACGATATTTTTGAGCGCTATGTATACAGGAGCCAGCTTCAGCGTGTGAGGACAGTGAACATGGGAAGCCTGTATGAGCTGTGCTACCGGATCGATCTGCGGTCAGAGGCGCAGGAAAAGGAGATGCTGGACGCGATCCGGTGCAGAAACGGAAATCTCGGTATTGTCTGCGGCCGCGTTCCGGAGAGCAGGGAGGAGCTGTGAGCGGCAAAAGGGCAGAGAGTGCAGCCGTTCAGGTTAGCTGAACGGTTATCAGAGAGGAATCAGGCAGGAGGAAAGAAGGATGAAGGCAGGATTATACAGTAAAAACGGGAAAAAAGACGCAAGATATGTGTGGGAAAAGAAGGCCGGGACGGCGTATCTCCTGCGCGCGGGCGGGGCGGCAGGGATATTCGGCCTGTCATGCCTGCTCCTTGGCGGGTGCGGGCGGCAGACGGCGGATGCGCAGAAGGAAACCGCGGGCGGCAGCGCGGGAGAAACCGTGATTACAGCTGCGGAAACAGGATTTACAATAAACGGCCCGGGAGCGGCGGCGGACGGGACAGTTCTCACAATCACACAGGGCGGGAGTTACCGCGTCAGCGGCGCTGTCTCAGACGGCAGGATTGTGATTGACGCGGGAGACGGGGAGGTCGCCCTGATTATGGACGGCTTATCCATAGCAAGCGCAGATTTTTCACCCATATATGGGCAGCAGTGCAAAAGCCTGACAATTATACTGGAGGAGGGGAGTGAAAATACCGTCTCAGACGGAGCTTTGTATGAGTATGACAGGAACGGGGACGATGAGCCTGACGCGGCCGTTTTCAGCCATGATGATCTGATTTTCGGGGGAGACGGGCGTTTACGGGTGATCGGAAATTACCAGGAAGGGATCCGCGGCAAGGATGACGTGACGATACGCTCCGGAATACTGGAGATTGAGGCGGTAAATGACGGAATCAAAGGAAAGGATTCTGTGGAAATCGAAGGCGGGACGATCACCGTCACGGCCGGGGGAGACGGGGTGCAGGCAAGCAATGACAGCGATGCTGACAAGGGCTATGTAAGGATAACCGGAGGCGGGCTGTCCATAGATGCGGCTGAAAAGGGAATCAAGGCGGAGACGCTGGCAGAGATCACGGACGGCGTTCTGGATGTGGCCGCCGGAGACGACGCGGTCCACAGCAATGGGGACATACGCATAAGCGGCGGGCGCCTGGCCCTGCACTCCGGGGACGACGGGGTTCATGCGGATCGGTCGCTGTCTGTTTCAGGAGGAGAGCTTACAGTCGCGGAAAGCTATGAGGGGCTGGAAGGCCTGTCTGTGGATATCACAGGGGGGACAATTTCCATTGTCTCAGAGGACGACGGCATCAATGCGGCCGGAGGCGCGGACAGCTCCGGAAACGGGGGCCGCGGAGACGATCCGTTTGCTGTTGCAGAAGGGGCGTATATCCGCATTGCCGGAGGCGAGGTGAGGGTGAATGCTTCCGGGGATGGGATTGATTCCAACGGAGATTTTTTCATGGAGGGCGGAACCCTGTATGTGGAGGGCCCGCTGGATGGGGGAAACGGGATTTTAGACTACAACGGGCAGGGGCGTATTGTGGGCGGAACGGTTGTGGGAACCGGAAACGCGGGGATGCTGCAGACCTTTTCAGAGGATTCGCAGCAGCCGGTAATTGTCCGTTTTTTTGAGGCAAAGAAAGAGGGAGGAAGCGCTTTAAAGGTAGAGAGTTCTGACGGGGCGTCCCTGCTGGAATATGCGCCGCAGAAGGAGTATTCCGTCCTGATTTTCAGTTCTCCGGAGCTTAAATTGGGAGAGAATTACCGGATTACAGCAGGAGAGGAGAGCGCGCAGGCGCAGACAGATGAAATTATTACGTATTCCGGAGAGCGGATGGGAGGAGAATTTCCTGGCGGGCGTGGAGAGCCGGGGCGGGGCAGGCGTCCGGAGGAGCATGGGGACATGGGAAGGCCGGAGGGAGCGCCAAAGCCTCCTGGAGAAGGCGGTATGTTTGAAGGAGCGGAGGGGGGATTCGGACGGCGTGGGGAATGAGCGCAGTTATTGGATACAGAGGCGCTCAATGGCGGCCCTCTCACGACAGTCCGGACGACGGCAGATTTCAATTTTTTCTTTATTTATCAGAGCTTTTATGGTATTCTGTAAATAAGGAAAATAAAAAATTTGCAGCATTTTGAATGGAGGTTAAAATGCCCGCATTATCCATGTTTTTTGGAATTATTATACGAATGCAGAGTGAAAGAGATGGGAAGCATAATAAACCACATATTCACGCTTTGTATGCAGGCAACGAACTGGTTCTAGGATTGGACGGAGAAGTTTTAGAGGGGAGCTTTCCGAATAAACAATTGAAACTTTTGTTAGCGTGGGCAGCGATTCACGAAGATGAATTACGGGCGAATTGGGAGCTGCTTAGTAATGGAGACGGTTATTTTAAGATTGAACCGTTGCGTTAGTAAAAGGAGGCGCCGCTATGTTAAGACCAACCGCTGTACAGGTAGAAGCAGTTTGTGCGTATCAGATTTTAGTGGTTTTTGATAATGGTGAAAAAAAGTATTTTGATGTTGAGCCATATATAAAAGGAGAATGGTATGGGCAATTGCGGTCTTTTGAATATTTTAAACGTGTTACTACAGATGGTTTTACAGTGATTTGGCCGGACGGACAGGACATATGTCCGGACGAATTATATGATTTTGGAAAATTAGTTTCATAGTTAAATGGGCTCTCCTGGTTAAGGAGAACCCCGCTCAGCTCCATTGCCTTAATAATGGCATCAAAGCTGTCACATTTTTAGCTGTTTTGTGTTTTCGGATCCATCTGATGCATATGTTTACACAGGCAGCCGCACAAAGAAGCTGTTTTTGCCCTCTCCATCTGACTCCGCCCAGATCGCTCCCCTGTGCTCTTTCACGATGGCCTGGGCGATTGGAAGGCCAAGGCCGTATCCGCCCACCTGCCCGCGGGACGGATCCGAGCGGTAAAAGCGCTGGAAAATCCGTTTGAGCTCATCCTCGCTCAGGGGGACGCCTTCGCTGGCCACGCATAATAGCGCCTCCGGTTTTGCGCGTTTTAGGGAGCGGGAGAGAGATACAAGGATGCAGCCGCCTTCCCGGCTGTATTTGCAGGCATTGTCGAGCAGAATATCTGTTAGACGGCGCAGCCTGGATTCGTCGCCGTTTATCATGATCCCGTCTTCAATCTCTCCGGTTATGTTTTTCCCCATTTCAAAGGCGACGGGCTCAAAGGCGGAAAGGCTTATATTGACCACATAGCTGAGATCAAGCTCCCTGAAGGCAGCGGCCTTCTGCCCTGAATCACTTCGCGCAAGGGTGAGCAGGGCTTCGGTCAGCTCTTTCATCCGAAGCGCTTCGGCTTCGATGTGGCGCAGGCGGGCGCGGTCATCGGGAGTTCTCCATGCATGCTCCGCTTCCCCGGAAAACGCGTTTTGGCCAAGCAGCAGATTTACATTGGAGAGGATGACGGTCAGAGGGGTTTTGAGCTCATGCGAGGCGTCGGAGATAAACTGCCTCTGCTGCTCCCATGCTGTCCCGACCGGCCTGACGGCCCATCGGGACAGAGACAGCGATATAAAGAAAAAGATCGCCAGCGCGGCGCAGCCGATCAGGACGGAATGAATGATCTGCCATTGCAGGGCGCGCTCTTCGGCAAAGGTATCTGTGAGGGCATAGCGGATGGTCTGTCCGGGTCCAAAGGGCTCGCGAAGATAGCGCAGATGTTCTGATTTGAGCAGGCCGAAGGGCTTTTCTAAAGAGCGGATCATGGAGACGAGCTCCTCCGGCTCAACCTCGCGGCCCGGATAGAGGCGGCTTTCCAGGATCCGGATTTCGCCGTTTTTGTGTTCCTCAAGAACCAGCGCCGGAAATATCTCTCCCGGGAATTCCCGGATGCGGGGCTCGCGTTCTTCCCCGTCCGGGCGGACGGCGGCGCCCTGGCGTATGGCGGCCCGCAGCCCATTATAGGCCCGGCTCTGGTAGGAGGCGCGCGTAGAGCCGTACAGGGTGGCAAATACGGCAGACAGCATCACGGCCGCAATTGCCATCATAATTCCAATCATTTTTCTTCTCAGCCCGTCAATCACTTTGCCGCCTCCTTTTCCAGTGTTTCCTCCAGCCTGTATCCAAGGCTTCTCACAGCGCGGATGCGGACAGCAGAGCCGAGCAGCGTAAGTTTTTTGCGCAGAAACGACATATAGGCTTCAACGCTGTTCGGATTCACCGGGCAGTCATATCCCCAGACCTTTAAAAGCAGAGTCTCCTTTGACAAAAGCTGTCCCTGGTTGACGATCAGCAGGCGCATGAGTTCAAGCTCCTTTGCGCTGAGCGCGATTTCGCGCCCGCCGCAGACAAGCGCCGGAGTCTCAGGGCAAAGTGTTATATCCGAAAACCGAAGCGGCGCGCCGGCTGTATCGCCCGCGCGCCGGAGAATCGTGCGCAGACACGCCAGAAGTTCCTCATTTTCAAAAGGCTTTGTCAGATAATAATCGGCCCCGGCGTCAAGCCCCCTTATCCGATCCGGGAGCTCTGAGCGCGCGGTCAGCATCAGGACAGGCGTGTCCGTATGATCAGCCCGGAGCTGGCGCAGGATCTGGAAGCCGTCCATACCGGGCAGCATTACATCCAGGATAACCGCATCGTAACCGCCGCCGGCGGCCAGCGTCAGGCCGTCCGGTCCATTGTGGACGGAGGAGGCGCTGTATCCCGCGTGCTCCAGAAGATCCGCCAGGGTGGCGGCCAGACGGATTTCATCTTCTATAATTAAAATGCGTATCATCGAATCAGTTTTTACCTCCCCAGTCTCATGTTTCCCCGAGTTTTCTGTATTCTAAGAAGAACAGCGAGGCAGTCACTGACACAGCGATGACATCCGCTACAGGCTCTGCGATAAATACAGCCATGACCTTATTCTCGAAAAATCCCGGCAGAATGAAAATCAGGGGAATCAGAAGGATCACTTTGCGCAAAAGCGCTAAAAACACAGAGGTTTTCGCATTTCCAAGGGCAATGAAGGTCTGCTGGCAGGAAATCTGGATCGCAAAGATCAGAGACGCGGCCATATAGATCCGCATAGCCCACATGGTAAACTGCGCAAGCTGTTCATTATTTGTAAAAATCGCAATCGGAGCCTGCGGGAGGAACATACAGACCGCCCACAGGAAAGTGGAATAGCAGAGCGATACTCTCAAAAGCAGATGGAACGCCTGCTTTACCCGCGCGATGTTCCCCGCGCCGTAATTAAAGCTGATGATCGGCTGCACGCCCTGTGTCAGCCCCTGCAGAGGCAGCATGGAAAACTGCATGACGCTGGTGAGGATTGTCATAGCCCCCACCGCGATATCGCCGCCGTATTTTAAGAGGCTGGTATTAAAGCAGACAGACAAAATGCTCTCTGTGAACTGCATGATAAAAGGGGACAGTCCAAGCGAGACGCAGGCGCCGACGGTTCCGGCGTCCGGGCGCAGATTGGCCGGGCGGATCCGCAGGGTGGTCTTCGGCCCGGTTAAAAAGCGGAGGATCCATACACAGGACACGCTCTGCGAAATAATGGTGGCCAGAGCCGCGCCCCGCACGCCCAGATGCAGGGCAAAGATAAAGATCGGATCCAGAACGATATTGCACAGCGCCCCGATCGCGACAGTTACCATTCCGATCTTGGCAAATCCCTGCGCATTGATAAAGGCATTCAGGCCAAGCGACATCTGCACAAAAATTGTGCCGCAGGCATAGATCTGCATATAGGGCCATGCATAAAGGATCGTATTTTCACTGGCCCCGAACATCAGAAGAACGGAACGGCCGAAGAGAAGAAAGAAGGCGGTCAGGGTGACGGCGATAATAAAGAGCATGGATGTGCAGTTTCCAAGAATCCGTTCGGCCTCATCCGGCCGCCCCTTTCCCATCATAATCGAAGCACGCGGCGCTCCCCCCATACTTACCAGGGCCGCAAAGGCGGAGATACACATGATGACCGGCATGGTCACGCCCACACCGGTCAGGGCGTCAGGACCGATGTCGGGGATATGCCCGATATACATGCGATCCACCATGTTGTACAAAAGATTAATGATCTGGGCCGTGATGGCCGGAAGCGCCAGATTAAAAAGCAGCCGGCCGATGGGATCGCGGCCGAGATCCGCTTCGCCCGAAGAACGGTTATTGTTCATGATTTGATTCCTCCTTGTAAATTATGGATTAGCTGTTCCTCCTGAAATGTGCGGTAACGGGAATAACGATTTAAGCCTGCCTTCCATTCGATTATCAGGGGGCAGGTAATAGAAAGTAATATATCATATTGGAATCGCCTTTTCAACCACGTTATTTTGGAGAGCGTCCCCAGCCAAATTTGTACATAATTGAAGCCGGGAACACATACCCTAGAAGTAGCTTAATAAAGTTGTCTGGAGGGGTGAAGTGTGAACGATAGAAATACGGAAGTGCTGGAACAATATGAACTGGAAGCAGTATCGCTCCGCAGAGGCAGAGGGGCGTGGGTCTGTGAAACCGATCAGGGGATAAAGCTCCTGAGAGAATATAAGGGAACAATGAAACGTCTGGAGTTCGAGGAGGAGGTGCTGGGCGTACTGAAGGAGGGCGGGGGCTTAAGGGTGGATCAGTATGTCAGAAACCGGGAGGGAGGGCTCCTGTCAGCCGCGGGAGACGGCAGCCGCTATATTTTAAAGGACTGGTACATGGATCGTGAGTACAACGTGCGGGACGAGGAGGAGATGGCAAAAGCGGTTGTGCAGATTGCAGGGTTACATAAGCAGCTCCGGAAGGTGGAGGTAAAGGAGGAGTGGAATCTGGGCTCCATCCTGGCAGAGCCGATGGAAAGGGAGATGGAACGCCATAACCGTGAACTGAAGCGGACGCGCAATTTTATCAGCGGAAAACGGAAAAAATCGGATTTTGAGCTCTGTGTTATGGGAAATTTTAATCTGTTTTTCGAGCAGGCCCAGGAAGCGCAGGACGGGCTGAGCCGCATGGCCGGGAGGCAGGGGCTGCCGGAGCACTTTCTGTGTCATGGGGAGTTAAACCAGCATCATCTTCTGACGGGGCCGGGCTATACTGCGATCATCGAATTTAACAGGATGCATCTGGGGGTCCAGACCGCGGATCTGTACCATTTTATCAGAAAGGCGCTTGAAAAGCACGGCTGGAACCTGCGGCTTGGCATGAAAATGCTGGACAGCTATGATCGGATTCTGCCTATGGGGAAGCCGGAACGGGAATATCTGTACTATCTGTTCCTCTATCCGGAAAAATACTGGAAGCAGCTTAATTTTTACCACAATGCCAATAAGGCGTGGATACCGGCCCGGAATGTGGAGAAGCTAAGGAGCCTGGAAGCGCAGCAGAAGGAGAGGGAGGCGTTTCTAAAGCAGATCCGCCTGTAACCTTTAGAGCTGCCGAAACGGATGCATCCGGCGCTGCAGACAGTAATATAAGGCGCAATTATGTTTGCGCAGGACATCAAAATTCCTTCCATTTTCCGGAGAAATATACTATAATTGAAGGAACAGGAAATAGCAGCGGGGGATACCCGCCGTAACAGTTTAAAGCGGTATCCGGGCTGCTATAACAGAAAAATCTATCAAGCTACAGGAGGGGTATCAGATAATGAAGGATTACATGACGATTTATAAGGAATGGCTGGATAATCCGTACTTTGACGAGGCGACCAAGGAGGAGCTCCGCGGGATCGCAGGCGATGAGAACGAGATCAAAGAGCGGTTTTACATGGATTTGGAGTTTGGCACAGCCGGCCTGCGCGGTATTATCGGGGCCGGTATTAACCGTATGAATATTTATACGGTGCGCAGGGCCACGCAGGGACTTGCGAATTACATTATAAAGCAGGGCGGAGCGGGCAGGGGCGTCGCTATTGCGTTTGATTCCCGCCGTATGTCCCCCGAATTTGCCGACGAGGCCGCGCGCACGCTGGCAGCGAACGGCATTAAGGCGTATCGCTTTGACACCCTGCGCCCGACGCCGGAGCTTTCCTTTGCCGTAAGGGAGCTGGGCTGTATCGCCGGAATCAATATCACAGCCAGCCACAACCCTCCGGAGTACAATGGCTACAAGGTTTACTGGGAGGACGGCGCACAGTTTACGCCTCCTCATGACAAGGGTGTGACAGAGGAGGTGATGGCCATCACGGATCTGTCCTCAGTGAAGACCATGAGCGCAGAGGAAGCGTCTCAGGCGGGGCTTTACCAGATTATCGGCCAGGAGATCGATGACCAATACATCGCGCAGGTGAAGGCGCAGGTGGTCAATCAGGCGGCCATTGACAAGATGCAGGATCAGATTACGATTGTATACACGCCTCTTCACGGCACAGGCAATATCCCGGCCCGCCGTGTGATGAAGGAGCTGGGCTTTACCCATGTATATGTAGTTCCCGAGCAGGAGCTTCCGGACGGCAACTTCCCCACTGTCAGCTATCCGAACCCGGAGGCTGCGGAGGCTTTCGAGCTGGGCCTTGCCCTGGCTAAGGAAAAGGGCGCGGATCTCGTGCTGGCTACGGATCCGGACGCAGATCGTCTCGGCGTATACGTAAAGGACGCAAAATCAGGGGAGTATATCCCGCTGACCGGAAATATGTCAGGCTCCCTGCTGTGTGAGTATGTGCTCAGCCAGAAGAAGGAAAGCGGCGCCATTGCGTCCGACGGGCAGGTGGTAAAATCCATTGTCACCACAAACCTGGTGGATGCGGTTGCCAGAGCCTACGGCGCAGAGCTGATTGAGGTTCTCACCGGGTTTAAATGGATCGGAAAACAGGTGCTTAAGAACGAGCAGGAAGGTAAGGGAACATATCTGTTCGGCATGGAAGAGAGCTACGGCTGCCTGATCGGAACCTATGCCCGCGATAAGGACGCGATTTCCGCCACTGCGGCCCTCTGTGAGGCGGCCGCCTACTATAAAGAGAAAAATATGACACTCTGGGACGCTATGGTCAGCATGTATGAGAAATACGGCTACTATAAGGATGAGGTGAAATCCATTGGCTTAAAGGGCATCGAGGGCCTGGCCAAGATCCAGGAGATCATGGAGAGCTTCCGCACCGGCGCGCCGGCAGAGTTCGGCGGCTTCAAGGTGCTTTCCGCGCGCGACTATCAGGCGGATACCATCAGGGATATCGCGAGCGGAGAGGTTAAACCGACCGGGCTTCCGTCCTCCAATGTGCTGTACTATGATCTGGAGGACAACGCATGGCTCTGCGTAAGGCCGTCCGGCACGGAGCCGAAGATTAAGTTCTATTACGGCGTAAAGGGCTCTTCCTTAGAGGATGCCGCAGAGAAATCTGAAAAGCTCGGGGAAGCGGTGATGGCAGAGGTAAATAAGCTTTTATAAGCAATGCCTGCGCAGCTCCTTAAAAGAGGCAATCCGCCTCCGGATCTCTTCCATTTCGGCCTTCATCCTGGTCATGGCCTCCAGGCCTTGTTCAATGACAACGGGAAAGGCAAGGGGGGGGGCACACCCGGCAGGTGTGTGAACGGCAGCAAAAATGCTCTGTTTTTTGGCGGCTCTGAAAACGCAGGGCGAAAGGTCAGACAGATTTGGCGCTAAATATTGGCGTCAAATCTGTTTTTCTATTTCTTGAAAAAGGAAGCCTTATGCCGCTATAATAGCCATAGAGAAAGCACAAAATAGGTTGGCCAGTCTATTTAAAGCGAAAACAGGGAATGCTGTTCCTGAGTAAAATTAATGAGGTGTGAAATTCATGAAAGAGAAGGTACAGGTTTTTGGCCGTTTTTTGAGCGGTATGGTAATGCCGAATATCGGGGCGTTTATTGCATGGGGGCTGATTACGGCCCTGTTCATTGAAACGGGCTGGCTGCCCAATGAAAATTTTGCCAGGATGGTGAGCCCCATGTCGTCCGTACTCCTGCCCCTCCTGATCGCGTATACGGGAGGCGAGGCGGTGGCCGGAAAGCGCGGAGGCGTGATCGGGACCATTGCAGCCATGGGCGTGATCGCCGGTTCCGATGTGCCGATGTTTATCGGCGCGATGGTCGTGGGGCCTCTGTCCGCATGGATTATCCTGCAGTTTGATAAGGCTGTTGAGGGACACATCAGGGCCGGTTTTGAGATGCTTGTAAATAACTTTTCACTCGGAATCATCGGGGCGCTTCTGGCGCTGGTGTCCATGGTGGCCGTTACGCCGCTGGTGAGTGCGTTAAATTATGCGATGAGCGCCGGCGTCGGCTTCTTTGTGGAGCACGGTATCCTTCCGCTCACGAGCCTGTTTATTGAGCCGGCAAAGGTATTATTTTTAAATAATGCCATTAACCACGGGATCCTGTCCCCGATGGGGATCCAGCAGGTGGAGGAGACGGGCAAGTCGATCTTCTTCCTTCTGGAGGCGAATCCGGGCCCGGGCCTGGGCATCCTTCTGGCCTACTGCCTGGCAGGAAAGGGGAGCGCGAAGAGCTCTGCCCCGGGGGCGGCGATCATCCACTTTTTCGGCGGGATCCATGAGATTTATTTTCCCTATATCCTGATGAACCCGTTCCTGCTGCTGGCTGTGATTGCAGGCGGCGCAAGCGGCGTATTCTGCTTTACGCTGTTTCAGGCGGGCCTGACCTCCGCGGCCTCTCCGGGAAGCTTTCTGGCGATTATGATGATGGCAGAGCGCCACAGCTATCTGGGCATCTGCATCGGTGTGATTGCGGCGGCCGCCGTTACGTTTGTGATTGCCCTTCCGCTCTTAAAATTCATGGGCAGGGATACATCCCTTGAGGAGGCGCAGCAGAAGAAGGACGCTATGAAGCGCCAGGCAAAAGGTATAAAGGATGAGGGGGAAACGGCTGCGCCGGGCGCAGAGGCCGCTTCGGCCCGGGCAGGCGCAAAGATTCGTAAGATTGCCTTTGCGTGCGATGCCGGTATGGGCTCCAGCGCGATGGGAGCTACGGTCTTAAAGAAGAAACTGACAGCGGCCGGCCTCACGGGGATTGAGGTTATCCACACGCCGGTATCCTCGATCCCGGCGGACGTGCAGATTGTGGTCACGCATCAGGAGCTGGGAGAACGGGCGGCCCACAGCAATCCGGACGCGCGTCTGGTGCTGATTACGAATTTCCTTGCAGCCCCGGAGTATGAGGGATTGGTCGAGGATGTAAAAAAACAGAATTCATAAGAGGAACCGTGTCAGAATGATGATTACACCGCGTATGAAACAGATTTTCCGCGTGCTTTTTAAAGAGAGCGCCCCTGTCTCCGTCCGCTATCTGGCGGAGCAGGTGGGCGTCAGCAAGCGGACGGTGCAAAGAGAGCTGGAATCCGTGGACAGCGCATTAAAGGGCAGCGGGATCCGTTTTCTGTCCAGGACAGGCGTCGGCGTCTGGCTGGAAGGGGAAGCTGAGGCCAGGGCCCGGTTTTTCGGGAAGCTGGAAAGCGGGGATGACGATTACGATGTCAGTAACCGTGAGCAGCGGCGCAGGAGGCTTCTGCTCGAGATGCTAAAGGAAAAGGGCATTAAAAAGCTGTTTTATTACAGCAATCAGTTCGGCGTGAGCGAGGCGACCATCAGCTCCGATCTGGCGTCAGTCGAGGGATGGCTCGGGCGGTACGGGCTCACCGTAAACCGCAGGCCCGGCAGCGGCGTGGCTGTCGAGGGCAGCGAGGAAAATTACCGCAGGGCCATCCGCGCTTTTATCAGTGAAAATATGGATACACATGCATTTCGGGAGGCCTATGAGGAGGCGGAGGATAAAGGCCCGCCGTATCAGTTCTTAAAGAAGAGCAGCATCGGGAGGATACTGAACGATGAGATTATGGAACGGGTTGTGGACTGTATTCTGGCAGTGGACAGCGCCCGCTTCCTGACTCTGACCAAGAATTCCTATATGGGGCTGATCATTCATATTTCAATCGCCGTCAACCGGATTTTGCAAAATGAGGTCATTGAGGCGGATGAGCGGTGGAAGGAAAATATCCGGGAGGATGAAGACTACGGCCTTGCAAAAGCGATTGTGGCGGAGCTGGAGGAGGAGTTCGGAATCGGGATACCGGAGGTGGAGGTTTCCTATATCTGCCTTCATATCAAGGGTGCCAAGCATGAGAAAATTCAGTGGGACGGGAAGACATGCCTGGATTTGAAGAGCCGGAGGATACAGCAGCTTGTCAGCCGCATGATTGACGCCTTCGACAGGGAGCAGGCGTATCTGTTAAAACAGGACGACGAATTTTTGCAGGGACTGTTAGCCCATCTGCAGCCCACCCTGATCCGGCTGAATCACGGGATGCAGATTCACAACCCGGTGTTGAAGGAGATCCGGGAAAATTATCCGGATATTTATGCCAGATGCGGGCAGGCAGCCCGGCTTCTGGAGGAGTTTACGGGAAAGAGCGTTCCGGCAGAGGAGATCGGCTTTCTCACCGTCCATTTTGGAGCGGCGATGGTGCGCCTGGCGGGGCGGCGAGAGGAGATCCGCAGGGTCGCAATCGGCGTGGTCTGCTCCAGCGGCATCGGTATTTCCAGGCTGATGGTGTCAAAGCTGGAAAAGGTGTTCAGGGACAGAGCCGTTTTGTCCGCTTACGGGACGCGTGACATCACACCCTATGTGGCGGGGCAGGTGGATTTTTTTGTATCAAGTATCCCTCTGGAACTGGCAGAGCCGCCTGTGATTTATGTGAGCCCTCTTTTGAGTGAGACGGATATGGGGGAAATCAGGCAGATGATTTACCAGTTTGAGCGTCTTCCGAGAAAACAGAAGGAATCAGACACATTCTCCAGACAGCTTGAAACCGTCAACCTGGCGGCCGCCCAGATCAGAGGCATTATCAAATACATGGAATTTTTTAAGGTAGATAACAGCATTACCTTTGACGAGCTTTTAGTGGCGATTGGGGAAAAGCTGTCTCCGTATTCGGACCGCAGGGAGCTTATCCGGCAGGATATCATAAGGCGGGAGAGGATATCGAGCCAGGTATTTGCCGAATTTGGATTTGCCCTGTTCCACACAAGGACAAGGGGTGTGATCCGCCCGGGCTTTTCTGTGTGCATGACCAAGGATCTGGGGCCGTTTCAGGATGCATATTTTAAGGGAATTTCGGCAGCCTTTATAATGCTGGCCCCGGAGGATGAAAATGCGGCGCTTAATACGGAAATACTGGGCTCGATCAGCAGTATGCTGGTAGAGGACTGTGGATTTATGGATATTGTGAGGCGCGGGGACAGGGAAGAGATACGGGATGCGCTGGCGCGTCATTTGAAGCGGTTTTTTAATAAGCTGGTTGGGGGGATATGAACAGCGTATGGCGTCATTGGATGATGCCAAATCCCGGTTTCTTTAAATTGAAACATTCAAACCATTCGGGATATAATGTATCCAGAGATGAAGAACGAAAAGGAGGAGACATCCATGTTTTTTAAGAAAAAGAAGGAAGAAAAGGCCCCGGAGGGCAAAGCGCTCTTATACCGCGGGAATATCCGGGTGAACAGTGAGGCGCAGTCGCAGGAGGAGGTAATCCGGCAGGTGGGGCAGATGCTGGTGGACAGCGGCTACGTGGATCAGCCGTATGTGGAGGCCATGCTGGAGAGGGAGAAATCATTTTCCACCTTTATGGGTAACGGCCTGGCGCTTCCGCACGGCGTGGAGGCGGCGAAGAAGGCGATCAAGGCGTCCGGGATTGCGGTGATGACATTTCCCCAGGGGATTGACTGGGCCGGGAATGAGGTTCATGTGGTGATCGGGATTGCGGGAGTGGGCGACGAGCATCTGGCGATCCTGTCTACCGTGGCGGAGAAGATGCTGGATGAGGCGGCGGCAAAGCGGCTGGCAGAGGGCGATGTGGATACCATTTACGGGATACTGACAGAAAAGGAGTAAGGCCATGATCGTGACAGTGACGATGAATCCTGCGATTGATAAGACCGTGGAGATCGATTCCCTGCAGCCGGGAGGCTTGAACCGCATAAAAAGGGTGGAGTATGACGCCGGAGGAAAGGGCATCAATGTTTCCAAGACCATCAGGGAGCTGGGCGGAGAGAGCATTGCCGCAGGCTTTTTGGGAGGCAATGCGGGAAGAACGATAGAACATGTGTTAAAGGAAAAGGAAATTCAGGGAAGCTTTGTCCGGGTGCAGGGTGAGACGAGAACAAACACCAAAGTATTTGAGCAGAACGGCGAGGTGACGGAACTAAACGAGCCCGGCCCTGTTATTGGGCGGGAGGAGCTTGAGGAGCTGAAGAGCCGGCTCCTGGAGTATGCGAAGCCCGGCGTGCTGTTTGTCCTTTCGGGCAGTATCCCCAGCGGGGTGGAGAAGACGATTTACCGCGATATCATCTGTCTGGTACACGAAAAGGGAGCTAAAGCGCTTCTGGATGCGGACGGGGATTTGTTTAAATATGCCCTGGAGGCCGTGCCGGATATTATCAAGCCGAACCGCGTGGAGCTGGAGGGGTATGCGGGGATTGATTACCGCGCGTCTGACCGGGAGCTTTATGATATCGCGAAAGGTCTGATGGATAAGGGAATCGGGACGGTCGCGGTATCCATGGGGGGAAGCGGCGCGATGCTTCTGCTTCCAGGCCGTTCGGTCCGGTGCCCGGCGCTTTCGGTGAAGGCCCATTCGACCGTGGGGGCCGGGGATGCGATGGTGGCGGCATTGGCGTATTCCTGGGAAACGGGGCTTGACAGCGTGGAGACAGCCCGCCTGTGTATGGCCGCTTCCGCAGGGGCTGTGACCACGATCGGCACAAAGCCGCCGTCCCGCGAAACCGTTGAGGATCTGAAGAAACAGGTTGTTATGGAAAAGATAGGAGAATAGAGGAAATGAAGACAAAGGCAGTCAGAATGTATGGAACCAGAGATTTGCGCCTGGAGGAATTTGAGCTTCCGCCGATAAAGGACGACGAGATCCTTGTCAAAGTGATGAGCGACAGTATCTGCATGTCCACATATAAGCTGGCGGAGCAGGGAAAGAACCATAAGAGAGCGCCGAAAAATATCGACACCAACCCAGTTATCATCGGTCATGAATTTGCAGGCGTGATTGTTGAAGTAGGGGAGAAATGGAAGGATCAGTTTAAGCCGGGCATGAAGTTCGCGCAGCAGCCGGCGCTCAACTACAAGGGAAGCCTGGCGTCCCCCGGTTATTCTTACGAGTATTTCGGCGGGGCATGTACGTACTGCATTATCCCTCATGAGGTAATGGAGCTGGGCTGCCTGATGCCGTATGAAGGCGAGAGCTTCTTTGAGGCGTCCTTAGGCGAGCCGATGAGCTGTATCATCGGCGGTTATCACGGCAATTACCACACAAATAAGAGGAATCATGATCTGGCGGGCGGTACAAAAGAAGGCGGCGACATCATCATTCTGGGCGGCTGCGGCCCCATGGGGCTGGGCGCGGTCAGCTACGGCATCCAGTTTGAGAACAGGCCGAAGCGCATCGTGGTGACAGACATCGACGACGCCAAGCTGGCCCGGGCCCGCGAGGTGATACCGGAGTCAAAGGCCGCGGAGAACGGGGTTGAGCTTCTCTATGTCAATACGGCCAAAATGGCGGATCCGGTTAAGGAGCTCAAGGATATCACGGGCGGAAAGGGCTATGATGACGTGTTCGTCTATATTCCCAACCGCAAGGTGGCGGAGATGGGCGATCAGCTTCTGGCGTTCGACGGCTGCTTAAACTTCTTTGCAGGCCCCACGGATAACCAGTTTAAGGGCGAGATCAATTTATACAATGTCCACTATACCAGCGCCCATATCCTGGGGACCACAGGCGGAAACAATGACGACTTAATTGAGGCGAACGAGCTGGCGGCCAAAGGAAGGATCGAGCCGGCGGTGATGGTAACGCACGTGGGCGGAATCGACAGCATCGCAGAAGCGACTTTGAACCTTCCCAATATCCCGGGCGGAAAGAAGCTGACCTACACCCAGTTTGACATGCCGCTGACGGCGATTGAGGACTTTGAGGAGCTGGGAAAAACAGATCCTCTGTTCAAAAAGCTGGACGAGGCATGTAAAAAGAACCGCGGGCTCTGGAACGCCGAGGCGGAGAGGATCCTGTTTGAGCACTTTGGGGTAGAGGCGTAAGCAGACAGGGACAAGGATCAATCATGTAGAGGAGAGAGGCAATATGGTATCAAAGAAAATCGTTATTTCCAACCCGTCCGGCCTTCATGCAAGGCCCGCGGCCCTTCTGGCTCAGGCGGCCGGGAAGTGTAAATCAGACGTTATATTGGTATATGGGGAGAAGCGGATCCAGGCGAAAAGCGTGTTAAACATCATGGCAGCAGCGATCAAGAACGGCAGCGAGATCGTTCTGGAGTGCAGCGGGGAGACACAAGAGGAAGATTTGCAGACTGTAGCGGATCTGATTGAGAGCGGATTGGGAGAATAGGAATGGAGCGGATCGATGTTGAGAAGACCGCCTCAAGAGGAGTTGCGGTCGCCCCGGTATACAGATACCTGGAACCGGATTTCAGCCCTGACGGCGGCCTGATCGCCGCCGATCAGGCCGGGACAGAATGTGAAAAGTTTAGCAAAGCAAAAGAGGCGGTTCAAAAGGAACTGGAGCTTCTGGCAAAGGAGAACCCGATCTTCGCGGCTCACTTAGAGATCGCAGGGGATTTCACCCTCAAGGAGGGTGTGGAGGCAAGGATCACGGGAGAGCGCATGAACGTCCAGCTCGCAGTACACAACACCATCGAGGAATTCGCCGCGATTTTTGAAATGATGGACGATGAGTATATGAGGGAGCGGGCCGCTGACGTGCGCGACATCGGAAAGCGCCTGATGGCTGTGTTAAAGGGCATACAGAGGCCGGATCTGGGGAATATAAAAGAAGAGGTCATCGTAGCCGCAAGGGATCTCTACCCGTCGGACACGGTAAAGCTGCGCCCGGAGATCGTAAAAGGAATCATTACCGAAGAGGGCGGCGTGACGAGCCATGTATCCATTATCGCCAAAAGCCTGAATATCCCCACTCTGGTCGGTGTGAGCGGGATCCTGCGAAAACTCACGGACGGCTCCCTGGTCTGCATGGATGCCGGGGACGGTGTGATCGTGGTGGATCCCGACGGGGAAACCCTGGCCGGGTATCAGCAGAAAAAAGAGGCGTATGAGAGCGAACGCGCACGCTTAAAGGCTCTGCGGCAGCAGGCGGCCGTCACAAAGGACGGAAAACGGATCGCCCTCTGCGCCAATGTAGGCAATGCGGAGGACATCCGGCGCGCTCTGGAAATGAACATCGACGGCGTGGGACTGTTCCGAAGCGAGCTTCTCTATATGGAAAACGACCATTTCCCCACAGAGGAGGAACAGTTTGCGGTTTATAAGGAGGCGGCGGAGCTGATCCCGCCGGAGCTCACGATCCGCACCCTGGATATCGGCGGGGACAAGGGACTTCCCTATTTCAGTTTTGACGAGGAGGAAAACCCGTTCCTGGGCTGGCGCGCCATCCGCGTTTCGCTTGATATGAAGGATATGTTTAAAACACAGCTCAGGGCAATCCTGCGCGCAAGCGCATTCGGCCATGTGCGCATCATGTTCCCCATGATTATTTCCCCCGAAGAGCTCCGGGAGGCGAGAGCCCTGGCAGAGGAGTGCAAAAGAGAGCTCGCCGCAGAAGGCATTGCTTTTGACGAGGCAATTCCCATGGGCATGATGATGGAAACGCCGGCCAGCGTCCTTCTTGCAGAGGAATTCGCAGAAGAAGCCGACTTTTTCAGCATCGGAACCAATGACCTCACTCAGTACCTTCTGGCCGTGGACCGTGGGAACCGGCGGATTGCAGACAGGTACGATTACTTCCATCCGGCTGTCGTAAAGGCAGTGGGGCAGATCATCGCCGCGGGCCATAAAAAGGGCATCAAGGTCGGAATGTGTGGAGAGATGGCCGGCGATCCCAGGGCCGTGAAGCTGCTGCTTGAACTGGGACTGGACGAATTCAGCATGTCTGCCGGCAGCGTGGATTACGTCAGAGAACAGATTTTGAAATAAGCGGTCAATAGACAAGGCCCCCATCGGACTCTCAGCCGATGGGGGCCTGTCTGTTGCTTTTATTGGGAATGGTAGGTATATAAAAAAGAAACTGGCTTAATTAGGGGGGGACCTGCCGGGCCCTTGATCCCGGCAGGAAGTATAAACTACTTTATTTATGTTTATGCTTTTATTATGCCAGCAAAATGTGTTGAAAATATGGATATTCTATAAAATAAAACTAAAAATAATTGTAAATAAATAAATTTTGCGCGGTTCACACACCTTCCGGGCTGTGCCTCCATAACCGAAAAAACGCTTCGGCAAAAGACCGGAGCGGCAGTAAGTTAGGGGGGCCTGCTAAGGTTTTGCCCTTAGCAGGTATGAGTATGAAAAAGCTTTATTATTTCAAGTGTTCCTTGAAACAAAGGCCTGTTACCCTTTCGAGTAACATATTTGCATTATAGGAGAAAATTGTGACAAAAATGTGTACCGGGAATTAAAAAAATCTAAAGATAATAAAAAAACAAAAAACCCTTTGAAAAGGGGTTGAAATTGTATATAATAGTAAATGGTATAGTATGCCTGAATGAAAGGCGTCTGCCTGTAACGGTAAGGTTAAATGAACTGTTACAGTTTTTTTCGTTTAAACAGGATATGTAAATGGGATAATAATGATAGAGAATACAAGCAGGAGGATGAACAAGTATGATGATGTCCAACGACATTGGGATTGATCTGGGAACGGCCAGCATTCTTGTATATATCAAGGGCAAGGGCGTTGTTTTAAAGGAACCGTCCGTCGTGGCGATTGACCGTGACAGCAATCAGATCAAGGCGATCGGCGAGGAGGCGCGTCTGATGATCGGCAGGACGCCGGGCAATATCGTGGCCGTACGCCCGCTCCGTCAGGGCGTGATCTCTGATTATACAGTGACAGAGAAGATGTTAAAATATTTTATCAATAAAGCCGTGGGCAAGAAGACGCTGCGCAAGCCGCGGATCAGCGTCTGCATCCCCAGCGGGGCCACGGAGGTGGAGCGAAAGGCCGTGGAGGATGCGACGTACCTGGCCGGCGCGAGGGAGGTCACGATCATTGAGGAGCCGGTGGCGGCCGCGATCGGGGCCGGGATCGATATCGCAAAGGCCTGCGGGAATATGATTGTGGATATCGGAGGCGGTACGGCGGATATCGCCGTGATTTCCCTGGGAGGCACGGTGGTGAGCGCATCGATTAAAGTGGCCGGAGATGATTTTGACGAGGCGCTGGTGCGGTATATGAGGAAAAAGCACAATCTCCTGATCGGAGAGCGGACGGCTGAGGAGATGAAGATCAATATCGGGGCCGCGTACCGCCGGCCGGAGCCTGTGACCATGGAGGTGCGCGGCCGGAACCTGGTGACAGGGCTGCCGAAGACGATCATGGTGACATCGGACGAGACGCTGGAGGCGCTGCGGGAGCCGGCGCTCCAGATCGTGGACGCCGTACACAATGTGCTGGAGCGCACGCCGCCGGAGCTGGCGGCGGATATATTCGACAGAGGCATCGTTCTGACCGGAGGAGGCTCTCTCTTAAGCGGCCTGGACGCGCTGATCGAGGAGAAGACAGGCATTACCACCATGATAGCGGAAGATCCGCTGACCGCCGTGGCGATCGGGACCGGAAAATTCATTGAGTTCGCCCACGGAGAGGGAATGAAAAATTTCGATTAGGCGTATGAAAGCTTATGGCGACAGTTAAAGGATACGTAGAAAAGATAAAATACCGCAACCAGGACAACGGCTATACGGTTTTAAGCGTTTCCGGGTCAGAGGACGGGGAGGAATATATCCTGGTCGGCGCCTTTTCCTATATCGCAGAGGGCGAACTGATAGAGGCAAAGGGGCGCATGACCGAGCATCCGGTTTACGGGGAACAGCTATCGGTTGAGGAGTATGAGCTGAGAGCGCCGGAGGACACGGTTTCCATGGAGCGGTATCTGGGATCCGGGGCCATAAAGGGCGTGGGAGCGGCCCTGGCCGCCCGTATTGTTAAAAAATTCAAGGCAGATACCTTCCGTATCATGGAGGAGGAGCCGGAACGCCTGGCGGAGATCAAGGGAATCAGCGAGAAGATGGCCATGGCGATCGGGGAACAGATCGAGGCCAAGCGCGATATGCGCCAGGCCATGATGTATCTGCAGAATTACGGCATTTCGATCAATCTGGCAGTGAAGATTTATCAGGAATACGGGCCGGCCCTCTATACCGTTCTGGAGGCGAATCCGTACAAGCTCGCTGACGACATCCCGGGCGTGGGCTTTAAAATGGCGGATGAGATTGCCGCGAAAATCGGCATTGTCCCGGACGCGGATTTCCGCATCAGGAGCGGCATCCTGTACACGCTTTTACAGGCCTCGGCGAATGGTCATACATACCTGCCGCAGGAGGAGCTCGCGCAGCAGGCGGCGGAGCTTTTGCAGGTCAGTCCAGATTCCATCGGCGGCTACCTGATGGACATGCAGATCGACAAGCGCCTGGTGGTCAAACGGGCGGGTTTGGACGGGGAACGGGCCAATGTCTATGCTGCCCAGTATTACTATATGGAGCTCAACATCGCCCGCATGCTGTATGATCTGAATATTTCCGGCTCTGAGCCGGAGGAGGAGATCCGCAGGAATCTGGCGCGCATCCAGGCACAGGAGAAGATAGAGCTGGACGAGCTGCAGATTCAGGCTGTCATAAGAGCTGTAAACAGCGGCCTTCTGGTGCTCACCGGAGGCCCGGGGACAGGCAAGACGACCACGATCAATACCATTATCCGCTATTTTGAGCTGGGGGATATGGAAATTCTCCTGGCGGCCCCCACCGGCCGCGCGGCCAAGCGGATGACCGAGGCCACCGGTTACGAGGCCAGAACGATCCACCGCCTTCTGGAGATCAGCGGGATGCCGGAGGAGAATGACAAGGGCCGGGGCGGCCATATGCATTTTGAGCGAAACGCAGAACATCCGCTTGACGCAGATGTTCTGATTATTGACGAGATGTCCATGGTGGATATTCATCTCATGAATGCCCTTCTGCAGGCGGTCAATGTGGGAACGCGCCTGATCCTGGTAGGGGACGTGGATCAGCTTCCCAGCGTGGGCCCCGGAAATATTCTGCGCGACATGATCGAGTCAGGCAGCTTTCCGGTGGTGAAGCTGACCCGCATTTTCCGCCAGGCGGCGGAGAGCGATATCACCGTCAACGCCCACCGGATCAACGGCGGAGAGCGCATCCCTCTGGGCAAGCCCAGCAGGGACTTCCTTTTTATCAGGCGCGATGAGCCGAACGCCATCATCAACGCCATGATCACGCTGGTCCGGGAAAAGCTTCCGAGGTATGTAAATGCGGACGTATTTGATATCCAGATCATGACTCCCATGCGCAAAGGGGCGCTGGGCGTGGAGCGGTTAAACTCCATCCTGCAGGAATTCTTAAACCCGCCGTCCCCGGAAAAGCCGGAAAAGGAAGCTGCGGGCTGCGTGTTCCGGCTGGGAGACAAGGTCATGCAGATCAAAAACAACTACCAGATTGAGTGGACGATCTATAAAAACAACATCCCGGCTGACAAGGGCGCAGGCGTATTTAACGGAGACATGGGGGTGATCCGGGAGCTGAATCTGTTCGCAGAGCTCCTCACCGTGGAATTTGACGAGGGAAAACGGGTAGAATACAGCTTTAAGCAGCTCGAGGAGCTGGAGCTTGCCTATGCCATCACCATCCACAAATCGCAGGGGAGCGAATACCCGGCGGTGGTGATCCCGATCTACAGCGGCCCGCGCATGCTCATGACAAGGAACTTAATCTATACGGCAGTGACCAGGGCCCGCGCGTGCGCCTGCCTGGTCGGCCTGCCCGGCGTATTCCAGCAGATGGTTGACAACGCCCTGGAGCAGAAGCGCTACTGCGGCTTAAAGGATCGGATCCGGGAGATCATGGAAAGCGGCGATGCGGACGGTTTAGGAATAAGCGCCGCCGGGCCTGACGTATAAGATGCCGCGGCCATTCTGCAAAGGAGAAGAGAGTATATGCTTATAGACGCCCTGTTTCCAAGGCGCTGTCCGGTCTGCGGCGATATCGTCATGCCAAAGGGAGACCTGATCTGCCCGCCCTGTATCCCGCGGCTTTCATTCGTAAAGGGGCCTGTCTGCCGGAAATGCGGCAAGGAGATCGCGTTCGACACACAGGAATACTGCGCGGACTGCGCCCGCCAGAAGCGTTCCTTTGAATACGGGGCGGCCCTGCTGAACTATAATGAAACAGCGTCGCATTCCATGGCCGCGGTCAAGTATAAGAATAAAAGAGAATATCTGGATTACTATGCGCAGGAAATCGTAAGGCGCTATGGGCCGCTTCTGCGTTCCATGAAGGCCGAAGCCCTGATTCCCACGCCGATCCATCCGAAGCGCCTGAAAAGCAGGGGCTTTAATCAGGCAGAAATCCTGGCCGTAAAGCTCGGCAGGGCGCTCCCGCTTCCGGTCTGCGCCGACGTCCTTCTGCGGAGCCGGAATACGGAGCCGCAGAAGGAGCTCAGGGCTTCGGAGCGTTTGCGGAATCTGGAAAAGGCGTTCTGTGTGAGGGAGGAGCGCAGACTTCCGGGGAGTGCGATCCTGATAGACGATATTTATACGACAGGGGCCACAATTGAGGCCTGCGCCCGGGTTCTGAAAAGGGCCGGGGTAAAGAGAGTGTATTTTTTTGCGGTATGTATAGGTCAGGGGGTATAAAACCGTTCCCAAAGGTAAAGCAGCGGTTCAGATAACAGGCTGTCTGAGCGGTAGCAGAAAAGGAGTATAACCATGAAAGAATTAAATTACCGCCTGGTAAAGGAGGACTATAAAAACTGGATCCGCTGGAATGTGGCGCGGCACGATTCCAAAAAGATGAAAATCGTAACCGCCGTATTCTTTGTGATCTTCGCGTTTCTGTTTCTTGGCAGGAGCTTTGTCTTGTCAGGAAACTTTTTTGTATCGGTTCTCGTGCTTATACTGGTTGGCGCGGCGATGTTTTACACCATATCCCCGCAGAACCAGGAGCGTATGATCTGGAAAAAAAGCGGGCTTGGCCGTCTGGAAAAGGCGGGCCGTTTTCCGGATGTTAAGCTTACGATTCTCGAAACAGGCATCACGATAGAGGTAGCGGCCGAGAATGTAAAGAATGAGTACAGCTTTAAGGATATTCTGGGTATTCTGGAAATTGAGAGACTGTTCCTTCTGGAGACAAAGGACAAAGCATGGCAGTTTGTCGCCAAATCAGCGTTTGAGAGCCCAGAACAGATGGAGGAGTTTTACGCCTTTATGGAAGAGCGCATCGAGGATGCGAAGGCGCATCTGGAGCGTTGTGAGAGCGGGAAGGAGGAAACGGCGGATCCGGATGATTAGAATGGCCGGCTCCTTACTGACCAAAAACAGAGCGCCCAGACAGAATCTCTGTACGCTCTGTTGAGCGGTTTTTTATTTAGAGCGTGTTTGAAAAATCATTCCCACAAAGCGGAACGCACATCTGGCAGAAAGCATTTTTCAAACACGCTCTAAGACTCAAAACCACTAATCACATAACGCGCTGTTTTAGGAATTGTGTTTGTATCCGCCATATTATCAGGCACATTTCCCTGAATGGCGAACTTATAATTATTATATTCCCACGAAGCAATCACGGCTTTGCCATCTGAAGAATGCCGTACTTTGATATAGATCGTTTGTCCGGAGGCTGTATCGCCCATCCATGTTTCTTCCGCCGATTCATCAAAGCTCATATCTGAGAATTCCGGGCAGCCGGTTCATCGGCAGTTTCCTCCGGGATAAATTCGTTTTCAGCGGCAGTTTCAAGCAGTGTTTCCGTTCCGGCTTTTTCCGGAGAACAGGCCGTCAGATGCCAGGAAAGCAGCAATAACCATACAATGCTTTTTTTCATAACAGCTCCTTTTGATATTGAGCACCGAATTAACACACCGTGATAGCCAATTCAAAAAACATTGACGAATCCGCCATTATATGATATAGTATACGGGCGAATGGAAGAAGAAAGGTCTTTTTTTTATGCTCAAAAACAGCCGCCCAACAGCCGTTTCCAGAGTCCTGAAAAGAAGGCCGCAGACGAACAAAGAATCAGATGGAGGTGGAAGTCGTGCGCACAAGAATCACACTGGCATGTACAGAATGCAAACAGCGCAATTACAACATGACCAAGGATAAGAAGACTCATCCTGACAGAATGGAAACCAAAAAATACTGCAAGTTCTGCAGAACACACACGCTGCACAAGGAGACGAAGTAACGCTACGGATCGGACGAAAAGCCGGGCATCCGCGTAAAGACTTTGGAGGACAGTAATGGGCGATACAGAAAATACCAAAAAAGCTCCGAAACAGAGCTTTTGGAAAGGCTTAAAGGCTGAGTACAGAAAGATCATCTGGCCTGACAGGGAGACAGTCATGAAGCAGACGGGAGCCGTTATCGCTGTTTCCGTTGCTCTGGGACTGATCATTGCGGCGCTGGACACAGTGATCGTGTTCGGGCTGCACTTTGTAATGTAAAAAGGGGCAGGGGAGAGAATATGTCAGAAGCAAATTGGTATGTAGTGCATACGTATTCCGGCTATGAAAATAAAGTCAAGGTCGATATCGAGAAGACCATTGAGAACCGTAAGCTTCAGGATCAGATACTGGAAGTGTCGGTGCCGATGCAGGATGTCCAGGAGCTGAAGAACGGGGCGAACAAGCTGGTTGCCAAGAAGATGTTTCCCGGATATGTGCTGATTAACATGGTCATGAACGACGATACATGGTATGTCGTGCGGAACACCCGCGGTGTGACAGGCTTTGTCGGTCCGGGATCCAAGCCGGTTCCTCTGACCGAAGAGGAGATGAACAATCTCGGTTTCAGGGCGGCCATAACAGCAGCCAGCTTTGAGGTCGGCGACATGATCAGCGTCACTGCAGGGGCCTGGAAGGACACGGTCGGCGCCGTCACTTCCATCAATGAGCCCAAGCAGACCCTGACCATTAATGTAGAGATGTTCGGCCGCGAGACACCGGTTGAATTGAATTTCACAGACGTAAAGAAGATGTAAAACAGCCTTTTTGTAAAGGCCGTGGGAGGGAAAAAACGCCGCTGTACGGAGCCTGAAAGAGGTTCGGACAGTGACAGAACATCCCCGCAATTACCACATTTTATTAGGAGGTGCCAAACGATGGCAAAGAAAGTAACAGGCTATATCAAATTACAGATTCCTGCAGGCAAGGCAACGCCGGCTCCGCCAGTTGGCCCGGCTCTGGGTCAGCACGGCGTGAATATCGTACAGTTTACAAAGGAGTTTAACGCGAGAACAGCCGATCAGGGCGATCTGGTTATCCCGGTTGTGATCACTGTATATGCGGACAGAAGCTTCAGCTTTATCACCAAGACTCCTCCGGCTGCCGTTCTGTTAAAGAAGGCATGTAAGATTAAATCCGGCTCTGCGGTTCCGAATAAGACAAAGGTAGCTTCTATTTCCAAGGAAGAGCTCCAGAAGATCGCTGAGTTAAAGATGCCGGACTTAAATGCCGCCAGCCTTGAGGCTGCCATGAGCATGATCGCAGGCACGGCAAGAAGTATGGGTATCACTGTTGAGTAAGAGACGTTCTTCGGATCAGGACGATAACGTGGGAGGGAATTCCCCGACAATACCACTAGGAGGTTATGTTAGAAATGAAAAGAGGAAAAAGATACGCAGAGGCTGCTAAGTTAGTAGACCGCATGAATCTTTACGACACTGCGGAGGCCATCTCCATTGTGAAGAAGGCCGCTGTAGCTAAATTTGATGAGACTGTTGAGGCTCATATCAGAACCGGATGTGACGGACGCCATGCGGATCAGCAGATCCGCGGCGCGGTTGTACTGCCGCACGGAACGGGTAAGACGGTTCGTATCCTTGTATTTGCCAAGGGGGCAAAGGCAGACGAGGCTCAGGCTGCCGGCGCGGACTATGTAGGCGCTGAGGAGCTGATCCCGAAGATCCAGAACGAGGGATGGCTGGACTTTGACGTTGTGGTAGCTACGCCGGACATGATGGGCGTTGTGGGACGTCTGGGCCGTATCCTTGGACCCAAGGGGCTGATGCCGAACCCCAAGGCAGGAACCGTAACCATGGATGTTACCAAGGCAATCAACGATATCAAGGCCGGTAAGATTGAGTACAGACTTGATAAGACAAATATTATTCACGTGCCAGTGGGTAAAGCTTCTTTCACAGAGGAGCAGTTAGCGGACAACTTCCAGACGCTTATGGATGCAATCCTGAAAGCAAAGCCGGCCGCCGTTAAGGGCGCTTACTTAAAGAGCGTGACCCTGACCTCCACTATGGGGCCGGGCGTAAAGCTTAATGTAGGCAGGCTGATGAACTAACCGGAACGGAGAGCACGGGACGGTTGGCTGAGAATCAGGATGCGATAGAATCAATCACGCGGCTGTCAGAAGTTCTGGAAGCCGTTGTGAGAAACGCAAATGATTGGCAGCGGTTCAGATAACCTGAACTGTTACAGCAATTGAACCATAAAACCGGAGTTCGGCGGATGAGGCCAGGCTCCGGTTTTTTATGCATAGATCTGCGCAGAGGAAAAGGGGAGGGATACGCTGTGATAAAAATATTTTTGGCAGAGGATGAGGCCATCATCCGGCGGGGAATACGCGACAGCATTGACTGGGAGGCAAACGGGCTGGAATTCGTGGGCGAGGCCGGCGACGGTGAATACGCTTATCCCCTGATATTAAAGACAGAGCCGGATATTCTCCTGACAGACGTCAAGATGCCCTTTATGGACGGGCTGGAGCTGAGCCGGCTGGTCAAGAAATCGCTTCCGAATATCAAAATTATAATTCTAAGCGGCTATAATGAATTTGATTATGCCAAGGAAGCCATCAAGATCGGGATCAGTGATTATCTGCTTAAGCCCATCACGTCAGCCAGCCTGGTGGACGCCTTGAAACGGGTGGCGGAGACGATCCGCGAGGAGCGGGAGCGGACAAGGCTTCTGGAGCGGTATTTTGTCAGCTATGAAAAATATACAGAGTTTCTGGACAAGACGGATTACAGCGGCGTGGACCGGAAGCTGATTGAGGACTTTTTAAAGCTGGGATCCGTGGAGGAATGCGGCCCGTTCATTGACGAATATTTCGCGGCGGTGGGGGAGCACAATTACAAATCGCTTCTGCTCAGGCAGTATATGACCGTCGATATCTTTTACTGCGTCCAGGAATTCCTCAAGTCCCTGAAGGTTGAGACGGATGAGATTCCGGAGACGCTGAGGGATATCAAGGAGATCCCCAAAGTGATCGGGGGCGTGGAGACAACGGTGGCTTATTTAAAGGCGCTGTTCCATTTCGCGCTGAGCGCGCGGGATAAATGTTCAAACGACCGTTACGGCAATCTGATCCGGGAGGCCAGGGCTTATATTGCAGAGCACTTTGCAAGGAGTGATTTCTCGCTGAATATGATTTCCGCCCATATCGGAGTCAGCTCCAGCTATTTCAGCTCGATTTTTAAGCAGGAGATGGGGCAGTCGTTTGTGGAATATTTAACAAAAGTCAGGATTGACAAGGCATGCGAGCTTCTGAAATGCACGAACCTGCGGACCGCGGAGATCGGGGAGAGCGTGGGATACAATGATCCGCACTATTTCAGCGCCACCTTCAAGAAAATCATGGGCCAGTCGCCCAAGGATTATAAGGCCGGGGAGAGCTAAGACAGGGATGGATGAACACATGAATCAGAATTCGCAGATACAGAGGGATTTTGGGGAGCGCAAAGGGATCCGCCGCCTGACCTTAAAGATGCGGCTGTCCCTGCTCCTTTTTGCGACGGCGATTCCCCTCACTGGCATGATACTGATGATTATCGTAATGATACGGGATTATTCGGCTTCATACAATGGGATTATGGAGAACTTAAAGACAGCCAATGAATACAACATTACTTTTAAAGAAGAAATGGAATATTCTATGTACCGTGTAATGATCGGCCTGATTGACGCATCGAAATTTGACAGCGGGGATATCGTGGAAGGAGAAACACAGTATGCGACGGTGGTGAAGAACCCTTTGAGCCTGATCCATTCCGCGCGGTATGCGTTTGGCCGCGCTATTAAACGCAAGCCCGGGTCGGACGGGGACATTAAAATCAGGGGCATTCTCTCCTGTCTCGATTCGCTGGAAAAGGCGGTCAGCCGCATGATTGGGAATTCCAGCAAGCCCGGGACATATGAGGAGAATGCGTCTATCTGGGAGAATGACATCCAGGGCCTGTGCTCCATGATTCAGGATTACATCACACAGTATACATATTATGAGATGATGAACATGGAACAGCTCCAGAAGGAGCTGGAAATCCATACCCGCCAGATGATAGGCTGGTTCATGGCCCTCTTAGGATTTGTGCTGTTAGGGGGATCGGTACTTTCCGCCACGATCACCCGTTCCGTAACCAACCCGATTCACGACCTGCAGAGGACGGCTCAGCGTCTGGGCTGCGGGGAATTTGAGGCCAGGGCCGGCCTGTGCAGCCTGGAGGAGATCAACGACCTGGCCAGGGCTTTTAATAAGATGAGCGATGAAATCACGGATCTGATGGAAAAAACAAGACAGGAGCAGAAAAACCTGCGCGAGGCGGAGTTAAAGCTCCATCAGGAGCAGATCAACCCTCATTTTCTGTACAATACGCTGGATTCCATTGTGTGGATGGCAGAGGGAGGGAATAACCGGCAGGTGGTGGAGATGACCACGGATCTGAGCGATTTTTTCCGCACGGTTCTGTCCGGGGGCAAGGATTTTATCACTATCGGAGAGGAAGAAACGCACATCCGCAGCTATTTAAAGATCCAGAAAATCCGCTATGAGGATATTCTGGACTACCAGATCAGCATAGAGCCCGCGCTCCGGGAACGGATCGTCCTGAAAATGATCCTCCAGCCCATTGTGGAAAATGCGCTGTACCACGGAATTAAAAATAAGCGGGGCGGAGGACGCATTGTTATCCGCGGCTATGAAGACGGGGAAGGAGTTGTATTTGAGATACAGGACAACGGGATCGGGATGGACGGCCGGGCTTTAAGGGCCCTGCAGAATAAGCTGGTGGGCATGGGAGGCGGCGTTGAAGCCCCGAAAAAGGGAGGCTTTGGTTTAAAAAATGTGGCCCAGCGGATCCGGATGTATTATGGGTCCGGCTCTGAGATCACGGCGGAGTCCGAGAGAGGCGTGGGAACCTGCATCCGAGTTTTCCTGGCAGGCGAGCCGGACGCGGATCGTAAAAAATCATAAACTTTTCTAAAAAAATCACAAATTTTTCCTCCTGTATTGGCGAAAAAGGATAAAAACAGGGGAAAAGGGTAAAAAAAATTATACCTTTTTCCAAAGATGCTCCATAGCCAAAACATCAAAGATCGGTTATAATGTCCTTACAAAACAAACATACTTCATAAGGAGGAGAAAAGTATGAGAAAAAAATTAGTATCCGTAGCGCTCGTAGCAGCAATGGCAGCATCCATGACGGCATGCGGCGGCGGTTCCAGCGCGCCGGCTGAGGCTCCGGCCACAGAGGCGGCAAAGGAAGAGGCTCCGGCTGAGACAGCAGCTCCGGCAGCGGAAGAGGAGAAGGGAGAGGAGCCCGAAGCGGCAGATGCGGCTTCAGGTGATCTTATCACCGTTGGCTATGCACAGGTAGGCGCAGAGTCTGACTGGAGAACGGCGAACACAGAGTCCTTCAAATCCACCTTTACAGAAGAAAACGGCTACAAGCTGATTTTTGATGATGCACAGCAGAAGCAGGAGAACCAGATCAAGGCAATCCGTTCCTTCATCCAGCAGGAGGTTGACTACATTGTAGTGGCTCCCGTTGTTGAGACAGGCTGGGAGACCGTTCTGGAGGAGGCAAAGGAGGCCGGTATCCCGGTTATTCTTTCCGACCGTCAGATGCAGTTATCCGACGACAGCTTATATGAGGCATGGGTTGGCGGAAACTTCGTACTGGAAGGCGAAACCTGCGGCGACTGGCTGGCTGAGTATTTAGAGGCTCAGGGACGCGGCGAAGAGGAGATCAACATGGTGACCATCCAGGGAACCATCGGCGCTTCCGCACAGGTAGGACGTACAGAGGGCATGGCCAACAAGCTGGCAGAGCACCCCAACTGGAAGATGCTTGACATGCAGTCCGGTGAGTTCACACAGGCAAAGGGCCAGGAGGTTATGGAGTCCTTCTTAAAGAGCTATGACGACATCGACGTGGTTATCTGCGAGAACGACAACGAGGCGTTCGGCGCTATCGACGCTATCAAGGCTGCCGGCAAGACCTGCGGACCGGAAGGCGACATCATCGTAGTTAGCTTCGACTCCGTAAAGGCGGCATTTGAGTCCATGATCGCCGGCGACTTAAACGCAACCTTTGAGTGCAACCCGCTTCACGGACCGCGCGTAGCTGAGATCATCCAGAAGCTTGAGGCTGGCGAGACGGTTGATAAGGTTCAGTACGTAGACGAGGCATACTTTGATACAAGCATGGATCTGGAGAGCATTTTAGCAGAAAGAGCATACTAATATATATTACATAAGCAAGGTAAAATGCCAATAGTGATTTGATGAATCAGGAGGCGCAGGGCCGGAGGCTTTAGTTTCCCCCCCTGGCGTCTCCTTTTTGTGCCATGAAAAGGAGGCAAAGCTTTTATGGAGAAGGATTCCGTTCTGGAGATGAGGCACATTTATAAGACATTCCCGGGTGTAAAAGCTCTGCAGAATGTTGATTTTACTCTCAAAAAGGGGGAAATACACGCTCTGATGGGCGAAAACGGCGCAGGCAAATCCACGCTGATTAAGGTGCTGACAGGGGTCGAGGAGTTTGAGACCGGAGAAATCCACATCGACGGATACGCTCAGACGATCATCAACCGAAGCCCGCAGGATGCGCAGAACCATGGCATCAGCACCGTGTATCAGGAGATCAACCTCTGCCCCAACTTGAGTGTTGCGGAGAATCTCTTTATCGGCAGGGAGCCGAGAAAAGGAGGTCTCATTGACTGGAAGACCATGAATAAAAGGGCCGCGGATTTGCTGGGCGACCTTGACATCAATGCAGATGTGACAAAGACGATTGATAATTACTCCATCGCGATTCAGCAGATGATTGCTATCGCCCGCGCGGTTGATATGTCAGCCAAGGTGCTGATACTCGACGAACCGACCTCCTCCCTGGACGACAGCGAGGTGGAGAAGCTTTTCAAGCTGATGACAAGGCTCAAATCCCAGGGCGTGGGCATCATCTTCGTGACGCACTTCCTGGAGCAGGTATACGCAGTATGCGACAAGATCACGGTTCTCAGAAACGGGACGCTGGTGGGACAGTTCACCACAGAAGAGCTTCCCCGGGTACAGCTTGTGGCCAAGATGATGGGCAAGGATTTCGACGATCTGGCCGCCATCAAGCAGGACGGCGGGGAACAGCCGGCCCACAGCGACGAGGATATCGTGATCAAGGCCGTGGGGCTCGGAAAGAAAGGCTATATAAAGCCCTTTGATCTGGTGATTCACAAGGGCGAGGTCATCGGCTTTACCGGCCTTCTGGGATCCGGCCGTTCGGAGACGGTGCGGGTGCTGTACGGCGCGGAAAAGACCGACGAGGGCGAGCTGTATGTAAAGGGAAAACGCTTATCCCCCAAGCACCCCATTAATTCCATGAATGAGGGCATGGCCTACCTGCCCGAGGACAGAAAGAATGAGGGCATCATCGCAGACCTGTCCGTGAGGGAGAACCTGATCATGGCGCTGCAGGCCAAGAGAGGCATGTTCCACCTGCTCAGCCGGAAGCAGCAGGAGGAATTTACGGATAAATATATTGAGATGCTGCAGATTAAGACAGCCAGCCGCGAGACGCCCATCAAATCCTTGTCCGGCGGCAACCAGCAGAAGGTGATCATCGGCAGATGGCTCCTTACCAATCCGGATTTCCTGATTCTTGACGAGCCGACGCGCGGTATCGACGTGGGAACCAAGACAGAGATCCAGAAGCTGGTGGTAAAGCTGGCCAAAGAGGGCATGGCGGTTGTGTTCATTTCATCCGAGGTAGAGGAAATGCTGCGTACCTGCGACCGCATGGTGGTTATGCGTGACGGGGCCAAGGTCGGAGAGCTGAGCGGCGCGGAAATGAACCAGTCCACGATCATGTCAACCATTGCAGGAGGACAGTAATATGAAGAATGAATCATTGAAAAATATAACGTCACAGCGGCTATTCCTGCCTGTGTTCTGTCTCGCCCTGGTGCTTTTAGTAAATATCGTTACGACGCCGAACTTCTTTGCCATTGAAGTGAGAGACGGAATGCTTTACGGCTACATCATTGATATTATCAACCGCGCCTCTGAGCTGGTGATCCTGGCGGTCGGCATGACGCTGGTGGTTTCCTCCTCGGCCGGAACCGACATCTCCGTGGGCGCGATCATGGCGGTCAGCGCCGCGGTCTGCTGCAACATCTTAACCGGCGGCGAGCGGGCGGCCACGGTCTATGCAAGCCCGCTGATCCTGGGCTTTATCGCAGCGATTATCGTCGGTATCCTGATCGGCTGCTTCAACGGATTTTTAGTTGCAAAGCTGAATATCCAGCCAATGGTTGCCACACTGATCATGTTTACCGCCGGACGCGGTATCGCACAGCTTATTACAGACGGCCAGATTACCTATGTGCGCGTGGACAGCTACCGCACCCTGGGCGCTTCCATTCCGGGAATCCCGGTTCCCACTCCGTTTATCGTGGCTGTGATCGTGGTCGCCGCGACCGCGCTCCTGCTCAAAAAGACGGCGCTGGGCATGTACATCCAGTCCGTTGGAATCAACAAAAAGTCATCGAGCCTCATGGGCATCAAGGCCATCATGATCATTTTCCTGACCTACGCCTACTGCGGCTTCTGCTCCGGCCTTTCGGGCCTGATCGCATCCAGCCGTATCTACTCCGCGGATGCCAATAACATCGGCCTCAACATGGAGCTGGACGCCATCCTCGCGGTAGCCATCGGCGGCAACTCCTTAGGCGGCGGCAAATTCTCCATCGCGGGCTCCGTGATCGGCGCTTACACCATTCAGGCCCTGACCACCACGCTCTACGCGATGCACGTATCCTCTGACCAGGTGCCCGTATACAAGGCTGTCGTGGTAGTTATCATCGTAGCGCTGCAGTCTCCGGGATTCGCAAGATGGAGAAAATCCCTGGCACAGAAGAAAGTAAAGGAGGCGGCATAAATGAAAAGCAAAACGAAATTAAACCAGACCAGCTTTCTGCTCCTGATTACGATTGTGCTGTTCTTCGCCATGTACATGATCGGCTGTATCCTGTTTAAGGATCAGGGGTTTGCCAAGACACAGAACTTCTTAAACCTGTTCATATCCAACGCCGGCCTCATCGTGATCGGCGTAGGCATGACGGTAGTCATGATCACAGGCGGCATTGACATCAGCGTCGGCTCCTTCGTGGCCATGGGCTGCATGATGCTTGCCTGGATGATGGAAAAAGGCGGCGTGGGCGCAGTTCCCGCAGTCTTAATCGTACTCGCAACAGGCATCGTATTCGGCCTGGTGCAGGGCTTCCTGGTGGCCTATATGGACATCCAGCCCTTTATCGTAACGCTGGCAGGCATGTTCTTCGCCCGCGGCATGACAGCCATCATCTCCAAGGACATGATCAGCATCACCAACGTAACCTTCATGGCATGGGCCAAAGCCAAGGTATACCTTCCCTTCGGCGGACGCTTAAACAAAAAAGGCGTGATGATTTACCCCTACATCTATCCAACCGTCATCATCGCCCTGTTAATCCTGATCGCAGTTTTCATCATGCTGAAATACACGAAATTCGGGCGCAGCATCTACGCCGTAGGCGGCAACGAGCAGTCCGCCCTGATGCTCGGCTTAAACGTCAGGAAAGTAAAACTCAAAGCATACATACTCGACGGTTTCCTGTGCGGCGTCGGAAGCATCCTCTTCTGCCTGAACACACTGGGCGGCTTCGTAGAGCAGGCCAAGGGCTTTGAGATGGACGCCATCGCGTCGTCCGTTATCGGCGGCACGCTCCTGACAGGCGGCGTCGGAAATGTGATAGGAACCCTGTTCGGGGTGCTTATAAAGGCCACCATTGAGGCGTTTATCACCTTCCAGGGAACCCTGTCCTCCTGGTGGACGCGGATTACGATAGCGGCGCTGCTCTGCTTCTTTATTGTGCTGCAGTCGGTGCTGGCTATGATTAAGAAGAAAAAATAAATTTATATGGTATGTGTTGGCTGAGAGAGTCGTGAAAGGGCCGCCTGCGGCAGGCAGGGGGCAGTGAAAAGCGTTCTTTAGTGTCTCGTCCGTCCAGCAATTAGATTGTCAGTGCCGGATATTTTGTCAGCCTGTAAGGCGGAGGAAGGGGCGATGCGGCGGCATCGTTGACGGACGACAACGCAGCGGATGGCAAAACAGGCAGTTCTGACAGTCCAATTACTGACTGGATGCAGCGAATAGTCCCGTCAACAAAAACGTGGCAAAATCCGTTTGCTCCGGCTTGCGGTAACGTAGCCCGGAACAGAGTATCTATCCATAAGGAACCCATTGAAAACCGCCGGCACTTAGCGAGGTCTTTTCGAGCTTAGTGTCCGCTGCGCTTTTCACTGAGCGGGAGCGGGGTTCCGTTGGATAGATACTCTGTTCCGGGCGGCCCTCTCACGACAGCCCCCCCCAGCCAACGAAAAAATGCAGTGACAACCACACCCACATTTGCAATCAACTATCATTTGATCTATAATAACCTTAAGGTGAAGGAGGAAAATATTATGCTTCAGACAGGAAAAAACTACAAGTTCTGGTTCTGCACCGGCTCTCAGGATCTCTATGGGGATGAGTGCCTGGAGCACGTAGCGGAGCATTCCAGAATCATTGTTGAGGAGCTGAACAAGAGCGGCGCTCTTGCGTTCGAGGTGGTATGGAAGCCGACCCTGATCACGAATGAGGTGATCCGCCGGACCTTTAACGAGGCCAATCAGGATCCCGAATGTGCGGGCGTGATTACATGGATGCATACATTTTCACCGGCGAAGAGCTGGATTCTGGGGCTCCAGGAGTACAGGAAACCGCTGTGCCATTTACATACGCAGTTTAACCGCGAGATTCCCTATGATGCGATTGACATGGATTTTATGAATGAAAACCAGTCCGCGCACGGCGGCAGGGAGTATGGGCATATCGTGAGCCGCATGGGGATTGAGAGGAAGGTGATTGTCGGCCACTGGGCGGATGAGGGCGTGCAGGGGCAGCTCGCTTCGTGGATGCGCACCGCTGTGGGTGTGATGGAGTCTTCCCATATCCGCGTGATGCGTGTAGCGGACAATATGAGAAATGTGGCAGTGACGGATGGGGACAAGGTTGAGGCGCAGATCAAGTTTGGCTGGGAGATTGACGCGTATCCGGTGAATGAGATTGTGGACGCCGTGAACGCTGTCTCCGAAGCGGATACGAATGCCCTTGTTGAGGAGTATTATGATAAATATGAGATCCTTCTGGAGGGAAGGGACGAGTTGGAGTTCCGGAACCATGCGGCCGTGCAGGCGCAGATTGAACTGGGCTTTGAGCGCTTCCTGGAGGAGAAGAATTATCAGGCAATCGTCACCCATTTCGGGGATCTGGGCGGGTTAAAGCAGCTTCCGGGACTGGCGATCCAGCGTCTGATGGAAAAGGGCTACGGCTTCGGCGCGGAAGGAGACTGGAAGACAGCCGCTATGGTGCGCCTGATGAAGATCATGGCTGCCAATACGAAGGATGCAAAGGGAACTACCTTCTTTGAGGATTACACCTACAATCTTGTAAAGGGACGCGAGGGGATCCTGCAGGCCCATATGCTGGAGGTCTGCCCCACAATAGCGGACGGGAAGATTTCCATTAAGGAATGCCCGCTTTCCATGGGAGACAGGGAGGATCCGGCAAGGCTTGTATTTACCGCGAAAGAAGGTCACGGCGTGGCGACGTCCCTGATTGATCTGGGCGGCCGTTTCCGTCTGATCATTAATGATGTGGAAGTGAAAAAGGCCGAAAAACCGATGCCGAAGCTTCCGGTAGCGACCGCGTTCTGGACGCCGGAGCCGTCTCTTGAGGTTGGCGCGGCGGCGTGGATCTACGCAGGCGGCGCGCACCACACGGCATTCTCCTATGACTTAAGCGCAGAGCAGATGGGCGACTGGGCGGCATGCATGGGAATCGAGGCGGTATATATTGATAAGGATACAACGATCCGTCAGTTCCGCAATGAGCTTCGATGGAATGAGGCATATTACAGATTTCACTGATAACAGTTGCCAGTGCAGCATTGTGTAGATAACGGCGCTGAGATTACCGTGATTTACATGGTGATGTACGGATATCTTTAGAAATTCATAGAGGTGAAAATATGAGCCGCAGTGCGGAGGAAATCAAAGTAAGTATTAAAAACGGCGCTACAGCCCTGGGGATCGAGTTTGGCTCGACGAGGATTAAGGCGGTGCTGACCGATGAGACGGCAGCGCCCATCGCACAGGGCAGCCACGAGTGGGAAAACCGTCTGGAGAACAATATCTGGACGTATTCCATGGAAGATATAATAAGCGGCTTACAGAGCTGCTACCGCAGCCTGGCGGAGGATGTAAAGGAGAAATACGCAGAGGAGCTCAAAACGCTCGGCTCTGTGGGGATCAGCGCCATGATGCACGGCTATATGGCGTTTGACGGGGAGGGAATGCTTCTGGTTCCCTTCCGCACCTGGAGGAATACGATCACAGCCAGGGCTTCCGAGGAGCTGACAGAGCTGTTCTCGTATAATATCCCCCAGCGGTGGAGCATTGCGCATCTGTATCAGGCGATCTTAAACGGTGAGGAGCATGTGGGAAAGATCCGTTTTCTGACCACGCTGGCCGGATTTATCCACTGGAAGCTGACAGGCGGGAAAGTCCTGGGCGTGGGCGACGCGTCCGGCATGTTCCCGATCGATACAGAAACCGGTGATTATGACGCGGAGATGGTGGAGAAGTTCGACGCTCTGATTGCCCCGAAGGGGTATTCGTGGAAGCTTAAGGAGATCCTGCCGAAATCCCTGTCTGCCGGGGAGGAGGCCGGGGTTCTGACGGAGGAGGGCGCGAAGCTTTTGGATCCGTCGGGAACCTTAAAGCCGGGCATTGCTCTGTGTCCGCCGGAGGGAGACGCCGGAACCGGCATGACTGCCACGAACAGTGTGGCGGTACGCACAGGAAATGTATCAGCCGGGACATCGGTATTTGCCATGGTGGTATTGGAGAAAAAGCTCTCGAACGTTTATCCGGAGATTGACCTTGTGACGACGCCGGACGGCCATCTGGTGGGCATGGTGCACTGCAATAACTGCACCTCCGATTTGAATGCCTGGGTGGGCCTGTTTAAGGAATTTTATGAGGCCATGGGCATGAAGGCAGATATGAACGAGCTGTTTGCAACTCTTTACAGCAAGGCCCTGGAAGGCGATGCGGACTGCGGCGGGCTTATGTCCTACTGCTATCTGTCCGGGGAGCCGATCACCGGCTTTGAGGAAGGCCGGCCGCTCTTTGTCCGCATGCCGGACAGCCGTCTGAGCCTGGCCAATTTTATGAGGACTCATTTATACAGCTCTCTGGCTACCCTGAAAATCGGACTTGACATCCTGTTCAAAGAGGAGGGCGTAACGCTTGATCAGCTTATGGGCCACGGGGGCCTCTTTAAGACAAAGGGCGTGGGCCAGAGGATCATGGCCGCGGCGGCCGCGGTTCCGGTTTCCGTTATGGAGACAGCCGGAGAGGGCGGGGCATGGGGTATCGCCGTGCTGGCCTCCTATATGAAGAATAAGGCTGAGGGAGAGACGCTGGACGGCTACTTAACCCGCCGGGTATTTGCAGATGGAAAGGCCGAACGGATGGCCCCGGATCCGGAGGATGTGAAGGGCTTTGATGCGTTCATCAGGAGCTACAAATCGGGACTGGCCGCCGAGAGAGGCGCTGTGGACGGGATGAAGATGTAGAGCCGCGGCCGGCAAAAGAGGTGAAGACATGGAAAAGGATCAGAGAATAAAGGAGCTGAAAAAACAGGTTTATGAGGCCAATATGCAGCTTCCAAGGCACGGGCTGGTTACTTTTACCTGGGGCAATGTCTCAGGTATTGACCGGGAGCTGGGCCTGTTTGTGATTAAGCCCTCCGGTGTGGAGTATGATAAGCTGACGCCGGACGACATGGTCGTTATGGATCTCATGGGTAATAAGACAGAGGGGACTTTAAACCCGTCCTCTGACACGAAGACCCATCTGGCGCTGTACAGGAGATTTCCGCAGATCGGAGGCGTGGTGCATACACACAGCACCTGGGCTACGTCATGGGCCCAGGCCGGGCGGGATATCCCCTGCTACGGCACGACGCACGCCGATTACATTTACGGCAGTATCCCCTGCGCCAGGAACTTAACAGCCCAGGAGCTGGAGGATTATGAGGAAAATACGGGTGTCCTGATCGCGGATCTGTTTGAGAACCGGGGGATTGAGCCCATGGCTGTCCCGGGCGTGCTCTGCAAGAACCACGGGCCCTTTACATGGGGAACGGATGCTGACAATGCGGTGCATAACGCCGTGGTTCTCGAGGAAGTGGCCAAAATGGCCGCCCTGTGCGAGCTGATTAACCCCAGGGCAGGGGAAGCGCCGAAATGCCTGCAGGATAAGCATTACATGAGAAAGCATGGTCCCAATGCCTATTACGGGCAGGGAAAATAAAGGAGGAGAAGGATTATGAAATTTTTTATTGACACAGCGAATGTGGATGAAATCAGAGAAGCAAATGACATGGGAATTATCTGCGGCGTTACGACAAACCCGTCGCTGATCGCAAAGGAAGGCCGTGATTTCAATGAGGTAATTAAGGAAATCACAGGCATCGTGGACGGGCCGATTTCCGGAGAGGTGAAGGCCACCACAGAGAAGGCCGAGGACATGATCGCAGAGGGCCGCGAGATCGCGAAGATCCATCCGAACATGGTAGTGAAGATCCCCATGACAGCCGAAGGCTTAAAAGCAGTAAAGGCCCTTTCCGCCGAAGGCATCAAGACGAATGTGACCCTGATCTTCACGGCCAATCAGGCCCTGCTGGCCGCAAGAGCAGGCGCGTCTTATGTGTCGCCGTTCCTGGGCAGGCTGGATGACATCTCCACAGACGGGACAGGCCTGATCTATGAGATCGCCCAGATCTTTGACAACTATCCGGAGATCACGACAGAGATCATCTGCGCTTCCACCAGACATCCGCTCCATATCACCGAGTGCGCCAAGGCCGGCGGCGATATCGCCACAGTTCCGTTCAAGGTGCTGATGCAGATGGTAAAGCATCCTCTGACCGATATCGGCATTGAGAAATTCAAGGCGGATTATGAGGCGGTATTTGGGAAATAAGGAAAGGACGGAAAATGGATATTTTAGAGCTGAAAAAGAAAGCCAACGAGGTTCGCAGGAATATCGTCACAGCCGTGCATGCGGCCAGGGCCGGACATCCGGGCGGCGCGCTCTCGTCGGCTGAGATTTTTACATACCTTTATTTTGAAGAGATGAACATTGATCCGTCTGATCCGCATAAGGCAGATCGGGATCGCTTTGTGCTCTCCAAGGGACACAGCGCGCCGGGTCTGTACTCTGTTTTAGCGGAGCGCGGCTATTTCCCCAAAGAGGATCTGCTGACGCTGCGCCACACCGGTTCCTATCTGCAGGGACATCCGGATATGAAGCATATCCCGGGCGTGGACATGTCGAGCGGTTCCCTGGGACAGGGGATTTCCGCGGCAGTAGGCATGGCGCTGTCCGCCAGGATCAGCGGCGATTCCTACCGTGTATACACGCTGCTGGGAGACGGAGAGCTCCAGGAAGGCCAGGTATGGGAGGCGTCCATGTTCGCGGGGCACAGAAAGCTCGACAACCTGGTTGTCATTGTTGACAATAATAATTTACAGATCGACGGAGCCGTGGACGAGGTCTGCTCTCCGTACCCGATTGACAGGAAGTTTGAGGCATTCAATTTCCACGTGATCCGCGTAGAAGACGGAAACGACATGGAGCAGATTCAGAAAGCCTTTGAAGAGGCCCGCCGTACCAAGGGCGCGCCCACTGCCATCATTGCAAAGACCTTAAAGGGCAAAGGCGTTTCTTTCATGGAAAATAAGGCCGGCTGGCACGGCAAGGCTCCGAATGACGAGGAATACGGCCTTGCCATGAAGGATCTGGAGGCAATCGGAGAAAAACTGGAAAAGGCGGGTGGCGCAGATGGAAAATAAGAAAAAAATCGCAACCCGGGAAAGCTACGGCAACGCGCTGGCGGAACTGGGAAAGAAATATGAAAATCTGGTGGTCCTGGACGCCGATTTAGCAGAGGCCACCAAAACGTCAACCTTTAAAAAAGCATTTCCGGAGCGCCATATCGACTGCGGAATCGCAGAGTGCAACATGGTTGGGATTGCAGCCGGGCTGGCGGCCACAGGCAAGATTCCGTTTGCAAGCTCGTTTGCCATGTTCGCAGCGGGACGCGCCTTTGAGCAGGTGCGCAACGCCATCGGATATCCGCACCTGAATGTAAAGATCGGCGCGACGCATGCCGGCATATCCGTCGGAGAGGACGGCGCTTCCCACCAGTGCAATGAAGACATTGCCCTGATGCGGTCGATTCCCGGGATGGTTGTGCTCAATCCATCGGATGACGTGGAGGCAAAGGCGGCCGTCGCGGCAGCCTGCGAGCATCAGGGGCCGGTTTATCTGCGGTTCGGCCGTCTGGCAGTTCCGGTGATCAACGACCGCCCGGATTACCATTTTGAGATTGGAAAGGGCGTAACGTTAAGAGAGGGCGATGATCTGACCATCGTTGCCACGGGCCTGTGCGTATCTGCTTCCCTGGAGGCGGCAGAGGAGCTGGCCAAAGAGGGCGTAAATGCCAGAGTAATCAATATCCATACAATCAAGCCGCTCGATGAGGAGCTGCTGGTGAAAGCGGCAAAGGAGACGAAGCGGATCGTTACCGTGGAAGAACACTCTGTTATCGGCGGTTTGGGGAGTGCGGTTTGCGAGGCATTATCCGACACCGTTCCGACGCCGGTTCACCGGATCGGGATGAAGGACACCTTCGGCGAGTCAGGGCCGGCGGTGGAGCTTCTCCATAAGTACGGGCTTGACGCAGAGGGGATCTGTAGGGAGATCCGCGGTTGGATGAAGTAAGAGCGGACGACCAAGACGCGGGATAAATTTGAACAGGGCGGGAGCTGCCGGCATGGGATATGCGGCGGCTCCTGTTTTTGTGCACACGGACGCAAAACAGAAATGTGCCTTCCGGAAATTCGTATTTTATTTGACGCTGTTTCAGGTAAGGGGTATACTTGTAACAGACAGAAGCACACGATGAGGAGCAGCAGTGAAAGAAAACGACATGATTCATCCCAATCAATCCCTGCATGAGGTAAACCGTTATAAAGACAGCGCCTTCCCGGTGGGCATGTATGTTGTCACCAGGGCTCAGATTATCCCGCACGGCCGCGGCTATATGGATCTGCACTGGCATGAGGAGCTGCAGCTCACATATGTGACAGACGGCACACTGGAGCTGCAGGTCAACGGAGCCGGGTACAGGCTGGAAAAAGGGGAAGGCATATTGATTAACCGCAATTTCGTCCACATCACAACCGGTCTGACAGACGGAGGGAAGTATGTCAGCTTCAATTTTCCGGATAAGCTGCTGGGCTTTTTTCCGGGGAGCCGGATGGAGAGGGAGGATGTGCTTCCCTATACCAGCCAGTACGCCTTTCCGGCGGTTGTATTTAAACCGGAGATCCGCTGGCAGAGAGAGATTCTTGAGAGCCTGGAGGAGATGCGGGAGCTGTTTCTGAATGAAATCTGGAGGGAGGATTTTGACGGGAGCAGTGAAGGATATCCCGGGGCTTTGGAGAGACACCGGGCTGCGCAGACGCAGGGAGGAGGCAGCCGGGAGAGCTGTCCGGCGCGGCGGGCAAAGTACAGAGCAGCCGTGCTGATCACCGGAATCTGGTATCAGGTGATTGCACATCTGGAGGACAGGCTGGAAGGCGCTTCAAAGGGGAGTGTGCGCAAACAGGAGCGGCTCCAGGCCATGCTGTCGTTTATTCATGATAATTATATGAATCCGATCCGGCTGCAGGAGATTGCGGCTGCAGCCAGCGTCAGCGAAGGAGAGTGCTGCCGCTGCTTTCGGGAAATGATTCGGAAAAGCCCGAACCAATACCTTGTGGCATACCGTATATCCAGAGGAATCGAGCTTCTCGGCAGTACGGAGAAATCCGTGACGGAGATTGCGCAGGAGGCTGGCTTTAATGACGCGAGCCATTTCATCCAGTATTTTAAAAAACAGACCGGAATGACTCCCGGAGAATACAGAAACCATATTTTGGGAAAAAGAGCTCAGAAACCGTATGTGGGGAACGGGAATCAGTAAGGAGGCCATGATTTATGGAAGGTGATTTAAAAAAGATACCGGGCGTGGGGGCGAATATGGAACAGCATCTGCAGAACATCGGAATCCGCTGTATCGATGATTTAAAGGGAAAGGATCCGGAAGCTCTGTATCACATGGATTGCCTGAAAAAGGGATTTCAGGATGACCGGTGTGTACTCTATGTATTCCGCTGCGCCGTGTATTTTGCAGAGAATGAGCAGCATGATCCGGAAAAACTGAAGTGGTGGTACTGGAAGGATAAGGAGTATCCGGAGCAGTAAAGGAGGGAAGACGGGATTCGGTACGCAGCATTTTAAAATTTTCCCGTCCGAAACATCAAAAAACCTTGCAGCTACACGGAATTTCCCGCATCTGCAAGGCTTTCAGGCAAGTGGAAGCAATGGGGCTCGAACCCATGACCTCTCGCGTGTGAGGCGAACGCTCATCCCGGCTGAGCTATGCTTCCCTGTCTTCTATTGTACCGCATTTTTCCAAAAATGCAAGATAAAATTCGTGCAAATCTGCATTTTTTATATTGGGCGTAAAATCGTGTCCATCCTGTCATTTTTCAATCACGCTCTGAAATGCCTTGTTAATCTGCCAATCAATGCTATAATAAAATGTGAATAAAAAAACAGATACACAGAAAGGAATACATATGGCTTTATTTGGATTATTCGGAAAAAAAGAGAGCGGGAATGAGACAGTGCCTCAGAATGATGTGGAGAAATGGATCTTGGGAACATACGCGATGTGGGCGGCCTATGCGGACGGGGACTGGCACTATATAGCAGGCTCAACGGAAAAAAATAAGCAGGAGGGGGCTTCCATGCGTGTAATACTGCGCCGGGACTGGGAGATTTCCAATAAGACGGCTCTTTTTGACATGGTGGATTACCTGACTGCCCTTTACTGCGAAGGAACGGATTGCGAAGCAGAGGACATCGCTTCCGGCGCATGGGATTTGTGCCGCGCCTGCCAGATCCTGGGCATGGGATTTGTCGGCGGCTATATCGAACGTCAGGAAATGGTGCAGAAATCGGCAGAGATCGGCCGGGTTATGCAGAAATATTACCATTCATGGGCAGAGCTATACGACAGTTATATCAAGGGATACAGGGACTGGAGGGCAGAGCAGGGAGGCGATGCGCAGAAGGATATTGAGGCCAGGGAAACTTTATGCCGTGATCTGAGAAATGATCCGAACGGGCCCTGTTCCGTTCCGTGGGATTTAAAGCTTTAAAACACTCCGAAAAACCACAAAAAAACAATTGACTTTATGGCTGGAACGTGATAAAACTGTACTCAACAGTAATATCTGATTCAAATTCAATCATGTAAGATGCATGGAAGAGGACATATCGGACAGTTTATTTCATTTCAGAGAGCCGTTGCGCGGTGTGAGACGGCATGAAGGGCTGTCAGATCTCACCTTGGAGCATCTTCTCTGAACAGGCAGTACGGCCATGCCTTTTGCAGCGGGCCGGCTCTGCAAACTAGGGGAAGACGGTTGCCCGCCGTTAGAGGGGACATGAGATTCCGGACGGATCCGCCGGGATTTTGTGCTGAGAGGCCGCAGAGAATGTGGCAAGCAGGGTGGTACCGCGAGTGTTTTCGTCTCTGCAGCGTAATGCTGCAGAGATTTTTTTATGTACGCCGATGCCGGAGGGAATATGCGCTGGAGCGGCTGCAACTTATGAAATGATGATCTGGAGGGAAATGAAATGCTGAATTATAAGAAATATAAGAGAGTGCCTGTTGTGGATTATCCGGAACGCGGGTGGCCGAACAGAGAGATCGAGAAAGCGCCGATCTGGTGCAGCGTGGATCTGCGCGACGGGAACCAGGCCCTGGTTGAGCCCATGGTGGTGGAAGAGAAAATCGAGATGTTTAATATGCTGATCCGGATGGGCTTTAAGGAGATTGAGATTGGATTTCCGGCGGCGTCCCAGATCGAGTATGATTTTCTGCGCCAGCTTGTGGAGAGAAAGCTGATTCCGGACGACGTGGTGGTCCAGGTTCTGACCCAGTGCCGCGAGCATTTGATTAAACGCACATTTGAGTCGCTCCGGGGGATTAAGAAGGCGATTGTGCATATCTATAACTCTACCTCCACCCTGCAGAGGGAGGTGGTGTTCCACAAGGATCGGGAGGAGATCAGGCAAATCGCCATTGAGGGGACCAGGCTGGTTAAGAAATATATGCAGGAGTATGACGGCGAGGTGATCCTGGAGTATTCCCCGGAGAGCTTTACCGGCACGGAACTCGACTTTGCGCTGGATATCTGTACGGCTGTCCAGGAAGAATGGGGAGCGACAAAGGATAAAAAGATGATTATCAACCTTCCGGCTACTGTGGAGATGACCACGCCGAATGTGTATGCGGATCAGATTGAGTGGATGAACCGGCATTTCAAGAACCGCGAGAGCATTATACTGAGCGTGCATCCGCATAATGACCGGGGAACCGGGATCGCGGCTACAGAGCTGGCGCTTCTGGCCGGTGCAGAGCGTGTGGAGGGAACGCTTCTGGGAAACGGGGAGCGGACCGGGAATGTGGATATCCTGAACATCGCCTACAATATGTTTTCACAGGGAATCAATCCGGAACTGGATATTGAGGATATCAAGGCCATTACAGAGGTGTGTGAGCGCTGCACGAAGATGGAGGTGGATCCGAGGCATCCGTATGCAGGGAAGCTGGTATTTACCGCCTTTTCCGGATCGCATCAGGATGCGATCAGCAAGGGGATGCAGGCTCTGTCAAAGAGAACGGACGGGATATGGGAGGTTCCGTACCTTCCCATTGATCCCAGCGACATCGGCCGCGAGTATGAGCCGGTTGTCCGCATCAACAGCCAGTCCGGCAAGGGCGGCGTGGCCTTTGTTATGGACAGCTTCTATGGCTTCCGCCTGCCAAAGGGCATGCACAAGGAGTTTGCAGATGTGATCCAGAAGATCGCGGAGCAGCAGGGCGAGGTGGCTCCGGAGCAGATCATGGACGAGTTCCGCTCCAGTTATCTGGACAGGAAAGAGCCCATGCATTTCAGAAAATGCCAGATCACGGATACAGAGTACGAGGGCGGCGGATTCGCGACAGTGGCCCATCTTATGTTTACGGATCACGGCGAGGAGCGCAGGGTGGACGGAATCGGGAACGGCCCCATCGATGCGATTCAGAGAGGGCTTGAGGATGCGCTGGGCATCCAGATCCGCGTCCTGGACTACACGGAGCACGCTCTGCGCTCCGGTTCCGGCGCACAGGCAGCCTCCTATATCCACCTGATGAATGTGGAGACAGGAGAGGCCACTTATGGCGTAGGTATCAGCTCCAATATTACGAGAGCGTCTATCCGCGGTATTTTCAGCGCGGTGAACCGCCTGTTCTATTAAATGAAACAAAACGGTTCCGTCAGGTCTGCGCAGCAGATGCGCCGATCCGGCTGAACCGTTTTGTATGTGAAATCTGCTCCGGAGCATTTTTTAGATACGATCTAATTGACGGCCGCCCCGTCCGCTCCGAGCCATCGGCCGTCCACGGAGGTATTATAAGCCATGGCGCCATTGGCCTGCAGATAGTAGTGCTTCTGGTTTACCTCGATCCACCCGGTCTGCATGTAGCCGTCCTGATTCATATAATACCAGGATCCTGGCGATGGCTGGATCCATCCGGTCTGCATAGCCCCGTCCGGCCCAAGGTAAAACCAGGAACCGCCCAGATCCAGCCATCCGGTTTTCATAGCGCCGGATGCGTCCATGTAGTACCAGGCAGGGCCGTCCTGGATCCAGCCTCTCGCCTTATTTCCGGCTACATCAAAGTAGTACCAGATATCATTGATCTTTTTCCACGTATTGGAGGCTCTGCTCCCGTCCGGGAGCACATAGCTGTCGCCCTTTACGGCTCCCCCGTCTGCGGGGCCGTTCAGCCGCTCCTGCTCTTTCTGGTAATCCTCCCAGTCAAATTCCTGATCCGTGGAGGTGACATAAGCCCCTTCCTTCAGATATTTTTTCTGTTCCGCGGTGAGAGGAACGGCCTTTACCTCATAGTACCAGGTTTTATCAAGATCTGTCATGTATTCAGACAGCTCCGCGCTGTTCGTCTCGACATTCAGGCGCTTCACGACCTTATCATCCCCGTAAAGGGTCAAAGTATAGCCCGGCGCGTCGCTTACAGCCTTCCAGGAGGCTTTTTTCTTGCTCCGGCTGCTCCAGCCCGCCCTCTCGGTGGTTCCAAGCACCGTGACCGGCCGGTAGTCGGCTTTGACCTGCAGGGTCGTGTTATCCAGCGCTTTGGCGGACACATACTCCGCGCCGCTTATCTTACATTTGGATCGGTTGATAGATACAGGAAAATATTTCCCCTCAGCCGCTGTGAGCGTGATCTCCACGCGGACCTTTTTTCCGGGCTTCCATTTTTCATATTCCGTGCGGTACTGGATATCCCCGAGGGAGTAGCTTCCCCCGCCTGCCGTGATCTCCGGATCGATGATTTCCTCCGGCTCTCCGTATGTGCTTTTAAAGGTAATGCTTACCGTCTCAATGACGCTCGATTCTGCGGCGCGCGTATAGAGCGGCCGGCCCGCGGCGCCCGCTGTGAGAAGGCAGGCCGCCAGCGCCAGACAGGCGCAGATGCGCCGGGGCAGAAAAGCCCCGATTTCTCTTATTTTCAATTCCCTCATCCCTTCTTTTTATTCTATAAACTCTTTTATGGGCGGCACTTATCTCCACACCCCGTATTCATTCACATAGAAGCCGTCGATGCTTGTGCTCACCGCCATCTCTCCGGTTCCGGGATAGAAATAATACCAGCTCCCGTCTATCTCATACCAGCCCTCCAGGCGTTCCCCGTTGGAATTCATGTAGTAGGTCGCATGGTCACGCTTCATCCAGCCTGTAAACATTGCGCCCTGCAGGCTGTTGTCCAGCTCGTTTAAATAATACCACTTTCCGTTCTGCTCCAGCCAGCCTGTATA
>QXXC01000069.1 GCA_009911305.1 Clostridiaceae bacterium | reverse complement strand
GATTTACCAGAAAGGAGTCGAAGCATGATTTTAGGATTTTTAGCGGCTGTGGGAAGTACCATAGCATCCACTGTTATTATTGAATCCGTGACAGCAGGCGTTGGACTGGGAATTTCTATCTATACAGCGTCAAAGTGTGCGAAGCAGAGCGGCAGGACACGGAGAAGGTAATATGTGTTGACGATAAGCGTCATAGGTTAAATCTCCTTGTGGGAAAAGGGGAAACAGCCTATGACGCCAACCGTCGATAATCATGTGATTTTATTTTTTTTTTTTGCAGAAAAGCTGACAGTAATTGACAGACAGGATATGCTAAAATATAGTTGGAGGTGAGAGAAAATGACTAAAAAAAATGACTATATAGACAATTTATATAATTTGTTGGTTATTCATAAGTTTATAGGGTATAAAGAGGAGAATTACAAACGCTCTATGTATGGGTTGCTTTTTAATTCAGATAGTAATAAGCAAAAAAATATAAGAAGCACTTTGGCAAAGGAAGGCATTATACTGCGAGGGGATGATAACCGGGATACTTTTTTATTCTATCTGTCATACTATACTTTTATTAAAACCGACAGAGATTTTCTGCATGGTAAATCAGGTAAAGAATTTCCAAATAAGAACTTAGGATATCATTTAAAAAAGAAAGATAGAAGTCTTTGGTGGATGGGCGTACAATTTCTATTGCTTTATGATACATATACGAAGATTGTACAAGGCTATGAAGAGGAAGAAGATATAAAAAATGAATTTTGCAGGCAAATAAAGTTTTCCCATCAATATGTGGATAGCGACCTGAGGAAGGATAAACAATTTAAAAAATGTATGAAAATGGGAAAAATATATGAAGATGCCTTTAGCGACAGATACATGGGTGAATTAAGGCTTATGTCAGGAATAGAGCGAGAATTATTTGTGCAGTTGTTGATTGGAAATAGAGCTGAATTTGAAAAGAGAGTTATTGAGCATCTCAAAAGTTATTTTATCTATGCATTTGAATTGAAGAGAAATGATGAAAAAGGCAAAACGACTGATGAAATAGACAGTATTTTTTTTGATTTATTATTTTTCAGTAAATTGTGGAAAAGAATTTCTGATTTAATAAATCTGGATTATCTTGAAATATCTGATGAAAATAAAAGTCTGTTAAAAGAAGTAAAAGTTATTCTCGAAAGTGAAAAGAACATGCTGAAAGAATATTTTAGCATTTATGTAAAACATATGCAGGAGAATACTTTTTTGATAGTTGGAAGTTATATGATAATTTTTGATGAATTGAGAGAGCATAAGGCACAAATAAACCAGTTAGAAGTTTTAAAAGAAAAGATATCACAGGGTTGTATTCATAATCAGGCAGAAGAAAGTGTCTGGAAATATGATTATGTAAATTATGAATTGGACAGCATTCCCATAAAGGATTTACTGGACTATTTTATTCCTGATGCAGAAGAAAGAAAAACAAGTGACAGGAATACGATAAAAGAGAGAATAAAAACAATAAGCGAAGTATTGAGATATGTGATTATATGCCCGGATTTTGAGGATATTCGAGAAATAAAAATGCTCTACCGAGAATTTTATATTGAAAGGAATGGCTTGTTGGGTTCATCAAAATATGCATCCTTTTTAAAAATACTGGAAGAACAGGATGAATCTAAAATTGATTATTTAGACATAATTAGACTAAAGGAACTGTATATCGCTTTAAAGTATATGTCCAACAATAAGAAACAAGAGTACATGCAGTATAATTTACAAAAACAGGAATATCTGAAAGAATTTATGGAAGAAATATTCATAGAACCATTTGGAATACCAGAAAAATAAAATTGCATACATATGGTTCAGAGCGGCTTGAATGGCCGCTCTTTTTTGCACAAAAATTTGAGAAAATGCCTCAATCGACAGACAGATTATTTTGTGTTAGGATGTATTCAACAGGAGAGAACCGGTTCATCTACTGTAAATTATATTAATATTTTGGAGGTGTGTCAATGAAAAATTATTTTAAAGACGCATTAGAAGAAGGAGTAGACTATACAGGGGTAATTAAAGCGTACACAGAGAAAAACGGAAGACTGCTTATTTACGTGCAGTTGGATGATAGCGAAGAGTCCGAGGAATTATTTATCAGCAGCCAGAAAATTATATTGAGGAAGAAAAGTCCATACCATCGTTTTTGCGAAGAAATGGGGTTGATAAACGGTAATGGCGTGCCTGTTTTTAAAAGACTTCTGGATATGCCTGTTGTTGTTCAACTGAAAGAGATTAAAGACGGAACCATGTTTATATCTTCTATGGTCAGGAATGACTATGACGAGCAGGATGACTGTAACGAGCAAGCATTAGAGGAACTGTCCGATTATTATGGCACAATCAGAGAATTTGAAGAACGAGAAGGTTGTTTATGTATTTATGTAGAATTAGATGAAGATGGATATAAGGGTGAGTTATTTATTTACAGAGAAAAAGTGATAATGAAAGTTGGAAGCGAATTTTATAAGTTTTGCAAAAGGATGGGGCTGCTTGGTGAAAGGAAAAATGTAGTTGATGAAAGACTGATTGATATGCCTGTCATTGTCCAGCTTTTAAAAGATAAAGATGGAAATATGTTTATCTGTAATTTAAAGAGGGCTGACCGTGGTGAAGAGGATGAAGAATAAGTGAGAACGGTACTTGAGGAACAATCATGCAGACGATTTATAAGCGTTACGGACTGCGTTGTCAATATTCCCGCCCGGACCAAATCAGTAGAGCCAGAATATAGAGAAAGGATATGGAGCAGGTATGCATCAGGCAAACAGAGATATAACCAGAGAAACAAAGACCAAAGAGGCAGAGCAGGAAAGCACATTGAGAAAAAGGGATGCGGAAAAAGGTCAGGATAAAATAAATAAAATCATTGGGGAACTGGAAAATGAGGTGGAATGTTTCTGCTCTACTACAGGCAAGGCTTATATCCAGATTACAGAGGGTGAGGAAAATCGTGTGGTAATTCCCATAGCCAGTAAACAATTTCAAAACTGGTTTCGGAACATATGCTATCAGTATTTTCAGTTGATTCTGCCGTCAGAAGGGGAAAGAAAAGCACAGGCTCATTTTGAGATGCTGGCGGAAGTACATGGCAAACGTAAAAAGTTATATCGACGGATTGCCAAAACTGGAAATGCAATATATTACGATTGTATCAGAGAAGATGGCAGGATTTTAAAAATAACAAAAGAGAAAATCCGATATATTAACAACTGTAAAGTGACATTCATACACAGTGCAGTCCATGCTTCCCAGAGCAAAGCGGATTTTACCCAAAAACCGGATTATTTAAAATACTATATTCATAACAGACTGAACCTTAAAAATGAACAGCAGGAAATACTTTTGTCCGCTTTTCTGGTGTCATGTTTCTGGGGAGATGAAATTTTTCATCCAATCATTCAGATGTATGGTGAAAAGGGAGCATCCAAAAGCACATGCATGGAAAGAATACAGAGTATCATTGACCCTCATACAATCGGATTGTATGCATTATCCCATAAAGTAGATGATGTGGCGTTGCTTCTGGGAGCAAACTTTATGACGATTTTTGACAATGTGAGCAGCATTCCATGGACAATTAGCGATTTGTTCTGCAGAACCTGTACAAAAGGCGTGCAGTCAAAACGCAAATTGTTCCATGATGAAGAGCAGGTATATACGGAATTAAATGCTGTTATCTGCTTTAATGGAACAAGTCAGAATGTGGTGAGAAGTGACCTGGCCGACCGCACAATTTTTATACAACTGGAACGGATTGCTCCAGAGCAGATGCTGTCTCCCAGTCAGATGAAAAAAGAATGGGAGGAGGATTTACCCAGGGTATTTGGAGCACTGTGCAGGACAGTGCAGGGGGTATTGGGCGATACAGAAGCAGTAGAAACAAAATCTCCTTTCCGGCTGCGTGATTTTTATGACATTGCGGTCAAAACAGCAAGGCAGTTAGGGTATGATAGGAAGAAGGTCGAACAGGCATTCAGAGAGAACCGAAAGATTATCAATGAAGCGGTCATTTCATCGATACCTTTATTGACAATTCTGGAAGAGTATATGAACAGACCGGGAATAAAGGAAAAATTGAAGGTACGCCTACGGAGTTTTATAAAGATTTAAAACTTTTTGCGATAGAAGAATGCGGCGTTGACGGGCGGAGCTTTCCCAAAAGTTCAGCAGTATTGACAAGAAGAATGAATGAAAATAAGAGCAATCTTGAAGACATAGGAATCTATTTTGATACGCCAAGAGGAAAGAATCGTCGTATTCGTATTTGGAGGCAGTAACAGCCAGGTATGGCGACGATTGTGATGAATGGCAAAAAGTCCAAATAGTAATTGGAAAAAATTCTTTGTCATGTTACGCCGCAGTCAATAAAGCAGTCGGGAGGGCATAGTATGGACGCAAAATGGGTTGAGGCAGTGATGGAACTGCTTGCACAGATGATACTGTCATCTTATCAGGAAGGGAACGAAAATACATCTGAAAAATAAAGGAAAGCCGGAGCGGGGCTATGCCGCTTTTGGGCGGCTGCTGCCCTGCCCGGTCTCCTGATATAAATACTATGCAGAATATATATCATAAATATGACCATCAAATTTTCAAGGAAAGGCGGAAGGAAAGATGAATATAATGACAGATATTAAAAAGGTTGCAATCTACAGCCGTGTCAGCACTGTGGAGCAGGCAGAAGAAGGTTTTTCCCTTGATGAACAGGAACGGCTAATCCGCGAATACTGCGCAAACCATCACATGGAGGTTGTGGAGGTTTATCAGGATGCGGGAATCAGCGGTAAAGATATTGAACACCGGCCTGCAATACAACAGTTATTAAATGACGCTAAGGGTAAGAAATTCAATCTGGTAATGAGTTGGAAAATCAACCGTCTCAGCCGGAAGCTGTTAGACGCTATCAAAATCGTTGACACTCTGGAAAAATACGGAATCGGCTATCAATCTTACTCGGAGCAGTTTGAGTCCAATACCCCGTCTGGAAAAATGCAGTTTCAGATGATGGCTCTTGTAGGTGAATTTGAGCGGAATACCATTGCTCAAAACGTAAAAATGGGAATGAGGGCAAAGGCCATGGCCGGAGAATGGTGTGGTGGAACCCCGCCTTTAAGGTATGAGTGGGTGACGGTGGAAGGAACAGAAAATTTTTCCAGAAAGAAATCAAGATTGAAAGTAGTTGATACAGAGGCAGAGACGATAAGACTTATTTTTGAAATGTATGCCTCTGGCAAAGGTTATAAGGCAATCGTAGGGTATTTGAATAAGGCAGGGCGAAAAACCAAATGGGGGAACCAGTTTTCCGTAGCGCAGATAAAACCGATATTAACCAACCCGGTATATATCGGAAAGGTGCGTTATGATGTAAGAAGGAACTGGAATGAGAAACGGAGAAATAATATCAATCCAAATCCCATTATTGCGGCCGGAAAACATGACGCGATTATTTCTGATGAATTATGGGAACAGGTACAGTTCATGCTTTCCCAGAAACAGGGAAAGCCTTCAAGAATCTATGACGGCGAATATCCACTTACAGGAATTTTAAGGTGTCCGGAATGCGGTGCGGGCATGGTGATTTCCAGATGCGTCAGGATGAATAAAGACGGTTCTAAAAATAAGATTACATACTATGCATGTGGCAACTGGAAAAATAAAGGAACGGCAGCCTGTCACAGCAATATGGTGCGTGTGGAGAAAGCCAATGACTTTGTATATCATCAGTTGGAGCGGTTATTGAGTGACAATAAATTTTTCCGTGAAGTAGTTGGGAGAGTCAACCGGGAACACCGGATATTAAAGGAAAATGCTTTAAAGGAGAAGGAGTCCCAGAGTAAAGAAATGAAAAAAATCAACAACCGTCAGCAGAGAAATCATGAATTATACGAAGACAGGGAAATTTCAAGAGACGAATTTTTAATGAGAAGGGAGGAACTGAACCATCAGTTATCGGCTCTCTGGCAAAGCCAGTCGGAAACTTCGCTTATTATTATGGAAGAGGAGAAAAAAGAGATTCCGAAAGAGGCCATCCGTAATATTTTACAGAATTTCAGTAAGGTCTTATCCAGTAACATAGACCGGACAATTCGGAAGAGACTGTTACACCTGTTGATTTCAGAAATAACTATTGACAAATACCGGAACATAGATTCCATCAAACTGAAACTGTCAGATGAACTGATTCGGTTTCTGCAGAACAACGGCGGCACACCTCCAGACGGTGCGCCGTCTGTTTTTATGTTCCGGGAACTGGGGATTAAGACCATGGATTTGGAGCTTGTGCTTTCATAAATAAATTTAATCAGAAGGAAGGATGAAAAAGTGATGATAAACAATTTGAACCGGTATATTGCGGCAGAATATGAAAATTTAAAATCGGAGTTGGAGCAGAGGGAGTTTGTGGAAAAAATAAGGTTCCTGATGATGGCAAAGGATAAAGATTTTACAGATTATTATTCCACCCATAGCCTGACAAAAGAAGAATTTTATTCAGTCCTGGATACTTTATATGGAATGAATAATCTGTGGATGTTGTCAGGATTTATCCGTCAGAACAGACAGGTCTTGTTTCAGGAAGTCCAGAATAGCATGAACGGCCTGAAAAGTCCTGATTTCACGGAAACATGCAGATTTGGAAAGGAAACCATGCTGTCAAGAATGTTCCAGGTCATGGAAAGATTTCAGTTAAATAACTGTATGGTGGCAGAGGAGGTTTTGGGTTATACTGTGGCTACCCGGAGGATGAAAGCATATTCATTTACAACAAGGAGCGGGAAAAATGTGCCGCAGATTATCCTGCAGGGGAACTGGGTGGAGCAGTGGGGCTTTGAGATTGGCTGCAGCGTGTCTGTGGAGTGTTATCACAATAAGCTGATTATTTTAAAAGACTGAAAAATATTGTGGTCTGTTTATGAAAAATATGATAAAATACCAGTAAAAGCAGGAGGTGAGGCCATGAATACAGATACTACCATAGCGAAAAACATCCGTGTGGCTGATGAGAAAGCCAGTTATGATGCGGCCTGCAAGCGGCTGCTTTCGGAGAAGATTATTCTGGCATGGATTATGAAGAACTGCCTGGAAGAATACCGTGACTGTGATGTGGAAGAGATTGCGGAAAAATATATTGAAGGTACGCCGCAGGTGGGAGAAGTGGCAGTTGCAGCGGATGAAACCAACCGTGTTTCTATGATACAGGGAGCTGGAAACGAAGACACTTCTCTGACGGAGGGAACTGTTACCTATGATATCCGCTTTTTCGCGATAGCTCCTGTATCCGGTGAATTGATTCGTTTGATTATCAATATAGAAGCCCAAAATGATTTTTATCCGGGTTATCCGCTGATAAAGAGGGGAATCTATTACTGCAGCCGGATGATTTCCGCCCAATATGGAACAGAGTTTACAAATTCCCATTATGAGAATATCAAAAAAGTATACAGCATATGGATTTGTATGAATCCGCCAAAGAGCCGTGAAAACAGCATTACCCGTTATTACATTGCGGAAGAAAATCTGGTGGGCAGTGTAAAGGAACGGAAAGCGGATTATGATTTGATGGCGGCTGTCATGATTTGTCTTGGGAAAGAGGGAGATTCGGGTACGGATTTATTGAAACTGTTGAATGTGCTTCTGTCCACGGAGACAGGTTCACAGGACAAGTGCCAGATATTGGAGGAAGATTTTCATATCAAAATGACTTTAGCCTTGGAAAGTGAGGTGTCGCTTATGTGTAATTTAAGTAAGGGTGTGGAGGAGAAAGGAATTCAAAAGGGAAGACAAGAAGGAATAATAGCTATGGTATCAGCATTAAAGGATTTACAAATTGCAGACAGCATTATTCTGAATAAAATCCAGGAAAAGTTTCATTTGGCTGAAGAAACAGCAAAAATGTATTTGTAAGTATAACAGGCAGAGCATTTACAGGTGCTCTACTTTGTTTGACAGAATAATATAGGGCTAATTTTCGCACTTGGGCATGTTATGGAGAACCATATCATAAGTAAAGGCGAAAAGGAACTGATGTTCTTGGGAATAAAAGAGAATAAGAGTTATATTTTTACCCCCATGGGAGTTTGAGGCTTCCATGGGGTTTTACTGTTCGTGACAATAAAGTTCTTACAACGTAGTGTTCCATCCAGCCAGTAATTGGATTATCAGAACCGCCTATTTTGCCATCTGCTGCGTTGTCGTCAGTCAACGATGCCACCGCATCGCCTCCTTCCTCCGCCTTGCAGGCTGACAAAATATTCGGCACTGACAATCCAATTGCTGGACGGATGGAACAGTAGGTTTTATTGCAGAGTCTGTGTTTCTTCTGGCGGGATATATTCTATCAAATCAGTCAGATTACACTCCAATACATAACACAGGCGTTTCAGAATGTCAATATCCAGACGTTGTATCTTGTTATCCCTGTAATTTCTTAA
>QXXC01000068.1 GCA_009911305.1 Clostridiaceae bacterium | reverse complement strand
ATAAAATGGATGAAATTCAGCTTTGATTTTCCAACACAAAACTATGAGTTATTTTATGAACGATGTACTAGGGGCGAAATGGATTCTCAGCAATACGAAATCAGGTATTATATTCTTTGCTAACCCGGATGTGCTGTTTGACAGAAGATGTGTTGAATGCATTTGTAATGAATTTCAGGATGCGTCTTACAGTGTATTTGCACCTGTTATGCTGAAGCCAGGGGGCGCAGTTGACGAAGAAAATTACTGGGATGAACCTGACTATTGGGATGAACTGGGAAAGTGCTTCTATTTGTACAGGCGGGCAACCGTGAAAAAGAGATTTAAGAATATCAATTACGAAAAGAAAATTATGGATGTATTTGCGGTCACCGGCTCTTTTTTTGCTATCAGAGTCAGTGATTTTATCCATATAAACGGCTTTGATGAAGGGACCTTTCTTTTTTGTGAAGAGAATATATTGGGATTCAGATTAAAAAGAGCTGGTAAAAAGACTGGATTAATTACATATATCAGTTATGTCCACAATCACAGCCAGATAATAGACAACAATCTGTCTATTGTCAGAAAATACACCATACAGATGAAATCCCATTATTATTTTGTGAAAAATTACCTCAGTTCAAACAGGATGAAATTAGCCATTCTGAAAGCAGCACAGGTGTTTAGTATTGAAGAATTAAAATGGATTCTGATGATTACAGGCAGGCGGTAAGTAAAAGGCGGATGATAGAGATGATTGTATTTTATGGATGGACCTTCCTGCAGATCTTAAATATGATAAACGTGAAGAATAACTATTATAAGGATGAAAAGGCAATATTACTTATAGCCGGATATGAGGACACAGAACGATATCAGGATATGCTGGATGAGTCTGTTAAGCGCGGGATTTTCTGTAAGACTGAAAAATTATTTTTTTTGGATTCAAGAAGCGGAAGGGGGCCCTTGCTGAAGAGAAAAAAAGAATATGATTCAGCAATTGAACGCCTTATTCCCCCATGCAAAGTGAAGTGTGTAACAGCCGGATTTTGGGGAGACAGCCTGATTGTAATGGACTGCCTATACAGAAAATACGGTTTAAGAGAAATAGGGATTGTAGAGGAAGGGCTCCTGTTTCCTGATAAGCACACATTATTTCAAAAGGTTCCACTGAAAAAGCGAATCTTTTACGGAGGATTTCACTATAAAAGATTTATCGGGATGATAAGGAAAACGTATACCTATGGAGGTGTGAAAAATAAACTTGCCGATATATCGCAGCACCGATTGCTGCCGCAAATAAACACGGAAAATATAAATTGCCTGGAATTATTGCAGAGGAACAGAGCATGGTATGCCTCCTATATCAATGAATATCAGGTTTTTTATTTTGATGGTAATTATAAAATCAATAACTTTGATTTGCTGACTGAATTTTACAAGGCTGTTTTTTCAGCATTGCATCGGCATCACAAAAAAATTTCCGTCAGGCTACACCCGTCCAACAAAACCAGGAGACTACTTTTTGATGGAATTGCGGATCAGATTGATGATACGCCCAGAACAATTGAGGAGCTGTCTGTATGTGGACAATGGGATGAAAAAATTATTCTTACAATCAACTCTGCTGCCGCTGTCAATATGAACCGTGTATTTGGCGCTAATCCGTATGTAATCTACTTAAATAGATTATATAAGGATATGGAAGTTGCTCTGCCTCCTGTTGTTATCGATAATCAGAAAAATTTTATGCCGGAGACAATGGAGGACTACTGTAACATTATAAAAAAGATAGCTGGCTGTAAGGAGGTATGTTGTGGAACTGCTGAATAAGATGGCAGGTAAATATAAAGGCATACCGGTTCAGGCAAAGGCGGCATTTTGGTATGTGGTGTGCAGTTTTTTTCAAAGGGGAATAAGTTTTATAACAATTCCCATATTCACACGGATTTTGTCAGTTTATGAATATGGGATGTGCAGTGTATTTACTTCTTGGTCAGGTATTTGGGAAAATTTTGCAGGATTATCTTTGTCCTGCGGTGTTTTTAATGTGGGGATGATAAAATATGAAAAAAAGAGAAAACAGTTTCTTGCATCCCTGCAAGGTCTAACCTGTATCAGTACGGTGTTATGTTTCTTGTTTTGTCTGTTATTTCATACGGGTTATTACAGGCTTTCCGGTATGGAATTTAAACTGACGATATTAATGTTCATTCAGATATTGTCTGGCAGTATCTTAAGTCTCTGGTATGCTTATGAGAGGTACGAATACCGATATAAAGGTTTTTTGGGTGTCACTATGATTTCTTCAATGGCAGGGCCGGCTCTGTCAGTGCTGTGTGTTCTCAGTTCTGGAGATAAGGTATTTGCCAGGTTTGAAGGTATTGTGATTGTACAGGTAATGCTATGTCTGCTCGTATGCATATATGAGCGCGTTAAAGTAAAGGAGTTTATCCATCTTGCATATTGGAAATATGCGTTATCATTTAATATCCCTCTGATTCCACATTATTTATCTGCTACGATGCTGAACAGCAGTGACAGAATTATGATTTCTTATTTTTGCGGAGAGGAAAAGACAGCATTTTATGGGATTGCGGGTTCGTGTTCCATGGTTATGCAGGTACTTTTGTCAGCCATTAACTCATCCATAACCCCATGGTATTTTGAGCAGCTAAAAAAACGAAATTATGGAAACGTCAGAGCGTGGCTGAATCGGATAATCGGAGCTTTTTTCTGTGTTACTGTCCTTGTAACATTGTTTGGGCCGGAGCTTTTAGGAGTTCTGGCCACGAAGGAATATTATGATGCGGTTTATCTGCTCCCGGTTGTAATGAGCAGTGTGTTTTTTTTGTTTTTATATGGCCTGTTCGCCAACATTGAATTCTATTATGAGAAGAAAAGCTATATACTGCTGGCTTCGGTTACGGCAGCAGTCATGAATATTGTTTTAAACGCAGTTTTTATACCTGTTTTTGATTATTATGCAGCGGGGTATACGACGTTGGCCTGTTACATATTTTACGCAGCGGCGCACTGCTGTTTTGCTATAAAAATATTGAAACAGGAGGGTATGGGTCCAGTTTTTAGTGTGAAATATATTGCTGTTATTTCAGCTCTTTTGCTCATGCTTGTAGCTGTAGTTTGCTTCTTGTATCAGTTTATGATGATTCGATATGGAATTGCGTTTGTATTGATGATCATTTTAAAACAATTATATAAAAAACAGTTGAAACGAAACTGATATAATGTGAGGAGGATGAATATGAAAGTGGTTGGAGTTATACCAGCAAGGTATCAGTCATCTAGATTTCCGGGAAAACCGCTGGCTGATATATGCGGGAGGCCTATGATTTGGTGGGTTTATAACAGGGCAAAACTGGTGAAACGATTAGATGAAGTGATTGTGGCTACGGATGATGAGCGGATAGTGCAGACATGTAAATCATTTCATATTCCGGTCATTTCTACATCTGTTTATCACAGGAATGGAACAGAGCGATTATCAGAGGCAGCGCAGAGGATAACGGCTGATATTTATGTAACCATTCAGGGAGATGAACCGTTACTTGAAGCTTCTACAATAGAAAAGGTGCTGGATACGATTTTGTCCGAACCGGATATTCCCTGTGCGACATTAAAAACGGCCTATCATAATCCGGTAGATGTGATAAACAGAACAACGCCAAAGGTTGTAACAGACTTAAAAGGGGATATTTTGCTTTTTACGAGATGTCCTGTTCCATATCCAAAAGCTGCTTTGGATTATACGCTGTATAAACCGATAGGGGTATACGCTTTTAAACGGGATATATTACTTCGATATGGAGAAATGGAAATGGGACCTCTTGAAAGGGCGGAGGAAATAGAGCTATTAAGATTAGTAGAGCATGGCTATAAAATCAGAATTACCGAGGTTGCATCTGAAACAATCGCAGTAGATACATATAAAGATTTAGAAAGGGTGCAAAAATTTATTATGGATAATCCGGAATATCAGATAGGAGATAAGATGGAATGAAAAAACTTATTTTAATGGCAGGCCCTTGTGTGATTGAATCAGAACAGGGAGTAATGCAGATTGCAGAAGCTGTGAAGGGAATTGCAGACAGGCTTCAATTGGATTACTATTTTAAAGCTTCTTTTGATAAGGCGAACAGAACAAGTATTATGTCATATCGTGGGCCTGGAATTAAACAGGGGCTAGCAATTTTAAAGAGAATAAAAGAAACATATGGATTAAAAATTTTAACGGATATCCATGAGCCATGGCAGGCGGAACAGGCTGCTGAAGTAGCAGACATGCTTCAGATTCCGGCTTTTCTTTGCAGACAGACAGATTTGCTGATTGCGGCGGCTAAGACGGGAAGACAGATCAACATAAAAAAAGGTCAGTTTCTTGCGCCATGGGATATGTCAAATGTCATTAAAAAAATTGAAGATTCCGGAAATACAAATATTATACTATGTGAGCGGGGAGCCTGCTTTGGATATAATACGTTAATTGTTGATATGACAAGTATTGTTGAAATGAAAAAATTTGGTTATCCTGTGGCGATAGATGCGACACATTGTGTTCAGAAGCCGGGAGGCAAGGGGACTATGACAGATGGAAACAGAACATATATTGAGCCGATAGCCAAAGCTGGAGTCGCAGCAGGGGCAGAAGCATTGTTTTTTGAGGTTCACCCATCTCCGGATACCGCATTATCAGATGGCTCCAATATGGTTCCGCTGAGCCAGTTTGAAGGGATGCTGAGAAGAATTATTAAAGTATACCATGCAGTGCATTAGCAGGAATATGAATATTGAGGTATTGTAAATAAAAAGACAATTATTAGAGAAAGGCTACGGAGTCATATGGATAAACTGGCAGAGGGGAAAAAGGTTTTAGACATTGAAATAGATGCATTGAAAAAGACAAGGGACGCATTGGATGATACATTTATAAAAATATTAGACATGATTACAGGATGTCGCGGTAAATTAATTATGATTGGGATGGGAAAACCAGGGCATATTGCCAGTAAACTTGCAGCAACCTTCGCAAGTTTGGGAACTCCTTCCTTTTGTATGCATCCAGCAGAGGCTATGCACGGTGATTTGGGGGTGATTTCCAGCCAGGATATTGTAATGGTTATTAGTTACAGCGGTGAAAGCGAAGAAATTGTGAAGATTCTTCCGGTTATTAAGCTTATTGGAGCAGTTTTGATCGGAATTACAGGAAATGGTACATCTACATTGGCAAAAATGTCTGATGTTGTTCAGGTTTTCCCGAAGTTTCATGAGGCCTGTTATCTTGGTCTGGCTCCTACGTCCAGCACGACAGTAGAATTGGCTTATGGAGATGCGCTTGCGGTAGTTGCTTCAGGAATATATGGATTTAAGAATACGGATTTCGGAAGAATTCACCCTGCCGGAACACTGGGGAAAAAGTTAATCACCAGAGTTGATGATATAATGATGAAGGGAGAGAAGAACGCAGTGGTTCATCTCGGAGCTACTTTGAAGGATTCTATTATAGAACTTAGCAAAAAGGGGCTTGGGATTGTTTCTGTTGTGGATGAGCAGAATGAACTTAAGGGAGTCATCACAAATGGGGATTTGCGAAGACAGCTCGAAAAAGGGTCGAATATATACGAAATGGAAGTAAATGAGATCATGACACATACGCCTGTTACGATTCAGTCAGGGAAGCTTGCGGTCGAAGCGCTAAAGCTATTGAAAGAAAAGAATATCTTTTATATGCCTGTAGTATATCAAAAAAAGCCTGTCGGGATGATACGTGTCTTAGATATTGTAAATGCAGGAATTGTGTAACTGAATGAAATAAATATCAATAGCTGATGAAAAGTAAGCGTCAAATAAGATAGTGGATAGAAAAATAACCACTATCTTATTATAAATACACGGTCAGCCTTTTCCCATACAGGACGATCAGCTGGTTCAGCACCTGATCCCAGCCACGGTATCTCTGTGTCCACTTTTTTGTGATATTCTCATTTTTATGGAAATATCCTTCATCATAGAATAGGCTCTCGGAATCTTGAGACTGCCGACTAAGATTCACCAGTCGGAAGAACCTTGAAAAGTAAATATGATCCAGAAAGGATATGACAAGTAATAAATGATGAAAAAATGGCGCACTTTCATAGACCTTGTGCCCCACATGGTTTATAATGAAGATGGTTCTCTTTTAGAGCAGAAGCAAATCTTGTATAAGAGGTTATTTTAAATGCAACGGAAACAAGGATTGCACGCAGCATATCGGAAGGGAGCCTTCGAGCGTCTGTTATCAGAAAAAGGGGGAAATCTGCTTTATGAAAAATCCGTATGAAGCATGGGTGATTGCGGCTGTATTGATAGTTCTATTCCCCTATATACTTCTTTCAACCATACTGGAAATATCGATCTGGATTGCCTCGAAATCGTGGCATGGAAGACTTTCTGCAACAGTAAAGGAAATTAAGAGAGTCCGTCGTTCAAGAGGCCGCGGCCGTGGAGAAGAATGGTTTGAAATTCCCATTATCACGTACCAGGTTGGGGATACCACTTATACGGAGGAATATTCCCATGCAGAAAAAAGAGAGGGCTTTTATCTGGCGGGTCAGGAAATCCCCATTCTGTATAATGAAACAAATCCTAAGGAATTTATTATTGAAGGGGAGTATTCAGATTCGGATCGATTTTCCTGTTTTATCGCTGGTCCTGTTACCTGTCTTGTGGTTTTGGTGATTGCGGCGGATTGCTTTGGCAGCTATTATTTAAGCACCCATGAATTATTGTCTGAAAAGGAAACATGGCAGGAGCTGGATTCTGCTTTTATCTATCACAGGGATGAATTCGATTTTTCCCTCTGGGATGCTCATAATATGGACGCGTTGGAAGAGCGTATAGAGAAGACCATTCTTCATTTCCGGCAGATCGATAAAAATATTGAGCAAAACTGGGAGAAGAGGGAGTATAATGATTACCGTACCAGATATGTGAAGGCGGCGACCCGCGCTTCGCGTGATCTGGCGGATTTCTGTTCGCAGTGTATGTCGCAGTTTTTGCTCAGATGCAATCTGAAAGAAGAGGATGACGCTGTCTGGAAGTCGGTTTACGCAGGTTTTTTAAGGCAGGTCTGCCCAGGGACTTCTCCGCCTGCGGGTGTCTATTCTATGGAAGAGGTGCTTTTTATAATGGAAACCGTGGCAGAGCTTCAGAGTTCAGGCTGGGACAGACAGAACGATCCGGAGGAAAGCATCGGCCTGTATCTGGCTGCTTCCTGTGCTGGACGCCACTTTACGGCGGTGATGCTGTCCTATGAAGCGTCGATAAAGGATATGATCGTCCAGGAACATTCTGGTTTTATTCCAGCTTATATAGAAGGCGTGAATGAATATTTGGAATGCCGTCCAAGGTATGGCGACAATGGCAGCAGGGATGCGTATGCGCCTTTCGATCCGGAATCTGTGTATGCAGTATACGACTATACCATGGAACGGTATTTTGAAACAGGTTCCTTTGAAACGGCTCTATGGGATGGAGCGGTATTTGCCCAGGCTCATCTTCGTTCCCGTCTGCAGGCTCATCCGGATCTGGGGAAGCTGGAGCGCCTTCAGGATGAACATAATTTCTTTGCTGATTTTGATCCTCAGAAAGGCCCGGATTTTTATTTCCATGAGGATAAGGAATACCGCTTTGACAGTTTGTATTATCTTTACGATTGCTGGGAATGGTGTATCCTCAATGCTCAGAGCCGCCATTTGATGTTTCAGAATAATGAAATGGAGAAAAAGAATTGGACGGCGCATCGCTGCTTTGATCTAATAGAAAAAAATGTCCAGCCGTGCGGGGGTGATTTTATGAGTTTTATGACCGGATTACACGTCAAAAAGGATTATGATGAAAAAGATTATGCTTGTCTTCGGGATACGTCCTGAGGCGATTAAGTGTGCTCTCCGGTGAGTGAGCTGAAAACAAGGGGGGGGGGTGCAGACGCTCGTCTGTGTGACGGGCCAGCCACCGGGAGATGCCGGAGGCGGATAGAGTATTGGGTTCATTTTTATCATCAAAAGCATTTGATCAGGATGAATCGCTTTGTTAAAACAGGATTCCCAGAAGAGCGGGAATCCTGTTTTTTATGTCCAATCTTGTCCGGAGTTATATGCCGTAAAACGGCGCGCGGGAAGAGGAGTCTGTCTGATTGGCTGGAAATTGGGGCCATGTATCGTATCCTGTCTTCCAGTATATAAAAAGTACGTCTGTTAAAGGGGAATATGCCTGTAAAGCGCTGAAGGATATTTCTTATACACACAAACTACAGGGAACGAGGTTTAGCGCCGTTCCCTCCCCGGGATGCAAAAATCAGGGGTTTTCTTTTGTAAATTCTATATAGTACGTTTCAGCCTGGCTTTCCGTTAAATGGTAATGCTTCTGTAATTTTGCAAGGGTTTTCTCTTTGGGGATTTCTTCCTCCTTGTGGTCAGCGATTAATATTTGGATTCCTTCCGTTCTTGCTTCTGCTTTGCCTTCTGCCCTGCCTTCCTCCCGTCCCCGTTGTTCGGCTTCAAGGATCCCCTGGTTATAGTCCCGTATCGCTTTTTCACGCGCTTCATATTCGAGCCGCTTTTCCCTGTCCTGGCTGATCACCTGCAGGTGTTTA
>QXXC01000067.1 GCA_009911305.1 Clostridiaceae bacterium | reverse complement strand
CGGTAATATGCCACTTCCTCCTGCGTAACCGCGCCTTTTTCGAGTGCACGGAGATATTTTATCTTTTCCAGGCTTATTTCCATCACTTCCTTTTTCTGTCAGAAATCCGTAAGACATTTCATAAATCGTTTATCTCCCGGACAATCTTTTATCACATTTCCCCTGTATAGTAATATCCAACAGGGGCAATCCTTTTACATAAACTTTTTCATACCCATGCCGGCCGGGAGAAACCCTGGCCGGCGCCTCCTTTTTAAGCCTGCATGTTCTTACCCGCCCACTGTTCAGCCATGGCCTTCGCAATACCGGGATATGTCTTACTGCGCATTTTTGCCCTGTCCTTACCCGGCGGCATTTTCCACACCCTCTGTTCCCTGCCCGGGACAATATCCACAGGTTCCAGCTTCGGCAGGCCTTTCAGCCACAGGCATGTCCTTTTTGTCTCGCCGTGTCCAAACTGCCACGGCTGAATGATCTGATCAGGCTTCCGGTATATACCGGACATAATCCCCACCGGGTTTTCGATTGCTGTCTTCGGGCAGCCACAATTCGCAAACATCATAAAAAACTCAATACTTTTCTGCTGGCGTCCATCCATCCTTTTCTGTTCAAAATACCTTGCCCCGGATACAGCCAGATCGGTACATGGCGGGAAAGCGATAACCATATCCCATCTGATTTTCAGAAGCTGTGTTACGTCCTGCTGTAAGTGCCACTCCGGATGCCCGCCTGAACAGGGCTCTATGTCGCAGGAGTAAGCCTCATGGCCCAGCCTGCGCAGTTCTTTTGTGACTGCCTGCGATTCCTCACAGGCTACTAAAACCCGCACTCATGCATCGCCGCCTTTTCTCTCTGCTTTCAATGCGGCTTCGGCTGCTTCTCTGGTGAGGAAAACGGTTTCTCCAATATCCTCATAATCAAAACACTCACTATCTATCCATATTCTGTGTGTAGATACTTCCTCCGCCTTCAGCTCTTCAATAAATGAACCGTCTTCATCAGAATAAATTGTGTAAACCGTATCCCCCACCGCACAAGGCAGTTTCAGCAGTTTCCCCGGCTCCTCTAAGTCTTCGCATTCAGCCAGTTTATTAAGCACCTCTCTGATTGTGACATCGGGTTTTGCTTCTTTCGTTCCGCTTATTGTCAGCCGCTCCATATTTCCTTTAAATTCCTTTCTGTAAGATGGCAATCCATTCATCCATTGTTATCTGCTTTTGCCTGTGGGACTCTTCAACCTCAGATCTTACTTTTCCAATCACTTTTTCAAGCAGGTTCATCCCACACCTTACGCCCTCATCAGGATAATTATTATATTGCTTTGCTAATGCCACCCATGCATTATGAAGGCTTTCCACAACTTCCCTGTCTGTCATTTTCTTCCACACCCCCGCTTTTAGATCACTTGTGTAAATCGGTTCAGCAGATTGTTTCCATCGCCACAATATATCCACCCATCCCCATACTGCGCCGCTGTCAGTTTAACGGAGAGGGATTCTATAGTATCGGCAGCTTCTTTAAATGTCCCTTTTAATACATCTGAATCCTCTTTGAATACGCTCGAAATATCGTCGGCATATTCCCTCAGTTCCTTTACCTGTTCACTAATTGCAGCCATGCTCCCTGCCCTCTTTTCTCCTGTGCCTGCTTCCTAACAAACGGCTTTTTTCAGATTGATATATGTACCAGAAAAGAATAAGCCCTATAATGTCATCAACAATCCTGTGCTGTACGACCCCGTAAAATACCAGCTCCAATGCCTGCCATAAAATAACGGTTAAAATATATTTTATACAGGCTGCGGACAACCGTTTCATTCCTTTTCTGCTTCCCATGTTCCGGTACTCCGTATACTTTCCGGCAAATCCCGCAGGAAATCTCCTGACTGCGCCTTTGAAAAACAGGTTCTTCCATAGCGGCAGTTCATTTTCCCCCGGATCCGAAAAATCATAATCTGCTTTCCCGTCTCCCCACATAAAATGGAACATCCGGAAATGCCCGTTTTCCGTTATCCGCGGCTTACAAAAATACAGCCGTATCCCGGGATTTTGCAGCTTTGCCTTTATTGCCTCAAACATACAGTTTGAATAATACTCATCCGATACAATCTCAAATTTCTCCGGCATAGCCCGTATTAACTCCCTCTTATTCTCCCTGCCTTAACCGTCCCTCTGCCCCTTCAGCAGTGAGGAAAACCCTGTCCTCCGGGAAGATGTACACATCAACTCCGCTCTCCTCAAGGCTCTCTTCGCACATTTCCTGAAGCTGGCCGTCAAAATCATTTTCCAGGCCCGAATATTCCGGGCATACAATCACATACCCATTACACACGGCCATGAATAAAAAGCCGCTGTAACCCTCCCCTGTGTCCTCATCCCCGCTGAAACAATAAACTGTATACCCCGGTTTCACGTTATCAAATTTACCCATCCTTATCTCCTTTCCTACGCCGCCCCATAGCGCCGTTCCGCATCCCTCACGGCTGCCGTGCTGATTTTTGCGTAGCAGGTCAGAGTCGTATTAATGTTCTCATGCCCCAGCTTTTTCTGTACCATCTCCGCCGGCGCTCCCCGGTTGATCATGTCTGTCCCGCAGGTGCGCCGGAAGGTATGCGGCGAAATCTGGAGCCCGGCAAGGCGCCCGTCCCGGGCCTGGATCTGTTTTAAGATATACCGGACGCCATCATCCGACAGCCGCCTGTATGGGGCCCTGGCACAGACAAACAGCGCCGGGCTGCTGTCTGTCCTGCTCTTCAGATAATCTGTCATGTGCACCTTTGCCTGCGGGGAGAAATAGATCTCCCGCTCCTTTTTCCCCTTGCCGAATATGATCATCCGCCTGTTTGAGAAATCGATCCCGTCACGGTCAAGCCGGCATATCTCCGATATCCTCCCGCCGGAACTGTACAGCAGATCCACCAGCGCAAGCTCCCGGGATGTCCGGCACGCGCACCGCATGATTTCCCTGTGTTCCGGGGAAAGGATGGAGCCCATCCGGAATTCCTCTTTGATCTCCTTTATGCGCCTCATCGGATCCTCCGGGATGACATCATATTCATACGCCCAGCGGAAGAAGGCGCGCAGCGAACGGATTTTTGAGTTGTATGTCTTATCCTTCCACTTGCGCTGGATCCTCCCATGCGCCATATACGAATTAATGTGACGCTCCTTTATCTCTTTAACCGGGAGCCCCGTCCATACAAGCAGCTTTTTAAGCTCCCGGCCGTAATTTTCGATCGTCGCCGCAGCCTTTCCCTCTATGATGAGCTGGTCGCGGTAATTTAACAGTATCTCATATGTCGCATCCGTGTCCGTCGAAAGCTCCGTCGGGTTTTCGTTTTTACGGAATGTGTACTCACACAGGTTCATATTCAGGACCGCCTTAACCTCCGCTGCTGTATCCGTCTTTATGTAATCCCGTAGCTGCACCATGATATGGTTAATAACAACGCCTGCGCTCATCATAAATTTTCTTTCCTCCTTTTATTGCATTTTGGGAGGATAACTGTTAAAATACAATTATCCTGATTACAGGGCCGGACGATCCGCCAAGATTCAACCCCGGCCCTTTTTTATTTCGTTTGCAGCGTCCCGGCTGCGTTTTCCTGTCCCTCTAATTTTCTTCGTCATAGATATGGATCCCGAGCTTTTCCCCAAGCCAGTCCAGCCCTTCCCTGGTCATATGGTACATATATCCCCCATGGCTGTTTGCATCCCCGCGTTCTGCATATCCGGCAAGCGCCATCACATCCCAGTCTTCATGATCCTTCCCGGATGCAAAATAATTGCGGTACGGCCTGTAAAACCGGTTGTTATGCCGGGTATATGGTTTTTTTCTGCCCAGCCCTATACAGTGCGCGGCCAGATCCACATAGCGGCTTTTCCCATCTATCATCCATTCAGACAATCCACCTGTCATTTATACCTGATCCTCTCCTCATACCTTCATGCTCATCTGCTGCTCCGGCTGTTCAAAATTCATCCACAGCGTTTCCACCCTCCCCGCATGGCTCTGCGTCCTCGCCTCCGTCTGTACTTTCCGCCATCCGCCCAGATACTCCCTGTACAGCTCGCAGTCATAGCCTGACAGCATCACCTTCGCCCGGCTGCGGCACAGCTCCTCCAAGAGTTCCCTGTGCTCCTCATCGGTCATTTCGTACCGGTACTGCTTCCGGCCCCGGGTGGAGAGCACATAGGGCGGATCCGCGTATATCAGCACATTTTCGTGATTAAATGCCTTTATCAGCTCCAGCGCCGGCCGGTTCTCGATCTGCACCTGCTTAAGCCGGGCGGCTATTTCTCCGAGTGATTCCGGGAGCCGGTTCCAGTTATGGAGCGCATAGGCCGCTTCCCGGCCGTGGACATCCTTTTTCCACCCGCAGTTTTCGTTCAGCCGGAACCCGTGACTCTGCATGGACCGCACCGCAAAATATCCCGCCCGCTCTATCCTATCCCACGGCTCCCGCTTAAAACTCTCCTCATATGCCTCCCGGGCATAGGGTGTATACCTCAGCCAGTCCACAAGTTTCCTCCGGCTTTCCTCATCCCGGACCACCCGGAAGAAATTCACCACTTCCCCGTCCAGGTCATTCACGGTTTCGATGGGCGCCGCAGGCTTTTCAAACAAAACCGCCCCGCCGCCGAAATACGGTTCCAAGTAGCTGTGATGCTCCGGCATTTGGGACACGATCCAGGAAGCGAGCCGTTTTTTCCCTCCTGGGTATTGCAGCAAGGTCTTCATCCCGCCACGTCCTCCTCTTTGCCAAGCTGGTTTATAGCCCATTCCAGCGCCTCCGCATCCCGCGCCCAGATCTCCTCCCCATACGCTGCCATATGCCGGCATTCAGCGAGCAGATTCTTAAGCTGGGCAAGATGCCTGTCCTCAGTTCCCTTCATTTTCCCCTGTCTTTCCTGCGCCCACCATGTCCCACACCATCCTGTCATAGTCATAGCCATGGGATTCCAGGTTGTGAAAGCGGTTCCTGGAGGCGGATGCAGCCTTCCCGCCGCCGGCCCCCTTTGAGGGAGAGAGCGGGAAAACGTCCTTCCACTGTCTCCGGATGGACTGCTCAAGGATAGCAGCCTGGGACGCCGGATCCTGCGGGGCCAGGGCATCCAGGCGTTTAAGCAGCATGTCAAAAGCCGCATCCGAAAACGGCATCCCGACAGACTCCTGCCATCCCACATATCTCTCCAGCGCTTCCCTGACTGCCTCCGGAACCGAATTCTGGGCGCACTTTTCCTGTATCTCGTTAGAGATACTCTTTTTATCCTGTCTATTTCTATTTCTTTTTATTGTGTTACTGTTTTGCATACCCGTTTGCTTACTATCCCGCACACTGTTTTGCATACCCGTTTGCGCACCATCCTGCACACTGTCTTGCGTACTATTCGATATAGCTGTGGATAATGTGGATATTGTGGATAAGCTGTAAATGGTAGCTTTTGTCCCCCGCTCCCTGAAATCGATCAACCCTCTCTGCTTCAACTCGTTTCTCGCTTTCAGTATTCCTGACCTTGAAAGTCCCGTCAGTACGGAAAGCACCTGATTCGGCGCCTGGAACCACTCTGTCCAGTTGCTCCTGTTGCATATATGCAGTAACGCAAAATATAACGACACCTGCCCTGTAGACAACGGATTCGTCATGGCCGAATCCCAGAAACGGTTAATAAGGGTTATGTAATTCACGAAGGCATCACCTGCCTTTCCTGATGGGGCTTTTACGCGTGGCTCCTCTTCTTATTTTCCGACACACCCTTTAATTCATCCTCTGCGCTGTATGCAGTAATGGGGATATCATGCCCAAGCCTTTTAAGCCCCTGTTTCACCTGGCTGCATACCTCCTGCCATTCGGCGGACATACGGGTGTCATATTGTGATAACATATCTGTATACCCCCCTCCTGTCAGGGAAGGGCTGCAACCTCCTATCTGGGCAGCCCTTCCCCCAAAAGCGGTTTATGAGATTACCGTATACTTTGGCAGATCTGCAAGACAATCGCACAACCAGTCTTTAATGTTTGCCATGGCTTTATTCTGCCAGGCCCCGCCATCCGCCTCAAACACAGCGCACTCAACGCCGCCCCTGTCGCTCTGGCGCATCCGGAATACAAAACGGCTTTCAGGCTGCGCCACCTCTGTAAATGTCCGGAACGGCCGCAGGTTTACCGGGTTCGGGACAATGGCGTCCCCAACAGTGGAAATACCGGTTTTAATTGTCGCCTTCTGCGCAACACCGTCATCCCCGTACTGTGCGATAGACTCACTTTTTACAGTGCCGGCAAATTTCAGGAGGAGCTCCCTGTCGTCATTCGGCAGAAATTTTGCCTGAAGGGAGATGAGGAATTTTTCCTGCTCTATGTACCGTCCATAATCAAAATCCGGGACCAAAGCAGTAACCTGCGCCAGTTCCTCGCGCCTCCTGTCCTCGTCCAGCATGGAGATCACACGGACTGAAGCAGGGGATACCACCTGCACCAGCATTTTGTCCGCCGTCGTATCAATCCCGGCCTTTAAATAATCGACCAGCCCTGTCAGCGTACTCATTTTAACCGGGTCCGCCCGGAGTTTCCGGTTTACCCGGTGGACTTCCCGGTCCGTGTAATTCTCCCCGCAGATGTTAATAACCTCGGCCTTTTTAAGGCCGACCACATACTGTAACGCATCCTTTGTCATATCCATGTTTTTCCTCCTTCTCATGCTTTCTTTGCGGCCCTGAAATCCAGGACATTTTCTGTTTCTTTAATCTCCCCCGTCTCCGGATCCACAGGCTTCCCGTCAATTAACAGCTCAGACGGGTCTGCCAAGCTGGATGAAAATGCCATCTGCCCGCGTACCTGGCTGCCGTATTCCTGCGCGTAAACATCCCCTGTACCCAAATCTGTACCGATCGACATGCGTGTCTCGATCGGCTTGACAGGGGCGGTTTTTGTGTCCACAGACACACATACCGTGGCATCGTCCCTGTCCTCGTTCTGCTGGAAGGTCAGCCGGATCGTAATGGCCCGTTTGACTTTCCAGGGCGTGTTTGGATCCTGCATATTCCGGACAACGGTTTCCATGGCGCGGCCGAATTTTTCCTGCAGCGCGCCGCCTGTCAGTTCATCTAACGATAATCGTTCCATATGCTCCTTTCCGGCCCGCATCCATGCCGGGCCTCATCATTTATCCATCAATGGCATGTGTGATATATTAACCATAGAAGGCTATTCATTCAGATACTTTTCTACCAGTCCCGAGTAATCCTGCATCCGTCCTCTCCTGCCCCATTCATCCCAGAAATCAATCGTCCTGGACTGCGGCCGCTCCTTTGCGAGCTCCACATGGATTTTTAACGGGATCGGGGCGGCGTCCCCAACCACCAGCACATCGCCCGGGGAAAACATGGACGCGCTGTCAACCACGCTTTCATTCCCCTCCGGGAGCAGGCCCTTAATCATGGACTTGTCGCTTTCATTATTCAGCTTCCCGACAATAAAGCCTGCGCACTGCGCCATGATCGTTTTGTTGAGCTCGGATGGACGTTGGGAAGCCACAAACAGCGTAATCCCAAACTTGCGCCCCTCTTTTGCTATACCCTCAAAAACCTCCACCATGCGCCTTTCAGAGGCCGAGAGCTGGAAATTATCCGGTATGTAGACATGGGCCTCGTCGCATACCAGCGTAATGGGCCGGAAGTCCGGGCCTGTCCTCCGCTGGATGTCAAATACCAGCTTTGTAATTGCCCCGATAATGGGGATGGCGACATCATGCGGCACGCCGGAGAGGTCAATGTTTTTCACCGGTTTATTCCCTCCCATCATGCGGTTGAGCAGGAGAGGGAGGTATTCCTGGCCATCCCCGGCAAACAGGAAGGAGTAGCGTTTATCAGAGGATAAATTCTTCATCAGGTTCAGAATCCCGGTTAATTTGCCGTTATACTCCCCCTTTGCCGTCTTTGGGGCTCCTTCTTTGGTATAGCCGGTAATGATGACGGAATCATTCAGGGACGCAATCTCCCCCCTCAGCGCTTCAAAATCAAAGTAATGGGGCTTTCCTTCATTTGCATCCGGGCACAGCTTTTTAAAGCATTTGCGCAGCGCCGATGAAACAACCGTCGCCGACTCCTCCTTTACCCGGAGCAAATTGGCAACTACATCCTGGAACCCGAGGAGCCACAGCGGGAACGGGAAATCCGGCCCCAGACGGATATTGTCCACATAGGAGAGCTTCCCGTACTCCCCATGGATATCAAACAGGATGATATTCGCGCCCGGCAGGCGGGAGGTTTCCTCTAAAATCTTCGCCAGTGTTTCGGACTTGCCGGATCCGGTATTCCCGACAATACAGGAGTGGCGCTGGTACAGTTTATTCCCGTCTATATAAGCCGGGGCGCCATGCCCCACATAACCGCCGATATAAAATCCCTTTGTAACATCACCGCCCAGCATGTAAGAAAACTTTGTGTTGTCAATCCGTGTGATCACAACGTCGGCAGGGGGGTAGCGGTCAATGGCTTTCACAAACCTCCCCTCCTTCACGCTCCCGATAATGCTGCATTCAAGAGTTTTCATTCCCGGAAGTTCAGCGATGAAATCATCCCCGCCGATCCCGTCTTCCACAATGGTATTGGTCAGGCAGTCAACGGACGCCACCAGTTCCACATCCCCGTCCGATACGGATAACAGATCGTTGATACGGATATCGCGGAATTCTTCGTCATCCGTTCTTAACTGGACGTGGCCGGTGTAAATTTTAATCAGTTTCATTATGCCGCCCTCTCTATCATTGGATAAATCCCATGCTTTTTCAGTTCCTCATACAGGAACAGCCGTCCTTTCTGCGTCCATTCCGTCTGCATCATCACATCCGGCCG
>QXXC01000066.1 GCA_009911305.1 Clostridiaceae bacterium | reverse complement strand
CGGTTAAACCGGCCCTGCTCATCCACATTGTCCCGGATATACCGTTCGGTATTCCCGATCGTCTGCTCCAGCCTCAAATATGCTTCATTTGCCGCCTGCGCGTCCAGATTATCCAAAGTCCGGTTTAAGTTCTCCTGCTCCCGGATCGCCTGGCCAAGCTGCCCGCGCAACTGCTCCAGCCCTGCATTCACTGTACCTGTCCCTATATTCAGGGGATTATTTTCAATTTGCCGGATGCGGTCCCTTACCCAGTCAATCCTTCCCGCCATCCGGTTTACATCCTGGAACGCTTCTGGAGGGAAGAATTCTGTATTATATGCCTGCCTTGCAATAAGGTTCTGCGAATTGCTTAGCTGCAAAAGCATGGCGTTTGCGCTCTGCATCTCCTGGCGGAACCGTTCCATCCCGCTTCCGGTAAATACTTCCGGGCTGCCTGTCTGCCACTGAAATGGAACCCCCACCGCGGGCGGGGGCTCTACGCCCTGTGGGGCCGGCGCAGCCGGCGGACCGGGGGCAGAGGAACCCATTCCCTGAAAAGCCGCGTCCAGCTCCCTGACGGCCAGCGCCGCCTGGTTGACGGATTCCCTTGCCCCTTCGATGGAGGACATGTCAACCGGCGCGCTCATGGTTCTGTGCAAATCCTCCATGGCGGCAAGCCCCAGGTTGACAGAGCTGATCACCTGGTACAGGACGCCTGTGAAATTGTCCTGCAATTCGATTGCTGTGCCGATGGATCCCATCCTCTGTCACCTGCCCCTCTTTCCTTTTCCAGCTCTGCGTTTCATTTCCTTTTCTTTCTTCCTGTCCGCTTCCATCTTTACCTTTACGGCCGCTATGACAAACGCCTTCTCCTGTTCATCCAGCCCCAGGAATGCAGAGGGCAGGATATGTAATTTCAGAAGGGCAAAGTAAGCGAAATTCGCTTCCCAGTCCCCTTCCTCTATTAGTTTTTTGCTTCGCCCACCTTGTCCTCAAACGATACGTTAAAGCCCTGGAATCTCTGGACGAAGGAAGCCAGTTCGTTGTATTCTCCGGGATCGTCAACCATAGCCAGCAGCAATTCCTCCGGTGTCATGACGCCATAGGAATCCTGTAATTCTTTATCATACAGATCAGGGACCACCACGGAAGCGGCAACCATCTTCTGAATGTAAAGGCCGGACTTCACTTTCTGCCGGAACATATTAGGTTTCCCGGTAATCGGTACATCAATGGTACAGGAATCCCGTAAGTCTTCATTTTCCTTTGACGTAATATGCCGGAACTCCCATTTAAGGGGATTTCCGTCCCCGTCACAAAGAGAGCGAGTCGGCGCATAAAAACCATTCTCTTTGACGGCCTTATTGGACTTCATAAATTTGCTGAATTTAGACATTTTTACACTCCTTATATTTTCATAAAAAATCCTTATATGGGCTTATATGAACACCACACAAAGGCTTTTAATGCTGTTTAGTTGGTAAGAAAACCTTCCAGATCCCTGAACGTTTCCGGCATCTTGAAATCCTCGAAGGTGAAATCCATATCTTCATCCAGATATTCGCCGTCAGCGTCAAACTTCGCCAGAATACCGCCGTCAATGTTGCAGTCCATCAGAATCATGGTCTGCCGCCCTACTGCGGAAGTCTTATCCTCATTGGAAATCTGGATTTCAAAATAAGTATCTTCCCCGGTGTCCTTATACTGGAGCATCATCTGCCGGAAGATGGAAGTGTTGTAATGGAAGGTTGCGCTGCCCGTACCCTTCCACCCGGAAGCCTTGTTCCCTTTTCCGGTTTTCCCAAGGATGGGGACTTCTGTCTTATTCTTCTCGAACTTTACTTCCAGATTAATCGCCTGCATGAAATTATAGCGCCTTGTCCCGATTGTGATGAAGCACTCTGCTAAAGCCGCAAATATAGAATCTTTTGCTCTCATTGTCACATTGCCCATTCTTCTCACCTCCTCTTCTTATGCCACTGTCACAGTCATGTAGAGTTTCCCCATGGCATTCACAACCGTCACCGCATCTGTAACGACAACCGATTTTTTAGTGTCCCCCTGGGCCACCTTTACATCCGCATCCGAAAAATCTTCAATCGCCCGGATCTCCTGGAGCTGCCCATGATGCTTTACAATGTCTGACCAGAGGGAAATCCGCCCCGCCGCGTCATTCGGTACAATGCCAAGATACTTTGTGCCAAACAGAACCGCGATATCGTTGCCAATCTGATCCATCACCCGGATCGTCTGGTTATCTTTAAAAATCTCTCCCTGCGTGTCGGACACAGTGACCATTGTATTAATATCCTCCAGCACACGGACATCAGCCCCGGCCATGTGGAACGTAAATTTCCCTGCCTGAATGGCTTCTTTCAACTGGTTCTGCGTGTGCGGCGTGTCAACGGCAAAGCCTCCGTCGTACTTTTTATTCTGGTTGCTTTTATTGACCGGGCAGCCCGCGCTGGCCCCTGTCACCCAGTACACAAGGGCCGCCTCGCCCCACCCGTCGTCAAGGGCTTTATTGTTTACGCTGATCACCCCCGGATAATCTGCTTTTGCATAGTCGTAAAGGACAAGCTGGAATTTCACCCCCATCTCATCCCGGAGCCGTCTGTTAAATGCCGCGTACAGAGATTTGGTTGTATCATCCGTCACGGCGACCCCCATTGTGTTGAATGAATAGGATTCAATCCTGTCTAAGTATGCCTGATGGTCCGCGCCGCTTACCTCCCCGTTCTCACCTCCGGCCAAAGGAAGCCCGGCCGTCTCCGCCAGCGTTATGCCGCTCTTCCACGTCACATATTTGTTCTTCGCCAGCCCATCCGCCGTTGAAACCGTCTGCTCATCCACCACAGCCGTCCCCAGGACGGTTTTTACATCGAACATGGCTTCATTATCCGCATTTACCTGCACGACGATTTTTAAGTCATTCCCGCGGATCCCGCAGTACAGCGCTTCCGCCAGGTCATTTTCCGCTTTCTTTCCTGAGCCGTTCAGCCGGTACCCGTAAAAGGTCTGCGTATTCAGGAACAGATCCTTAAGTCCCTTCATCCTGTCGCTCGTATATTTGTAACCGAAAATCTCCATGCTGTTTTCCTGGAAATCTCCGTTTGTCACCTCAAACACTTCGCCTGAGACTCCCCAGTCCAGCTCCAGGGGCATGGTTGCAATCCCTCTGTCAGAAAGGTCCGCGTTTGCGGCCGACTTTGATACAAAGTTGATGTACGCCCCGGGCAATCCCTTGTTCTGGGTTGTAAAGATCCCGCCTCCTAACGCCATTCTTATTTCACCCTGCCTTTCATATATCTTCCTATCGCTTCTTCCACATCTTTTACCGTATACTGCCTGCCATTATCCAAAAGGGCGTCCACGATATCCCTTCTTTCACGGAAGCGCTCCGATGCAAGCAACTGTTCTTTGGAAAACCGTTTTCCCTTTTCCCTTACGTTTTCCTGCGCTGCTTCCGGGATTTTCTTTCTCCCTGCCATTCCATCACCTAACCTTTCACGGAAGTTTCAGATGAAACCTCTTCCATAACCGGGAAAGTTTCAGCCGTCCTGTAAACAAACATATCGTAATTCACAAAAAAATGCAGGATGCCGTCCACTACTTCGTACTTCAGTTTTGTCCCCATTACCCAATCGCCGCCGACATCCAGATATTCCAGACATACGAAGAGGCGTTCCGCTGCCTCCAGGCACTCTTCATTCCCGCGCAGGCCGTCTGCGGGGAAATACTGGATGCAAAATGGGTTCTGTCTGAAATAGCGCCGGTTCAGGAACAGCCTGTCTGTGGGATTGATACAGGATATAAAAAAACAGGGCTTTTTTAAATCCTGCTTTTTCGCTTCCCTGCAGATGCTGTACGCATCGCCAAATTCCGTATATATAGAACGGCTGATGGATTCAATAATCGAATGGATCATCTCATGCACTCCCCCAAAAACTTCCTGATTTTTGATTCAAGCACCCGCGGGGCTGCCTCCTGGATCTCCTGCTCTGATATTGTAAGCATAAAATGTCCCTGAACCCATCCCCGGTGACCCGCTGTCCTGTGCCCGTATTCCACATAGGAGGCATATTCAACCGGATTAATGATCTCAACCACAAGAAAATTCCCATAATGGTTGATCTTCAGGCTGTCAGCATAACTCTTTGCGCCGCTGGTTTTCCTCCCTCCCGATCCTGAACCGGGCTGCCGGGAAGTCCAGCCCCGCCTTAACGTGCCGCCTTTCTTCCCTGAACCTTTGGGATATTCTCCCACAGGCGTTCTCTTTATAACTTTTGCAAGCAGACGGGCGGCAAGTTCCCTGGCGCATTCCTCCACAAATGCCTGCGTTTCTCCGGCCTTTATCTGGTTCAGCCGCGCCTGGAGCTTTTTCAAATCAGAAGCACGGAAGGTTCCCATCTTCCCCATCAGGCCCACCCTTCAAACAGCTTAAGGATGATTTCCTGGTGCGTGGGGTATACGGCGGGCTTCCCGCTTGCGGTATATTCCCCCGTCACCCCGTTTTGGGTAACGACAATCTTTGAACCGCTGTTTACCCTTATTTCCGGAGACAGGAATAGTTTAATGCCCTGTGAAACGGCTGTCGCCGTCTCTGTCTGGATGGCGGCATCCAGCTTTTCAAAGGACAGCCTGCACGGCCGGACTTCATGCACAACGACCTCCGCTTCATGTGACAGCTTCGTCTGTTCATCCCTTACCGTGCGGTACTCGATAACGGAGCATATGCCCTCATATGTGGCTTCCTGCGCCCGTCTCGCGGCCTTTCTGGCCGCCTCCAGTGATTTTACCATCGGATCCTCCTGTAACAGGAAAATTCATCCCGTCCGTGCGTCAGAAGATAATTTAGGAAGCGATCCAGCCTCTGTTCCGGCGTCAGGCTTGCTTCCCCGGTTGCAAATACCGTGTTGGTATCGCCTTCCAATATCTGTTTTACCACAAAATCCAGATCAAGCCCTTCAATATCATCCGGTGAAAATGTTTTCTTTGCCGATAAAAATTCACCGGCTGCCATGTCAATGGCGACCGTCTCCAGCCCTTCCGGGACAGAAGGGACATTGCAGTCATTTTTTATTGTATTCTCAACCTTCTGGATGGAAAAGGCCAACGCGGCCTCATCCCCATCCTTCAGAGCGTAGCCAAAAGATTCCAGCCGTTTCTTTACCCGTTCAAGCATAGCGCCTCCCTTTCTTACCCACGGGAAATAATGCGGGCAATAGGGATTGCTTTATGGCTGATCGTCTTGTTGTCGCCGTTGCTTACCAGCGCCCAGTTCTCACCCTTTTTCAGTTCCTCGTCCGTGGGGCTGTTGGTTTTCTGTGACGCTTTCAGGTAAGAAATGCCCGCCACGCTCACGGCGTTGCGCTTCCTGGAAATAAGGGTATCTTCCCCGCCCTTTGTCTTTGCGTCACGCACCATTTCATAAGGGACCTTCGCTCCAACAGGTTCAAAGCCGATAGCGCCTTCGCCCAAAATATAAGTGGTGTACTTTGTATAGGAATCCTGCGCCTGAACCCCTTCCGAAGCTGTAACTGCGGGAACTACTTCAACGGGCATAGAATCATCAACGATCACCAGCCGTCCGTTCCACATCCCCAATCCAAGGTCACGTTCGATCCCTTCCGCATCCGTATATTTCAGGTATGCCAGAAGTTTCAGGTTTTCAAGGTTCGTGGCAACGGTGGAATGGCAAATTACAAGGCTGAACTTCTGCTTGTTGTCGCCGCAAGCCTTCTGGATGGCCACGTTCAGGGACGTTGCGCCGACGCGCTGATCTTCTTTCGTCGCACCGTCAGAAATGTCATGTGTGTGCTTATCCACAAATTCGGCGTTCGCCGCCTTGATCGCCCCCTTCCCGGTTGCGGCCATGCCGAAGACACCTTCAAGGATCGCCAGCAAGGTACCCTGATCCACTTCATTCCAGTAGCGGTTGATCTGGTTTCTCACGTTTGCCATGAAGTCAACGCCCCCGGTTACGTCATAGGAGAAATCAGCTTCCGTCCAGCCCTTCATGCGCCCATAAACGAAAACACCCTGTTCAAAAGTGTCAGTCCTTTCAGAGGTCAGGTCTGTTTCCCCGTCATAGTTCAGCGCGTCGCCGCCGATCAGCCCAAAGAACGGAAGGACGGCGTAAACCGTCCCTGTCTGCGAATTGGTAATAAATGCATCCCGCAGCCGCTGGTCTGAAACAATCGCCCTGGATTCCCGCAGCTTGTTCAGCTTCACATTGGGGATAGCGGACATATACTTCCCGAATGCCCTTTCGTTAAAGCTCTTTGCATCAAATTTAGCCATTTTTCATTATCCTTTCTGAAATGTGCTCATTCCGCGTCCGGGTTGTTCTCGATATAGGCAGCCAGCTCCTCATAGCTCATTTTTGACATATCCACCTTTGTCCCCGGCTTTTTGTCCCCGGATGCCCCCGGCTGGAATCCGCGGAAATGGTTCTTCTGCTTATCAGCAAACAGATAGGGATCCGATTTCTGGACAGCCGCAAGCTGTTCATCCCATCCGCCCAGCTTCCCGTCTTCCCCCAGCTTCACCTTTGAGACATCAAGCAGGGCTTTCACTGCTTTGCCATTTTTGGCCCCTGCAGCCGTCAGAGCCGCATCGATGGCGTTGTCAAGCTTAAGCTGCGCCAGCTCCGCCTTGTGGGCCTTCTCCTGTTCTGCGTTCTGCTGCTTCATGGTTTCGATCTGCTTTTTCAGTTCTTCATTGTCTCCCGCCGACGCTTTCAGGGTTTCAAGCTGCCTGTCGCGGTCAGAAACAGACGTTTTCAGCGTCTTGTTTTCCTCCACAACTTCATCATGCTTTGACTTTTCCACATAGTCCTTCCATTCCTCCTGAGAGGCTTTCTCCGCTTTGGCTGCCAGTTCTTCACTGATGCCGAGCGCGATAAATTCCGCTTTCTTCATTTCTTTTTCCATCCTTTCACTGAACATAGGCCCGTGCCCTGGACTGCAGTTAATTAATAATCACGGAAACAATGCTGTCGATGTTATATAGCCCAATCCATTCTTTGTCTTTTATAACAATAAAAACATTTTCCGTCGTACTTGTAATCCGTAAATTCTCCGCTCTTCCAGATGCACATATCACCGTTTTTTAAAGTAATCTTTATCATTACAATCCCTCTTTTCTTCCTTATCAACACGAAAAAAGCACTCCTGAATCATTTCAAAAGTGCCTGTTTCCTTTTCATTCTGTCTGATAAACTGTTTATCCCTGGATAATAAGCCCGTCTTCATCAGGGATCGGGTTTATCATTGCGTTAAATTCGTCAAACTCTTTTTTCGCCCATTCCGGAGCATCATCTTTAATATGCCACTGCCCATCCTCTCCCAGATACTCATACCCATCCTGCATGAATGTCTGAGGCGGCATGTCGCTATAAATTTCCCGTTTTTCCATTTCACCTTATCCCTTTCAATAATTCATTTAACTTTTTGCCGAATATTCTGGCAAACTCCCGCGGATTTTCCCCGCCGAAATATTCGGCAAATGCTTCGGCAAACAATTCCCCCTCATTTTTTGAACCATATTCTGAAACATAATCCTTCATCCCAACATGAGTAGCCCATGTATAATTAGGTTCCACTTTTTTGAAATCCTGAATACATTCCCGGATAAATTTATGCTGCCAGTTCGGATTACCTGTTATCCATCTCATCGAGTTCGACACATGATGCCCAAATTCATGCACAAATGTTTTATGTATCGTCGCGTTCTCTGGATACCACTTTAATTTTACACACCATTCTATGTATTTTTGAAAAGCTTCCGTATCCGAATGATAAAGGCCGTTCAAAGCAAGGACCTCAACATCAGGCGTATTCACATAATGTCTGTAATACCCAACTGTATTTTTCATCACAGACGGGGCTTTATTCGCAATCACCGGGATCTTGCAGGGATTTTTCCCCATAAATCCTTCATACTGCCGGCTGAACGAATCGAGCCACCCAACACAGTCCGAAAGAAGCCCTTCGTCCATTGGGTATTTTTTCGAGTCGTGAAACTGTATCCCATACGCGGATCGGAGCCGGTCAGAGGCTTCCTTTTTCGTATATGCATGCGTATAGTTTATGCCGGGCCAGCTACCTGAATCAATTGTATCACTGTACGTAGCTCCCTGCAACTTTTTATAGTTCATTGCGCCGTTATGCGCCGCGTCAAAGCCGGATTTATCTGCGCCGTCCACAAAGGCTTTTTTCCACTCCTGATATTTCACATCAGCAGGGATAAAGTAGGTTTTTCCCGTTTTCCCATCTCTTGCGGAGCGCTCCCCGGGCTGGCCATTGTCATCGTCAAAATACGGAACCGTTGTACTTCTGCACCACACATGAAATGGCGGGGCTGTCACTCCCGGCTCAAAATCTTCCATGGGGAAAATCTGGCCGTCAAGGCTGCGGCATATGTCGGATGTATGGGAGTCGAGCGTTGCCACGATCTCATACTTCCCAACATTCAGGGCGGTAAAACAGTCCTTTTGTGCCGCGCTGCTGAAATAAGCTTCTTCAGTCATGACCAGGCGCCCTGCATTGTACTTTGAAGCGTTCATCTTCTTTGTGATGGCGTCAATCGCTTTGCGGGGATCCTCCCCCAGCATGACGTTTTGTGTCAGCTCTTTATGCACCTCTGAGATCAGTTTTTGCTTATTATTCCAGATGCGCTCAGAAAAATTCTTTCCATCCGCCGCCCATGGTTTGCTGATGATTTTTTCAATATGCGCCTGGTCAATCCCCGCTATGTCCCAGCCGATCCCAAACCCGTTTTGCAGCTCATATGCGCTGTGGTAATAGCTGGCTGAGTAAATGTCCCTCATGGCCCTGTCTATGCTGTCAAGCTGATTGCCGAACATCATCTCCAGGCTATGCTGTGTTTCAATTTTCAGGGCCTCCAGGCGGGATATATGAAATTTTGCAGAGGCATTTTCCAGCTCCTTCA
>QXXC01000065.1 GCA_009911305.1 Clostridiaceae bacterium | reverse complement strand
TCACACGATACCTTAAACCCTATATAGAATAAAGCTTCCGCTTCGGGTTCGAATCCCGTCTCGTGCTCTTTAGAAAGTCCAGATCTACTGGGCTTTTTTATTTTGTGTTGTATTTCATGTTACATGATATCCTCAAAGTAGTTATCTATCATATCATCTACCTTTTCCCTTTCTTCCGGAAATGTCTGCATGTATATTTTTTTCATCACATTATCTGTTTTCTGTGTGGTTGTAAACCAGGCAGGGCCAATTTCAGTGTTATTGTTCATGAGGATCCGAACGTCCACGATACCCTGTTTTTCATCCTCGTGCAGTTTCCTCAGGCTGGTATTTAACAGCTCCGTTTTGCGGACATCGGCCGGATTGAGATTTAAGACGGCGGACAGGAAGCCGATCCGGGCCTGCTCATCCGTCATGATCTCTTTGAAGGCGTAGTCAATTTCGGCTATGGTACCGTATGTTTGTCTATAGCAATCTGAAGCTTCCTGTAAGAATTCTTCGGTTACTCCCAGACGGCCAGTTCGTGACGATTGCGGCATTGGGCGCGGTGGCCCTGGATGATTCCGGAGAGGCCGATTAATTTATCATAGGCCCATAATTTTCCAGCGCGTTCCTGTTTACGATTTTCGACTTTAGATTGATCGAATATATTTCCAGAAGCAGTGTAATAATGGCCAAGTTCTTCAGCAAGAACACAGCAACGCTCGTTATCTGTTCGTAAATTCTTGTTTAATGCAACTGTCTTATCACAATATAATCCTTTAAAACGTGTGTCCCCCATATTGTGTCTTTCAAAAACAATAATATTTTCATGTTCCGCAATATCTAATTGCTTTTCGTATTCAGTTAATTAAAGCCTGTCTTATGCGATTATTATATGCAAAGACAGGAAATAATGTCAATGATTAAAAATAGCAGAGATTTTTATGATACACAAGTAATGATTTGCAGTTTCCCGTTATTGCCCAATCCAGTTTTCCAGAGGATAGGCGTCCTGGAACTGTTCTGCCTGTGCGTGTCCACAATCTATGCGTGCGCGCCTGCATATTTCCAACTGCTGGTTCAGCTCCTCTGATTTCCATCCGGCATCCTGCATCACACTGCGTATGAGGATGTCGGTGAGTTTCATGCGCGGCGGATCCTTCCGGTAATGGCCCAATACGCCTGCCTCAAACAGGGTGGCTATCTTGTCAGGTATATTTTCCTCCTCATCCGTATCAAAGAGCCGTTCTTCTGACGGGATGCCGAAAATCCGAAGGAGCTTCTTCATGGTAAAGCACAGATCTTTCAGTTTTTCATCCGCTGGCAGCAGCGGATACAGATACTTCTCTACAATCGCTCCACTAAACAGCTCCAGGCACCCGCGCTCATCCTGGAAATATTCCACGGACTCTATGACATCTGCGATTTGCTTGCATGACGCTGCGCGCTCCGTGTCATCACAGCGCTGAAAATATCTGTCCCAAAGCTCCTTATTTGTCTGGTTTGTCGTCACGGTGGTCCGCAGCAGTTGTGCGAAAACGGCGTTTTTCTTCGGTACATCTGTAAGCAGCGTCTCCCACAGCGCTTCACGGTATGGCTGAAAGAGAGGGCTTCTGTCATATTCCCATTGTATAAACTCCCTTAAGGCGATCTGAAACGGCCTGTCCTGCGTGTTACAGTCAGTTTCCAGTTCTTTTGCAATCACTTCGGTCCACCGGCGGCGGGCAGCGTGATGATACCCGTTCCACCACAGGGGCTGCGGGTATCCGCAGTATACATTGAGGCATGGCTGCAGCAGATCTTCCGTGCGCAGGGCGGCCAGCCATTCTGACGCGCTGTTTACAGGTTTATTGTGCAGTATCTGCGCCTGCAGTTCTTCCGGTATCTGTTCCCGGGTCAGGATGATGGCTTTAAGCCACGGTAAATCCTTACGCGGGGCAGCCAGAAGCTGCTTTACAAGCCCGCGCTCCCGGCCGGTCAGATGTTTCCAGCCGTCTGTGATATGGCGTATATGGGATGTGAGAAGGCTGGTGGAATCGGTCGTCTCAAGCATCTGGCGGAGCAACTGAAAGCGATCGGGATCCGGCGGCAGGTAAAGCAGGATATTTGCGGCCAGGGACATGCCGTAATCGTCAGGGCAGGAGACTCTGGACAGCCATCCGTTCCAGGCGTAAAAAAGCGGCTTAAGAAGCGCCGGGTTTTTGACATACGTTGCCATTTTGCGCATGCACGCATCCATATGCGGCTCGTGCATATTCAGAAAATCTACCTGGAACTGCCGGAGAAATTCTGTAAATACCGCGCACCATGTCTCCCACAGCAGCTTTATTTCATCTTCGCTGAAGCATTCCCATGACAGCCCGTCGAAATAATATTCATCCGCAAAATTTTCCAGGAAATTTTTTGCCTGCATGGAGACAGATACTCTCCCGAGCTGGGCGGTAAAATAGCGCAGGAGCGTCCCCCTGTCCTCTTCGGAATATGCCGGCCACGCCTGCAGCGCTCCCTGAAACATCTGGCAGATGACATTAAAATTGTCCCATTCATTTAAGTAATGGCTTAGCTTTAGCTGTCCGGCATGATTTTGAAACAACAGGCGGATTGCTTTCTCACGGATCACGCTCTCGTCATAATCCAGGGCAATATTTAAAAATGCCAGGGGCAGATTTTTCCGCAGGGGCGACTGCAGGATGTCAAGCATCTGTTTGGGAGAGAGGTCTGCTTTTGTCGCGACTGCCCGGATTTGTTCCGGTGTCAGGGGCGGCTTTCTGCGGCGGGGGAGTATATCCGACAGGGACGGCTCGATCGTCTCTTTGGGATTGACCATCAGTTCTCCATTTTCCCACAGCAGGTATTGATCAAATGCCGTATCCCTGACTGCATCCAGCAGTTGCTCCTGACGCTCGCGGGGAAGCTCTGAGAAGCCGGTTTCAAGCAGGAGGACAGCCCTGTCCCTGACAGCCGGGTATCTTGAATTCAGCGCTTCAAACATTTCGGACTGCAGGTCTTTCCTGTATGCGTCATTTTCTTTTACACAGGCATCCAGAAATTCTAACGCGCACAGATTGACATTCTTATTGGCCGCTCCCAGGGCCCGGCGCGCGGTCTGGGCATATTTCGCGCAGTCAAGGGCATCATCCAGCTCTTTTAGCAGCAGGAGCCTGGCCGCATAGCAGAATACAGGGTGCTGAAAACGGATGTCTTTGGTTCGCCTGTCGATAAAGATGTAACCATATTGTTCGAGCCGGCTCAGTATACGGCTTTCTTCGGCTGACAATTGAAAAGTCTGGCTGTATCCCGCATATGCGGCGGTTTTTTGCTTTTTTTCGCCCTGTTCCGGCGGTCTTTTGCCGCCCAGCGTCATACGCACGCTGCGGGATTTTTTCCGGAAGTGAAACAGCGCCGGGTATTCAGTCGCGTCAGATAAAACATATGCCAGATCCTGGTAGGAGGTTTTGCGGATCGTATCGCATGTAAAGCCCAGCCCCAGAACGATTCGGACAGCGTCCCCGCCCTCGCCGCGGAGTTTATCCACTACATCTTCTGAGCTAATCCGCGCATGCCGCAGGATTTCTTCATCCGTTTGGCAGGAAAGCGCATGTACATGGGGAAATGTTCGTTTCAGATTGCAGATTTCGCCGATTTCGAGAAAAACTCCCTTCTCCTTTTGGAGGATATATCCGGCGATCCGCGAAAAGCACTGCGCGCTCTCATCACTGTCTCCATAAACGGCGCGCCAGGCTTTCTGTGCAAAGGAGATATCCTGCATTGTCAGGTCATTCCATGGGAGGCCGCCGATGGAACATTCTGCAAGCTCCTTTTTGTCAAAAGCTGTAAAAAGGATGTCTTTTCTTGTCGTCACAATCAATTTGCTGTCTGCTGATGACTTTTCCAGGACAAGGCGGCGCAGCTTTCTCGCCTGTTCCGTCCGGTTTTCTGAGGCGTGCATGGAACCAAAGGGGTCTTCCAGGAGCAGCAGCTTTTTGGAATGGGTACAATGATTTAAGAATGCCATCCCCTCGTTTATATCATCGGTTGGATGGATGTCATAACCCCTGGCGGCAAATCCCTGGGCGATGGCCTGGGCGGTGATCGTCTTACCGCAAAATGGCAGTCCGGTAAACAGCAGAACGTTCTGGTTTTCCAATTGTCCGCTGTAAAGCGGCTGATGAGGAACTTCCAGATACTGCAGATCACGTGGCAGAAGCCGCTGCGTGTATTGATTCAGTACCCGTTTTATGTCAGGCGCAATGTCGCCGCCGCTGTCACGGCCATGCCGGACACACTGTTCCAGCAATTCGATCACATGAGGTATCTCTCCGGATCGGACGGCGTAGCGGGTATTGAGTAACGACGCGGTAAGCGTCCGTACCTTTTCATAGCTCTGCTGTTCGGCAATTCGTACGTCCCCCAGAAGCGTTCTGAGCTGTGAGTCCGTAATTTCAGCAAAAAAATCCTGGAGCGCGGCCAGGCGTTCTCTTTCAAGCTTCGTATTTGCGGGCTGCGTGGTCAGACAGGTTCTGATATCCGTTGCATCCTGCTGTCTGACGGCGGCCCGCCGCCTGTGTTCCGCAGCCGTCTGTCCTGCGTCCGCAGCCGCTTTCCGCAGGGGATCCGCGTCAAAGCATTCCTGCTCCAGGTACGGAAGCAGGCGATCTTCACAGCGCCCGGTGGTTATAAATAACGCCTGACTGCCCTCGGTTTGGATGTTTTTGAGCAAAAAACGCGCTGCCTGCCGATTGCCGAAATGGCCAAGCCAGCCGCATACTTCAGCAAAGGTAACAGGTTTATCATGCTGTTTCACCTGTATGAAACGTTCTTTGCGCATCTTAGGATCGCCATATATAATTTTTGCATCTTCTTCGGCTTCTACATAGATATTGACCGTATCTTCAGATAAATATTGCAGTGCCATATATACAGTCGCTAAATATTGATACTCATAGCCTTTTATTCCCCGAATTTCAACAGACATCGTGCGTTTTCCTCTTTCGCTGCCCGGGTATATGCTCCATCCGGCCGGTAATCGCACTGCCGGCGCCGAATATTTTGTCAGCCTGCAAGGCGGAGGAAGGAGGCGATGCGGTGGCATCGTTGACTGACGGCAACGCGGCAGATGGTATGTACAAGTTATGCAGGATTTGTAATTTGAGGCAGGATATTTTTATAATGATTGTATTGTATCATTTATGCTGTGAAATTTCAACTTGATGGAAGCGGGGAAACAGTAATAATATGAGAAAGGCAACCGTTCAAAGCTTGTCCGGACGGTAGCCGGGAGAGAACAAATGTTTGAAACGGTCTTGTATTTTTCCTTTATTTTGATATAATGGATTTAGAGGCAGTTTTGGAAAGGCAGGGACAGACGAAAGGAGCGTCGCCTTTGGCAGTAATATTCAATCAAACGATACAGCGCTTAACAGCATTCGATTTTTTCGCTGGGAGCGGACTGGTGACACATTCCCTGAAGCCGTTTTTTAATGTGGTTTGGGCGAATGATATCAGCAGGCAAAAAGCAGAGGTATATGTTAAGAATCACGGTTCCAGTCATTTTCACCTGGAAGATATTCGCGCTGTTTGCGGACAGGATCTGCCTTATGCAGATTTATCGTGGGCCAGTTTCCCGTGCCAGGATTTATGCTGGCAGGAAAGGGAGAAGGGATTCTCGCAAATCGAAGCGGTTTGGTATGGCAATGGCTGCGGACAATGGATGAGATGGAGGAAATGCCTGATATTCTGGCGGCTGAAAATGTAGAAGGGCTTATTTCAGCAAATGAGGGAGAGAACTACATTATTTTACACAATGATTTGCTCAAGCGCGGTTATCGGGCCGGCGCTGTCAGGTTAAATGCGCAAAGCTGGATTCCTCAATCCAGGCCGAGAATATTTATTATCGCTGTGAGGAGGGAGATACCTTTACCGGCGCATCTGTGTTCACAGGGGCCTGTTTGGCTTCATCCAGACAGTATTGTGAGGGCGGCGTCCGGGCTGAAAGATTGGGTGTGGTGGAATATGCCGGCGCCCGGAGGCAGGCAATGTCAGTTGTCGGATATCATTGAGTGGGATGCTCCTGTTGATGAGAGTGAGAAAACGAATCAGCTATTGAAGCTATTGTCAGAAAGGCATGAGAAATTACTGGAGGAGCGCGATAATATAGCTGTGACAGGCTATAAAAGAACGAGGTGCGGAAAACAAAGGCTGGAGCTTAGATTTGATGGGATTGCAGGATGCCTGCGAACCCCAAAGGGCGGGAGCAGCCGCCAGATATTAGTGATGAAAAGAAATGGAGTCATTCACACGAGGCTTCTGACAGCGCGTGAAACAGCCCGGTTAATGGGCGCCCCGGAGAATTGCTGGCTTCCTGAGAAATATAATGACGCATATATGGCGATGGGAGATGCAGTTGCTGTTCCGGCAGTCCATTTTTTGGCAGAACATTTATTATTTCCTTTGGCGGCGCAGGCCAAAGTTCAGAGAGCGAAAGAAAGAGAAGCGCAAAATGACGATACAAGAGCAGTTGTTGGAATATAAGCGAAAAAACAAAATTCATACAAAAGGACCGTTGTCAGTCGTTTTATTTGTCACCAGAAAGGCAAAACAGAACGGGCTTCCGCTCCGCTGCGCGGATTTAAAGGCGGAAAGCGCGGGACAGGTAGCCGGGTTAAGTAAAGCCGCGGTGCAGTCGATATTGGCGGATTATGGTATTGTTAAGGTATTGGCGGCTGAAGGAGGACGCACCAGCAGGGGAAGCATTAAAAATATGGAGGATTATGCAGCCTTTCTGAATGAATTAAACGAACAGGGCGCCTGTGATTTGGATGTTATTGAAGCGTGGTGGGTTGACAGGGTAAAAGATTTCTTTGCTTCAAAACCGTTTCATTTAAAAATTGACGCGGGCTCTTCTGTCAGTTCGGCGGTCTGGGATTTGCTGGACCAGGAGAAAAAAAGACAAAAGGATAACCCGGGAACCATGTATCAGGGCGCTGTACTGCAGCATTTGGTCGGAGCGAAAATGCAGTTGTTAATGGGGGATAAACAGGAAATTGAGCATCATGGTTTTTCTGTTGCAGATGCGCCGACAGGCCGGAACGGGGATTTTATGGTTGAATCATACATGTGACGACTGCTCCCGGCGAATTATTGATGGATAAGTGTCTGGATAATATACATTCAGGATACCGGCCGTTCATTATAACAGTCTCTGAAAGTATGCCGGCGGCCAAATCGCTGGCAGGTATTAAAGGCATTCTGAAAAATGTAGAAATTGTAGATGCGGAACAATTTATATCAACCAATATTCATGAATGGAGTGGATTCGATTCTGCGAGGCATAAGGGAACCATAGAAAAACTGATTATGATATATAATGAATTGATTGATACATATGAGACGGATCCGGGCCTTAAGGTATCGTTAAAATAAAAAGATGGCAGATGTATTTGATAAAGAAAAACGCTCGGAAATTATGAGGGCGGTAAAGAGTTCAAAGAATAAATCAACAGAGGAAAAGCTGATAGCGTATTTTAAAGAAAACAAAATCACTGGCTGGAGGAGAAATTACAAAGTTTATGGAAAACCCGACTTTGTGCTGCCTGATTTGCGGATTGCGATATTTGTGGACGGCTGCTTTTGGCATGGGCATAATTGCAGAAATACCCATCCGGAACAGAATAAAGAATATTGGCAGCGTAAGATAGCCCGAAATATGGCCAGGGATAAGGAGGTTACAGATCATCTTGAAAGGCTGGGATGGAATGTAATCCGGATTTGGGAGTGCGAGTTTTTAAAGAAAAACCGCGGGCTGCTTGAAAAAAGGTTAGAGGCGCTGGCGGCAGGGTGTGATATACGATTGTAGAAAGGCGAGAATACGAATGAAAATTATACCAATAATCAGCTTTTGTTAAAAGAATACATAAAGCAGGAATTTAAAGAAAATGGATCTTATAAAGATGAAGACTCATATTTTGAATTTTTAGCTGCCCGACAAATGGTTAAAGATTACGACTTAAGTGATGAAGAAATTGAAAACGGGATAATGGGTGGAGGATTAGATGGAGGTTGTGATGCTATTTATATATTTTCTAATGGAATATTAATGAATGACGATGCATTTGAGTCTCTGGCAATGCCGAAAGAGATGAAATTGGAATTAGTTATTATTCAGGCAAAAAACACTACTTCTTTTAAAGAAGAGGCTATAATGAAATGGAAGTCAATATCGGAGAACCTTCTGCAATTCTCAAATGCTATTGGTGATTTTGCGGGACGATATAGTGAGGATGTATTAAGAGCTTTTGAAAAATTTAGGTTATTGCATTTGAAAGCAATAAGAAGCAGAGTGAAATTATACTTCAATTATATTTATGTTACATTGGCTTCAGAATTACATCCTAATGTTAAAGCTCAGGGATCAGAATTAGAATGTATAATTCGTAGACTATTTCCCTCAAAGAATGTGGTAGCAGGCGTTAAATTTGTTAATGCAGATGCTTTAATGGATAGAATAAATTCTATCCTGAAACAAGGTTTGTTTTGCCATTATCAGATACTCCTATTAATATTAATGATAAGAAGACAAAAGTATTAGCATTTTTATTACTTGTATTATTTGGTGGAATTTTAGGCTGGATTGGCTATATTATACCAATTTTCTTTAATCCTTGGATCAATTATATTAGTTATCCTGCTGTACAGTTGATTACACTAATTGCTTTGACTATTAAGCCAAAGCAGGGACAGCAATTTGGCGTCCTGAAAAGATCGGTACATACCGGCGCGCATTCTCTGGCGCGCCAGCAAATATCAATCGTTTTCCCACGGCGGGATTCTTTACATCATGTGAATCACGGGCTGGAGGATGCCGAGTAAGATAATGACAACGCCCAAGATACGCACCACAGCCGGGGACTTAATCCTGCAGGCAGGCCGCTCAACGACCTTTTTCGGATTGATAATCAGCGGAGCGCCCAGGATGGCGCAGAGAATAACCCACGCGATATCAAGCACAATAGCTCACCTCCTTTCAGGAAGTTTTTCTGAGTGCTGACTGGCAGGCTTTAAGTTCATACAGATGAAAATGGTTTCTGCCTGCCGTTTCCAGCGCCGACTGCCTCACCGGTGACGCTGTCCCAGATGTCCTGTAAAAACATAATAAAATCCTTTTTGGCCTCCTCCAACGTCCTGTTGTTGTCATAGACATAATTATATGTATAATTTTCAACATTGTCGTCGGATCCATTCCCCCATTTTTTAACCATGCCGTCTCTGCGGATCAAAAGAGTTATGCATGGTATCTGTACAGCCTGCCTGAATTTATCAATTTCTTCGCATTCTCTGATATGCGCGAACAGAATCTGTGAAGGGCTATGTAAAAATGCTTCATATTCCGCTGTTAAATATATATAAGGTAAGTCGTTATAGTCAACAAAAACCTGTTTTAAATCAGCCAGAAACTTTCTGGATTTTGGATCCTTTTCGCCGTTCCACCCGTGCTGGCTGGCGATCGCTTTGATCGGCGTAATGGCGGAAATGTTTGTGATTTTAAATGCTTCGCCCGCAAATTCACATAATGTATCTTTTCCGGCGCCGCCCTGTCCGTTAATTATGATAACAAGTTTATTCATATTCACCAGTCCTTTTCATTTTGAAGCAATCCCAGTGTATCATATCGCTTCCGGCAAGTCAACAACCACGCGGCGACCGAGCCAGGCCGCGTTTTTTGCGGTTTGTATGCATTGAGGTGCGAACAGCAACATCAATCCTGATTTTTCCATAGTCACAGCAAAGTTGACATTGCAAAATCAGCGGGATATTAGTAAAATAGCAGATATAGGAGAAAACTATGTAACAGTTCGGGAAATCTGAATTGTCACAAAACGATAAAGAATTTAAGAAAGGGAGAGGAAAGAGTGAAAAATAAAGTGTATTTTTGGACGCACTTATACAAGGGTTCATAAAACCCCATTTTTTGCAAGTATAGAAAACAGAATAATGTTAGTTATCGTTGCGTTTTACTAACTTAGAACTATCATAACCAAGGGTTTCAAGGTAAGCAAAAACATTGTTTTCATTTAAAACAACACGCTCCACATGATTTTGAGGGTCCATCAATTCCTCATAATCAGCAGGAGTGAAAGGCTTCTTTTCAGAAAC
>QXXC01000064.1 GCA_009911305.1 Clostridiaceae bacterium | reverse complement strand
ATAAAAATGATTAGGTAGACATATCATGTAAGTGATATGTCTACCTAAATAAAAAGCTTGCGTTTACCGTGTATATACAAAAGAAAGTCCTTGACAAGTATTGAAAAATATGTTATATGAATCAAACTTTGCCCGGCCAGCAGTCAAATCCGGAAAAAAGGTATTGCCCTTCATATGGACATAGAAGGTTATATGGGTATTGTGCGGGTATACGTGGCAGTATGGAAAAGAAAAATAAAACACTACAAAAATAGCAGATGATTATGGTTTGTCTCTGCTATTTTTGCAGTAAGTCTTTTATACTTTGCAGGGGTAGAAGAAAACGGTATAGAAGAGGTGGAAGACGGGGGATAGGGAAAGATTTAGAAAAAAACACAAATACCTTCATAAGAGTTACTTGATTTTTGGCGGCAGGGCAATGCCGCTTCCAGAGGTGGATAAGCATAAGTTGATGTGATTTAGAAGATGCAAATGAGGAGTTATAAAAATGTTATTATTTTCAACCATTCTCGATATTAATGAGACAATGACCAAGGATGCATTTATCCGCCTGGTTATAGAATGGAATCAGGGCAGCCCTCACGCCAATAATATTATTCCTGGAATCCAATGGAATGGCGAACGGAATATTCGATATGGCGAGGAGAGATTGTGGCTTGATATAGAAGAGTACCGCAATCAGAACATAATTGCTGTTCGCTATGAGAAAAAAGAGGACGACGGGGCAATCTGGGACACTGATTATGTTATGAATTTTAACTCAATGAAGATGGCGGTGCGCCTGGATCGCAGCTATACTGCAGAGGCGTTAGAGGCTGATCCGAAGTTTTCAACTCCTCATTTCATAACGCTTCTAATTGAACGGGGATATCTGAAAGATGATCATCAGCTTCCGGTACACAGATCGGCAACTGTGATTAACGCAGAAAACATTGATTTGTTAGTCGGTGTTATAGCTGGGAAGGTTCGTTATAATCTTCCGGTAGTGTATGTTTCAAAGACATGCAACGATGAAGATCCGGTTAATGTTTCCTTCCTTGCGAGCAGGCTCAAAGGTGTTGCCCATGTGATGCTTGAAGAAGGAAATTGGCTTAATCAAACGATAAGAAATCAATGCAATGGCAATAACGAATATTATGGTGCGATAGGTGTCTATTATCCATCACGGGGTATGAGCCATCGGAGATATTTGTATAGAAGTGCGGTTGGATACGACAGCTTTCTTCTCGAAAGAGTGATCCGGTCAGTTATCCAATATAGTAATGCCCAAATGGTGGATACGCTGTTTACCTGGCAGGGTGTAAACAATGCATTGTTAAGAGACAGGCTTATTAGCCAAAGAGAAGAACGGCTTGCAGCGGAAGAGGCACAGAGAGCGGCAGAGGCTGAGGCAACAAAACTTCTGGATACATTAGACGAAGAAGAAAGAAGGATTCGTAAGCAGGCATTTGAAGACGCACGGTCTGAAGCAAATGAGATATTAGAAGGTTTTGATGCAGAGATGCAGAAACTCCAGGATCAGATAGAGGCATTAACCCGGGCGAATGAAGCGCTGCAATTCGAGAATCAGGGACTGAAGACAAAGCTTGATTCCAGAGATTCTGTCCCGGTTTTGTTTATGGGAGATGAGTTTGATTTCTATCCGGGAGAGGTGAAAGATCTTCTTCTCGCAACACTTTCTGAAGCTGTTAAAGGGGTTCAGACAAACTCGAGAAGAGCTGATATTATCCGGGATATTATCAGAAGCAATGATTACCAAAAGCTCAGTGCCACGAGGGCAGAGGAAGCAAAAAGAATCCTTAAAAACTATGATGGTATGTCCGCAAGGACTCGTCAGGCATTGAAGGCTCTTGGTTTTGAAATTTCAGAAGAAGGAAAGCATTACAAGGTGATATATTACGGGGATGGGAGGTATCAGACAACATACTCAAAAACACCAAGTGATGGAAGGACTGGAAAGAACAGTGCGCAGCAGACCATCAGTTTGGCATTTTAGGAGAAAGGGGTTGCCGCCGCGTGTATAATTATGGAAGACAGAGGACAGCCCTGTCATCCGCGCGATAGGGCAAAACCATGTCAGGCGGATTCTGTGGGTGGATGACAAGCCAAGTAATAACAAAACGCTTCAGAATGCGCTTATAAAGAAAAATATGCAGATTGATATTGCATGTACGACCGAAAAGGGGCTGGAATTATATGAACAGAACCTGTATGATTTGATTATTACGGATATGGGAAGGGGAGAAAAGAACGATGCGGGCATTGATCTTTTAAAAGGGCTGAAACGCATGCAGAATCATGTCCCGGTTATAGTCTATACCGCCCGCAGTGCGATATTAAACTATGGCGATCAGGCAAAAAAACTGGGAGCGGCGGTTACGAATAAGCGGGAGATTCTTTTGGAGTTCATTTCAGATAAACTGAAAACGCGGGTATCGGTCTGACCATGCGCATGTACCCAAAGGAAGATTGTCAGCATAGCTGACGGCTGCTCGGCGCGCAGGCAGGGGAAGATTCATCTTTTCCTGCCCGGATTATACAGATCCGCGCTGAGGCACGGTTAGCGGGCCCTTTTTCACAGGAGTGAAGGTAACGCCGTGCGGAGTATCCTGTTTCAGTTTTCCATTTTTTTCTTTGTTTTTGTTCCGAAAAAAAGCCGCCCTGCAGATCCAAAGAACAACAGAGAAAGCTTTCGATTGTCCGATGATGATATGAAAAAGCTAAAATTCTGTATGGAAAGAACCAGTATGTCCAAAACTGATATTGTAAGAAAGGGAATTAATCTGGTCTGTCAGGAAACAGCAAACCAATAGAGCGCTGCCACCCTGAGAAGTTGTGAACACTCTGTTTTCATCCACTCCACAAGAGATTGATAAATAGATTTTGTCATTTTCCTTGTGGAAATTCAAGTCTGGAATGACAGTTAAAAGTAAAATACATCCAAAATTGATTAATGTGAACCATTCCCCGCCTCTCTGCCAAACCTCCTCTATATGCCCATTCTGCTTCTGGCGCCTCATCCTGCCGTCTGACGCCCTCCTGTAGATCGCAGATAAAAATACTTCAGCCATGTGAAGCGTGGCATTTGACTGTAAGAAGAAAATTCTGTAATTTAATTAAAGTACATATTGACAAAAAGGAAAAAGCAGGGTATTGTTATATTGTAATTTAACTAAATTACTCAAAAGGAGCTAATATGGAATCAATCGCCCTAAATGAGATAATACAATTTACATTAGGCAAAAACCCTACAAGAATAAGGGAACAGACAGGCGAATTATATACCCCTGAGGATTTTGAAAACGATCTGCACGGTATCAATTTCGTTAAAGAGGATCTGGGATGTATTATAAACTTAATGAAATCAAAGTGTTCTCCAATTTCAGAGCAGACAGGAAAGAAATGTATTACATCAAATTTTCTCAAATGCGATTTTGATGCAGGAAAGATTCACCCCTGGTATCTCTGCTATCAGTTTAATGAAGGGAAAAGCTTTGAACAACAGATAGAAATGTATCATCAGGGAACCACCTTAAGCGTCAAAAAACTGAATATAAAGACGATTGGCGAATTAAAGATTTTTCTGCCGGATATGGAAAGGCAAAGGGTAATCGGCAGCTTGTACAGGCGATCCATTATACAGAGCGATTTGATGGTCAGGCAGGCAGAGAACATAAGAAAATTTATGATGGCAGTGATACGTAACATGGAGGAAGATTAGTTATGGCTGAAGGAAAAGATTTATTGCAGGTACTATGGAGCGGCGCGGATGTGCTCAGGGGGAAAATGGATGCAAATGAGTACAAGACGTATCTGTTAGGACTGGTTTTTTATAAATATTTGTCTGATTCATATTTGGTGAAAGTATACGATCTGCTTGAGGACAAAAATCCGGACAGCCTTGAAGAAGCGCAGCGTGCGTATGAAGAGGCGATGGGGTCAGACGACGCCGAAGATTTGCTGAGCGAGATAAAGGAATCAAAGTATTATACGCTGGATCCGGATATGACTTATGTAAGTATTTTAAATGCAGTTAAAAATAATTCATTTAACAGAGAAAAGCTCCAGGCGGCTTTTAACCGTATCGAGGCGTCGGATGCGTTGTTTAACGGCCTGTTTGCAGATGTGGATCTGTACTCAAACCGGCTTGGCGCCAGCGACCAGAAGCAGAGCGCTACGATTGCGGAGGTCATCAGGGTACTGGAAGGTGCGGACATGATCCACACAAAAGGGGATGTCCTTGGAAACGCATATGAATATCTGATCGGCCAGTTTGCATCTGAAACGGGGAAAAAGGCCGGAGAATTCTATACGCCGCATGGCCCCGCACAGATTCTGTGCAGGATTGCCATATCAGGCCAGGAAGGGAAGCGGGGATTACAGGTATACGACCCATGCATGGGATCCGGTTCCCTGATGCTGAGCTGCAGGAATTATTCAAAAGAGCCTGATTACATTCAGTATTATGGACAGGAGCTTATGCCGTCCACGTATAATCTGGCGCGCATGAATATGTTTCTGCACGGAGTCCTGCCCGAAAACCAGCATCTGCGCAATGGGGATACCCTTGATGCTGACTGGCCCGTGGACGAAGAGACGGAGTTCGATGTCGTAACCATGAATCCGCCCTATTCGGCTCATTGGTCCGCCGCGGAAGGATTTAAACAGGATGAGCGGTTTATGGATTACGGGGGGAAGCTTGCCCCTAAGTCAAAAGCGGATTATGCGTTTTTATTACATGGGTTTTACCATTTAAAGCAGACAGGCGCCATGGCGATTGTGCTGCCCCACGGCGTTTTATTCCGGGGAGCCGCGGAAGGGTATATCAGGGAGACGCTGCTCAAAAATGGATCGATCGATGCGGTGATAGGGCTTCCGTCAAATATGTTTTATAATACGTCCATTCCTACCTGTATTGTGGTGCTGAAAAAGCACAGGGAAGGGCGCGATGTACTGTTTATTGACGCGTCCAGGCTGTATGAAAAAGAAAAGAAGCAGAATGTCATGCATGAGGAACATATCGACAGGGTATTGGAGCTGTATCATGCAAGAAAAACGGTTGATAAAGTGTCGTATCTTGCATCGTTCGAGGATATCCGGGCCAATGATTATAATCTGAATATTCCCAGATATGTAGATACCAGCGAGGAAGAGCCGGAAGTGGATTTAAAGCAGCTTTCCAGTTCGATCCGGGAAACGGACAGGGCGATTAAGGCCGGAAATGAGGCGCTTCTGGAAATGCTTGGAGAATTAACCTTTGCAAATCCTGAAACGAAGGATGCAATTGAGGAATTGATTGACGTTCTTAAGGAGGTGTGATCGTGGCAAATACACCGAATGTAAGGTTTAAGGGGTTTTCGGGGGAGTGGGAAGAGCGGAGGTTATCAGAATACCTTACAGTATCGACCGAAAAGAATAAGGAAAACATATTTGATAAAACGGATGTGTTGTCTGTTTCAGGTGATCATGGAGTTGTAAATCAAATAGAATTTCAGGGGCGTTCTTTCGCTGGCGTTTCCGTTTCAAATTATGGGGTCGTGCATACGGGTGATGTAGTATATACTAAATCGCCGCTGCGCTCGAACCCATATGGAATAATTAAGACAAACAAAGGAAATTCGGGTATTGTTTCAACTTTATATGCAGTATACCGGCCAAAGGAAAATGCTTTTGCTGACTTTATTCAGACCTACTTTGAACACCACTCAAGAATGAATAACTATATGCAACCGCTTGTAAATAAGGGTGCGAAAAACGACATGAAGGTATCCTCTGAAAATGCTTTAAAGGGGATTGTTGTATTTCCTAAGTATGAGGAGCAAAAGAAGATTTCAGCTTTTTTGGCATACATTGAGCATTTTATAACCCTTCACCAGCGTAAGTATGCTGAGACAAAAGAACTGAAAAAATATATGCTGCAAAAAATGTTTCCTAAAAACGGCAGGAGAATCCCGGAACTACGATTTGCAGGATTTACCGGAGATTGGGAACAGCGTAAATTGGGGGAACTTGTTGAAAAGTACGAAGATCCGGTCGAAACTCCTCATGATGGGTATGAAAGATTAGGTATCAGAAGTCACGCAAAAGGAACGTTCCATAGTTATGTGGAGGCGGGGAAGGAGCTGGAGGCAGCAAAGATGCATCGTGTGGCTGCTGACAAATTTATTGTAAACATTACGTTTGCATGGGAGCATGCAGTTGCCATAACGGATGACGAAGATGCGGGGCTTCTGGTTTCTCACAGGTTTCCTCAGTTTTCATTTCACGAGAATTTGAGTTCTCATTTCTTTAAATATGTTATGCTTGACAGAAAATTCAGGGAACATTTGGAGCTGTCATCTCCGGGAGGGGCGGGCAGAAACAGGGTTCTGAAAATAGGCGATATGCTGAAATACAATATTTTATTTCCGAGTATTAGCGAACAGGCTAAAATAGGCGGGTATTTTGACGAAATCGACCGCCTCATCACCCTCTGCCAGCGCAGACACGACCAGTTAAAAGAAGTAAAGAAATTTATGCTGCAAAACATGTTCCCACAGAAAGGATAAGCGCATGGCAGAATTAGAATCCGTAATCGAAAAGAGGCTGATAGACCAGCTCTGCTGTGATGAGTCTCAATGGACCTACAGACCGGATATCAGAACAGAGGAACAGTTATGGAATCATTTTAAATACATCCTTGAGCAGAATAACAAAGCGAAGCTGAATGATACGCCTCTCAGCGATTCCGAGTTTGCAAAGATTAAGAATGATGTATCCCATGCTTCATTCTACGACGCCGGGAAATGGCTGGCCGGAGAAAACGGTAAGGTCTATGTCCATGTCCAGCGAGGGAATGAGACGCTGCATCTTGCAGTGATGAATCATGAGCATGTGGCCGGCGGATCCAGCGTGTATGAGGTTATCAGTCAATACCAGGCTTTTAAGTCAGAGGATGTAACGGGCGATCGCGACAGGCGTTTTGACGTGACGCTTCTTATAAACGGCCTCCCCTTCATCCATATTGAGCTGAAAAATAAAGAACATTCCTATATGGACGCCTACCGCCAGATTAAGAAATATATTGCGGAAGGGAAGTTTCACGGCATTTTTTCAAATGTGCAGATGTTTGTTGTAAGCAATGCGGCAGACACAAAGTATTTTTCCGCTGCAAGGGATACGGAATTAAACAAAAAATTTATCACAGGATGGCTGGATGAGGAAAACCAGCCTGTCTGCGGTTATATCGAATTTGCCAAAGCTGTCCTTAAGATACCCATGGCGCATGAGATGATTAGCCGGTATACAGTTCTTGACAACGAAAAAAGGAAGCTTTTGATACTGCGCCCTTACCAGATCCATGCGATTGAGGCGATGAGGGCCGCCTCAAAGAGGGGGGAATCCGGCTTTATCTGGCATACGACAGGTTCCGGTAAGACGATGACGTCTTATAAGGCTGCAAGAAATCTGCTGATGGACATTCCGGCAATTGAGAAAACGGTGTTTCTCATTGATCGCAAGGATCTGGATGAGCAGACGAAAATGGCGTTTCAATCCTATGCCTGTACCGATACGATTGAGGTGGATGACACGGATTATGTCCATTCTCTTATCGAAAAGATGGCGGATGGCAAGCGCCAGATGATCGTCACCACGCGCCAGAAGCTGCAGATTATGGTGAACCGGCGTCTGAAGGAGGGGACGAAGCAGTATAATAAAATCAAATCATTAAGGGTTGCGTTTGTTGTGGATGAATGCCACAGGGCTGTAACGCCGAAGACCAAACGGGAGCTTGAGAAGTTTTTTACCAGTTCATTGTGGTATGGCTTTACGGGCACCCCCATTTTTGATGAAAACAGCTATGGACAAAAGGGCGATCTGCCCCAGACCACAGAGCAGTTATATGGAAAATGCCTGCACAGCTATACCATAAAAGAAGCGATCCACGACGAGGCGGTTCTGGGATTCATGGTTGAGAATCTCGGGGCAAAGGATGTAAGCGCTGATAATGCGAAACAGGTTTATGAAACGGAAGAACATATGCGGAAGGTTCTGAATGTCATCCTGAATCAGTCCTATGACAAATTTGGCATGAGAAATGGCAGGGGAAGAACGTATGAGGCAATATTGACGACCAGTTCCATTGCGATCGCACAGAAATACTATGATTTACTCACAAAAATTAAAGAAGGGAAAGACGAGCTGAAGATCAGCGACGACATACATAAGGCTCTGCCCGATTTTCCCAAATTTGCCATAACCTATTCGCTGTCGGAAAACGAAGAATTCTCCATTGTCAATCAGGATAAAATGAAGAAATCATTATACGATTATTACAGGATGTTTGGCAGCCGGTATGACATAGACGCCATTCACTCGTATAACCGTAATCTCAATGAGCGGCTGGCGAGAAAAGAAAAGCGGTACCTGGATCGGAGCCAGCAGCTTGATTTGGTTATTGTGGTTGACCGGCTCTTAACAGGATTTGACGCGCCGTGCCTTTCCGCTTTATTTATCGACAGGCCGCCCATGGCCCCCCAGAACCTGATCCAGGCATTTTCCCGTACCAACCGGTTATTTGATGCCAAAAAGCTATATGGGCAGATTGTAACCTTCCAGGCGCCAAAAGAGTATAAGGAGGCGATCAATGAGGCGCTCAGGCTGTATTCGCGCGGGGGAGGCGGGAACCCGATTGCGGAGGACTGGGATGATGTGAAAGCATCCTTTTCCATATCTCTTAAAGCGATCCGTAATCTGGCGCAGACGCCCGGAGACGCAGCAGGTCTGTCGCGAAAACAAAAAAAGGCGTTTATTCATCTTTTCAGGGCCCTGGATCACGATTTCGCGCACCTGAAATCATTTTCTGTATATGAACCGCATGTGCTTGACGGGTTCGGGTTTTCCGAAGAGGAATATGAAGATTATGCCGCAATGTATAAAAACGTGATGGAAGAGTTAAAAAACCCGGATGACAATCCGGGCGCGGACGAAACGCCCGTATGGGATGATTATGATTTGGTGGCCTACAGCAGGCTGAGGATTGATTTTGAGTATATTGTAGAATTACTGCAGGGAGTTGTGGAGTCCCTGGATCCGTCGGAAAATGATTTTGACGAGGCTGAATTTGAAACCAGGATAAGGGCCGCCAGGGAGGTTATCGCTGAGTTTGCAGGCGACAATCCCAGGCTGAGCCTGCTGCTTGCGCAGGTTGTGGACAGGCTTGAAAACGATAAAGAAAGATTCATGGGACAGGACGTTTCTGTTATGCTGAACCGGATGCGTAATTCTGTGATTGACGCTGAAATCAGAAAATACGCTGAGAAATGGTATCTGGATTTTGAAGATGTCCGGTATGAAGCATATCATTACAGGGACGGCAGGCTTGCAAACGAGAATCAGTTAAAGGACAGCGCGGATTATGCCGCATACAGAGAAGAACATAAAAATGCCCTGCCGAAAATCAAATTCAGGAAACAGATGATGGATGAGTTCAGGACAGTGCTGATGCCGGAGATCGCGCTGCTGGTGTAGCGGTTGATGCCCGCGGGCAGCGGGCCAGGGGGGCATATTATTATTGAGCTGCTGTAAAATATTATGTTGATTTTTACACTGATTGGTATATAATTATAGATAAGAAATTGGTGAGAAAGATATGCTATGAAAAAGGACTGATTCTATTTGTTCCCGCATATAAAAAAGAGCCATAGCTAATTCTTATGTAATTTCTTAACTCTATAATACCTAAGTTTAGGAAGTTACGGTTTAAGGATTTTTCAATATCCTTATCAATAACAAATCCTTTTGGCGACATATCGGGCAGTATAGCTCTGCCGGCATCGGTCATCAGCCCCAGGCGCTCCATCCTCCGGCAGTGCTCTTTATTTAATTCAGACCATAAACGTCCTTTTCTCCGGGGAGCCAGTCTTTGGGCAGTCACGCCGTTATCCATCTTTTTTGTGGTGCTGTCTATCCAACCGAAGCACATGGCCTCTTCAACGGAATCTATATACCAGAAAGTGCCATCATTAACCGGGCGTCCCCGTTTCACAATCACCCAGCATTCCTTTTCCTTATCATGGTTATTTAGGAGCTATTCCCGCAGTTCGTGGCGGTTTTTTGCGTCAAGTAGATTTGTAAATTCCATAACGGGATCATTATTTATTGCCGGAACCGAGGATCGAGAGTAAAGTAAGGGAGTATCTTAACGCAAGGTATAACACATACAGGGAATCCTTTACCTTGCACGAGCTCCTGAACTGGACGTGCACCAGGGATGAACTGACCGAGGATGGGTATTCCCCATGCGGAGCATGCAGGCCGTGATACAG
>QXXC01000063.1 GCA_009911305.1 Clostridiaceae bacterium | reverse complement strand
TGCGCAGTCAATTGGATAAAGGTTGGAAAAATAATTCGCGGTTTGCGTCTCCCTCAATTCGCTGTCCGACAATATAGATATTACACCCGCTTCATATAGCAATTCCACACCGTCATTTACGCACACACCTGTGCCAGAGATTACTTCATGGGTTTCCAGTTGTTTCTTGTGGATATGATTGCCAATCTTTTTATTAGGGGCTATCCTCACAAGATGGTAACTGAATTGTCCGTCTGTCCTTTCGGATGTGATAATGTGTTTCAGCTCCACACCCTCAAAAGCAGGATGTTTCGACCACGGAATAGCATCAAATGTAACTGTGGCATCTGGTAACAGCAGCTTTCCTCCCTCGTTGAATTTTTCAAACAGATTTTTGTAATCCATTTCCAACACTTCCTTTCAATTTTTTGGCAATTCCCTTGCCTGTTTACATCATACCAACAGGCTTATTATTTGAATTGTAAAAAATTGCGAATTATAAAACAGAGCCAATGAGTTGTGATTTCAAACTATCTCACAAATTCATCGGCTCTGCGTCTTTGCGTCTGGCTCTCTGATAACAGACATATTCATTTGTCGGACATTTATAAGAGTTTCCTGTTTGCATTTTGGGCAAAATAAAGGGAATTTCTCAAGTACCGTATCTTCACGCAATTTCAATCTCGTCTTGTTTCCACATAAAGGACACAATAACCATTTTTCCTGTTTCATGCTGACACCTCCTGCTGTTCCCTTTCCATATTCTTAAAGAAGCTCATTGCAGATAATCCTACAATGCAAACTATGATGCCAGTCGGGATTAAGACAAAATATACAGCACTGTAAAATCGGTCAAACAAAAAACCGTACACGATTTGTCCTATGGGCTGGACGCACAAAGTAACCGTTGATGTATAAGCCATCACTTTTCCTATTAAATGATTTGGCGTCCTCTGCTGTATGAGGGAAACAGCAAAAATAGAAAATATACTGATAACAGTCTGCATACCACAAAATGATACAACCGTAACGCCATACTTTATAATGGCATTCACTGGCAAAAGGAAAACAATGCCGGCAGGGATAATGAAAATGCCCAGAGAAGCAAGCAGGACAGATAATTTATGTATTTTCAATTTCTCTGCCAAAATTCCTGCGGCAATGCTCCCCAAGATTGTAGCGACTGCCAATGCACTTTCCGCAGCCCCATAATATTTTGCATTAAATCCGAGGACAGTCCGCACAAGAAAGGGAAGTCCGACTATGGTAATGCCCATCACAAAAAACCTTGAAAATGCCGTTAAGAGCAACATCTTTGATATACTGGTCTGTTCTTTTGAAATATACTGCATACTTGATAAAAAATCCTGCTTAACAATCTGAAGCACACTGCCATGATTTTGAATACGCTGATAGCTCAATTTAATAAAGCATTCAAATAGAGCAGTAATAAAAAAAACAGACAACGCTCGCATACATTACGGGTTTCAGTCCAAACATGGCATACAGTACACCGCCCAACATAGGGGCAATCAGATAGGATAAAGATGCCACTTGATTTACAACGGCATTTCCTTTCATAATATTGTCTCCTTGTAACATGGTAGGAATACACGCTTGAACAGTAGGCGTTTCAAACGCACCCAAAATAGAAAGTATAATAAGCAACGTACTGATTACGGCAATGGCATTGCTTTCCGACAAGAATAGTGTCGCACATAAAACTGATACGCCAGTCAATGCGTCTAACGCCACCATAATATTCCGTCTGTCTGCCCTGTCCGCTAAGATACCGCCAAGCGGTGACAAAAGAATGGTCGGGATTGTAGCAGCAGACAATATTCCTGCAAATATGGCTGCCGAACCAGTCACTTCCAGTACATACATGGACAGTGCCAGTTTCAATATAAAATTTCCAAACAATGAAGTTAGCTGCCCTAAAATAAGGAGCGTGAAATTTTTTGTAAATAATTTTTCCGTCATAGCTGATTCCCTCCTTTTACATTATTATTGTCGGCTTTCTCCGACATAAAGGTATACCCGCAGGGTGTTTCCTTAATTTTGCCTGCATTTTCTGGCATAGAGATATGCCCACAGGGTGTTTCTGTAATATCACTGATAAATTTTTCTGTAAAGGATGTCGTATCGTCATCATAAAGCGGCAGTCCCATATGGGCTAACACTTCTTTTACAAAATGATATTTATGATACAGTTCTTCCTCTGTGGCAGGGAATACCGAGGGCATGAGCCAGAAGTTGATAAGCGGCAAAAGTTCGGAAAGCTCCTTTGTGTATTCCGTCTTGATAGAACCGTCCTTTTTTCCCTCCTCCAACAGTTCCAACCACAAGGGGGTTAATACACGCCTATTTTCCCCAACCGCCGCCGCTAAAATGTGTGGGTCTTTCAAAATCGGAACTGCCTGCATATTTATCTGGTTTCGTTCATCGTCCGACTGATTCTGTGTAAGCAATAACCTGATTTTTTGCAGACCGTTCAAGTCATCCCTCCCCTTGACTGCTTCAAATGGGTTGTCCTCGAAAAACATCTGATTACCTAATGCGTACATTACTTCCTCTTTGCTTTGGAAACAACGGTAAAACATTCCTTTTGCTCCGCCTACCATATCCATAATGTCAGAAATCGAGGTTTCTTCGTACCCTTTGGAGATAAACAGTTTCTGTGATGCATCCAGTATTTCCTTTTTCCATTGCTCTGGTGTCTTTTTTACAGGTCTAGCCAATATTCCATACGCCTCCTTTTATAGTTATTGACCTTTAGTCAATAACTATTTTACTACTATTCTTTTGTTTTTGCAATAGACTTGAAAGTTTTTGTGAGCTATTTTCGCTATATTAAACCCCTGCTTAAAAGCCATCGGTAAATTCCTCTAAATCTATGATTTCATATATTGTTCAAAAATCCCTTATAATCCGTTAATTCTCTAAAATATTTCGCACTAATTGTTCTATCACATAGCATTTCTAGTTCCTATACATGGAGATTGTATCTCGTTTAATAGGAACTTTTATCTCTGTAAAATAGAACATAACGAATTTTAGAACAGGCGGTGGACATATGGAAACGGAAAAAAACAAGAAAAACAGATACGGATTTGACTTCACTCCGATAGGGCTTGACATCAAAACTTTTCGTGAAGCCCAGAAGATAACACGGGAGAAATTAGCGGAAACACTTGATATTTCGCCACGGCATCTCCAAGCAATCGAACTGGAAGGGAAACACCCAAGCCTCGGACTTTTGGCATATATCGCAACCATATTCGATATGCCTATCGACCCGTACATATTTCCAGAGAAAGCTGATGACAAAAGTGCCGTGCGGAAACGCTTGGATGTGTTTCTGGATAAATTGAGCGACAGGGATTTGTCCATTCTCGAAGCAACCGCAGCCGCCTTATGTAAGGCAAAAGAGCAGCCAGAGGATTAACCTCTGGTTTCCTTTTGCCCTGCCCTACTAATAATTCGGACATCCGTAACCGTATATTGAACTGCTCCCCACTGGATAACTCTGCTGTCTGCAAGCATCCCCAGAGTTGCCCTCCACGATGTAGACCGTGCCATTCTCGCATTTCTCCACGATTCCCACATGGTCGATTGAGCCGTCATTTCCCCAATCAAAGAAAATAATGTCGCCTGCCTGCGGCTCATAGTTTTTATCCTGCCATTGCCCTTTGCCTTTGAACCAGTTTACACCGTCCGAGCAGAGGGAAAATTTCGGGATGATGCCGCTTTCCAGATAGCCGCACTGTTCACTGCACCACGAAACAAAACAGGCACACCATTCCACACGCCCGTCAAAACCGTACCAACTCCAATAAGGCTGCCCGCCCTCGTTGCCGAGCTGCGTCAATGCAACTTCCACAATGGCTTGGTTTCCTCCGCTTGTGAATGCCCGCCCGTATGGGTAGTAGCGTAATACATGGGCGGGGTACTGTGTGTCGCCGTACTTCTCCCAACCGAGCCTCTGTGCCTGCATTGCGGAAAACTCCACCGCATTTGCATAGGAATAGCCGCCGTAGTTGGTCTTTGCCCATGAGATATACCCGTTACCGAAGTTGTAGCCCTGCAAGGCGAGCTTAATATGCTCCATATCAATCGGGCTTTCCACCTCGGCTGATGTGAGTGCGGCTTTTAATTCCTGCACGCCGCACTCAATAGAATATTCGGGGTCTTTGATTCCGTTCGGCTCATGTGGGTACTTTTTGTTAAAGCTCCCCTCCGCTGCCTGCATCGGGTCATTTCCTTTTCCCCCAGATTCCTGCATCATCACCGCTTTTATCAGTTCCACATATTCGGGGATGCCGTACTGCTTCGCATACTTCTGTATCAGCGGCGTGTAGGCTTCCACTTCCGCACTGACAGGGGTATAGGAAGTGCTTTCGCTGCCGCCCCCGAACAGGGAAACGGCACACCCAAGCAGGACGACGATAAGGATTATCACAATGGCAACCCAACCGCCTGCGATAATGGCGGAAATCAACGCCTTAGTCCCTGCGATAATCGCTTTGACCGCCGCAATGGTGGCTCTGACCGTCGCTTTCGTTGCTTCGGCTGTCGCCTTTGCGGTGGCTTTCGCCGTCTGTGCTGTTTTCTGGGCGGCTTTGGCAGATGCTTTCGCCGTTTTCTGTGCCGCCTTTGCGGTCTGCTCAGTGGTCTTAATCGCCGCCTTGGATGTCGCCCCTGCGGTTTTCACGCCTTTTTCCGTCGCCTTGACCGTCCCTTTGGCTGTGGTCTTGACCGTTCTCTCTGCATTTCTGGCTGTGGTCTTGATGGTCTTTTTACCTTGTCCCTGCCGAATGGCATCATGGTATCCCCACAGGGGGCTTCCCTGCCGCCTTGTCTTTATCAACTGGCTTGCCCCTGTCTGGGTCTGGGGCATTTCGCCCTGCTTGGGAACATCGGGGACAGAAGAACGGCTCGCTGCCCCGTTTCGGATCAGCGAGCCGTTCTTCTCTGCAACAGCCTGTGCTTTTTTCTGCTCTGCGGCTTTCACCGCACGTTTGGTCTTAAATTCAGCGATTTTATCCTTTGCATTACCGATATTTTCTTTTGTAATCTGGACGTTTTTCTGCCCCTGTTTATTGAATTGGTGGATTCCCTCGTCTTTGATTCTCCCCGAAGCATGGGAAACCTTGTCAGAAGCATATTCCGTAGGGGAGTTTTCCTCTGCGTAATATCCCTGCTCCGCCTTATCCTTTGTCTTTGCATAAGCAGACTTCATGCGTTCCCCTGCAATGGCAGATTTATCAAGGGCCTTTATCGTGCCTTTGACCGCATCTCTGGTCTTTATATCAGCCATAAACATCGACCTCCTTTCCCAGAGGATTTACGGTCATATCAGTTTGCCTTTTTTGCCACGACTACGAGCCTGCCGTTTTGTGCGGAGTATTCGCAGGTGGACAGGGTAATGAGTTTATCGCCGTATTCAGCGGTCACGCCCGTATCATACAAAGCAAGCTCTTTGCACTTCCCGACATAGGCATCAAACTCTTTTTCATTTTCCGCATTGACAAAATCATAATAGCGGTAGCCCTGTGAGCTGTACGCCACGGTCTTAAAAACGGCGATGATTTCATACTCTGCCTGCTCCGTGAGGGTGTCAAACTGGATGGTCTTATGCTTCTCATAAAAGCCCTTGGATTTGTAATCTTCCAATGCCCCGAACATCCTGCCGCCTTTGATGTGGTGTCCGTAGATAACCAGATTGTCGCTTGTGAGGATGTCGCAGTCCTCTTGGATATACGGCACTCCCAAATCGCTGTATCCCTTTTCAAAGCTGTGCTTCAGATAGAAATTCGGATTGTTTTTACTCTGCATGACAGGGTAGTTGATGCTTGTTCCGTCAATGGTAATCCAACCGACCATATCCTCATTCTGCAAATACAGCTCTTTGTATTTTGCAAGGATGTCCTCGCCCTCGCTGACAGGCGTATCTTTCTCTCTGGGCGGTTCTTCCTCTGGCTCGGCGTTCTCCACGACCTCGGCAATCTCCGCAAAGGCTTCCGTCTGCTCGTCTATCTGCTGGTAATGGCTGTAAATCTTAAAGCCGCAAAAAACCGCTGCTCCTAAAAAAGCGACAGCGGCGGCGATACAGAGAATGGTTTTATAGTTTTTTACATTCATAGGCATTTCCTTTCCTTATTTCTGCCCTGCTTCTTGGGCATTTTCTTAACTTTGTTTCTACCGTGTATGCTCCGTCTGTTTCTTAGGGGCAGGCAAATCCCTGCAATATTCGGGATACCTTACCTTGATGCCCTCCATGAAATACGGGGCGAACCCGCAGCAGAACAATTCCTCTGGCGTGGAATATTTCTCACGCCCCTCCTCCGCATATCCATTCCAGAGGTTAAAGGCAAGGTGGCAGACCTTGACCGTGCCGCTTGTCTGCCATCCTGCGTGCATCCCCTCTGGCTTGATGCAGTCCGTCTTAAAGTCAAACATTGCGTTGATGTTCTGCCTTGTTTCCCCCGCAATCCCCATCACATAGAAAAACGCCCTGTGGTAACAGTCGTTTACCCTGCATTTCATCATGTTCTCCAAAAAGAAATCACGGTGAGCCGTATTGCGAAATCTTTGTTTCTTGACAATAATAAGTCATACTCCTTTCTCTCTTTTGACAATAGATAGTTATACAAACACTGGATTTGCAAATAAAAAATGCCATCGCATAGAACATTCCACACAACAGCAATACCTCCACCGACAACAAAAACCACTCTTACAGTTAATCCATTCAGCGGTTTCACACCAGTATAACTTTTTATTGTAAATACCAGTGCGCCAGTATGAATAATTATTGTAAAAATCATACCTAAACCGCTATTATGGACATTTATTGTAAAATATAGCTTTCTTTTGTCAAAGTATAACTATTTATTGTAAGTCAACAATCTTATCTCTGACATAGATTTACACCTCCCCAAATTTCGTCGTCATCAGCTTATACAGCTCCGTATTGCGTGGGAATTTATTAACGAACGGCACAAGGGAGCTGCCCACTTTCAAAAGCCCCTGCCCCGCACCGACATTCGTGATATAGCTCATCTGCAAATCGGAGATGTTAAGGAGCTTCGCAAGCTCGATACGGTCTGTCGATGCCTGGTTCAGCATAATGATAAATTCAGAGTTGGCAAGCATCGTCCTCGCCGTATGGCTCTGCAACAGGTCGTCCACGTTCTGCGTGATTCCAGTACAGTACGCCCCGTACTTCCGCACACGCTTCCAGAGGGTAAAGAGGAAGTTGGCACTGTACTCATGCTGAAACAGCAGATAGATTTCATCAATGAAAATAAACGTGTTCCTGCCTTTCGCCCTGTTCATCGTGATGCGGTTTAAGATGCTGTCAAGCACCACAAGCATACCGATAGGCTGTAACTGCTTACCCAAATCCAAAATATCGTAGCAGATAAGGCGGCTGTGGGTGTCCACGTTGGTATGCTTGGCAAAGGTATTGAGTGAGCCGTCCGTGAAAAGTTCAATCGCAAGGGCGATTTCCTGTGCTTCTGGCTCATCCTGCTTTAACAGCTCCTCACGGAAGTCCTGCAAGGTCGGCGGCGTCCCCATATAGTTGCCCTGCTGGTAGTAACGGTACACACTTGCCGTACAGCGGTCAATGATGGATTTCTGCTTTGCCCCAAGGCTTGCCCCGCCGATAAGCTGCTCGCAGAGGGATAAAATAAACTCTGATTTCAAGATGACAGGGTTTGCACCGTCGCCGTAATCAGAGTTCATATCCATAGCGTTAATGTGGTTGTCGCTCGTCGCCGAGATGTGGATAACCTCGCCCTGCATCGCCTTTACAAGAGGGGCGTACTCTCGTTCGAGGTCTATTACTAAGACATCTGCGTTAGGGTCGGTCAGAATGATGTTCGTCATTTCCTCTTTCGCCGTGAACGATTTTCCTGCACCAGACACGCCGAGGATAAAGGAATTACCGTTCAAGAGGTGGCGGCGGTTGGCGATTATCATATTTTTACTGATGACGTTCTGCCCGTAATACACGCCGTCCTTATGGTAGATTTCCTGCACACGGAACGGGATAAATACCGCAAGGCTCTCCGTGGTGAGGGTACGCAGGGCATCAATCTTCCTCACGCCAAACGGCAGGGCGGTATTCAGACCGTCCATCTGCTGATACTTCAGCACGGCAAACTGGCAGAGATGCTTTCTCGCCGTCGTGAACAGAGCTTCCGTATCATTGTCAAGCTGCTCTTTGGTGTCTGCGGTATGCACCATCGTAAGCACGGCAAACATCATCCTCTGGTCACGGGTCGTCAAATCGTCAAGGAACTCCTTGCTTTCCTTTCTCTGCTGCTCCAAATCGTAGGGGATAACAGCGGAAAAGTTATTGTTCTGGTTCTGCTTCCTCTGCCAGTTCGTTATATTGGTTTCCACACCTAAAAGACGATTCTCCACTTCCCTTACGGCTTCGTCCGTAGGGACAGGGACGACATCAACGGAGAGCATCATGTTACGGTTTAATTCGCAAAGCTCCGCCACCATGCTGTCCTTGATATATGCCGCATACTCACGCAGGAAAATCACACGCCCGTAGCGGTTGCCGATGCGGAAATAGTCTTTCTCAAACTCAAAGGAGTCGGGGCAGATATAGTCCTTGAAATCGTGACCTTTCCGCATGGTCTGTGCCATGTCAAAGGAAAACGCCGTTTCCTCGCCTGTGCGGTAAAAATCATGGAAGATACGCAGCTTATCATTGGCATCCAGTTCCGTACACTTTGAGCCAAGACGGTTGAAATGCCCGATAAGGTCAGCACCCACACGGGCAAAATAATTTCTCGCTTCTTCGATGTTCTTCTTGCAGACGGAGATTGTCACATATTTGTCCTGCACGATAGAGTTTGCCCCCGTCGCCTTATCCAGAAGCATCTTGTTATACTCTTTACGGTATTTATCTAAGCCGTCATCGGCAGCTTTGCCGTCCTTTGACGCCATCGGGATAAGGATGGTCTGCTCAAAATCCGCCTTGTTGAGCCTGCGGTTGTTGATGGTGATTTTCGTAGTCGCTCCGCTGTCGAGGGCATTGAGAAGCTCCGAGTATTCAAGGAACATGGCTTCCTTGTCCTCACGGCTCGCCACGGCATAGTTGATGTCCTCAAACTTAAAGGTCTTTGCGTATTTGTTCCTCCCCACAAGGAAAATGCCATCCTCCCACATGGTCTTTAACGGGATGACCGCCTGCACCGATTTCGGCACGGCAAATTTCTCCTTATCCTGCTTAAACAGATTCCTGAGCGTCTTAATCATGGTCTACCTCCTTACGCTTCCTTACTTTTTTATTCTTCTTTCCTGTCTTTTCTGTTTCCCCTGTTTTTCTGCTTCTTTTCGCCCTGTGTTTCCGTTTCTTCCGCTTTTTCTGCACGGCGGGCGTCCCTTTTTCATGGGCTTCAATGGCGTTCTTCGCCGCTTCGTAATATAGATTCTCTGGCACAAACAGGAGCTTCTTCGGCATAATGAACTCCGATTTTATCCACGCCCACACAAACTGCTCTGCGGTCATGCCGTTGTACCTTACAAATCCCATCACCGCAAAGGGCGAAGCACCCAGAACGCACATCCAGCTTACGGTTTCCATCCCGAACCTGCCACGGAGCAGAAAAAACAAGCCCACCGCCACGCCGCAGGCAAGGACAGAGAAAAGAAACTGCCGCATCGACAGCCCGAAAAACATACTCTCCGTATAGTTGCGGATTTCCTTATTTATCTTGACTTCCATATCAGCACCTCTCCTCCCTGACATCCCCCGTCGATATAAAGAGGATGCTGCGTTTCGGAATATATGCAAATCCAGAAATGGCATCCCCGATTTCAAACATCTCGTTATCGTCAGCTTTTTCAAATTTTCCGACCAATCCTTTTTCAGTAGGCAGGTCATAGGCTTCGGAAGCCCCAATGACTTCTCCATTTAACAAATGGATATAATAATTCTGGTAATACATCGTTTCTTTTTTCATTTCAATTTTCCTTTCCTGATTGATAATTACAAGCCCATCATTTCACGCACGACACGGTCTGCCATCTTAACCGCACCGACAAGGACGAGCATATTGAACACAAGCTCCCCGATATATCCCCATACCATTGTGACCGCAGCCGCATCGGGATTGACGACGGGCGGGGAAGCTGCAGACACCGAAAAGATAATGCAGGCAAGCACGATAATCGCACCCTCTAGGCACACGGCACAATAGCTCTTGATGAAGCTCCTGCCCACATTCTGGCCCGGCTCTCCCGCAAAGGACGACAGCGGCACGGGAGCGATGGCGGTATAAAGATACAGCTTGAAAAACCTGCCGTACACCGACATTATCATAATGAATGACAGCACCGTGATGAACAGCCCGCCTATCAGCGTGACCGCCCATAGGGGGATGCTCTCAAAAAAGCCGCAGTCCTCAACCGCCGTCACTATCTCCTGTGGCAATAC
>QXXC01000062.1 GCA_009911305.1 Clostridiaceae bacterium | reverse complement strand
CGGTAATATGCCACTTCCTCCTGCGTAACCGCGCCTTTTTCGAGTGCACGGAGATATTTTATCTTTTCCAGACTTATTTCCATCACTTCCTTTTTCTGTCAGGAATTTGTAAGGCATTTCAGAAATCCTTTATCTCCCGGACAATCTTTTATCACATTTCCCCTGTATAGTAATCTTCAACAGGGGCAATCCTTTTACATAAACTTTTTCAGACCTGTGCCGGCCGGGAGAAAACCTGGCCGGCGTCTCCTTTTTAAGCCTGCATGTTCTTACCCGCCCACTGTTCCGCCATTGCTTTGGCAACTCCAGGAAATGTCTTTGCCCGGTTTTTCTGTCTGTCCTTTCCACCTTTCATAAACCATGTTCCTGCTTCATGGCAGTTGCATTTATAATCAACCTCATTTGTCGGTTTCAACTCCGGCAGTCCACGCAACCATAAACGTGTTTTCTTCTGTACTGGGTGTCCAAATTGGTAAGGCTGTATTTCCTGCGTATGTGGCGGCATACCAAATATTTTACTTGATACTGGATTTTCTACCGCAATCTTTGGACAGTCCGCATTGAGAAATTGTAAGAAAAATTTCTTTGCTTCAAGCCCTTTCATATACCGTTCTTCATTCAATACATGGTCTTTCCATAAATGCTTCGCTCCGGCATTAGAAAGATATGTACATGGGGGGAACGCAATAATCATATCCCATTTCATTTTCAAAAGCTGTGTCACGTCCTGCTGTAAATGCCATTCGGGGTGACCGCCGGAACATTCCTCAATATCGCAGGAATACGCTTCATGCCCTAATTTCCGTAACTCTATTGTTACAGCTTGACTTTCCTCACAGGCTACCAGAACTCTCATTTTCCCCTACCTCACTTTCCTCCCATACTTCCGCCGCCGTTCCGTTCAGAGCGTCCATGAAATTATCCTCTGCTTCTTCCTCCGGCTGGCTGTCCTTGACCTGGCTTTCCAGCTTCAGGAGTTCGATTTCAAGCTTCTGCTCGTTGTCGATATTCCATCCTTTAAAGTTGTTCTGCAGGCTGAATTGTGCGCCGTTGGAGCCGTCCCGGTCAAATAGGCGGCTCTCGGCGTATTCCTCAATTCTGGTCTTCGCGCGCGTAATCGTGTTCATAAACTCTTTCTTTCCTTGATAATTCAGCAAAGAAAATCTTGTCGTAAATCCCAACGCCAGCGCTAATCCCGTCACAGTTGGCGGTTTTGGTGCTTTTATCCAGCAAGGGTAGCCATATTTATTGATTACCTGATTTCCTTCATCATCAAGAAGTGGCTCACCCTCGCAGATTGCAAAATATTGTTCAATTTTTTCTTCTATTTCCTCCACGTTTTTATACTTTGGAGGTCTGCCGCCAGCGTGCGCCACTTTCTATCACCTCAATCTGCCGCTTTCTGATTGTACGAAACTTTAATATTATCAAAAGAAAACTTCCACCATGGAATAACTTTAACCCCTCCAGCTTCTTTCCAGTCCTCTTTCAAATTTTCGAGTTCTCCTGCTGATAAACACGCTTGCAAGTACATTCCGCACTCTTTTTTAGCTTTTTCCCTTATTACTTCATCATCTGTAATGATTTCGTTATTAAACTTTGTCATATCATCACCTTTGCTTTCTGCTTTGGAGTTAGCTTATCCATGTTACACCGCCCATAAAAACTACTTGCAGTTTAATTTATCTGCATTTCTGTAAATGCAATTTCCACATCCATCTTCGCCAAACCCGACACATTCTTTTTCAAAGTCCACGCCGGATCTATCTTCAAACGGACACCAATGCATTTTATTTAAAATATAATCAACAAACATCTTCTCTTTATCGCTCATTTACTTTTCTTCACCTCTCCAATTCTTCCAATGCGGCTTTGGCTTCTTCTCTGGCGAGGAAAACGGTCTTTCCGAAATCGTCATAATCAAAATATGCACTGTCAATCCATACTCTATAGGTTGATACTTCCACTACTTTTGGTTCTTCTATGAATGAACTATCTTCATCAGAATAAATGGTGTAGATTGTATCCCCCACCGCACAAGGCAGTTCCAGCAGTTTCCCCTGCTCCTCTAAGTCTTCGTATTCAGCCAGTTTATTAAGCACCTCTCTGATTGTGACATCGGGCTTTGCTTCTTTCGTTCCGCTTATTGTCAGTCGCTCCATATCTCCTTTAAATTCCTTTCTGTAATATGGCAATCCATTCATCCATTGTTATCTGCTTTTGCCTGTGGGACTCTTCAACCTCAGATCTTACTTTTCCAATCACTTTTGCAAGCAGGTTCATCCCACACCTTACGCCATTATCAGGATAATTATTATATTGCTTTGCCAATACCACCCATGCATTATGAAGACTTTCTACGACTTCCGTGTCTGTCATTTTCTTTGTAACCCCCTGCTTTCAGAACACCTTTGTAAACCGGTTCATCAGATCATCTTTCCACCTGATCCTGCAAATATCAGGAGCAGGTGCAACCTTTGGCATCTCTTCTTCCGGCAGATTTTTCCCATCATCACAGTATATCCACCCATTATCAAGGCGTTGGTCTGACCGCTCCATATTCGCCGCTTGCAGCTTTGCGGAGAGGGATTCTATAGTATCGGCAGCTTCTTTAAATGTCCCTTTTAATACATCTGAATCCTCTTTGAATACGCTCGAAATATCGTCGGCATATTCCCTCAGTTCCTTTACCTGTTCACTAATTGCAGTCATGCTCTGTATTCCCTCCTGTCAGTATTTTGCACTTCCCCGTTTTCTGCAAAGAATGGGGAATAATCTCCGAAGCTCATCTGCCCCGGGACATTGCTGTCCTTCATCCACCTGGAGAAAACATCATATCCTGTTTTCCACACAGTTACCCTCCCTGTCCCGTGGATGGCCTCCAGCATTTTACCGAACGCCCTGATATACGCCCTTTTGTATGTTGGGAAATCAGCAAATTCCTTCCACCTTATCTTTCCGGCCATCGGGCATCCGACACACCCAACACGGTAATAGCCCATTTTGTACAGCGGATTATGCAGCGTGCATTCATTCCAGTAATACTCCCAGATATCTTTATCCGGCCAGTCCAATATAGGGTTCAGGATCATATCTGATTTCATTTCACACCGCTCTGTCAGGGCCCTCTTCCTGTCATTGTCATTCAGGGCCATAATCTTTATGGCCAAATCTTTTCTGCCGGGTTCGATTTCCTGGCGCTTCTTCCGTTTACTGCTCTCTGCCCACCTGACGCCCGTAGCCACAAACCGGTTTTTAACTGTGTTTTCCTTCAGGTATTCACAGCAATACCTAGCAATGCCTGTTGGGGGGATTTTCTTTTTTACGATTAATTCCCACATGCTCAATCCCGGTTTATGGACGGCTGCCTTTATCCCCTGGTTTTCCAATTCCGAAAATTTTTTGCGGATATGGTATACCGTTGGCGGCGCGTCTACCGTAGTATGGCTGTTCACAACCTCAAACGGCGCGCCGGAACGTTTAAACAGCTCAAGCATGACGTCCGAGTCCTTCCCTCCAGAATATGCGCAGACCAGCGGTTTCCCGTAGTGATGCAGGCTCATTTCTGACGCCAGCCTTATCCGTTCGATAGACTTATGTTCTAAATCCATATTAATCCTTTCTCCTGCGCCTGATTCCTGACAAACAGTTTTTTCAGACTGATATATATACCAGAGAAGAATAAGCCCAATAATATCGTCAACGATCCTGTGCTGTACAGCCCCGTAAAATATCAGCTCCAATGCCTGCCATAAAATAACAATTAAAATATATTTTATGCAGGCAACAAACAACAGCCTCATCCTTACTGCCTTAACCGTCCCTCTGCCCCTTCAGCAGTGAGGAAAACCCTGTCCTCCGGGAAGATGTACACATCAACGCCGTTCTCCCCCATACTCTCATCGCACATTTCCTGAAGCTGGCCGCCAAAGTCATTTTCCAGGCCCGAATATTCAGGGCACACAATTACATACCCGTTACACACGGCCATAAACAAAAATCCGGTGTAATCCTCCTCATCATCACCGATGCAATAAACCGTATCCCCCGGTTTTACATTGTCAAATTTACCCATCTTTACTCTCCTTTCCTACGCCGCCCCATACCGCCGTTCCGCATCCCTCACAGTGGCCGTGCTGATTTTTGCATAGCAGGTCAGCGTTGTATTAATATTTTCATGCCCCAGCTTTTTCTGTACCATCTCGGCCGGCGCCCCACGGTTTATCATGTCTGTCCCGCAGGTACGCCGGAACGTATGCGGCGAAATCTGTAGCCCGGCAAGGCGTTCATCCCTGGCCTGGATCTGTTTTAAAATATACCGTACCCCATCATCCGACAGCCGCTTATATGGGGCCCTGGCGGACACAAACAGCGCCGGGCTGCTGTCTGTCCTGCCCTCCAGGTAATCCGTCATATGCACCTTTGCCTGTGGGGAGAAATAGATCTCCCGCTCCTTTTTCCCCTTGCCGAATATGATCATCCGCCTGTTTGAAAAATCAATCCCGTCCCGGTCAAGCCGGCATATCTCCGATATCCTCCCGCCGGAGCTGTAAAGCAGGTCCACCAGTGCCAGTTCCCGGGCCGTCCGGCAGGCGCACCGCATGATCTCCCTGTGTTCCGGGGAGAGGATGGAGCCCATCCGGAACTCCTCCTTTATCTCCTTTATGCGCCTCATCGGATCCTCCCTGATTACGTCGTATTCATACGCCCAGCGGAAGAACGCGCGCAGCGAGCGGATTTTTGAGTTGTAGGTCTTATCCTTCCACTTGCGCTGGATCCTCCCATACGCCATGTATGAATTAATATGGCGCTCCTTTATCTCCTTTACCGGCAGCCCCGTCCATACAAGCAGCTTTTTAAGCTCCCTGCCGTAATTCTCAATCGTTGCCGCAGCCTTGCCCTCTATGATGAGCTGGTCGCGGTAATTTAACAGTATCTCATACGTCGCATCCGTGTCCGCGGAAAGCTCCGTCGGGTTTTCGTTTTTGCGGAAGGTGTACCCACACAGGTTCATGTCCAGGACCGCCTTCACCTCCGCGGCCGTATCCGTCTTTATGTAATCCCGTAGCTGCACCATGATATGGTTAATAACAACGCCTGCGCTCATCATAAATTTTCTTTCCTCCTTTTATTGCATTTTTGGAGGATAACTGTTAAAATACAATTATCCTGATTACAGGGCCGGACGATCTGCCAGGATTCAACCCCGGCCCTTTTTTATTTTATTTGCAGCGTCCCGGCTGCGTTTTTTTGTTCCTCTATTTTTCCTCGTCATAGATATGGATCCCAAGCATTCCGCCAAGCCAGTCCAGCCCTTCCCGGGTCATGTAATACATATATCCCCCATGGCTGTTTGCTTCCCCGCGCCCTGCATACCCGGCAAGCGCCATCACGTCCCATTCCTCATGCTCCTTCCCGGATGCAAAATAGTTGCGGTACGGCCTGTAAAACCTTTTGTTATGCCGGGCATATGGCCGCTTCCTGTCAAGTCCTATGCAGTGTACGGCCAGATCCACATAGCGGTTTTTCCCGTCTGTCATTTGTATCTGCCCCTCCTCAGAGCCCCAGGCTCATCTGCTGATCCGTCTGCCCAAAATTCATCCACAATGTTTCCACCCTCTCTGCATTGCCCTGCGTCCTCGCCGCCGTCTGTACTTTCCGCCACCCGCCCAGGTACTCCCTGTACAGTCCACAGTCATAGCCTGACAGCATTACCTTCGCCCGGCTGCGGCACAGCTCCTCCAGCAGCTCCCTGTGCTCCTCATCCGTCATCTCATACCGGTACTGTCTCCGGCTTCGGGTAGAAAGCACATAGGGCGGATCGGCGTATATCAGCACATTTTCGTGGTTAAATGCTTTTATCATCTCCAGCGCCGGCCTGTTTTCGATCTGTACCTGCTTAAGCCGGCCGGCTATCTCTCCGAGTGATTCCGGGAGCCGGTTCCAGTTATGGAGCGCATAAGCCGCTTCCCGGCCGTGGACATCCTTTTTCCACCCGCAGTCTTCATTCAGCCGGAACCCGTGGCTCTGCATGGACCGGACTGCAAAATACCCGGCGCGCTCAACCGCATCCCGCGGCGGCCGCTTAAAACTCTCCTCATACGCCTCCCGGGCATAGGGCGTATACCACAGCCAGTCCACAAGCTTTTTTCGGCTCCCCTCATCCCGGATCACCCGGAAGAAATTCACCACATCCCCGTCCAGGTCATTCACGGTTTCAATGGGCGCCGCGGGCTTTGCAAACAACACCGCCCCGCCGCCGAAATACGGCTCCAGGTAGCTGTGATGCGCCGGCATCCGGGACACGATCCAGGGGGCCAGCCGTCTCTTCCCTCCCGGGTATTGCAGCAATGTCTTCATCCCTCCCCGGCCTCCTCCCCGCCAAGCTGTCCTATAGCCCATTCAAGCGCTTCTGCATCCCGGGCCCAGATCTCCTCCCCATATGCCGCCATGTAACGGCATTCTGCAAGGAGATTTTTAAGCTGGGCAAGATATCCTGTTTCTGTCCCCGTCATCCGTCTACGGCCTCCTTCCTGCCCATCATGTCCCACACCATCCGGTCATAGTCATAACCGTGGGATTCCAGGTTATGGAACCGGTTTGGGGGCGGGGCTTTCCCCTGCCGCCCCTTCCTCCCCCTCGCCTGGAGGATCAGCGTTTCACACTTTTCGCGCAGCTTTTTCGTGTTCCGGATATTGCATTGCCAGAACGGGTCTGCCACCGCATACTCCAGCGCCTCCAGGATCTCCGCCTCGCTGCGCTTATCCAGCCGCTTCATGCGCCCAATCTCATCCGCCCACTTCCCCCTCTCCGCCTCCGTTTCAGGTGTCTTTGCCCCCGGGTACTGCCGTCTCAGGGAATCAGACAGACGGTCTACGCAGCGCAGCTCAAAGGAACCGGCCCCGTATTTTGGTGGTTCCGGCGGCTTTTCTGGTATGTCTTCAGACATACTCTTTTTAGTTTTTAGTTTTAGTTTATTTATGTCAGTACTTTGTACTGTCGTTTGTGCTGTATTTTGTACTGTCGTTTGTGCTGTACTTTGTACTTCTTTTGTGCCTCCCTTTGTACCCTCTTTTGTACTGTCGTTTGTACTGTAATCTGTTGGGTACAAAATACGGTACTTCGTACATTCCCCCCGCTTTCTGGATGGGATGAAATCAATCAGGCCAAGCTGCTTAAGCTCTTCCCTGGCGTTCATAAACGCCTTTTCACTCACATTCATGAGCCCGCTGATGCTTGCGTTTGTCCTAGAAAACCACTCTGACCAGCCCGATTTGTTGTTTACCATCAAAAGGGTATGGTAAAGCAACTGTCCGTTACCGGAAACCCGGATGCACTGGATCCTTTCATAAAATGCATTCAGCGCCCCTATATAATTCATACAGCCCATCACCAACCCTTCCTTTTGCGCCTGCCTTACCCGTTGTCTGCCGCCTTCCTGTTTTCCCGCATCTCCCTTAATTCATCCACGCTGCTGTGCGCGCAGAGGGGAATATCATGCCCGAGCTTTTTAAGCCCCTGTTTCACCCGGCTACATACCTCCCGCCATTCGGCGGATATAGCGGTGTCATATTGTGATAACATAACTGTAACGCCCCTTTCCTGGGAGGGGAGGGCTGTAACCTCCCGTCCGGGCAGCCCTTCCCCAAAAAGCGGTTTATGCGATAACCGTATATTTCGGCATCCCCGCAAGGCAATCGCGCAGCCAGTCCCTTATGTTTGCCATGGCCGCATTCTGCCAGGCGCCTCCATCCGCCTCAAACACAGCGCACTCAACGCCGCCTTTGTCGCCCTGGCGCATCCGGAATACAAAACTGCTTTCGGGCTGCGTCACCTCTGTAAATGTACGGAACGGCCGCAAAATGACAGGGTTCGGGACGATGGCGTCCCCGACGGTGGAAATGCCGGTTTTAATCGTCGCCTTCTGGGCAACGCCATTATCCCCGTACTGTGCGATGGACTCATTTTTTACCGTCCCGGCAAATTTCAGGAGGAGCTCCCTGTCGTCATTCGGCAGGAATTTTGCCTGGAGGGAAATGAGGAATTTTTCCTGCTCTATGTAACGGCCATAATCAAAATCCGGGACCGAAGCCGTCGCCAGCGCCAGCTCCTCGCGCTTCCTGTCTTCATCCAGCATGGAGATCACACGGACCGAAACAGGGGATACCACCTGCACCAGCATCTTTTCCGCCGTCTTATCAATCCCGGCCTTTAAGTAATCAACAAGGCCAGTCAGCGTATGCATCTTAACCGGATCGGCCCGCAGCCCCCGATCCACCCTACTGACCTGACGGTCCGTGTAATTCTCTCCATTGATAGTAATAACCTCAGCATTCTTAAGGCCAACCACATACTGTAACGCATCCTTTGTCATATCCATTCCTGTTCTCCTCCTCATGCTTTCTTTGCCGCCCTGAAATCCAGGACATTTTCTGTTTCCTTAATCTCCCCCGTCTCCGGATCCACAGGCTTCCCGTCAATTAACAGTTCGGACGGGTCTGCCGGGCTGGATGAAAATGCCATCTGCCCGCGTACCTGGCTGCCGTATTCCTCTGCGTACACGTCCCCCGTGCCCAGGTCCGTACCGATCGCCATGCGTGTCTCAATCGGCTTGACAGGGGCGGTTTTCGTGTCCACAGAGACGCACACCGTGGCGTCGTCGCGGTCTTCGTTCTGCTGGAAAGTCAGCCGGATCGTGATGGCCCGTTTGACTTTCCAGGGCGTGTTCGGATCCTGCATGTTCCGGACAACGGTTTCCATGGCGCGGCCGAATTTTTCCTGCAGCGCGCCGCCTGTCAGCTCATCTAACGATAATCGTCCCATATGCTCCTTTCCGGCCCGCATCCATGCCGGGCCTCATCATTTATCCATCAATGGCCAGTGTGATATATTAACCATAGAGGGCTATTCATCCAGATATTTTTCTACCAGTCCCGAGTAATCCTGCGCCCGTCCCCTCCTGCCCCATTCATCCCAGAAATCAATAGTTCTGGACTGCGGCCGTTCCTTTGCGAGCTCCACATGGATTTTTAAGGGGATCGGGGCGGTGTCCCCGACCACCAGCACATCGCCCGGGGAAAACATGGACGCGCTGTCAACCACGCTTTCATTCCCCTCCGGGAGCAGGCCCTTGATCATGGACTTGTCGTTCTCATTGTTCAGTTTCCCGACAATAAAGCCTGCGCACTGTGCCATGATGGTTTTATTGAGTTCGGATGGACGTTGGGAAGCCACAAACAGCGTGATGCCAAACTTGCGCCCCTCTTTTGCTATGCCCTCAAAAACCTCCACCATGCGCCTTTCTGAGGCCGAGAGCTGATAATTATCCGGTATGTAGACATGGGCCTCGTCGCACACCAGCGTAATGGGCCGGAAGTCCGGGCCTGTCCTCCGCTGGATGTCAAATACCAGCTTTGTAACTGCCCCGATAATGGGGATGGCGACATCATGCGGCACGCCGGAGAGGTCAATGTTTTTCACCGGTTTATTCCCTCCCATCATGCGGTTGATCAGAAGGGGGAGGTATTCCTGGCCTTCCCTGCTGAAAAGGAAGGAATAGCGCTTATCAGAGGACAGGTTCTTCATCAGGTTTAAAATACCGGTCAGTTTGCCGTTATACTCCCCTTTTGCCGTCTTTGGGGTCCCTTCTTTGGTGTAGCCGGTAATGACGACCGAATCATTCAGGGAAGCAATCTCCCCCCTCAATTCATTGAAGTCAAAGTAATGGGGCTTCCCTTCATCTGCATCTGGGCACAGCTTTTTAAAGCATTTGCGCAGCGCCGATGAAACAACCGTCGCCGACTCCTCCTTTACCCGGAACAGATTGGCAACTACATCCTGGAACCCGAGGAGCCACAGCGGGAACGGGAAATCCGGCCCCAGACGGATATTGTCCACATAGGAGAGCTTCCCGTATTCCCCGTGGATATCAAACAGGATGAGGTTCGCGCCCGGCAGGCGGGAAGTCTCCTCCAGAATCTTTGCCAGGGTTTCCGACTTGCCGGAGCCGGTATTCCCGACGATGCAGGAATGGCGCTGGTAGAGCTTATTCCCGTCTATATAAGCCGGCGTGTCATGCCCCACATAATCGCCGATATAAAAGCCCTTTGTAAAATCTCCGCCCAGCATGTAAGAAAACTTTTGGTTGTCAATCCGTGTGATCACAACGTCGGCAGGGGGGTAACGGTCAATGGCTTTCACAAACCTCCCTTCCCTCACGCTCCCGATAATGCTGCAGTCAAGCGTTTTCATTCCCGGAAGTTCAGCGATGAAATCATCCCCGCCGATCCCGTCTTCCACATCGGTATTGATAAGGCAGTCAACGGATGCCACCAGCTCCACATCGCCGTCCGATACCGACAGCAGATCGTTGATACGGATATCGCGGAATTCTTCGTCGTCCGTCCTTAACTGGACGTGTCCTGTGTAAATTTTAATCAGTTTCATTATGCCGCCCTCTCTATCATTGGGTAAATCCCATGTTTTTTCAGTTCCTCATACAGGAACAGCCGTCCTTTCTGCGTCCATTCCGTCTGCATCATCACATCCGGCCG
>QXXC01000061.1 GCA_009911305.1 Clostridiaceae bacterium | reverse complement strand
ATATTTGACACTTGAGATTTTAATTTGACGTTTTTGTGCGGGAGATAGGAACTTTAGTTTGCTGGGCTACAGTATGAGATTGCCCTTCTTGCGGATCGCATTGTCCGTATAGAAGATGGCAGGATCATGGAATAGGAGGCTTTTGCAATGGTATCATTATTTGCAGCCGGTTCAGGCAGAATCATCCATAGTCTGGCGGACAAGAGCATCCGGGCAGACAGACGCCGGAATTTTTTTCTTATCACAACGATTGCTCTTGCCTCCTGCCTGATCATGTCACTTGCCCTTTATATTTTTGGAGGAAGTTATCAGACCAGGCAGTTCTACAGGGGGCGTTTACAGGCAGCGGTACTTTTTGTGGAACCGGAGCAGTTTGCCGCCTTATCAGAAGATAGTAATATAGAAATGGCAGGATTGTCGCTTGCCGCACCATTAAAAGAGCTGAGGACTGGCAGGGACAGACTGAGTGTGAGTTATTGTGATGAAACGGCATTTCAGATGTACTCTCATGAACTGATAGCCGGACGGCTTCCCCAAAAGGAAACAGAAATCGCCATTGCTTCTTTTTATCTTGAAAAACAGGGAATAGAACCGGCTTTGGGACAGTCAGTTTCCCTTGACCTGGGGACGGACATTCCTGAAATGTACACGGTCTGTGGACTGGTGAAGGATGAGGATGCCAATAATGCATACGAAGCATTTGTTTCCCAGGCAATTGTTGAGGAGTATTTTTCCGGTACGAAGATTCCGTATTCTGTCCTGATACGGATGGCGGGCAGTGAGAATATGGGGATGGAGGAATTGGAACAATATATACTTGGCGCTCTGGAACCTTATGGTTATAACGATTCAGATATTGCATTCAGTTCTTCTTATTTTACTACTTTTGATAATGCGTCCAGTAATGCACTTCTTACAGCAGCAATCAGCGCTTTGATTCTCATTGCCTGCGCTGCGGTTATCTACAGCCTGTTTTATATATCTGTGACAGGAAAGGTGAAGGAATATGGGAGGCTGCGGGTGATCGGCATGACCCAAAAGCAGATGAAATGCCTGGTACGCAGGGAAGGGCAGATGCTGTCATTGCTTTCCATTCCTCTTGGCATCATCAGCGGCGGAATTGCCGGGTATCTGCTTATCCCCGGGGGTTGGTATTGGCCGAATACAATTAAATTTGCGGTGATTACCGCCCTTGTGATGGAAATAACGGTTATGCTGTCTATACGGAAGCCTGTACGGATTGCAATGCAGGTTTCCCCGGTGGAAGCAGTCAGGATCACCACTATGACAGATATAAAGAAACTGGGAAACACGAAAAAGCTGTACCGGAAGATTACGCCGTGTTCCCTGGCAGGGATTAACTTTTCTCGTAATGGGAAAAGGACCGCCCTGACATTGTTTTCTCTGGGGTTTACAGGGATCCTGCTTATGTGTGCATCCGCATTTTTAATGTCTATAGACCCGGTGGCCATGGCCTATCAGGAGTTGGGGGACTGTGAATTCTCCGTGTATCTGTCACCACCCTGGGATGCGTTTGCGCCCTATGTTCCTATAGCTGATAACCTGCAGCAAAATAACCCCCTGGATCGGGATTTTATTGCGGAACTGACAGAAGGGGAACTGCTCCGGGATATGGTATCTGTAAAGGGTTGCACTGCAAACATATTCTTTCCCGGAGATGTCAATGTGGAGGGACAGCCTTACTATGAAATTGTGGGTCTTTCAAGGGAATACCTGGAAGGCCATCAGGAGACTTTGTTAAGTGGGACTCTGGATTATGACACGCTGGTTGAAGGGCACGGGATTATTATTGATGATTCTACGGGAGTAGTGGAAAGATTTGCGAATTATAAGACGGCGATAGGGGATATTACCCAAATAGAGACAGATGAGGGAGAAAAACTCCCGTTTCAGGTAATGGCATCCGTCAATCTGGGGGATCAGCGCTATAAAGGCTATTTCATTTTTGTTCCCCGGGATTTGTTGAATGAAATAAAAGTGAAGACCGAGAATTTTAACATAAAGCTATTGTTCCATGCCGACATAGAAAATATTGCTCAGGCAGAAGAAAGGATTTATGACCTTTGCGGTGATAATCAGAATCTTGCCGTTCAGAGTATTAACGAAGCGGCCTCCTATATGGAACAGTCTTTAAAAATCATGATGAGGGCAGTTTACGGGGTGGTAATTTTTATTGGCATTTTTGCACTGGTTAATCTGGTCAATACACTTATGACAAACTTTATTTCCAGACAGCAGGAGTACGGTATACTGCGTTCGGTAGGGCTGTCTGGCAGACAGCTTTCAGAAATGCTGAGGGCGGAGGCCTTTTGCTATGTGCTGGCTACAGTCGTTGTTACGCTGGCCATAGGAACGATTTTGGGATATGTCCTGTGCCGGACATTCAGCCAGGTGGGGTTGCTGGGAGAGCTGCGCTATACATTTCCATTGTGGCCTATGCTGATTTTTTTTTGCAGCACTCGCAGTGGTTGCACTGGGGTATTCCATACTGGCCATTTGGTATTCTGGAAAAATATCGTTGGCGGAATATGTGAAAAGGATATCCTGAATTATTCATAGGGCATTGACAGGAATAAGAAACAGGGATATATTTCAGATATCTGAAACATACAGAACTGGAGATAAGTGATGGATTATCTGACCACTGTGGAAGCAGCAAAAAAATGGAATATATCAAGCCGTATGGCCGCTTACTATTGTGAGGCCGGACGGGTGAAGGGCGCAGTTAAGAAAGGAAAAAGCTGGCTGGTGCCTGTTTCTGCCGAGAAACCTGTGGATAAACGACATTTCAAAAAGACGGTGAAACATAAGGATGACAGGAAGAGGAAAGGGAACGGGGATCTTTTTACAGCGGATCATGGGGGCGGTGACCAGGCATCTGCAATCTACCATACCAAAGACGTGTTCCGGCATCTGGGATTTACCAGGGAAACTCTGCGCTATTATGAGGAAATCGGCCTGCTCAGCCCCAAGAGAAGCCAGGGGAGCCAGTACCGGGAATTCGACCTGTATGACATGTCCCGCCTGATGTCCATAGACTTTTATAAAAAGCGTGGTTTCTCCCCTGTTGAGATGAAGGGCCTTCTGAAGGAAACAGGACCCGAAGGCTATGACAGACTGTTTCAGCGGCAGCTTGACTGTCTGCAGGAACAGATTATGCGGCTTGAGGAAATGCAGGAACGGCTAAAGGAAACAAAGGATTTCTGCCGGAATGCCGTTTACGGGGAAGGAAAGTTTGAAATCAGGGAGCTGAAACCATATTGTGTCAGGGAAGCATTCCCGGAGGTTGGCTCTTTTGAGGAATACCAGGAAAAAGTACTGCGCCATCTTGACCTGGAGAAAGAGGACATTCTTTCTAATATAGTCAGGGCAATCACTTTTGATGAATCAGGATATAATGGTTCTGAAATGTATGTGGTAAAACCTGCCGAAAAAGCGAATAACGGGGACAGGGGAATGTTTCTGGAGCATGGGAAATGTCTCTATACTACGCTGCTGGCAGATAATGACGACACATCCATTCCCGAAAAGATGTTCCGGTCCTGCCATGAATGGGCGCTGCGGCAGCAGGCGGCATTCCGGGGAATGGTGTATATTTTCGTCCGCCTGGTCATGTTGAATGAGAAGGCGGACAAGCATCTTTATGAGGTTTGGGTTCCTCTGAAATAAGGAACCGTAAAAATTTTTAAAATCCCCTGTTGACCTGGGGGTTCCCACCTGCCTTACTCTGTATGGAGAAAGGAGGTGGCTGTAATGAATCATGGAAAAACATGCTGCGGCAGAGACTTTACGCTGGTGGTTGCAGGGCAGATTATCTCCCTTTTTGGCAACGCAATCCTGCGTTTTGCTCTGCCCCTTTATTTACTGAAGGAAACAGGTTCATCCGCACTGTTCGGAACCGTGACAGCCCTCGCATTGCTGCCGATGATTCTATTGTCGCTTTTAGGGGGCGTGCTGGCCGACCGGGTAAATAAACGCAATATCATGGTCGGTCTGGATTTCCTGACAGCTTTTATAATCCTGGTATTTTACGTTCTTGTCGGAAGGGCGCCGGTGATTCCGTTGTTTATTGTAACTCTCATGCTGCTGTATGGTATTTCCGGTACATACCAGCCGGCTGTCCAGACCAGCATACCAGCACTTGTTCCCAAAGAGCGTGTGCTGCCGGCAAGCGCCATCGTAAACCAGATTGGTTCCCTGGCGAGCTTTATCGGGCCTGTAATTGGAGGTATGCTGTATGGATTCTGGGGGATTGGGAGTATCCTGAAGGTCAGTATCCTGTGCTTTCTCATGTCCGCTGTTATGGAGCTTTTTATTGTGATTCCTTTCCATAAACGGTCAGAGGAAAAAACAGTAATCTGCATTGTGAAGGAGGATATAAAGGAAAGCACAAGGTTTCTGAAGGAGAAAAAGCCTGTATTTATCCGCGTCTGTTTTATCATAGCAGGGTTCAATCTTTTTTTGTCATCTATGATAACTATTGGTATTCCGGTTATTATTGTGGAAAGGCTGTCTATGGCAGACCAGCTTCTTGGCATTACACAGGGGCTGCTGGCAGTGGGAGGGATTATTGGCGGGCTGTTCACAGCTGCTTTTGAAAAAATGCTTAACCCTGGGAAAGCATACACTCTTCTTTTACTGTGTGCGTTTTGCGCATGTTTTAAAGTATCTCATTCTTTCCGGAGCAGGTATGCTGGTAATGATATTTTCTACCATGTTCAGTATACAAATGCTGGCGGTTGTGCAGACACAGACACCGGCACATCTGATCGGCAAGGTAATTGCCTGCATCATGGCATTTATCATGTGTGCCCAGCCTGCTGGACAGATGCTGTACGGGATTCTCTTTGAAAAGATGTCCAAAGGGACACCTTTTATCATGATTGGAACAGGCACTGTTTCCTTTCTTATCGCGCTGTATGCAAAAAATATTCTAAGGGAATTAGGAGGAAATGGGTGCAATGAATGAGAAGATACTGAAAGTGCGGAATGTGGCAAAAGCTTTTGACGGCAGGGAAATGATACACGGAATGAACCTGTCCGTAGAACGTGGTATGATCTATGGACTTCTTGGGGTGAATGGAGCCGGAAAGACCACCACCTTCAAAATGATTACAGGACTGCTCCGTCCGGATTCGGGTGAAATTATATTCTCAGGCACATCTGTTTCAGGACAGGACAAGGAATTTTTACGGGAGATGGGAATATTGATTGAAACACCGGTATTCTATGAACATTTGTCAGCCAGGGAGAATCTGGAACTGCATCTGCAGTACATGGGCTGCGGCGTGGATAAGATTGAGGAAGTACTTAACCGGGCAGGGCTTCAAAACACCGGGAGACAGCCTGTCTCGAAGTTTTCCCTGGGAATGAGGCAGCGTCTGGCGATTGCCAGGGCGATCAGCCATGGGCCAAAGCTGCTGGTACTGGATGAGCCCGTCAATGGACTTGACCCTGTGGGAATCCGGCAGATGAGGGAGCTGTTCCTCTCACTGGCCAGAGAATCCGGTATGGCGCTGCTTATTTCCAGCCACATTTTAAGCGAGATAGAGCATGTGGCCGACCGGGTGGGTGTACTGGCAGACGGCTCCATCGCAAAGGAGGTGTCCATGGCTCAGGTCAGAAAAGACTGCCCGGAGGGGCTGGAAGATTACTTTTTCAATATTATGCGTGGAGGTGGCAGAACGTGAATCTGTTGAGAATGGAACTTAAGAAAATGAATATCAGGCCATATTGTATTTCGGCGCTGGTTATATGTTTCTGCTTGCTGGGGTTATTTTATATTTTTGCATGGGTACCCCATCTGGAATCGGGGTCTGAAGCTTCCGAGATTCTTTTTTCTTCTTACCGTGGGATAGCGGCGGCAGGGGGTGCGATTGCGCTTATGGCTTTTTCCGGGCTGGCTTCTGCAATGGGGTTTGGCTATGTGATTAAAGAATACAGCGGCTCCTGCGCAATTTTACTGTTCAGCTATCCAATTGACAGGAAAATCGTGGTGTGGGTGAAGACAGGGCTGCTTCTGGCCTTTATTACGGTAGCGCTGCCGGCATGTACTTATGGGAGTTTTCTGGCATTCGCTGTCACCGGGCACATGCTTTCTCTGGTGGATAACGGCCTGTATATCATGGATCTTTTACTTATTTATCGGGATACGCTGATACTGGCATTCCTTGCTGATGGAATTGCACTTTGCTCTATTCGGATTGGGTTCATTAAAAAATCCAATTCCATAACAGCACTCAGCGCTGTTCTTCTCAGTATGCTGTTGGCAAATATGGCAGCAGACATAAATAATCACCTGACTATGGTAATGGGGGTTACAATCGTGGTTCTGTTGGCAGGGGTACTGTTCATTTTTGATATGGCCCGGAAGATTGAAAGGATGGAAATATAATGGGTAGCAAGGACAAGGTAGATTCAAACAATAAAAGATTAAGTAGTATTGAGAAAAAAATGATATGGGTATTTTTAATATATTCTTTTCTGATTGCTTGGGGGAGCGAGACGACAATCATCGTTCTTTACAGATTGAACCTGCTGGATGAAAAATTAATGCAGATATTGTACTATGTGCTGTTGGGAGCCGGATGTGGAATGGCTCCGGCCTATGCAGCGTTTATTGTTGAAAGGAAATATGCTTCTGTTACATGGAAAGGATTTCTGAAAAAGATTTTTCGGACGGACAGCAGGAAAAGAAGCTTTACCATCCTTATCTTATTTGGGGCAATTCAATTTGGAGCCTGTGTTCTCCAAGAACAGTATACAGGAAATCCATGGTACTTGTTTATCCTTTTTATGCCATTGATGATTTACGGCGGGGGGTTGGAGGAAATTGGGTGGCAGGGGGTTTTCCAACCTGTACTTCAGAAAAGATTTCCATTCCTGGCAGCAGGAGTCATAGAAGGTATTGTATGGAGCGTCTGGCACCTGCCTTTATGGTTCATTCCCAACTCATCACAGAGTGCATATAGCTTTGTAGCTTTTACCCTGTTTTGTATTACTTTAGGAGTGACTTTAGCAGCGGCACACAGAATTACAGGAAGCATCTGGGTTTCCATTTTGCTCCACGCATGGTCCAATACGGTTTTAGGGGGAATGTACAGCCTGACTTCACTGTATCGGTTCCCTAGTGCCAAGACTCTGATAATAAGTGTGGGGCAGATTTTTATGGTAATGGGGATTCTGTATTTATACAGTAAGAAAACATATTTTTGTAAAAGCAGAATGGTGTAACAGTAACCTATACGCTTTTAGGCCAGGGCTTTTCAACAGATGATCAGAATTTTTTACTTTCCGCCCTGCGGTGTCCGATAAAACGGAAGGCCAGAAAACCGACAAAAGCCGTGAAAAGGGTAGTGAGGATGAATTATTTGGATGTAAACAGTTTCTTCATAAGAGGTAAGCTCCTTTCATAGTTAACTGCTGCCTGTTGTCCGGCAGACTAAAATTTCGTGTTGTGGTAACCGGTCAGCTCCACGGGCCGGGTGATGGCGGGGTAGGAGTGGCCGAACATGTAGACATAGAACTCCACGTTGCAGGTGAAGACGTATTCCACCCGGTCGCCTGTTACATGGAACGCAAGACGGATATCCCTTACCTGGTAGTCATCCGTGGAAAGGGGGATCTTGCTGGCGAGTCCGTCTGTCACCATGTCCTCCAGCATGGCGGTATAATCCCCGCTGGAATAGAGGGTATTTAAGTATTCGCTGAAGTTGGTCTCCCTCTGGGAACGGTAGGTATCCGCATAGATGCTGGCGCTTAAATTGTTCAGCTCCATCTTTGCGCCATTGCGGATGTTGATGCAGGTGATACGGATGGAGGCATACAGCAGCAGGAAGGAGACCAGCATCACGATCCTTACTACAAAAAAACAGGTAAAGATAGAAATATCCCCACGGTCATTCCGGAGGGGATTCCTGCCTGCATTGCCTTTCATACGCTGGTACGGATTCTTCATACGCCACCTCACTTCCAGTAATGCTCACTGACGCCTGCGCCCCTGGAGACAACCGTGATGTTCACCAGGTTGAAGTTCCAGAAGCCTCCCAGTTTTGCCCTGCCCGTGATGGTGATGTAGAAGGGGGTGCCAAGCTGGATGGCCCGGTTCATGCCAGATGGGGTAGGCGACTTATAAGAGGCGTCAATAGAGTAGGAGATGTTCTCGGCCCCTTCGATCTGGGAACAGAGGAAGTGAAAAAGCTGGTCTGTCTCTCCGTTAATGCCTCCTGAGAGCTGGATCTGTTTCACCATCTGGTCTGCACAGTGGTCCAGCTCCTGCTTGGTGGAGATGATGCTGAACAGGTCCAGGATGAATGCCAGCAGGAGCACCGAGATAAAGATAAATACCACCGTACTGAAATAGTTTACATCTCCATTCTCGCTTTTCAGTATGGCCGCCGGGTTCCTGCCGGGCCTGCCCTTGTGGGGGGATGCCCTGCCGGCTGCTTTGGACATTGTGCTGGGAATTGTTTCCAACAATAGTAAAACCACCGCCTTTCTGACGAAAACAGCCGTCTCCCGGAATGGAAAACGGCTGCTTTACATATTTTTGACTGTACCAAGTATAGCATGGATGCCTTTACGGGGAAAGAGCAGAACCGTGCCAATGTTGTGCCGATGATGTGCCAATTTGAAGATGCAAATGATTGTTGCCGCTGTTGTCAGCAGGATAGCAAATTGTAATTTTCGTTTTTTTATGGTAAGATAGGAAATAAGAAAGACTGCGTTGCAAATAGGATAGACAAAAATAGAAACAATAGGATAGAGGTGTCTGCATAGAATGGATCAGGAAGTAAAAACTATATCATCTGATGCTGAAAAGAGGCCGGAACAGGTGGCAAAATATACCGCAAAGGACAGCGTGTTCACTTCACTCTTCCGGGAGCCGAAGTATCTTCTGCAGTTATATCAGGCGCTGCATCCGGAAGACCATGAGGCAACGGAGGACAGCATCAAAAATGTGACGATCACAAATGTACTGCTGGACCAGTATTATAATGATGTGGGTTTTCAGATTGGGGAAAAGATCGTCATTCTGGTAGAGCAGCAATCGAGCTGGAGCATCAATATCGTGGTACGCTGTCTGTTATATCTTGCCCAGACTTATCAGGAGTATTTTGAGAGCACAAAACAAAATGTGTATGGGAGCAAAAAACTGGAGCTTCCAAAGCCGGAGATGTACGTCATATTCACTGGAAGTAGGAAGACGAAGCCGGAATATCTGTATCTGTCAAAAGAGTTTTTTGACGGGGATGACAGTGTGCTTGATGTTAAGGTCAAAATGATCTATGATGGAAAAGAGGGAGATATCATAAATCAGTATGTGACCTTTACAAAGATATATAATGAACAGGTGAAACTGCATGGAAGGACCAGAGAAGCGGTTCTGGAAACGATTCGTATCTGCAAGGATCAGAATGTACTGAGCGAGTATTTGTCAGGGCGTGAAAAGGAGGTTGTGGATATTATGATGACGTTGTTTAATGAGGAATATATTTTAAAGACTTATGTGGAAAGTAGGGAAAAGGAAGCATTCGAAAAAGCCAAAATAGGAACAGCTCAAAGACTGCATGAAATGGGGATTTCTCTACAGGATATTGCAAAGGCATGTCAGGTCACTGTAGAGACCGTAGAACAGTGGCTTGGATTGGTCAAGGTTTAACAGAATTGTGACCATTTGATTATAAAAATCCGAAACCGCCTATAAAATGTGGTTTTGGATTTTTTGACTTTTAATATGATAGATTTTGTCAGAGAGTGATTAACCACAAATTATATTATTGGTATAATGACAAATTCGTGAATTGGTGTTATAGTGATTACAGTTAAGAAAAAAGCGGACCGAATGAGTCCAGAAAGGAAATGATCATGGCAACAGTTAATTTCGCTGCGAAGGCTTTTGCATATTATCTGCATAGCGAACATTATGAGGCACTGTTCAGTAAAGAAAAAGAACAGAGTCTGGTTAAGATGCGCTCATGTAAGGTAAGGAAAAGGCGAAAAACTGTGTGATACCTGGACGGCAGATTTTGTACGGATGCCTGACAGGAATAGAACATGGATTTATGTACCGCTTATCTTGTATGAGGTAGGCGGTATTTTTTATGCTCCATTAGCTCAGATGGAAGAGCACTCGACTTTTAATCGAGTGGCCATGGGTCCGAGTCCCATATGGAGCATGACCGCCTGGGTATTGAATTTTGATAACAGGAGGTGAAAGACATGGTGAATCTGCCAACAATAGATATGATAAGAACAGGACAGAATATCAACAGGCTGCGAAAGCAGGCAGGATTGTCCGTAAAGGATTTGCAGGATATTTTTGGTTTTGCCACACCGCAGGCCATATACAAGTGGCAGCAGGGCGTAGCTCTGCCCACCATAGATAATCTGGTAGTGTTGGCTGCAGTTCTGCAGGTACGCCTGGATGATATTCTGGTCATAGATGCAGCGGCTCAGATACAGATTGGCGCATGAATAGAAAAAAGAGAATGATTGATTAGCAGGCTGAAAATGCCTGCAGTAAGGTCCCCTGGTCTAAAGGTCAGGACACCGGCCTTTCAAGCCGGAGGTATTGGGTTCAAATCCCATGGGGATCATTATGGCTCCTTAGTCTAAAGGTCAGGACGCCGGCCTCTCAAGCTGGAGATGATGGGTTCGAGCCCCGCAGGAGCTACTGTGGCTATAGGACAATGGTAGTCCGGCAGATTGTGGCTCTGCTTATGGGGGTTCGATTCCCTCTGGTCACCCCATGGATGGGTATGCCTAGTACATCAAATAATTAATAACGCATAGTTTATAAAGTATGTTATAATATCATTATAAAAAGTCAAATGGAGGCATAATG
>QXXC01000060.1 GCA_009911305.1 Clostridiaceae bacterium | reverse complement strand
ATATAACTATACGGGGTCGAAATAAATTCGCCACTCCTCCTTCCGTGCTCTGTAGTGTATTGCTATTCCTAAGGCTATTATAAACAAAATGGAGGGGGGACACAACAAGCTTTTTCATGTCTTGTTTGTGCCTTGAGCGAAGCGAAAGGAATGATAAAAACTATGAAGCAAGGATATGGCTATCAGGCATGGCAGAAGAATTTCAACCGTCATGTAAACAAGGGGGAGAGGGGAATCCGTATCCTTGCCCCTGCCCCTTATAAAATTAAGGAGGAACGGGATAAGTTAGACCCTGTGACCGGGGAGGTTATGCTTGATAAGGACGGTACGCCACAGACAGAGGAAGTCGAGATTAAAATTCCCGCTTTCCGTGCCGTGTCCGTGTTTGACGTATCGCAGACGGACGGGGAGCCGCTTCCGGAACTGGAAGCAAAATCACACCAGCGGGCTTGATGCAAAGGGGCTTTGTAAAGCCTATGCGGAATGTGACAAGCCATTTGTGGAAATGGGGAAATACGGGGAACGGATAGAAGCGGCAGACCATGCCAGCATCGAGCAGGGGAGCAGGCTGGACTTCTCCATAGAGTTCAATGAGGAAACAGACCAGCTCACCATATTTGACGGGGAGAACTTTGAACATAAAGGGCTGCGGGCGGCTTTATTCCCGGAACAGGCAGAACCGGAAGTGACGCTGACTGTTGCGGAATGCGGCGAGTTTCATAATTTAGGTGAATTTTATGAGAATATTCCTACCGTGGAGGAAGCTGTCGCAATCTGGAAACAGATACCGCCGGAGCGCATGAATGGTATCCCGGCAATCGGCATCAATATCCATACACCGGGAACGGAGGCGTTTGAAGATGTGGGGATTGACATTTTATCGGGGAAACGGTTTGACCTTGCGGTTTTAGAGTATATCCCTGACATCAAAAACAGTCCGGGGGCGATGGAAGTGATCGCAGAGCTTATGGCGAAACTGCCGGAAATAGAGATAGATGGTGACATGAGTAAGGAAATGGAAGTAAAGGTATGGGAGAAACGTATGCCCGATCTGGAACCGGCAATGCAGCTTGCCGTGGAGCTTGACTGTTTTGCCTATCACTATGATGCCTTTCAGCATGATTCCGGTTTTGACAGTATGGATGACAGCATACCACTCGTTTATGATATACTCAAAAATGGCTATACCGAAGATCTGGAAAAATGGTTAAATGAAGTTATTTCCGAAGAAGCCACGCCGGAGGATGAAGAACGGGCAAAAGAGCTGCTTGCAAAGCTGGCGGAATACAAGCCCCTTGCAAAGACCCCAGAAATGGAAGAACAGAATTACAACATGGTAGATAATGTGCTGAATAACGGAGCCGGGGAGAAAGCGCAGAAAGAGGAAAACAGAAAAGCACAGGATAAGCCAGCAGCAAAACCGTCTATAAAAGCCCGCCTTGCGGAGAAAAAGGCGCAGGTGGCAGGTCAGGGCAGGGAGCAGGAAGAAAACATAAAAAATAAGCAGAGGGAGATGTAAGAATATGGATACAATGTTTACCGTGGAAGAAAGCAATTTGATTTGCATATTTGTAAGTGAAAATAAGGCTTTCACTTTGGAGAGCAGGAATGAGGTGCTAAAGGATATTGAGAGGGTGCTGCCTTATCTGGAGGATACAGATATGGCGGAGCTGTCTGGCAGGGTGATCGGAAAGCTGCGTGTTATGAGTGACGAAGAATTCAAGCGGCTTGAGTTGACAGAGGCAGAGTAAAAACAGAAAACAGGTTTTCCTTACCCGGTTTCTATACGGGCAGGGAAAGCCTGTTTTTTATTTGCGTCAATCGGGGAAATAAATCTGGTATAGGGATTAGGTAAAATAGCCCGGAGATGATTTATTGTTTTGACATTTCACTGTATAATAGATGTAGGAATGGAGGAATCTGATATGTCAAAAAAGAATAATCGCCTACATGGGCATTACTGTAAAATATGTGGTGAATATAAAGCAAACGAGAAGTTTTCAGGGAAAGGTCATGCCACCCACATCTGCAAAGCCTGTTCCCGTTTAAGCGCCGCCGAAAAAGCGGCGGCAATGGATATGAACCGGCTGATGAGCTTTCCCATGCGGAGGCTTTCAGAAAGCGAGAAGAAATGGCTGAAAGCTAAAATGAAAGATAATTGCCAGGAAGTGGCAGATATGGCAAAGGAGGTTTATAACATATGTTTTCCCCATGCAGAGTGCAATGCCATGAAAAAGCAGCTTATCATCAATATATTGTCTTTTAAAGTACATACAGAGGTTTACGATAGGTACGGAGATATGGAAATGGCTGACTGCCTTTTTACCATTGACAGAAAAAGCCGTACTCTAACCATGACGGACTTTCATGCAGACAGTGGGGAGCAGTCTGTTGTTCTGGACGGCGGGAAGATGGCGAAGCTGTTGCGCTATATCGTGCATACACTGGAAATCTTTATGTGGGAACAGGATTATTGCCTGAATCCTGATGGAGATGATTTTTTTACGGATATTCTTCTGAAGGAAGGTATCTATGTAGATGATCTGGGAGAAAAGGGGGAGGCGCTGCCAGAAGAACCAGAGGGCAGACCATCGTGGCAGGTGCATATAGAATACAGCAACCATACCGTTCAGGATATATCCAGTTTTGATGATTACCTGCCAGAACGTCCAGAAGAATTGTATCTTTCTTTCATGGAGTATTTTGAATCAGATTATGAAATCCTTTGATTTATTTCTCTTTTATGCCCGGAAATGGTATCTTCTTCAAGAACGGTTTGGTTTGGAGGGGATGCTGCTCCTGCCTATTTTTTACGGTACTCTTTCGGCAGAACTTTAAAATATGTTTTAAATGCCACAGTAAATTTACTTTGGCTGTCATAACCAACAGTCCGTGCAATATCAGCTATACTTTTATTCGTTTCTTTTAGCATTTTTGCTGCCTGTTCCATACGGTGTTCTTTGATATGTGCGGCAAGGGAAGTTCCATAGACAGACTTAAAGGCATTTTTCAAAGTTGTCGGATTGATAAGATATTGTCTGGAAAGTTCCTCTATGGTTATTCTCTGTTCCATGTGCTGTAAAAGCTGGTCATGGATTTTCCGGATTGTTTCAGTCAGCTCGAATTGATATTCAGCCAGTTTGTTTTGGGGAGTAAATTCCATTTTGGTAAGGTATAACAATAATTCTAATACTTTGATTTTCTGGTATGGAAGCATAAGTGTTTCAGGCTGGTCATAAAATGCAGAAAAGATACTTTCCGTCTGTTCATTTCCAGCAAGAAAGATAGGTCTGTCATCTTTGCAGAATTTTTCGGGTAATATGGTTTCAAAAATACCAAAGTTTTTTAACAATTCAGGAGGAGTGTCAGAGGCTTCCTGCAGATCAATATAGATGCCAAGTCCCTGATACGTACCGTTTGGAAAGGTGAGTACGGAATCCGTACAGGCTTTCATGGTATGCAGGGAGAAATCTCCCGGATTCAGATAAATACGGTTTCCGTTTTTCATCTCCCACATAATCTGTCCAGCTTTGCAGTAGTTAATTTGAATGATGTGTGATATAGCGTTATGCTGCACAGAAAAAGAATCGGTTGAAAATGTAAGATAGCATAACTCTATACCGGGATAAAGCGGAATGATAGTATTTGCCATATTCTGATGAAATTTTGTCATATCTTTTTGTATTTTTTTCAATTCATCACTCATAGGACAGACCTCATAATTCGGGGCAGGTGATTTCCATAACCTGCTCAATCATCTGATGCAGCAGATGTCCCTGTTCGGTATCTGCTGCTCGGTAATATACTTCCTTTCCTTCACGTCGGCAAACAATCAGACCACTATTTTTCAAAGGTCTGAGATGATGTGACACTGCCGGACTTGACATATGAAGCATGTCTGAAATATTGAGGACACATTCTTCCTGATGGCAGAGAAGCCAAAAGATTCGGATTCTGGTGGTATCTCCAAGCTGTTTAAAAACTTCTGATACGGTCTGAAAATAATCTACATGGTCTAACTGTTTCTGGATTAGTGCGATTTGTTGCCCTTCTCCATGTTGGTGTGGCAGCTTTATATTATTCATACTCTTTTCCTTTCTTTATTAGTTGCATTTCGCCCAAATGGAAATACTTTTCGCCCATTTGGGAATGAATCACATGGGGATATTGACGTGTGCCTCCATGCGTATTATACTACGGCTATGATAATTAAACAAGTAATTAATTATTGAATTTAAAAACAAGGAGGAATTTGCAATGAAAAAAACGTATAAAATCGAGGTAGACTGTGCCAACTGTGCAAATTTGATGGAGGATGCGGCTCGCAAGACTGCTGGTGTGCAGAGCGCAACGGTCAATTTTATGACACAGAAGATGATCGTGGAATTTGACGAGGGGCAGGAGCCGAAAGATGTTATGAAGAATGTGCTGGATGCCTGCAAAAAAGTGGAGCCGGACTGTGAGATTTTCCTTTAAGCGGTTGCTGCTTATGACAAAGTGACACCCTTAAAATGCGCTGCTGCAATTTATGGGTGTCATTTTTATCAACAACAATTAAATGATTAAGCAAATCTTGAAAGGAGTTTTATTATGGAGGAATTAGTAATAAGTATATTACTTATGGTTGTTATTATAATGGCTGCAGCGCTTCTTATTTTTGTTGGCAGCCGCAAAGATGGCATGACAAAGAAGCAAAGGGTTATGATGATTCGGATTTTACTCAGTGCCGGAATCTTGCTGGCACTCCAGTTTATTTCCGCAGAGATGTTTGATACGGTTGACGGGTATTTATTCCCGTCTGCCGGAAGATTGCTTCGTTTTGCGTGCTATTTGATTGATTACCTGATTATCGGATATGACATTTTGCGAAAAGCTATAAAGGGTATTAAAAACCGTCAGGTATTTGACGAGAGTTTTCTGATGGCGGTGGCTACGATTGGAGCAATGGCACTGGCTATTTATGAGAATGGTGAATATCTGGAAGCCATTGCTGTTATGCTGTTTTATCAGATTGGTGAGTGGTTTCAAGGGTATGCAGTTGGAAAAAGCCGCCGTAATATCAGTAACCTGATGGATATTCGTCCCGATTATGCAAATGTAGAGAAAAATGGGAAGTTGGAGCAGATTGATCCGGATGAAGTAGGGATTGGCAGCGTGATTGTTGTTCAGCCGGGAGAGAAAGTGCCGATTGACGGGATTATCGTTGAGGGTGCTTCCAGTCTGAATACCAGTGCATTGACCGGGGAAAGCCTGCCGAGGGAGGCAAAAGCAGGTGATGAAGTAATCAGCGGCTGTATCAGCATGACAGGAGTATTGAAGATACAGACAACAAAAGAGTTTGGAGAATCTACGGTTTCTAAGATTTTGGATTTGGTGGAAAATGCAAGTTCCCGCAAATCAAAATCAGAGGATTTTATCTCGAAGTTTGCAAAAATCTATACTCCGGCTGTCTGCTATGCAGCATTGGCGCTGGCATCCCTTCCTCCGGTTGTCCGTATGCTTTTTATGGGGCTGTCTGCCGATTGGGGAGTCTGGATTTACCGGGCATTGACATTCCTTGTTATCAGTTGCCCCTGTGCGCTTGTTATCAGTATTCCTTTAAGTTTCTTTGCAGGTATCGGAGGAGCAAGCAAGGAGGGTGTTTTGGTGAAAGGCTCCAATTATCTGGAAATCCTCTCCCAGACAAAATATGTTGTTTTTGACAAAACCGGAACCATGACAAAGGGTGTCTTTGAAGTAAATGGGATTCATCATTCTACCATAGGGAATGAAAAATTGTTAGAGTATGCTGCTTTTGCAGAAAGCGCATCTTCCCACCCGATCAGCAAGAGTTTACAGCGGGCATATGGGAGAGAAATTGACAGGACTCGTGTATCGGATATACAGGAAATCAGCGGAAACGGTGTGACTGCAAAAGTAGACGGCATGGAGGTTGCAGCAGGGAACGATAAACTGATGAAGCATTTGAATATTCCTTATCAGGACTGTCACCAGACCGGAACAATTATCCACATGGCAATTAATGGGAAATATGCAGGTCATATCGTGATTTCTGATATTATTAAACCTCATTCTAAAGCGGCGATTGCGGAATTGAAGAAAGCGGGAGTAGAAAGATCCGTCATGCTGACCGGAGATGCAAAGAAAGTGGCAAATCAGGTTGCTGCATCACTTGGGATTGATGAAGTTTACAGCGAACTTTTGCCAACAGATAAGGTTGAAAAAGTAGAAGAACTTCTGCGGGTGAAGCCTGGCAAGGCAAAGCTGGCATTTGTGGGTGACGGTATCAATGACGCACCTGTGCTTTCCAGAGCGGATATTGGTATCGCTATGGGGGCAATGGGTTCCGATGCGGCAATCGAAGCTGCTGATATTGTCCTGATGGATGACGATCCGATTAAGATTGCAAAGGCAATTAAAATTTCAAGAAAATGCCTGCGGATTGTTTATCAGAATATTTCAATGGCACTTGTTGTTAAATTTGCCTGCCTCGCATTAGGGGCTGTGGGAATTGCAAATATGTATCTGGCGATTTTTGCAGACGTAGGGGTTATGATTCTTGCAGTGCTGAATGCAATCCGCTGTCTGTTTGTGAAAAAGCTGTAAGGAGGAGTGTGTCTTTGGAAGAACATCAATATAGTTTTTATAATGGGAAATTGAAAGAAAACGATTTATACCGTTTAACAGAATTTTTCAAAATGCTTGGGAACCCTACATGTATCCTTATCCTGCTCCTTTTAATGGGGCAGGATAAGAATGTCAGTGATTTGTCAAAGCTGTTGGGATTTACGCAGTCTACAGTTTCACACCAACTGAATTTATTGAAAGCAAATAAAATGATAAGGCGGTACAAAGATGGGAAAAAGGTATTTTATGCTTTAGTGGATAAAAATGTGTCAAAGGTTATTGAGGAAGCACGACATATTTTGCAGTGAAAAATGTTTGACAAAAATCTTTCTACAAATTTTTATTGAGAAGCTCTTTTACAACGGGATCATCTGTTTCAATTCCCTGTTCTTTGAGTTCCTTGATTTTTGTTTTAAAAGGAAATAGCCCCATTGTTTTGGGTGCTTACTGTCATTCTTAATTGTTTATTGTTATAGATGGCACTGATACATTCGCAGGCTGCGTCACTGTAATAGGCTCCGCCCCGTTTACTTAGGAGTTCAGGTTTTTCATGGAGTCCGGGCTGGGAATAAAGGTCAAATAATTCTTTTTCTACCTGATACATCTGTTCTGCACGGGTGCCGCCTTCTGAAAATTCATGCAGGCTGTGTTCCAGCATTTCGTCTTGCAGATAATAATATCGGTGATAACCGCAGGGGATTAGTCCCATAGTTTGTTTTTTCCATAAATCATTTTGAAATTCTTTCTAAATAAGAGTTTATAATATCCTGCAAAGTGATGTTTCGCATGGAGTTTTCTACATCATTCTGAATTTGCCTGTAATAGTCGGCAAGAGCAAGCTGGATGTTTACGCCTACTCCACATTCAGGATTGGTGTGGGTATCCAAATGCAATAGTGGCTTTTCTTTTTCTACAGCTTTATAGATCTCCAAAAGAGAAGTTTTTTCTGGCGCTTTTCCCAGTTCAGGGGTTGCCTGACCACGGGAACTGCTGATCAGACCAGCGGCTTTTAACTGAGCCATGATTTGACGTACATAGGATGGATTTGTCTGGATACTGACTGCGATCTCCGAACTGGAAACAGTAGAACTGCTGCTTTGATGGATAAAAACCAAAATATGCACGGCATCGCTTAATCGTGTGGAATATTTCATTTTTGCCTCCTAAAAAAATACTTGCAATTTTATAAAATACATGCTATCATTCTTTGTAAACTTGCAATTTATAAAATAACATGTAACGGTGGATTTGTCAATTATAAGATGAAGTATGATGAAAAAAGTACAGATAGGAGAGTGGAACAATGAGCTTTTATGAAAATTTAGTCCTGCAGACACAGATGAATTATTCCAGACACCGCAGTGTGTATGCATCAAAGAAAACACCAGTCAGGTTAAGCCAGCGTAGTCCGTTACCTTATGATGAGCAGATCCATGAATTTGTAAGGCGGATTGAAGAAGCAGAATGTATCGTGGTGGGTGGAGCTTCCGGTTTATCTGCGGCAGGCGGCGGTGATTTTTATTATGGGGATACGCCGTCTTTTCGGAAGTATTTTGGAAAGTATGCTGAAAAATATGGTTTTAAAGGTGCTTTTGACGGAATGTACAGCGGATTTGATACAAGGGAAGAACACTGGGGTTATATAGCAACCTTTCTGAATACCACGCTGAATGCCCTGGTAAGAGAACCATATCTTGACCTGGATGAAATCCTTAAGGGCAAGGATTTTCATATACTGACCACCAATCAGGACACACAGTTCATCAAAATTTATAAAGAGGAACAGGTCAGCGAGATTCAGGGAGATCACAGGTTTTTCCAATGCTCCGATTGCTGCCATGACGGGACGTGGGATGCAGTAAAGCCAGTGGAAGAAATGATAAAGGCGATGGGAGAGGGAACCAGCATACCGACAGATCTGATTCCTCGCTGTCCGAAGTGTGGCGCAGAGGCATTCCCGTGGGTACGGGGCTATGGTAATTTCCTGCAGGGAAGAAAATATGATGAACAGTATCAAAAAGTATCCGGATATATTCAGGAAAATACAGACAGGAAGATGCTCTTTTTGGAGCTTGGTGTGGGACGTCTGACACCAATGTTTATTCAGGAACCTTTTTGGAATCTGACACTCAACCTGCCGGACGCTTATTATATTTCAGTAAATGCAGAATATGATTTTTTACCGGAACAGATTGAGGATAAAGGGTTTTGTGTTCTTGGTGATATTGGAAAGGTTTTAAAGGATGTAAATGCTGAAATAAAAAGAGGATAAATGGCAAAGCGACAGGCAGAACGCATTTTACAATTAAAAATAAAGTGAAAACAGGAGTGGATTCTTTATGAGAGTTGGAATTATCCGTTGTATGCAGACAGAAGATCATTGTCCTGGAACGGCAGATTTTAAGGCGGTACGGGATAGGAAAGGAGCTTTTGGGGAGGCGCCGGAAGGGGAAAGTATTGAAATTGTAGGATTTTGTAATTGCGGAGGATGCCCCGGAAAGAAAGCGGTTTTTCGTGCCAGAAAATTAGTGGATGCCGGCGCTGATACGATTGCATTTGCATCATGTATCCAAAAAGGAACGCCTATAGGTTATCCGTGTCCGTTTGGAAAGAAAATGCAGGAGGTAGTTTCAAAGAATATCGGGGATGGCATCAAGATACTGTCCTATACACATGAAAGTCCGGCAGAAAAATAAGAGCCTTGACTTATAGAGAATCAGGAAGAAATCAGTCTGAAAATTAAAACGAGGAGAATATAAAACGATGGAAACGTCATCAAAGAGTAATTATGGAGATCAGATAAAATCGCTTTTGGAACATATAAATGGGGCAAATGCAATTGTTGTTGGGGCAGGTTCTGGTCTGTCAGCATCAGCAGGATTCCGGCATTATTATGAGAGGGATGAAACTTTCCTCAAATATTTTTCGGAGTTTGAGAAGAAGTATGGCTACCACAGTACGTTTGACGGGTTTTATTACAGATACCGCACGAGTGAAGAACGGTGGGCATTTCTTGCAAAGCAGCTATTCTGTATGTTGGATGCCCCGACAGGAGAGCCTTATAAACATTTGCATGATCTTTTGGCAGATAAAGAATATCATATTCTGACTACCAATTTAGATGCACAATTTGAACGAGTATTTCCGGCTGAAAAAATAAGCGCCATTCAGGGGGACTGCCGCTATTTCCAGTGCGGTCACAGATGTCATGATGAATTGTATGATTCTGTACAGATTGTCCACAGTTTAAATAATGCGATTGATGCTGATTTGAATGTGCCAACTGATTTAATTCCACATTGTCCTGAATGTGGTGCGGAAATGGAGCCGTGGATGCGATCGCGCGTTTTTTTGGAGGGTAGAAAGTACCGCGGGGAGTATACAAAACTCAATGATTTTTTGCGGAAAAACAGGAATAAAAATATGTTGTTTTTGGAAATTGGCGTTGGACGCATGACGCCTATGTTTATCCAAGAGCCATTTTGGAATATGACTTATGCATTGCCGCAGGCTTTTTATATCACGGTCAATCCAAAAGACGCCTATCTTCCAAAGGAATTAGAAAATAAAGGACTGGCTATCAGAGAGGATATTGCAGAAGTCCTGATAGATACAAAAAAATTAGCAGAAAACGGAAAATAAAGATGGCATGATAAAGTGAGCGGGGATAGGAAAAATTTATTGCTGATAAGTGGAAGAATGGAGGATTGTAATGAAAGAGGTAATGAAAGAAGTTATCACGAAACTAAAAGAGGCAGATGCGGTTTTAATCGGTGCAAGCAATGGACTATCTATTTCGGAGGGTCTGCACCTATTTGCGGAGAATCAGACTTTTATGGAACTGTTTTCTGATTTCAGGGAGAAATATGGAATCCATAATATCCTGCAGGGAATGTTTTTTGAGTATCGTACAGAAGAAGAATCATGGGCGTTCTGGAGCCGTCTGATTAAGCGTTTTGTTTGTGAATACAGGGTTACAGAGAATATGGAGGCGTTACGGAAGCTGACAGAGGGAAAACCATATTTTATCGTAACATCTAATGGGGAAGGTCATTTTGGAGCGGCAGGGTTTGACAGCCAGAATATTTATGAGATGGAAGGAAATTTTGTAGAAATGCAGTGTTCTAAGGGATGCCATAACAAACTGTATCCTGCTGATGAAGCGGCAGAAAAAATGGTTGCAGTGCAAAAAGACTGTAAAGTTCCATCAGAACTTATCCCGCACTGTCCGGTCTGTGGGGGCTCTATGCAGGTGCATAGTGTAGTGTGTCCGCATTTTCTTGTAGACCATGAAGCGGCGGAGAATTTTCAGGCATTCTTGAAAAGATTTCATGGAAAAAGGCTTTTTATCCTTGAATTGGGGATTGGCTGGCGCAACCAGATGATTAAAGCACCTTTGATGGAACTGTGCAGGCAGGAGAAAAAGGCTGTTTATGTCACAATAAATAAAGGGGAGATTTATATCCAGAATGATATTAAAGAAAAGTCCTATGGACTGGATGGGGATATGACAGAAATCCTTGCAGGGTTGCGGCAGTGTATGGAACAGGGTTAGGAGGATTTATGGTAAATAAAAATTTGGATAAGATTTTTTCTGATATAAAACAGCAACAGATAAAAGATAACTTTGAGAAATGGAACTTGTTTCTGAATAATGAGGTTGATTTCTGGCTAAAGACCAGTGAAAAGCACACAAAAGAACATTGTTCCAGAGTGTTACTGTTTTGTCTGCTGATTGCTGATAAGCAGGGATTGTCACAAAAAGAAACAGATATTTTGTGTATGGCTGCTGTTTTCCATGATTCCCGCAGGCAGGACGACTGGTATGATGTGGGGCATGGGCAAAGGGCGGCGGATTATTATGGGGAATACTGCACAACTCATGAGCTGGCATTTGAGCAGGTGTGTTATGAAATTATGTATTATCATGACCGTGATGACCAGGCTGGAATAGATGCCATTGCGGGCAGGAACCTAAAGGAGCAGAATGGGGTGCTGCTGTACCAGAGTTTTAAGGATGCGGATGCCCTTGACCGTTTCCGTTTAGGACCGGATGGACTTGACATAAAATATTTGCGGACAAATGAGGCAAGATCATTATACAGCTATGCAAAAATGGTTTGGTTTCAGTATTTCGCATAGTGGAAGATTATGCCCCATGATGCGTAGACGGCTGAAACGAGCTTTAGTGTGGTTTTGAATGGGAAAAGAGCCTCGGCAAATATTGTTTCCCGTTCCGTTGCAAGAGATATGTCAAGACAACTTTTTCTTTCCAGAGTATACGGAAATGCAGGCGGCGATAAACAATGTAGGAAAGTAGATTACAAATATATGTACTTTACGGAGTATCTGATAACCAGAGCCGATGTGAATGATTTTATGGCACATCGTCCGGAGTACACAAAGGCGAACCGCTTTGAGGATTTCGTTTGTAAAATCTATCTTTAACGATTAGGGGAAAATTCATTTAAGAGTTTTCCCCTTTTTTCGTGGTTTTTTCGTAAACGGTAGATAGTGAGTACCTATACAAGACTGGAGCAAACCTGTATGATAGAAACAGATTTGCTCCAGTCTTTTATTTCACTTCATTTTTACCAGGCTTCCGGCAGTTCTCCGGCAGGCTTGGCGACCAGGGGAGCAGATCGTCCAGAAAACTGCGGTCTGTATCATCCAGATGCTTCGGGAGCTCGGTAAGCAGATACTCAAAGTAATCATACGGTTTCTGATTGTTTGCTTTTGCGGTTTCCGCAATGCTGTAGATGATAGCGCTGGACTTTGCTCCGGCAATGGTATCAATCATCACCCAGTTTTTCTTGCCAATGCAGAACCCACGGATGGACTGCTCCGCAGCGTTATTGTCCATCGGCACTTCACCATCGTCCAGGAATACTTTCAGGTATTTCTCCTGATTCAGAGAATAATTGAAACC
>QXXC01000005.1 GCA_009911305.1 Clostridiaceae bacterium | reverse complement strand
ACGCGCACGCCGCCCTTTTCCGGCGATCCGTCCCCGATGCCGATATCGGGAAGCGTGGAACCGGCTTCCAGTTTGGAGTCCACGCGCACGCTGACCTTATTGATTGGCCTGGAAGCGGCCAGGGCTGTTGCGGGAAGCAGCACAGCCAGAGATAGAACGAGAAAAATAACTGATAATTTTTGAAATATTCGCTTCATTCCATACAATCCTCCTTTTTATCATTGTAGCATAGGAAAAATGGGAAGGTTTTACTTTTTTATTGCGAATTCTGTACAAATACAGACGGCTGCTGTCTTGCGGGATAGGGAAAAAGACCATATAATGAGAGACATCCGGTAGCTGCGTCAGTGCTCCGGACGGTTACGAATCAGAAAAATTACGGCTGTGTTTTACAGGAAATATTCCGTGTACACAGCCGTCAAAAAAAGGCGGCTGCGGATTACAGACTCCGGGAGTATATACTTACAGAAAGGAGGAAAAGGAAATGATTTCATCCCCGTGAACAAAGGGGTTTGGAGAATTAACGGTCAGTATCTTCACTACGCGGTTGGTGTGATTGACCCAGTTATGCGGAACCTGGGAGTGGATCTGAATGCTGTCCCCGGGATTTAAGGAGTATTCACAGCCGTCCAGATAGACGGTTAAAATCCCCTCCAGGACGTAGACAAATTCCTCGCCCTCATGGAGGTTCATCTCCAGCTTATCCTGTGAGGTATTGGCAAACGGCATCAGGTGGAAAATGCGTGGGAGAAAACCGAATTCCCTGGCGTTTCCGGTTAAAAGGTACTGAATAATCTGCGGGCTTACCTGCGTGCAGCGCGGTTCAAAACTGCGGATAACCGGAGATTTCTCCTGTTCCGGGCCGGAGTCAAAAAAGGAGGACAGGCTGACGCCTAAAATATCAGCCAGCCTGGCCAGGGAATCAATGGCGATCGAGGAAAGGCCGCGCTCTAGCTGGGAGAGAAAGCCGATCGACAGCCCGGATTCCTCGCTGAGCTGTTTCAGGGTATATTTTTTAGCGGTGCGGAAGGCTTTGACCTTGGCTCCGATGGTGATATTATGGTCCATAAATGAAATCTCCTTGACAAACGGGTGAATTTTGATTATGTTCCAACTATACAGGATAAAAAAGAAAACGTCAATAATCTGATAACGAAGTAAGGAAATAAATTTATGGATACCGAAGTAAAGAAATACATCGGAGAATGTTCCCAGATGGAGCGGTTTAATCTGGTGACAAGGCTGGGAAATGATATATTGTTAAACGGAGGGGAGATCTTCAGAGCCAATGAGGCCATGGAATATGCGGCGCAGGCGCTTATGCTGGACGGGTTTAACGCGTATGTCATAGCAAACGGGATTTTCTCAACGGCCGTGATTGACGGCAGGTTCTATTCAAGCCGTATCTGCTACGTCCCCCTGGCCCCTACCATGCTGTGCCGTGTGGATGCTCTGAACCATTTATCCAGGCGGATCGCGTCGGGCGCATGCGGGCCCTATGAGATACGTTCTGAACTGGATCGGATCGAGCGCCTGGAGACAGCCGGGCACAAGGCCAAAATCGTGGCCTCCGGCTTCGGCAGCGCGAGCTTCTGCTACCTTTTTAAAGGAAGCCTTTTTGACTCGGCGATGGCATTCGCGGCGGGAGTCATCCTGTATGTTTTCCTTTTATACGCTGCGCCCCGCATTTCCGTGTCCCGGATCATCAATAACATACTGGCCAGCGGGCTGGTAGCCCTGTTCTGCTGCTTTGCCTACGGCGCGGGACTGGGAGACAACTTAGACCGGATGATAATCGGCGCGATTTTCCCCATGGTCCCGGGAATCCCGCTGACCAACTCCATCCGCAATTTTCTTGAAAATGACTATTTATCGGGCCTGATACGCATGGTAGACGCGTTTCTCACCGCAGGCTGCATCGCGATCGGAGTGGGAATGGCAATGCGTCTGTGGATGACAATGACAGGAGGGATCATCGGATGACCAGCTTTTTTGCACAGCCGGAATTCTGGAGGGCTGCGCGCCTTGTGGCAGACGCTGCTCTCCAGCTTGTCATGGCCTTCACCGGAACCGTTGCCTTCTCCGTGCTCTTCAGCGTCCCGCCCAGATTCTACGTCGCATGCGGGGCCACAGGCAGCGTCGGATGGGCCGTGTACCTCTTTATCAGCTATACCTTTAAAATGCCCGTCATGGCCACTTTCGCCGCCAGCATCGTGCTGACCGCAGTGTCAAGGGCCCTGTCTGTCCGGTGCAAGGCATCAACCACCGTATTCCTGCTGTGCGGCATATTCACGCTCGTACCGGGCGCAGGGATCTACTATACAGCCTACAGCTTCTTCATCGGGGCTGAGGAGGCGGCGATGCTCAAAGGGATTGAGAGCATCAAGATGGCGGTGGCTATAGGGCTTGGGATCGGGGTGGCGTATTCGATTCCGACGCGCGTGTTTGGGTGGAAGAAGAAGCCTGAGGTTTGGCGTGGGGAGGATTCGTGAAGGGGCCGCCTGAACCAGAGCGTATATCCGACGAAACCGCGCTTTTCTCCGAGCGGGAGCGGGGTTCCTTATGGATATAGAACCTGACGCTGGCGGATCTATTCGCGATCCCCCAGGCCAGCTTAACATACCGCAAAACCGAAAAACAACGCAACATTTACATTTCCGCAAAAATATAGTAAAATAGGAAATTATGAAATCACAATAAAGGAGCTCATCGCCCATGAAACAATACGATTATCTCATCGCAGGCAGCGGCCTCTACGCCTCCGTCTTTGCATGGATGGCCGGAAAACACGGCAAACGCTGTCTGATCGTGGAAAAGCGGGATCACATCGGAGGAAACATATACTGTACGGAGATGGACGGAATCCGGGTTCACTGCTATGGGGCCCATATTTTTCATACGTCTAACCGCGAGGTATGGGACTTTGTAAACCAGTTTACGGAATTTAACCGCTATACGAACAGCCCGGTGGCGAATTACAGGGGCGAGATGTACAACCTTCCCTTTAATATGAACACCTTCAGCCGCATGTGGGGTATATCGGCCCCGGAGGAGGCGCGGGCGATCATTGAAGAACAGAGGAAGGCGGTTCCCGGGGAGCCGGAGAATCTGGAGGAGCAGGCGATTAAGCTGGTCGGGTCGGATATTTACCGCAAGCTGGTGAAGGGGTATACGGAGAAGCAGTGGGGGCGCGACTGCCGGGAGCTGCCGGGATTTATCATCCGCCGTCTGCCGATGCGGTTTACGTATGACAATAATTATTTTAATGACGCGTATCAGGGCATTCCGGTCAGGGGCTACAATGCGATCATTGAGGGGCTGCTGGAGGGCTGTGAGATCCGGACCGGCGTGGATTATCTGGCGTGCAGAAAGGAACTGGATCCGCTGGCAAAGCGGGTGGTGTATACAGGCATGATTGATGCCTTTTACGACTACTGTTACGGAAATCTGGAGTACCGGAGCCTGCGCTTTGAGACGGAGCGGCTGGAGACGGATAACTATCAGGGTGTTGCAGTTGTGAATTATACGGATCGGGAGACGCCTTTTACAAGGATCATTGAGCATAAGCATTTTGAGTTCGGCGGGCAGCCGGGGACGGTGATTACCAGGGAGTATCCGGCGGAGTGGAAACCGGGGCTGGAGCCGTATTACCCGGTCAATGATGAGAAAAACCAGGCGCTGTATAAGCGCTATGCCGGGCTGGCCGAAAAGGAGCCGAAGGTGATTTTCGGCGGGAGACTGGCGGAGTATAAGTATTATGATATGGACAAGGTGATTGAATCAGCGCTTGCGAGGGCGAAAGAGGAATTGGGCGATGAGCGGTAAATTTTACGAGCCGGAGACACTGAAACGCCTCCAGGGGGAGATCCTTTCGATTCTGGACGATTTTGTGCGGATCTGTGAGGATTACCATCTGGAGTATTTTGGCATAGCCGGCACCGGGATCGGCGCGGTCCGCCACGGCGGGTTTATCCCCTGGGATGATGATATTGATATTGCCATGCCGCGGCGTGACTTTGAGAAGCTTTTGAGGATTGTGGAAAAGAAGATGGGGGACCGCTATCTGGTTTTGAACGCCAGGAGATATCCCGCCTATCCTCTGATGACGACGCGCCTGGTGAAGCGGGGGACGGAGTTTGTCGAGGAGGTGATGAAGGATGTGGACTGCCCGTTCGGCATTTTCCTGGATCTGTATGTGCTGGACAATGTGGCGGATGACCCGATCAGCTATCAGATCCAGTCCTGGAGCGCGTGGTTTTGGAGCAAGCTGATGATCCTGCGCGCGATTCCAAGGCCGACGCTGGCTCAGAAGGGGCTTAAGGCAAGGCTTATCTGGGCCGTGTGCGGGGCGGTGAATCAGGCGATGGAGATGCTTCACGTATCGCCGGAGTGGCTGCGGGATCGCTGCGAAGCAGAGTGCCGGCGCTATAACAGGAAAAAGACGCGCCGGATGGCTTTTCTGCCGGATACAAGCCCCTACTGGAATGTGGTGGACAAGCGGAAGTACCACCCTCTTAAGAAGCTGGACTTTGAGGGCAGAAAGCTGAATTTTGCGGGGAATCTGGAGGAGATGCTGAAAAACCAGTATGGGGATTTCATGACGCTGCCGCCCAAAGAGAAGCGCAAGACGCATTATCCCTATAAGCTGAGCTTTTCGGACGGAGCGCAGGAGCCGGGCGTATGAGGCTTTTGGGGCGTCTGCTGATCGGAGGGGACGAGCGCATCGAACAGCGCAATATGGTCTGGAACATGGCGGGCAGCTTTCTCTATGCGCTGGCCTCCATGGTCCTGACGATCGCGGTCGTGCAGCTTGTGGGAGAGGACGAGGGCGGGATTTTTTCGTTTGCGTTTTCGACTTTCGGACAGCATATGTTCATGGCCGCTTATTTCGGGATGCGCCCCTTTCAGATCACAGATACGGGAAGACGCTATACCTTCGGGGAATATCTGGGGCTGCGCGCGGCGACGTGCGGCGGGGCGCTGGCGTTTGGCCTTTTCTATGTGTTCCTGAACCGGGATTCGTATACCTGGGTCAAGGCGGCGACCATATTTCTGATGGTCTGCTACAAGGTGGCCGACGGCTTTGCCGATGTATACGAGGCCGAATTCCAGCGGGACGGACGGCTTTACCTGACGGGCAAGTCCAATACCTTCCGCACGATTCTCTCTGTGGCTGTGTTTCTGGGCTGCCTGGGGGCGACGCGTGATCTGGTTCTCTCCTGTGCGGCGGCAGCGGCGGCTCAGCTTCTTGGCCTGGCGCTGTTTAATTTTTCGGTGATCGGAGAGCTGGAGGGCGTGGACTGGGAGCGCAGGCCGGGCCGCTGTCTGCTTTTGTTTAAGGAAAATGTGCTTCTGTTTCTCTCTGTGCTGATGGATTTTTATATCTTTTCCGCGGCGAAATATGCGATTGAGGGGAATATGGCGGATAAGTACCAGGCGCTGTTCGGGGCGATTTTTATGCCGACCAGCGTGATTAACCTGGTTGCAGGCTTTGTGATCCGCCCGTATATTACCAGGCTTTCGATCCAGTGGGAGAGCGGGAAGCTGAGAGATTTTGCGGGCGTAGTGAGGCAGTTGTCCGCCATTATCGCCGGCCTTACGGCGCTGGCTGTGGGCGGGGCCTGGTTTCTGGGGATACCGGTGCTGAACCTGCTTTATCCGAAGCTTGCGTATCTTCTTGTCTCGTGCAGGGCGCCGCTGCTTCTGATCATTCTGGGCGGGGCCTGCAACGCATATGTAAACCTGTTTTATTATGCTTTGATTATCATGCACAGGCAGAGAGTCATTTTTGCCGGATATATCCTGGTGTCAGCTCTGGCAGCCGTTCTTTCATCACCGTGCGTGCGCGCGGCGGGGATCCTGGGCGGGGCCGTCTCCTATCTGGCCCTGATGGCGGCTCTGGCAGCCTGTTTTGGATGTATGGCGTTTTTGTTTTACAGAAAAAGGAGGAAAGGGATATGTTGAATTTTGCAGTGGGGCCGGTTCAGATGGAGGAGGAGATCCGCTCTCTTGGCGCGGAGGAGATTCCGTATTTCCGGACGCCGGAATTTTCGGAGCTGATGCTTGAAAACGAGCGGCTGATGAAGCGGCTGATGAATGCCGGAGAGGATGCGAGGGCAGTATTTCTGACCGGATCCGGCACAGCGGCCATGGAGGCGGCTGTGATGAATCTGTTTACCGGCGCGGACCGGCTTATAATCGTAAACGGAGGGAGCTTTGGAGCCCGTTTTGTGAAGATATGCCAGATTCATCAGATTCCTTATACGGAAATTTTACTGGAGGCCGGAAAGGCCCTGACAAAGAGCCATTTGGAGCCGTTTGAAGGGCAGGGATACACAGGCTTTCTGGTCAATGCGGATGAGACATCGACCGGCGTGTTGTATGATATGGAGCTGATCAGCCGTTTCTGCCGGGAGAATGGCCTGTGGCTGGCAGTGGATGCGATCAGCTCTTTTCTGGCAGACGACTTTAAGATGGAAGAGTGGGGCGTGGACGCGGCCTTTACCGGTTCGCAGAAGGCGCTTGCCCTGCCCCCGGGTGTGGCGGCCATGGTTTTAAATGCGCGTGCCGCGGCGCGGGTGGAAGCCATGGAGGTGAAATCTCTTTACCTGAATTTAAAGGATTATCTGAAGAACGGGGAGCGCGGGCAGACTCCGTTCACCCCGGCGGTCAGCGTTTTGATCCAGTTAAACAGGAGGCTTAAGGGGATTGAGGCCAGGGGCCTTTCAGAGGAGCAGGAGCGGATCCGCAGGCAGGCGGAGGACTTCCGCAGGAAAATAGCGGGGCTTCCGTTTGAAATCGTATCCGAATCCCTGTCGAATGCGGTGACGCCGCTGCATCCGACCGGTACGGATAAGGATGGCAGACCGGTGTCAGCGCGGAGAATTTTTGAGATCTTAAAGGATGAGTACGGCATTTTCGTCTGCCCGAACGGGGGAGCGATGGCGGAAACCGTGTTCCGGGTGGGGCATATGGGAAACCTTAAGCCGGAGGACAATGACAGGCTGATTCAGGCATGGAAGGATATGCACAGCAGAGGGCTTTTGTGAGGGAAGACGGGGAGTGAAAGGGATGCAGAGGCGTAAGGGCATGGAGTGGGCGGCCGGTATCAAGCGGCGCATGGCAGGCGCGGTATGGCCGTCGGGAGCCGCGGGATGGATTGCGGCTGTGGTTCTGGCGCTTTGGACAGGCCTGATACTCGAAATCTGCCTGAGCCTTCCGTCCATCCGCGCTGCGTCGGAAGGCGGGGCCTCTTACCATGCGATCCCGCTTGATCAGGTTATTGCAGAGGGGTTTGAGGAGCGGGACGGAACGCTGATCCTGACCGGGGACAGCGGCTATCTGCATATCCCTCTGGACGGGGCGTATGTGGGGAAATTCGTATATTCCTATGAGTACGAGGGCCTGATGAATACGCTGGTGAAAATCGGCGTGTACAATGAGTATGGGGAGCTGCGCGATCGCGACGCGGTTCTTAAGGAGGATCGCAACAGCCGTGTGATCGGCGCTTCCTGGATCCCGGTGGGAGGGCGCGCCGCTTATGCGGCGATTTCCGTGACCAGGGAAGGCTTGCGGGAGCCGGGTCTGTTGTCCGTGGATTTTGACTCCTATCCGGTGCGCTTTACAGGCTTTGGGACAGAGACGCGCGCCGGGCTCAACCCGTACCGCCTTGTCTTTTTCTGGTGTGCGGCAGGCTTTGCTCTTCTGCTTTTGGGGGGGCGCAGATGGGTCTGGGCGCGGCCGGAGATTGGCTTCCTGGCGGTTTCCCTGAGCGTGGGGACGCTTTTGTCCCTTTCCCTTCCGGCCAATAAGGTCTCCTGGGACGAGGAGGTGCACTTTGCGCAGTCCTTCTGGATAGCCAATTACCGCTCTCCGGTTCCGGTTTCCCCGGCAGTCCTTCAGGAATTTATAACCGGGATGGACACCTGGCCGTATAATCAGCCCGGAGGCCGCGAGGAACAGGAAGCGCTTGACCGCTATCTGGATACAGAGGGGGATTACAGGAACGGGGAACATCTCTGGAGCATTGATTTGAATAAAACCACCATGACCGGATATGCGGGTTCTGCCCTGTTCTTAAAGCTGGGGCAGATGCTCCGGCTGCCGTTTTCCCTGCTCTATAAGCTGGGGCGGCTGGGAAACCTGTATGTATACTGTATTGTGATGTTCCTGGCCATAAGACGGGCGCCGGTGGGGAAGGCGATCCTGATGTTTCTGGGCCTGATGCCGGAGCCGATGCTGCTGGCCGGCGTGTATTCCTATGACCCCACAGTGACAGCCTTTATGTTCCTGTCCTTTGCCTGGATGCTGGATGCAATCCTGAATGAGGAGCGGAACGTTGGGTGGAAGGAGTATGCTGTCATGCTGGCCGCCTTCCTTTGGGGCTGCCGCTTAAAGGCTGTTTATGCTCCGCTTCTCCTGACAGGCCTTCTGATCCCGAAAGAGCGCTTCAGAAGCCGGCGGGAACGGATTCTGATGAAGGCCGGGCTGATCGCGGCATGCGCGCTTCTGATGCTGTCCTTTGTGCTGCCGGTGCTGTTTGCGCCGCGGGCGATCGGGGACGTGAGAGGGGAGAATACAAGCGAGGCCGGGCAGATGGGCTATATTCTGGGACAGCCTCTGTCCTATGCATGGATTCTCATAAAAAATATGCTCCGGACGCTTCCCTCGTATGTTCTGGGAGAGCAGTCTTTGGGGCTTCTGGGGCATCAGGGGCCGGTTTCGTTCCCCTGGCTTCTCTACGCCGGGTCAGGGGCCGTGATTCTCACAGCGGGGCAGTCATCCTGCAAAAGAAGGCTGGACGGCCGGCAGAAGGCATGGATATTCCTGCTGTGCGGGGCGGCGGCGGTTCTCGTCTGGACCTCCATGTATATTGCGTTCACAACGCCGGGGAATACGTATATTGACGGAGTGCAGGGCAGGTACTATATACCGTTTCTATTCCTTCTGTGGCTGGTGATGAACCCGCGCTGCGTGCGGGTGGATGTGGGGGACGGGACGTATTACCGCGCAGCGCTGGCCCTTGGCGGCGGGATTTTGCTGGCGGCGTACTGGCTGGATATACTGCCGCGCTTCTGCCTGTAGGCGGCCCGGTTTCGGGCCCTTTGGGCCGGGAAAGGATGGAAGGAAAATGAACCAAAACGGGAAGCGTGCGGCCCGGCTGCCGCACACATTTGCCATTTGCGCGTATAAGGATTCTCCGTACCTGGAGGCGTGTATCCGTTCACTGGCGCTGCAGACTGTCCCGTCTGAGATTATCTGCTGTACGTCCACACCCAGCCCTTATATCCGCAGCCTGACAAAGCGATACGGGATTGCGCTGTATGTCAGGGAGGGAGAGAGCGGGATACGGGCAGACTGGCTGTTTGCCTGGCAGAAGGCCGGCGGGCGGTTTGTCACGATTGCGCATCAGGACGACGTGTACCGGAAGAGCTACACAGAGGAGCTATTAAAGGCCGCCCGGCGGTATCCGGATATGACGGTTTTTGTGAGCGATTATATGACCATTAAGATGGAGGGGGAAAAGGCCGTATACCAGGCGGTGAACCCGGTCTGGGCCGTGAAAAAGCTTTTGAGGCTGCCGCTGCGCCTTAAGGCCCTTTCGGGAAGCCGCCTGATCAGGCGCTCAGCCCTCATGCTTGGGAATTCCCTGTGCTGTCCTGCGTGTTCGTATCACAAGGAGAGGATTGGGGATCAGATGTTTCGATCCGATTATGAATTTGCCCTGGACTGGGATAATCTCTGGGAGCTGGCCGGAAAGAAGGGGCGCTTTATCTGCTGCGAGAAGCCGCTTTTAGCCTACCGGGTGCATGACGGGGCCGCTACCAAGGCGTGTATAAAGAATAACCGGAGGATGGAGGAGGAGACGGCCATGTTCCGGAAAATATGGCCGGGACGTCTGGCGCCGCTTCTGATGTATTTTTACCGGAAGGCCTATGGGGCGTACGGGGAGGAATGAGGAAATGGCTAAAATCGATGTGATTATCCCTGCCTGCGAGCCGGGGGATAAGCTGGAAGAGCTGCTGAAACGGCTTTTAAAGCAGAGCTGCCCGGTAAACCGGGTGATGATTATGAATACAGAAAGCCAGTATTGGAACGCGGAGCGGTATGAATCCCTGTTTGAAGGGAGCCGGACGCGTCTGAGCGTGTCGCATCTGACCCGGGACGAGTTTGACCATGGGGCGACCAGGCATGAGGCGATCGCGGCGTCGGATGCGGATATCTGCGTCTGCATGACACAGGACTGTATTCCATACGACCGGAACCTGATCCGGAAACTAAAGGAGGCGCTTTTGCAGGCGGATGACGTGGCCGTCGCATATGCAAGGCAGCTCCCGGCTGCGGGCTGCGGGCTGCTGGAGCGCCGCGCAAGGCTGTTTAATTATCCGGAGGAGAGCTGCGTGAAGGGCAGCGCTGACTTAAAGAGGCTGGGCATTAAAACGTACTTCTGCTCCAATAGCTGCGCGGCCTACAGGCGTGGCATTTATCTGGAGCTGGGCGGCTTTACGAGAAACACCATTTTTAATGAGGACATGGTGTTTGCCGCGAAAGCAGTGAAGGCCGGTTACAGGATTGCCTACGAGGCGCAGGCAAAGGCCATTCACTCGCACAATGATCCCCCGCTTGAACTTCTGCGCCGGAACTTTGATCTGGCTGTCTCGCAGGCGGATCACCCCGAGGTCTTTGAGGGCCTGCGTTCAGAGGGCGAGGGGATGCGCCTGGTGAAGGACACTGCGGTCTGGCTCTTGCGGACGGGACATCCGCTTCTGCTCCCTGAGCTCATCGTAAAAAGCGGCTTCAAATATACCGGTTTTCTTCTGGGAAAGCGCTATAAAAGCCTGCCCAAAGCGGTAATCCGGTTCCTCACCAAGAATCAGGCCTACTGGAGGCGGCAGGAATGAGAGAAGGGATTCAGGAGCTTTTGATTGTGATACCAGCGTACAATGAGGCAGAGAATATTGAGCGTGTGGTAAATCGTCTGATAACGGACTTTCCGCAGTATGACTACCTGGTGGTAAATGACGGCTCATCGGATCAGACGGCGGAGATCTGCCGGAGAAACAACTATAATTTCCTTGATCTGCCGGTCAACCTGGGGCTGGCCGGCGGCTTTCAGGCCGGGCTGAAGTATGCGGCGCGCTGCGGATACCGCTATGCGGCGCAGTTCGACGGGGACGGACAGCACAGGCCGGAATATCTGGCCGCCATGCAGGCCAGGATGGAGGAAGGCTATGATATCGTGATCGGCTCCCGTTTTGTGGGGCAGAAGAAGCCGCGTTCCATGCGGATGCTGGGAAGCAACCTGATTGAAAGCGCGATCCGGCTGACGACCGGGGTGCGGATCAAGGATCCGACATCAGGGATGAGGATGTTTAACCGCATGATGATAGAGGAATTTGCCGGGGGTTTAAACTACGGGCCGGAGCCGGATACCGTGTCGTATCTGATCCGGCGGCGGGGAGCAAGGGTGGCCGAGGTTCCGGTTGTGATGGACGAGCGCCTTCTGGGCAAGAGCTATTTAACGCCGCTTAACGCGGCCCGCTATATGATTAAGATGCTGGTTTCCATTTGTCTGATACAGAGCTTCAGGAAAAGGAGGTAGCGGAATATGACCGTGACGCTTCGTATCGTGGTGATCATCGTTTCCGTGCTGACCACTGCGATGATCCTGCGCAAGATACGCAACGCCAGGCTGCAGATTGAGGACTCCATCTTCTGGATCGGATTTTGCGCCATGCTGATCCTGTTCAGCCTGTTCCCGGGCCTTCCGGATCTGCTTTCAAGGCTTGCCGGGACATACACAACGGCGAATTTTATCTATCTGGCCGTGATTTTCCTGCTGATTGTCAAGCTCTTTCACATGACGCTTAAGCTTTCCGAGCTGGAGACAAAGCTTAAAACCCTGGTTCAGGAAATGGCGCTGGAGGACAACCGCAGAAGGCGGGAGGAAGAGGCGCAGGCCGCCATGGGACAGCCGGAGACAGAGGGGAAACAGGGAGGGGACGCACAGAGCGCCCGGATGTGATAAAAAGGAGAGAATGAAAATGGGAAAGATCGAGGTGACGCCCTGTGAGATCAAGGGGCTTTATATCATCAGGCCAAAGGTGTTTGAGGATGAGAGAGGCTATTTTGTGGAAACATACAACCAGAACGATTTCCGGGAAGCCGGGCTTGACATGATGTTTGTGCAGGATAACCAGTCCATGTCTGTGAGAGGGGTTCTGCGGGGACTGCATTACCAGAAGGAATATCCGCAGGGGAAGCTGGTGCGGGTTCTTCGCGGGGAGGTCTTTGATGTCGCTGTAGATCTGCGCGACGGCTCTGAAACCTTTGGAAGATGGCACGGCGAGAGGCTTTCCGCGGAGAATAAGAAGCAGTTTTATATCCCCGAGGGCTTTGCCCACGGCTTCCTCGTCCTGTCCGGTGAGGCGGAATTCGCCTATAAATGTACGGATTTCTACCGTCCGGGAGACGAGGGCGGCCTTGCGTGGAACGATCCGGAGATCGGGGTAGAGTGGCCGGTTGAGGAGGGCATGGAGCTCATCATTTCAGAAAAGGATAAAAAATGGGGCGGCCTTAAGGACACATTCCGTTTTCACCTGTAGGCCCCCGGGAGGATTTCATGAAGGATTTGCTCTCCCTTTTAAAAGGGATTAAGGAAAAGCGGAAGCTGATTCTGGAGCTTTCAAAGGCAGATTTTAAAAAGCGGTTTGTCGGCTCGTATTTCGGCGTCGTGTGGATGTTTATACAGCCCATGGTTACGATTGCCATCTATGCCTTTATTTTCGGAGAGCACGGCATGAAGAATGCGCCGCCGGTTCCGGGCGCTTCGTATGTCATATGGCTGGCCCCGGGCATTATTCCGTGGTTTTATTTCAGCGAGATCTTAAATACAGGAACCAACTGCCTTCAGGAATACCACTATCTCGTCAAAAAGGTAGTGTTCGAGGTGGAACATCTGCCGCTGATTAAGCTGATTTCCTGTTTTATGGTACATGCCTGCTTTCTGGCGATCATGCTGGGTCTGTACCTGGTAAGCGGCCGCAGGCCGGGCGTTATGTGGCTTCAGATCCTTTATTATTCCTTTGCGGCGTCCATGCTCGGCCTGGCGATCACGTACTTTACCAGCGCGGTTCAGGTATTTTTCAAGGACATGGCGCAGATTGTGGGCATCTGCCTGCAGTTTGGGATGTGGCTGACGCCAATTATGTATGATGAGGCGATCTTCACCTCGCGGGCGGCCTGGCTTGAGATTGTGTTTAAACTGAACCCGTTTTACTACATTGCGGCCGGATACAGAGACAGCATGCTGACCGGGAACTGGTTTTTCGAGAGGCCGGCAATGACCGTGTATTTCTGGGCGGCTACGCTTATTCTGCTGGTTTTGGGGCTTAAGATGTTTAAGCGCATGAGGCCGCATTTTTCAGATGTGCTGTAGTGTTTCATCTGTCCGGTCATTCGATGGTCAGTGCCGAATATTTTGTCAGCCTGCGGGGCGGGGGAAGGAGGCGATGCGGTGGAATCGTTTATATTTGAAAATTCAACGAAAGTATATTTTGGAAAGGGATGCGTGAGAGAGCATCTGTACAGCGCTCTGAAAGACTGCGGTGAAAACGTGGTGCTTGCTTATGGGAATGGTTCCATCAAAAAGAATGGAATATACGGAGAGGTCATGGACATTCTTGCGCAGGCTGAAAAGAATGTGATTGAATTTCCGGGGATCATGCCGAATCCGACGTACGCAAAGGTTTTAGAGGGAAAACAGCTTGTGCGGGAGAGCCATGCCGGACTGATTCTGGGAGTGGGGGGCGGTTCCGTGATGGACTGCTGCAAGGCCGTATCCATGGCGGCCGCCACGGAAAAGGATGTATGGGAGGAATACTGGGAAAAGGAGGGCGTGATCGACTTTGAGCCGATACCAGTGGGCGTGATCGTAACCGTCACGGGAACCGGAAGCGAGGTAAACGGGGATTCCGTCATCACCAATGAAGAGAAGAAAATAAAGACAGGGCGGGATTACAGAGCCTGCAACCCGCGTTTTGCCATGCTGGATCCGGAATATACGTATTCCGTATCCCCGGCCCAGACGGCAGCCGGCGGCTTTGATATGCTAAGCCATGTAATGGAAACCTATTTCAGCGCGCCGGACGGGGATAACCTTTCGGATGCAGTATCCGAGGTTCTGATGAAAAGCATCATTAAAAATATCCCTGCGGCTATGGAGGATCCCGAAAACTACGAGGCCCGGAGCAATCTGATGTGGGCCTCCTCCATGGCAGAGCTGCGCCTCATCAAGCTGGGAAAGAAATGCGACTTTGAAGCGCATCAGATCGAGCATCAGCTCGGGGCCTACACGGACTGCAGCCACGGCTGCGGCCTGGCGGTCATCCATCCGGCCTATTACCGGCGCATCTGCAGCCACGGCCTGGATAAATTCGCCCGGTTTGCGAAACAGGTCTGGGGGATTGCGGCAGAGGGAAGGACAAAGGAGGAGCTGGCGCAGGAGGGCATCCGGGCGCTGGAAGGCTTTATCCGGCGGATAGGGCTGCCCACAACGTTAAAAGAGCTGGGCCTTACGGATAGGGGGCTCCTGAAGCCAATCGCAGATTCCTGTGCGATCAATACAGGCGGGTATAAGGCGCTGACCAGGGAAGAGATACGGGAGATTTTAGAGGATTGCTTTGCGTAATCTTAGAGTGTGTTAGAAAAAACTGATTCATCTGCAGAGAGAGCAGACGTCAAAGAGAAAGGAAACTCTTTGGCGTCTATTTTTTGTTTCATGTCTGCATTTCCGGGCGAAGCCTCTCTATCACGCAGGAATGCGTTTTACCTCGGTCGTCCTTACTGTAATTCACTCCGATCAGCAGGATATCGCCAGTATATCCTTCCAGGGCCTGTGTATAATGCCGTTCCTTAATCTGCCGGATTGCCGCGTCAGCCGATTGTTCATATTTCAGTTCGACCACAAGGGCAGGCTTTCCGGAAGAGGGAAGCGGCAAAAATACAATATCCGCAAACCCATGCCCGGAGGGCATCTCACGAATCATTCCCACCATCTGCACGCCCCACTTTGCGGTATATTCAGGAAGATTACATCATATTGATTCAGATGCGCCTCAAAGGTCCTGTCATTTTCTATATTTTTCCGGAAAATAATGCTTTTGAGTCACAGCCGCGGCTATAGTAAGCGGCGAGCATTTTAATGGCCATGGACTTTCCAAAGCGCCGCGGCCGGCTGACACAGATGTATTTTTCTTCGGTATGGATGCGTTCATTCGTATGTGCGATCAGTCCGGTCTTGTCTATATAGATTTTGGAACGGATCGATTCCCGGTAGCCATTATTTTCCGGGTTCAGATAAAATCCCATAAAATACCTCCTGGCCTCTGCGCTTACTTTTCCGCGAACCTTGCGGATATAAAGGCGATTTGTGTCTGTGTATCATTATATGCCTGTACATATCCGGATTCAAGATAAAACAGCGGCATTTCAGAAATAATACGTTGAATATTCCTTGACATCGCGCTCTTAAAATGATAATATAAACATATGAACAATAATTCATATGATGGAATCAGGGTATGAGAGCTTTTTAAGATACGCTCTGGAAAGGAGGGTACGATTTGGCGGTTCAGGATATCGAATGCTGCGATTTTTACCAGGTGCATGAGGATGTGGTAAAAGCAGTCAAGGATAAGATGCCCGAGGATGGCGCTCTGTATGATCTGGCTGAGCTTTTCAAGGTTTTTGGGGATTCCACCCGGATTCGGATTCTGTATGTGTTATTTGAGTCCGAGATGTGTGTCTGCGACATTGCGCAGCTTTTGAGCATGACGCAGTCGGCCATTTCCCATCAGCTCCGGATTCTGAAGCAGTCGAAGCTGGTGAAAAGCCGGAGAGAGGGGAAGTCTGTGTTTTATTCCCTGGCAGACAGCCATGTATACAGCATTATCAACCAGGGCTTTGAACATATCAGCGAATAGAAGCGCACAGGAAGAAAACCAAAACAAGAGAAATAAAATGAGAATCAAGGAAAAGGAGAAAAAGCTGTGAAAAAGAAATTTAAACTGACGGATTTGGATTGCGCGAATTGCGCGGCGAAGATGGAGAATGCTATCAGGAAGATAGAGGGCGTATCGGATGCGTCGGTCAGCTTTATGACGCAGAAGATGACAATTGAGGCGGACGACGCCCGGTTTGACGCGATTATGGAAGAGGTAGTGAAAGTCTGCAGGAAGGTGGAGCCGGACTGTGTGATCAACCTGTAGCGCTGCGTTTGTGATCCACATAGCGGCCCGCAGCCCGTCTGGGAGGCGGGCTGCTGCTTTTTTTCGCAGGAGGGAAATAAAATGACAAAAAAACAGAAAAATATGCTTGCAAGAATCATTGCTGCGTCCGTCCTGTACGCGGTGTTGCTGATTCTGGAGGCCCGCGGTGTGTTTACAGAGACAGGCTTTTCGGCCGCCGCGCTTCTGGCTTTCATGATTCCGTATCTGACGATCGGATGGGATATCGTCTATAAGGCGTTTCGCGGGATCGCAGGGGGCCAGGTGTTTGACGAGAATTTCCTGATGACTTTGGCGACCTTCGGCGCGTTCGGCGTGGGGGAGTATTCGGAGGCCGTGGCTGTGATGCTGTTTTACCAGGTGGGAGAGCTGTTCCAGAACTATGCGGTGACGCGCTCCAGGCAGTCTATCGCGGATCTGATGGATATCTGTCCCGAATATGCCAATATCGAGGAGGACGGCCAGATAAAGCAGGTAGAGCCGGACGATGTGGCGGTCGGGGATATCATTATCGTGAAGGCGGGAGAAAGGATTCCTCTGGACGGCGTGGTTGTGGACGGGGAATCCATGGTTGACACCTCTGCCCTGACCGGTGAATCCGTTCCGCGAAGAGCAGAGGCCGGAAGCGAGATCATAAGCGGATGCGTCAACGGCAGCGGTGTGCTGAGGATCCGGGTTACGCGCGAGTTCGACGATTCCACGGTGGCAAGGATCCTGGAGCTGGTGGAGAATGCCAGCAGCAAAAAGGCGCAGGTGGAAAATTTCATCACCCGCTTTGCCAGATACTATACTCCTGCCGTCGTATGCGCGGCCCTGTGCCTGGCTCTCGTGCCGCCGCTTCTTTTGGGAGGCGGATTCGGAGAATGGCTAAAGAGGGCGTGCATCTTCCTGGTTATCTCCTGCCCGTGCGCGCTGGTGATTTCCGTGCCGCTCAGCTTTTTCGGAGGAATCGGAGCCGCGTCGAAGCGGGGCGTGCTGGTAAAGGGCAGCAATTACCTGGAAGCGCTGGCAGAGATGGAGACCATTGTCTTTGACAAGACGGGAACCCTGACAAAGGGAGAATTTAAGGTGACGCAGATCCGTCCGGAGGGCATGGGGGAGGAAGAGCTCCTGGAGCTGGCCGCCCTGGCGGAATTATACTCCACGCACCCGATTGCAGAGTCTGTCCGTGAATCGTGCAGAAGCGCGGGGCTGGGAGATCGCCTGAACGCAGAGCGCGTCGGCGATGCGAAGGAGCTGTCCGGGCAGGGGATCCGGGCCCGGATCGACGGCCATGAGATTCTCGCCGGAAACGGAAAGCTGATGGAGGAATTCCAGATTCCTTATCAGGAATGCCGGGACATCGGAACCGTCATTTATCTCGCAAAGGACGGGGCTTTTGCCGGAAGCATCCTCATAGCGGACAGCGTTAAGGAGGAGGCCGGGGAGGCAATCCGCAGGCTGAAGGCGTGCGGCGTGAGAAAGACCGTGATGCTCACCGGGGATCGGAGGGCCGCCGGGGAGGCGGTCGCGTCAAGGCTTGGGATCGACGAGGCCTTTACGGAGCTCCTTCCGGCCGGTAAGGTAGAAAAGGTAGAGGAGCTGCTGGCGCAGATGAGCGGGAAGAGCCGGCTGGCTTTTGTGGGAGACGGCATCAATGACGCCCCGGTTCTGTCGCGGGCGGATATCGGCATTGCGATGGGAAGCATGGGCTCCGACGCGGCGATCGAGGCGGCGGACATTGTCCTCATGGACGATAATCCCGCCAAGATTGCCGCGGTCGTGAACATCGCCAGAAAAACGCTTTCGATTGTCAGGCAGAATATCATCTTTGCTCTGGCTGTCAAGGCGCTGGTCCTGCTTTTTGGCGCCCTGGGCCTTGCCAACATGTGGGAGGCGGTTTTTGCCGACGTGGGCGTGTCCGTGATCGCGATTTTAAACGCGATGCGGACCTTAAGGATAAAGGAGTGAGCGCCGGAAACGGTATGGTGAAAACGCTGTAAAAACATGATGAAGATCCGGCATATCCATAAAACGGTTATGCATTATGCATATAAATGTGAACTTATGCCTGAATTTCTGTTCCGATGTGTTAAAAAAAAGATAATAAAAAGTTTAAAAACACCTTGATAATTATTTGACATAATCAGTTAAGAGTGATAAGATATAGATACTATCAAATCAATTGTTTTATTTACTTGGCAAGGCATTTTAAGGAGGAAATTGAGATGTCAAAGAAAGTCGTAATTGCAAGCGCCTGCCGTACTGCCATCGGCTCTATGGGCGGCCAGCTCAGCACAGTTCCGGCCGCTGAGATGGGCGCTGTTGTTATCAGGGAAGCTCTCAAAAGAGCAGGAGTTGCCCCGGAGCAGGTTGATCACGTTTACATGGGCTGTGTAATCCAGGCCGGCCTTGGTCAGAACGTGGCGCGCCAGATGTCGATTAAGGCAGGTCTTCCGGTAGAAGTTCCCGCTGTGACGCTTAACGTTGTGTGCGGTTCCGGTCTGAATTCCGTGAACGCGGCGGCGGAGATGATTATTGCCGGCGATGCGGATATCGTAGTGGCAGGCGGCGCTGAGAATATGTCGGCAGCCCCCTATGCGCTCATGAACGCCCGTTACGGCTATCGCATGAACAATGCTCCGATGATCGACACCATGGTAAATGACGCCCTGTGGGATGCCTTCAACGGCTATCATATGGGAATCACTGCAGAGAATATCTGCGATCAGTGGGGAATTACCAGAGAAGAGCTGGACGAGTTTGCAGTAGGCAGCCAGAAGAAGGCCTGCGCGGCGGTAGAGTCCGGCAGATTCAAAGACGAGATCGTTCCGATCGAGGTTAAGAAGAAAAAAGAGACGGTTGTTGTTGACACAGACGAGGGTCCGCGTCCGGGAACCAGCCTTGAGGGTCTGGCAAAGCTGCGTCCGGCATTCAAGAAGGACGGCGGCCGCGTGACGGCAGGCAATGCTTCCTCTATCAACGACGGCGCTGCAGCGGTTGTCGTAATGAGCGAAGAGAAGGCGAAAGAGCTGGGAATTAAGCCTATGGCTACATGGGTTGCCGGCGCTCTCGGCGGAGTTGATCCGAGCATCATGGGTATCGGCCCGGTTGCAGCGACCAACAAGGTGTTTAAGAGAACTGGTTTAAAGGTTGAGGATCTGGATCTGATTGAGGCAAACGAGGCGTTTGCGGCGCAGTCTATCGCCGTGGCCCGCGACTTGAACTTCAATAAGGACATCCTGAACGTAAACGGAGGAGCGATTGCTCTCGGACATCCTGTAGGAGCGTCCGGATGCCGTATTCTTGTAACCCTGCTGTATGAGATGCAGAAGCGCGATGCGAAGAGAGGCCTTGCCACACTTTGTATCGGCGGCGGCATGGGCTGCGCTACGATTGTAGAAAGAGATTGATGCTCGATGTGACATTTCAGGTCATCTGAGATGTTACGTTTCGGGCAGGATAACCGGAACGCGAGGAGAGGCCGGGCCTCTCCCGGCTCCGGTTGTCGTAGTTTAATATAAGAGTTCAGGAGCGCGCTTTTGGTATGCCGGCGTGTTCATGTTTTGAAGAGACAGGAACATGGCGGCGTCCCGGAGGCGGGCGCCTGAACGGCTTAAGGGTTAGGAGGCTGATAGCAATGGGCTTTGTAGATTACGAAGTGGAAGGGCATGTCGGTATCATGACAATCAACCGTCCGAAGGCTTTAAACGCGCTCAACGAGGACGTGTTAAAGGACCTTGGCGCTGCGTTCGACGCAGTTGACCTGGACGAGATCCGTGTGGTTATCCTGACAGGCGCAGGGGAGAAATCCTTTGTGGCAGGCGCGGATATCGCGGCGATGAGCACCATGACAAAGGCAGAGGGAGAGGCGTTCGGCAAATTTGGAAACGACGTGTTCCGCAAGATTGAAGTATTCCCTGTCCCTGTTATAGCGGCAGTAAACGGATTTGCGCTCGGCGGCGGCAATGAGCTGGCCATGAGCTGCGATATCCGCATCTGTTCTGAGAACGCCGTATTCGGCCAGCCGGAAGTCGGCCTTGGCATCACGCCGGGCTTTGGCGGCACACAGAGGCTTGCCCGCCTGATTGGACCGGGCAAGGCGAAGGAGATGGTTTACGGCGGCAGAAATATCAAGGCGGACGAGGCGTACAGAGTGGGCCTTGTGAATGCCGTATACCCGCAGGAAGAGCTGATGGCCGCCGCGAAGAAGCTGGCGTCGGGCATCGCGAAGAATGCGCCCATTGCGGTTAGAAACTGCAAGAAGGCGATAAACGACGGGCTTGAGGTCGACATGGATCAGGCGATCGTGGTGGAGGAAAAGCTCTTCGGCGACTGCTTTGAGACAGAGGATCAGAAAGAGGGGATGGCTGCTTTCCTTGAAAAGAGAAAGGTAGAGCGCTTCATCAATAAATAACAGGCAGGAGGATTTGTCATGAAGGTTGGTATTATCGGCGCGGGAACGATGGGTTCCGGAATTGCACAGGCATTTGCTCAGACAGAGGGTTATGAAGTTTGCTTATGCGATATTAACGAGGAGTTTGCGGCGAACGGCAAGAAAAAGATCGCCAAGGGCTTTGAAAAGAGAGTTGCCAGGGGCAAGATGGATCAGGCGAAGGCAGACGCAATCCTGGCCAAGATCACAACAGGCGTAAAGGATATCTGCACAGACTGCGATTTAGTCGTTGAAGCTGCCATCGAGAATCTGGAGATCAAGAAGCAGACCTTTAAGGAGCTGTCCGCTATCTGTAAGCCGGACTGCATTTTTGCAACCAACACCTCATCCCTTTCCATTACTGCGATTGGGGCGGGACTTGACAGGCCGGTGATCGGCATGCATTTCTTCAATCCGGCGCCTGTGATGAAATTAGTTGAGGTTATCGCCGGATTAAACACACCGGCGGAGCTCGTAGATAAGATTAAAGCCATTTCCACCGAGATCGGCAAGGATCCCGTACAGGTAGAGGAAGCAGCGGGCTTTGTGGTAAACCGTATCCTTATCCCGATGATCAATGAGGCGATCGGCATCTACGCAGCCGGCGTTGCATCCGTAGAGGGAATTGATACAGCGATGAAGCTGGGCGCAAACCATCCGATGGGACCGCTGGCGCTGGGCGACCTGATCGGTCTTGACATTGTACTGGCCATTATGGAAGTGCTGCAGACGGAGACAGGCGATCCGAAGTACCGTCCGGAGCCGCTTCTTAAGAAGATGGTACGCGGCGGCAAGCTGGGCCAGAAGACCGGAGAAGGCTTCTACAAATATAATTAATTCACGAACCGCATCAGGCGGGCAAGACCTGCCTTTAAGCGCTATATAAGAAAATGATGGAGGAATAGACACATGGATTTTACATTAAGTAAAGAGCATGAGATGGCGAGAACGTTATTCCACGACTTCGCCGAAAAAGAAGTGAAACCGTTAGCACAGGAAGTCGATGAGACAGAGCATTTCCCGGCAGGAACCGTTGCCAAGATGCAGAAGCTCGGTTTCATGGGCATCCCGGTTCCGAAGGAGTACGGCGGACAGGGCTGCGATCCTCTGACCTATACGATGTGTGTAGAGGAGCTCTCCAAGGTTTGCGGTACCACAGGCGTTATCGTATCCGCACATACCTCTCTTTGCTGCGATCCCATCCAGACTTATGGTACGGAAGAGCAGAAGCAGAAATACTTAGTTCCCCTTGCAAAGGGTGAAAAGCTGGGCGCATTTGGCTTAACCGAGCCGGGCGCAGGTACGGACGCGCAGGGACAGCAGACCAAGGCTGTGTTAGAGGGCGACGAGTGGGTTCTCAACGGCTCCAAGATCTTTATCACCAACGGTAAAGAGGCTGACATCTACGTTATCATCGCTGTAACAGGCGTAAAAGAGGACGCAAGAGGAAGAAAGAAGAAAGAGATCTCCGCATTCATCGTTGAGAAGGGAACACCGGGCTTCTCCTTTGGTACAAAAGAGAAGAAGATGGGTATCCGCGGATCCGCTACGTATGAGCTGATCTTCACAGACTGCAGAATTCCGAAGGAGAACCTGTTAGGACAGATCGGCAAGGGCTTTGGTATTGCCATGCATACTCTGGACGGCGGACGTATCGGTATCGCTGCTCAGGCTCTTGGCCTTGCAGAGGGCGCTCTTGAGAGAACGGTTGAGTATGTAAAAGAGAGAAAGCAGTTCGGACGTTCCATCGGACAGTTCCAGAACACGCAGTTCCAGCTTGCAGATATGGCTACAAAGGTAAAAGCAGCTCAGCTCCTTGTTTACAGAGCAGCTATGGCGAAGAAGACACAGAAGGTTTATTCCGTGGAAGCGGCTATGGCAAAACTGTACGCAGCAGAAGTTGCTATGGAAGTAACAACCAAAGCTGTACAGCTTCACGGCGGTTACGGCTACACGAGAGAATACGACGTAGAGCGTATGATGCGTGACGCCAAGATCACAGAGATCTACGAGGGAACATCTGAGGTTCAGAGAATGGTTATTTCCGGCAGCCTGTTGAAGTAATATCAGATTTCCGGCGGACATCATGAACCGTGAAGGCTCTCATAAACAGAGAAAAAACAAAAAATAAGGAGTGAAAATACCGTGAAAATAGTAGTTTGTGTAAAACAGGTTCCGGATACCAAGGGTGGAGTTAAGTTTAACCCGGATGGTACGCTTGACAGAAGCGCAATGCTGGCCATTATGAACCCGGATGACAAAGCCGGCTTAGAGGCGGCTCTTCGCTTAAAAGATCAGTACGGCGCAGAGGTTACGGTAGTGACCATGGGTCTTCCGAAGGCGGAAGAGGTTCTGCGCGAGGCTATGGCTATGGGCGCAGACAAGGGTGTTCTGGTAACTGACAGAGTGCTCGGCGGCGCTGATACATGGGCAACCTCCCAGACGATCGCAGGCGCGCTTCGCAACTTAGAGTATGACTTAATCATCACCGGCCGTCAGGCGATTGACGGAGATACCGCACAGGTTGGACCGCAGATTTCCGAGCATCTTGGACTTCCGGTAATCAGCTATGCACAGAATATCAGAGAAGTTAATCTGGAAGAGAAATATATTGTTGTTGAGCGTCAGTATGACGACAGATATCATGTGTTAAAGGCACAGCTTCCGTGCTTATTAACCGCGCTTGCTGAGTTAAACGAGCCGCGTTACATGACTCCGGGCGGAATCTTCGATGCATATGCAAAGGATATCACCGTTTGGGGAAGAAACGACTTAAAAGACGTAGAGGATTCCAACTTAGGCTTAAAAGGTTCTCCGACTCAGATTGCAAAGGCTTCCGATAAGGTAAGAAAGGGCGCAGGCGAGAAGGTTACATTAGATCCCGCAGGCTCCGCAGACTATATCGTAGCGAAACTGACAGAGAAACACGTTATCTAAATCATATAGAAAAGAGTGGTGAATAAGAATGAACTTAGAAGCATATAAGGGAGTATTTGTCTTTGCACAGCAGGTAGATAATGTAATCAGCGGCATCGCGTTCGAGCTGATCGGCAAAGGAAAAGAGTTAGCAAAAGATCTGGGAACAGAAGTAACTGCTGTTTTAGTCGGCTCAGATGTAAAAGGCCTTGCAGACAGCCTTGCAGAGTACGGAGCAGATAAAGTAATCGTTGTTGACGATCCGGAGTTAAAGGAGTACAGAACAGAGCCCTATACGCACGCTCTTGCTTCCGTAATCGACGAATTCAAGCCGGAGATCTTCTTAATCGGCGCTACCGCTATCGGCCGTGATTTAGGTCCCCGCGTTTGCGCAAGAATCCACACCGGTTTAACAGCAGACTGCACACAGTTGGATATCGGCGATTTCCCGCTTAATCCGGTTCCGGGCAAAGAGCAGAAGCACAATCAGCTTCTCATGACCCGTCCGGCATTCGGCGGAAACACGATCGCTACCATCGCATGCCCGGATTTCCGTCCGCAGATGGCTACCGTTCGTCCCGGCGTTATGCAGAAGGCTCCGAAGGTAGAGGGCGCGAAGGCCAATGTTGTAGAGTACAATCCCGGCTTCACAAAGAACAATAAGTACGTGGAGATCATGGAGGTTGTTAAGGCTGTTACCGATACGGTTGATATCATGGATGCAAAGATCCTGGTATCCGGCGGCCGCGGCGTAGGCAGCCCCGAGAACTTCAAGATTCTGGACGATCTGGCAGCCGCTATCGGCGGAACCGTAAGCTGCTCCCGTGCAGTGGTTGACGCTGGCTGGAAGCCGAAGGATTTACAGGTAGGACAGACCGGTAAGACGGTTCGTCCGAACGTATACTTCGCAATCGGTATCTCCGGAGCAATCCAGCATCTGGCAGGTATGGAAGAGTCTGATATCATCGTTGCCATCAACAAGGATGACACAGCTCCGATCTTTGATGTAGCGGACTACGGTATCGTAGGCGATCTGAACAAGGTTGTTCCGCTGCTGACAGAGAAGATCAAAGAGGCAGTAGCAGCTTCCAAGTAATCGGGAAGAGGCATAAAACATAGCTGTCGCTGGACAGCAAAAAGAAGCGCCAAAGGCACAGGAGGCTTTTGGCGCTTCTTACATTTTACGAAGGATCCGTAAGTGGCGCTTAAGCGGCTGCGGGCCGCGCGGCGGGCGGGGGAGAAACGCGCGCTCCCCTGCTCAAATGCCCTGATAGGCTTCCAGCGCCTGGATGAGCTGCGGCAGGATCACTTCCACATTGCCTACAATCCCCAGATCCGAGATGTCAAAGATCGGGGCTGCCGGGTTTTTGTTGATGGAGATTATCAGGCCGGAGCCATCCATGCCGGTGGTGTGCTGAAAGGCGCCGGAAATACCGCAGGCGAGATAAAGGGCGGGGCGCACGGTTTTTCCGGTCTGTCCGACCTGACAGGCGGTATCAGCCCATCCGGACTCAATACAGGCTCTGGAACAGGCGACTGAGCCGCCTAAAAGCTCTGCGATGCGTTTAAGCGTCTCAAAGCCCGCCGGGCCGCCCATTCCGCGGCCGCCGGCAGCCAGAACACGGGCTTTTGTGATATCATCAGACCTCTTATTTCCCGGCTCGATTTCGATGAGTTCAACCCGGTTTTGTGTGCGCAGCGCCTCCTCAGCCAAGGAGAGCGAAAGCTCCTTTACCGTGTCCGCAGAAGCGGCGGGAAGAGAGAGCGCCTCTTCTTCGGCAAGGGGTGTGAGCACGCCGGGGCGCAGTGTGGCGATCACAGGATTCCCGTCCGGACAATACAGGATGTCAGTCGCAGCGCCGTCAAGGCTGGGGCGCGCCATCCGGAAACCGTCATCCACCCACAGCCCGGTACAATCCGCGGCCAGGCCGGCGTCCAGCTTTACGGCTAGGGCGGGCGCGAGATCCATTCCGACAGTGGTAGAGCCCAGAAGAATCAGGCCGGGATTTACGCTTTGAACGGCCTGTTCCATAAGCTCTGCGTAAAAGTCTGTCGAGTAATAAGCCAGAAGGGGCGAATCCGCAAAGAACACACAGTCTGCCCCTGCCTGCAGAAGGGACTGCGCTTCGCCGTATACGTCCTGGCCGGCCAGGAACGCAATAGAACGGCCGCCTGTCTGAGAGGCAAGGCGCTTTGCGCCTCCGGCCAGCTCAAAGCATATCTTCTGTATCCGGCCGTTTCGCTGTTCGGCAAAAAATAAAATATCATTCTGCATGGTTGAGAGAAAACCTCCAGTCAGCTTAAAATATGGTTTTTAATCATCAAATCCATCATCGCCTGAACAGCCTCGGCTGTGGGAACCGTTAAAACGCGTCCCCGCTCCCGCGGCTTCTTCATATGGGAATCATGAATATGGATTTTTATGAACTGTTCAGCCGGGGGAAGGCCGCTTCGCTCCAGAAGCTCTGAGACAGAAACAACAGGGATTTCGGCGCGGTAGGCGCGGGAAATTCCCTGGGCCGTCATATAGAAGGGCTGATTCGGCCGCGGAAGCGCGCTGACGAGACAGGGGAGAGGGAGTTTTAATTTATAAACACAGTCCTCAAATTTCCGCCTGACCACAAGAGAGACGGGCTTTGCGCCCTCCGGGGAGCCTGCCTGATCCTCCTGAACATGTTCCTGTCCCTCCTGAAAGACAGGCGTGATGTCTTCCACATAGCTGGCAGACGGAAGTGACAGCTTCCCGGCCAGCAAAAGTCCTGTCTGGATCGCATCAGAGTCCACGGCATAGGAGCTGCTTATGAGCGCGTCATAGCTGCAGTTTCTGAGAAATGCGGCCAGAATCGAGGAACAGGCGGCTCCGTCCAATGTCTGCGGCTCCGGATAGGAGAGAAGCGTCCCCTCGTCACAGCCCATGGCCATGGCTTCGCGGATCTGAGTGATGGCGGACGCATCGCCCAGGCACAAAAAAGCCACAGCAGCCCCTGTCTTTTTCTTAAGGCGCAGCGCGGCTTCCAGGCCGGAACGATCTGGCTTGATCCGGTTATCCTGCCGGATCTGTTTTGAACATACAATGATTTTCATGTCAGATTTCCATTCCGATTTTTATGTATATACATGGTTTGTATGTATACAATTTATGGGCATATCAAAAAATTAGTATGCAAATCATATTGCAACAAAAAAATATTGAAAAAATCGGCCTACAGGGATTTTTCCGCAATCTGGCGAAGACATTTTTTAAAGAACAGGGCCTCCTGCTCGGAAAAATCAGCCAGCACATCGCGGTTTACATCCTCAATCACCTGAAGAACCGGTTTTTTCAGGGATTCACCCTTTTCTGTGATAATGACAAGAATCTCCCGCCGGTTTTCCGTGTTGATCACGCGGTCAATTAGCTCCTTTTTCTGCATGCGGTCCAGAATACCGGAAACTGTAGACGTCTCAAGACACAGCATCTCTGCAATCTTGCGGGGCAGGCAGGTTCCTCCATTGGCCCACAGGCAGTTCAGAACCCCATACTGAGAAGGCGTGACATCAAAGGGCGCCAGTTTCTGGCTGATATATTGGAAAACCGTATGCTGAGATGTGGTAAGCAAAAAATTAATGCACTCTTTTAACTCCATAATCGATCTCTCTTTCCTTTGTTTGCTGGAGAATGTTTCAAACACGCTCTAATACGTCTTCTAATTATATTAAATAAAAAAGAGAAAGTCAAACCGCATGTTACGATTTTCACAGACGCAGCCCCGGTGGTCCGGACGCTGCATGTACAAACAGCCGGAGGGAATCCCCATCCGGCTGTTTGAGATATATGGATAAGATAACGAATGGCCTATCTGAAAAGCGCTCCGCTGATAACCAGCTTCTGGATCTCGTTGGTTCCCTCGTAGATCTGTGTAATCTTTGCGTCTCTCATCATACGCTCCACATGATACTCTTTCATGTAGCCGTTTCCGCCGAGCATCTGTACAGCTTCGGTTGTTACATGCATAGCGGCATTGGTGCAGACTAATTTTGCCTTAGCGGCCGGAATGGAGTACGGCCGTCCCTCGGACTTGTCGAGCGCTGCCTTGTACAGCATGTATTTGGCCTGCTCAATCTCGCATTCAAGCTCAGCCATCTTGAACGCCAGGTACTGGTTCCTGTAGATGGGCTTGCCGAACTGTTCCCTTGTCATCAGATACTTTCTGGCAATCTCAAATGCTCCCTCTGCAATGCCGAGTCCCTGTGCGGCCACGCCGATACGGCCGCCGTCCAGCGTCTTCATGGCAATCTTGAAGCCCTGTCCCTCTCCGCCGATCAGCGCGGAAGCGGGAATCTCACAGTTTTCAAATACCAGTTCAGAAACCTGCGCGGAACGGATACCCATCTTATTCTCAATCTTGCCGATGGAGAGGCCCGGGGTTCCCTTGGTCACATGGAAGCAGGAGAGGCCCTTGGACTTTAACTCCGGCTGGGTTAAAGCATATACGGCAAAGTGGTTGGACAGAGGTCCGTTGGTGTTAAAGCACTTTAAGCCGTTTAATACGTATTTATCGCCCTTTTTCTCAGCGATGGTAACGCATCCGCCCGCATCGGATCCGGCGTTGGGCTCTGTAAGTCCAAAAGAGCCAAAGCTCTGTCCGCTCAGTACCTCGGGCAGAAATTCTTTCTTCTGCTCTTCGGAAGCGCCGTTTGCGATGCTGCCGCCGTAGAGGGAGGTGGATACGGAGTAAGAGATGCCGACCGAAGCATCTACCTTGGAGATCTCCTCCACTGCGATCGCGTAATCCAGATAGTCTCCGCCGGAGCCGCCGTACTCCTTGGCATACGGAAGGCCGATAAAGCCCATCTCCCCCATCTTCTTATAGAGGTCGAGCGGGAAGGCGCTGGTTTCGTCACGCTCAATGACGCCGGGGGCCAGCTCGTTTTCTGCAAATTCTCTTACGGCCTTCTGTAAGGTCAGGCGCTCTTCTGATAACTGGAAATTCATAAATCATTCCTCCTTTTTATATTCGTGCTCTTCATTTTACGGGGTGTGCGGTGATTTTAAATTATACAAATAGTTTTTATATAAAATAACTAGCACACTAAATAATAGCATACATAAATGATACATGATCCCTTCTGCTTAGTCAAGAAGCAATCTGTCAAATTTCAATGTGTTTTTTTGTGCAAATTGTCCCAAAACAGAACGGAAAGCTTCTGGTTCGCTGTCATGATTCCTGTGGAAAAGCGTTTCGTTTATAAGCCCATGCTGGCGAGTACGATAAAGACGCCGCAGGCGATAAACGGGATCAGGATCTGCGTCACGGCAATATCACCGTAAGCTTCCTTGTGAGTCATCTTACAGATTCCTAAAAGGGTTATCTGAGCGCCCTGATGCGGCAGTGTGTCAAGCGTTCCGGCCGCGATCGCAGCGATACGGTGTACATACTCGAGGTTCAGACCCATTTCCACATAGGTGGCTTTTAATGCATTGAAGGCTACGCCGATACCGCCGGAGGCAGAACCGCATGCGCCGGCACAGATGGCCACTGTAATCATACAGAATACAAGCGGGGAGATGGAAAGGCCCTTTAAGCCGTTGACCAGATCCGCAAAGGCCTGTGTGTTCTGAACCACGCCGCCAAAACCTACAACGATACCTGTATTTAAGATAGCCACGCCGGAATCCGCCGCGCCCTTGTTGAAAACCTCAATCCACGCGTTCAGACCTCCAATCCGCTTAAACATCAGGATAACGGAAAGGATAATGCCGACCATAACAGAGGTTTCCACCGGAAGGTGAAGCAGGTTAAAGGAAGCCAGAATAGCCGCAATCGGCAGGGCTGCCTGAATCCAGTGCGGAAGTGATTTGTTCTCATCTGTGCTGAGCTCTTCCTCGCTGAGCTGGTATTTAAGCGTCTTGTCATCAAAGAAATACCCTTTTTTGGCAAGGGAGCGGGCGCGGTATTCAAGCCAGCCGAAAATCAGAAGAAACATCACAATCGTGGTGATCAGGGAAGGCACAAAGGCCGCTGTCGCCGGTGTTCCCAGATCGGTCATAGGGATAACGTTCTGGATCGAAGGCGAACCGGGGCCGCTCATGGACCAGGTCCAGCAGCCGGCGGAGATGGCGGCCGGAAGAAGGCGCCTGCTTATATTCGCCTCACGGAACAACTGTATTGCGATCGGATAAATAACAAAGAATACGACAAAGCCGCTGACGCCGCCGTACGTCAGGATACCGGTTATACACATGATAATCGGCGCGGTAAACCGTCCCTTGCTGATACTGGCAATGGCTCTGGCCAGAGATTCGGCTGCGCCTGTAAACTGGTAAACCGCTCCGAATAAAGCGCCTACGAAGAAGGTCAGGAAATATTTGATTACATAATCTCCGGCGGCGGGCATAAAGGAATTTTTCAGGCTGTCAAGGATCGGAAGACCGCTGCAGACAGCCACGAAGATCGTGATAAGCGGAGCCAGAATCAATGCGCTTACCTGCTTAAAGGCCAGAAGGCCGAATAGAATAATAGCAATAAAAAGTACAAAAATCTGAAAATTCATGGTTCCTCCTGCTCACGGCCTGTAAAAGAGGCAGAACTCTTTTGCAGGCCGCAACTCATCGTGCAACATCGGGTTATATGACAGACGGGATGTTATTTTCCCAGTCCCATGAGCTCATCCTTAAAGATCCTGGCATCCATCAGCTTCGGCTGTCCATCCATCTTCGGGACAAAGCCCATCAGATCAATGATCTGGGTCTGAATATCGATGCCTGGAGCTACTTCCGTGAGATATACGCCGTCCCTGCGCAGCTCAAATACAGCGCGCTCTGTGATATAGAGCACAGGCTGGCCGGTCTTGTTGGCGTATGCGCCGCTGAACGTGATCTGTTCTACATGGTCGATAAATTTCTTCTCGCGCCCCTCTTTCACGATCTTTAAAGAGCCGTCCTCGAACTCCACAGCCAGGCCGCCGGCCGTAAAGGTTCCGCAGAAGAACACGCGCTTTGCATTCTGCGTGATATTGACAAAGCCGCCGCAGCCCGCAATTCTGGGACCAAACTTGCTGACATTGATGTTTCCGTCCTGATCCGCCTGCGCCAGACCTAAGAAGGCGTAATCCACGCCGCCGCCGTCATAAAAGTCAAACTGGTAGGGCTGATCCAGGATCGCCTCCGCATTGACGGAACCGCCGAATTTCGGGCCGCCCTGCGGAACGCCGCCGATCGGGCCGGCCTCTACGGTCAGGGTCATGTAATCGCCGATGCCTTCCTCGTTCGCAACCATGGATATGTATTCCGGGATACCGATCCCAAGATTGACAACGGAATTTTCTTTTAATTCCATGGCGGCCCTGCGGCCGATTACCTTCTTTGCAGAGAGCTTCGGATACTGGAGGCTGCTTAAGGGTACACGGAAATCGCCGGTCATAGAACCGTCATACTCGCATCCCACGCACTGCTCGTGATCCCTGGGATCCTCGCATACAACAACAGCATCCACATAGATGCCGGGAACCTTCACCAGCTTGGGGTCAAGGCAGCCGTTTTCAACGACTTTCTCAACCTGGACGATCACCTTACCGCCGCTGTTTTTAACCGCCTGGGCGATCGAGGTGGCCTCCAGGGAAGCAACCTCGTGCTCCATGGTGATATTGCCGTTCTCGTCGGCATACGTTCCGCGGATAAAGCCAATGTCAATCGGGAACGCTTTATATAGAAGCTTCTCCTCACCGAGAATATTTACAACCTCCACCAGATCATCTGTGGAAATCGAGTTGAGCTTTCCTCCCTCAATACGCGGATCGGCAAAGGTATTCAGCCCGACATGTGTGATGGTTCCGATGCGGTGTCCCGCAATATCGCGGTAGAGCTGGGACAGAGTGCCCTGCGGCAGGTTGTAGCCCTCGATCTTATTTTCCAGAACCAGCTTTCCCAGATTGGGAACCATGTTCCAGTGGCCGCCGATGACGCGCTTGGTCATGCCCTCATGCGCAAAATGATCAGCGCCGCTGCCGTCCCGGTTGCCCTGCGCGGCGGCATAAAAGAGCGTCAGATTTTTCGGAGATCCGGTTTCCAGAAAACGGGCTTCCAGGGCCTTTGTGAGAGCTTCCGGCATGTCGCTGGCTACAAAGCCGCTGGCTGTCACCATCATGTTGTCAGACACCATGGAGGCCGCTTCCTGCGCTGTAATAATTGAGACCTTAGCCATCGTAATTCCTCCTTTGAAAAATGGAAAATATGTAACGGTTCATTCTTCTTTGCAATGATGGACCGATGCGCCTGAACGGGTGCAAAAGAACAGGGCCGGGAAATTTCATCCTTCGGCCCCGTTAAGCGGTCAAATTTAGAAATCGGTTAATTCCGCTTTTCTCTTTTCAAGGAAGGCAGTCATGCCCTCAGCCTTGTCATGTGTTGCAAAGGAAAGGCCGAACAGGTTCGCCTCCAGCTTTAAGCCGCTGGCAAGATCGGTATCCATACCGGTGTTGATGGCCTGCTTGGCAAGCGTAACGCCAAAGCTTGCTTTGGACATGATCTTCTTAGCCATCGCTTTGCAGTAGTCAAGAAGCTCTGCCTGCGGTACAACCTTGTTGGCCAGGCCGATGCGGTACGCCTCCTGGGCGTCGATCTGATCCGTTGTGAAGATGAGCTCCTTTGCGCGGCCCTTGCCAACGAGTCTCGGAAGCCTCTGTGTTCCGCCAAAACCGGGCAGAATGCCGAGATTGACTTCCGGCTGTCCGAACTTTGCATTCTCAGCGGCCACACGGATATCGCAGGCCATGGAGATCTCGCATCCGCCGCCCAGAGCGTAGCCGTTGACGGCTGCGATCGTAACCTGAGGCATGTTCTCAAGGGTGTTGAAGGTCTCGGCAGCCAGAAGCGCCATCGCGCGGCCTTCCTGTGCGGAAGCATTCACCATCTCCGAGATGTCGGCGCCGGCCACGAATGCCTTCTGTCCGGAACCGGTCAGGATAACGACTTTGACTTCTTTGGACTTTTCAATTGTGGAAGCAACGTCGCCCAGCTCAGCCAGCGTCTCGCTGTTCAGCGCGTTTAAAGACTTCGGACGGTTGATCGTAACAACCGCAATGCCGTCCTCGATTTCCACTAAGAGATTGTTGTAATTTTTGAGTTCCATAAAAACGTCCTCCTTATAAATAATATTTATGTAATGTTCGATTGATGAAATTATATAACACTTATAATTAAAAGTAAATATATTTCCCTATAAAATATTTTGCATACTAATATTTTTTAAATAAAAAAGTTTGATATTACACAAAAATGCATAAAAACAATGATGAATTTTGGCAATAAGTCACAAAAAACAAAGGGTTTTGAATGAGATTTATAAAAGTCAATCAGAAAAATAGACAAATAAAAGGGAGAGAATTTTACTTGCGACGCTTCCGGCCCCTCTGGCAAGGGATGATGGAATCATAAGAATGCGCGTTGGCAGCAGGTTTGATATTCGGAAAAATTGAAATGCTTTCTGAAGAATGGTATAATGGTGCCGGTTGAAGCAATGTGTGATTTTGCTGTGAGAACAGATGTTATATTGAAAATAAAGTAGAAAGGTCGGTTGCCGCCTATGCTGTTCAGCTCCCTTGTATTTTTATGGTATTTTCTCCCCGCTGTGTTCTGCCTGTATTTTATAACAGGAAAGGCAGCCGTGCGGAACGGTGTTCTGCTGGCTGCGAGCCTCATTTTTTATGCCTGGGGAGAGCCGGTATACGTCTGCCTGATGATTTTCTCAATCGGGATCAATTATGTCTTCGGACTGCTGTCCGCATTTGCCCGCCGTCGGAGCGGGGGCGGGAGCAGAGGCAGCCGTGTGCTTTTGTGGCTGTGCATTTTGGTAAATCTGGGGCTGCTGGGGTATTTTAAGTATTTTAATTTCGCGGCAGAGAGCTTAAACGCTCTGGCCGCCGGTCTGGCGGGAGGGCGCGGTTTCATAAGCCCGCGCGAGATTGCGCTGCCGATTGGGATTTCCTTTTATACCTTTCAGGCGCTGTCCTATGTGGTTGATGTGTACAGAGGGACGATTGAGGCGCAGAGAAATCCGTTTTACCTGGCGCTCTACATCTCCTTTTTTCCGCAGTTGATTGCGGGGCCGATCGTGAAATACCATGATATCTGCGGGCAGATAGAGAGCCGGGTGATAACCGCGGCCGGGATGGCTTACGGGATACGGCGCTTCAGCTACGGGCTGGCCAAGAAAATGCTGCTTGCCAATACCTTTGCCCTGACGGTGGATTCGATCCTTGAAAAACCTCTTTACGGTCTGGGGACCGGGACGGTATGGATGATGGCCGTGCTGTACACGCTGCAGATCTATTTTGATTTTTCCGGGTATTCGGATATGGCCATTGGGCTGGGGGAGATGTTCGGCTTTCACTTTATGGAAAATTTCCGTTATCCCTACCTCTCCGCCTCAATCCGGGAATTCTGGAGGAGATGGCACATTTCCCTTTCCACGTGGTTTAAGGAATATGTCTACATCCCTCTGGGGGGAAGCAGGGGCGGCTCCCTGAAAACGTGCCGGAACCTGTTGATCGTGTTTTTTGCGACGGGCCTCTGGCACGGGGCGGGCGCTAATTTTATCATATGGGGGCTGTATTACGGCGTGTTTCTGATTCTGGAGCGCGGGGCGTGGGGGAGATTTCTGGAACAGAACCGCTTCCGCGCGCTGAACCATGCGTATGTGATGCTGGCCGTGATGGTTGGCTGGGTCTTTTTCAGGGCCGGGAGCCTTGCGGATGCGCTGCTTTTGATACAGCGGATGTTCTGCCCGCAGGCAGGGATCTATCCGATCCGGCTGTTTGTAAACCGCAAGACGATTTTTACGGCCGGATGCGGGATCCTGGCCTGCGGAATCCTGCAGCGCTTTGCGCCGGAGCTGAAGACGCATTTTTATGACAGAGAAGTAACGGGGGCGGCCGACGTGGCGGTAATGCTTGTCCTGATGCTTCTGTGTACCATGTATTTGGTGAATAATACGTATAATCCGTTTATTTACTTCCGTTTCTGAGGGCGCTCCCGGCTGTCAGGGACCGCCGGGCATCCGTCTCACGTCCAGCCGCCGTCAAGCCCGATGATCTGCCCTGTCAGATAGGACTCCTTATACCCAAGGTGATAGGCCAGATCCGCCACCTCTGCCGCCTGCCCCAGGCGGCCGGCCGGGATTTCATCCAGAAGCGCAATCAGATCCTCCCGGTGAAGAAAGTGATTCATTTCCGTATCGATCGCGCCGCAGGCAATGGCATTGACCTGGATATTGCTGGGAGCGAGCTCCTTGGCCAGCGCCCTGGTCAGGGCATTGACGCCCCCCTTTGTGGCGGAATAGGCCGCCTCGCACGAAGCGCCGCACACGCCCCACACAGAGGAGATATTGATAATTTTCCCTTTCTTTTTAGAGAGCATCATGGGGATCGCCAGGCGGCAGCAGTTAAAGACCGACGTCAGGTTCGTGCGGATAATCCGGTCCCACTCCTCAGGCTTCATATCCTGGAAAAGGCCGATATAAGAAACCCCGGCGTTATTGACCAGCACATCCAGGGAACCGAACTGCCGGCGGATTTGTGAAAACAGCTCTTCACAGCTTTCATAATCCCCCGCATCCCCCAGCCAGGCCAGGCATCCCACGCCGAACCCCTCGATTTCTTTCTGAGTCTGCAAAAGCTGTTCCTTACGGTGGATACAGGTAATCACCGTATGATAGCCCTTTCCGGCATATTTCAGTGCAATTGCCTTTCCAATCCCGCGCGATGCTCCTGTGACTAATACGGTTTTACGCGACATATGTTCCAACTCCTTTCCAAACAGACGTTATGTGGGAAACAAAATCATATCATGATGTTGGGGTCAAAAGGTCTTTTGACCCCTCTGATACCGGATTGCTCCGTACGTTGTACTCCCGCAATCCTTAAAAACATTCAAAATCCGCCCTGATCGGGCTGCTTTTTCATGTTTTTGGCGGGTCCCAAGTTCAAAAACCCTCTTGCAGGCAAGCCTGCATCGGATTTTAGACCTTTTGACCCTGGTATCATATCATACATTATAACATAAAATGAAACCTGCGCTCACAAAAAATGCCTTGCACTGACTGGCATGTGAACCGTAAGGCGTTACTTACAATATTCTGAATAAGCAATTTAAGGGGGTATGAAATCCTCCGGAAGTATGATATACTGTCTTCAACAATTTTCAAAAGACAAAGCGGGGCGCTGCCTCCGCCTTCTTGCCGTATCAACACCCACTATCACTATGAAAAGGAAATGAATCCATGAAAATACACGATCTGATCATCATCGGCTCCGGTCCGGCTGGTCTGAGCGCGGCGATCTATGCCAGGCGCGCGGAGCTGGATGCCATTATAATAGAAAAAAGCACAATGAGCGGAGGCCAGATCCTCGACACGTATGAGGTGGACAACTATCCGGGTCTCCCGGGAACCAGCGGCTTTGATCTTGCGGAGGCCATGCGCGCCCATGCGGACAAGCTTGGCGCTGTCTTTAAAGAGGATACCGTGATCGGCACGGCGCTTGCAGGCCCTGTCAAAACCGTCACATGCGAGGAGGACGAATATCAGGCCAGGGCGGTAGTCATTGCCGCGGGAGCCCGCCACAGGACTCTGGGAGTGCCGGGCGAGGCGCTTCTTTCCGGAGCCGGGGTATCCTACTGCGCGACGTGCGACGGCGCATTTTTCAGAGGGAAAACCACAGCCGTGGTCGGCGGGGGCGATGTGGCTCTGGAGGATGCGATCTTCCTTTCAAGACTGTGTGCGAAGGTTTATCTCATCCACCGCAGGGATGAGCTGCGCGGGGCCAGGAGCCTTCAGAAGCGCCTGATGTCCCTGGATAATGTGGAGATTATCTGGGACACGGTTGTGGAGGAGATTTCAGGCGAGGGCCGGGTATCCTCGCTGAAGCTCCTGAATAAAAAGACGTCAAAGAAAAGCGGGCTGCCTGTTGACGGCGTATTTATCGCAGTGGGCATCGAGCCGGACAGCCAGGCATACAGGGGGCAGATTGAGCTGGATCCGCAGGGCTATATAGTAGCCGGCGAGGACGGGCGCGCCTCACTCCCCGGCGTATTTGCAGCCGGGGATATCCGGACAAAGGCGCTGCGCCAGATTGTCACTGCCGCGGCGGACGGAGCGAACTGTATAGCGAGCGCGGAACGCTATCTGTCTGCGGGACAGGAGGAATTCGGATGAGAAAACACGTAAGGATACCGGCGCATCACGGTGTGATTTCCGCTGCATCCGGTTCACGCGCCCGCTGTCTGCGAAACGGTGTGCTGGCTCTGTGCAGCGTGTGCGTCTGTATGGGCGGCGCGGGCGGTTTTTGCTCGCAGGCGGCCATGAACCTGGAGACGGAAGCCCCGGCTGCAGGCGCGTCCGTCATAATCAACCATTATCACGCGAGCAGCCTTGACCCGGGGACAGAGCTTGAGGCGGCATTTACCCAGAGCCTGGCAGCGTCTGCGGGACAGGATGCGCCAAAGGCGGAGACCGGCGGGCGGGCGGAGGAGGTTCCCACTGTGGCCGCGCCTGCGAAATCGGAATACGATAATGTCGCTATCTCGCGCGTCAGCAATTATGTAAATGTGCGGTCCGATGCCAGCACCTCCGGGGCTGTGGTGGGGAAGATTTATAATAACTGCGCCGCCACAATCCTGGAAACCGTAGACGGCGAGGGGGGAACCTGGTACAGAATTCAGTCCGGAAACGTGCAGGGCTTCATAAAGGCGCAGTATTTCATTACGGGTTCCGAAGCGGAATCCGTGGCCAGGCAGGTGGGAACCTCCTTTGCCCGGGTATCAAACACTTCCAGCCTGCGCCTCCGGGAGGAGCCGAATCTGGAGAGCCGGACGCTGGATGTGCTCACGCCGGAAGCGGAGTATGAGGTTATCGGCGAAGAAGGGGATTTTGCCAAAATTTCGGTCGATAATGATCTGGTAGGATATGTCTTTAAGGACTATATTCATATCCGCGTTGAGTTTAACAAAGCTGTCACCACAGATGAGGAGAAGGCCAAAAAGGCAGAAGAGGAGAGGTTGAAAAAGGAGGCGGATGAGGCTATCCGGCGTCTGGAGCAGGCAAAGCTGGAGGCTGCCGCGAAGGAATCATCGGCCCAGTCTTCCAAAGCGCCTGAAACCACGAAGGCCCCTGCGACAAAGGCTCCGGAGACAGAGGCAGCGCAGGAGACGGTCAAAGCTCCCGCCCCTGTATTTGACGGGACGATAGAAGCCAACCCGGCGGGAGGAAACGCGGCGTCCGGGGCGCCTGAAACGGTCAAAGCGCCCGAAACCACGAAGGAACCTGAAACCACGAAAGCGCCCGAAACCACAAAGGCGCCTGAAAGCCCGAAAGCGCCCGGGACAGATAAGGCGCCGGGTTCTGTGCAGGCCCCGGGAAGCAATAAGCCCGGTACAGGCTCCGGCGGGCCGGACAATCCGGTAGGCGGATCAAGCGAGGTGGCGAATGCGACGCGGTCTGCGATCGTGGCTTATGCCAGGCAGTTCCTGGGAAACCCGTATGTGTACGGCGGAACCAGCCTGACGGACGGAGCGGATTGTTCGGGCTTTACCCAGGCAATCTTTGCCCACTTTGGCATTGCGATCGGGAGAAGCTCCAGGGATCAGGCGGCAAAGGGACGCGAAATTTCGGTCGGGGATGTGCAGCCGGGCGATCTGCTGTTCTATGCCAGCGGCAATTATATTAATCATGTTGCACTTTACATAGGCGGAGGCCAGATCATCCATTCCAGCACGGAGCGGACCGGAATTACGACCGCCCCATCTAACTACAGAACGCCATGCAAGGCGGTAACGTTTCTTGACTGACAATGAAAATGCAAGGAGAGTTGACAATGGGAGATTTAAAAGAACTGACAGTTGAAAAATTTACCGGCCTGACCGCTTCCGACGCGCCGTCTCCGGGCGGGGGAGGCGTGTCGGCGCTTGTCGGCGCTCTCGCGGCGGCTCTGTCTGAAATGGTGGCGAATCTGACGATTGGCAGAGAGAAGTATGCGGATGTGCGGGAAGAGATGGAGGCGCTGGCAGGAGAGGCCGCCGCGCTCCGGAACCGCCTGCTGGACGATATCCAGAAGGACAGCGTCTGCTTTAACGCCTGCATGGACGCGCTGCGCATGCCGCGGGATACAAAAGAGCAGCAGGAGGCAAGGCGCGAGGCTATCCAGGAGGGGTTAAAGGAGGCGTCCGCCGTTCCGCTCTCCATCGCAGAGACAGCGGCCCGGATCTTTCCGCTGGCAGAGGAAGTTGTGAACAAGGGGAATCAGACGGCAATATCGGACGGCCTGCTCGCAGCCATGCTGGCCCGGACCGCCGTCCTGGGCGCGCTTTTAAATGTAAAAATCAACCTGGCCTCTATCCGGGACGAGGCGTTTGTCCAGGAAACGGCTTCAAAAACGGCCCGGCTCGAGGGGGAGGCCGTCACATGGGAGGCAAAGATTCTGAAGGCCTCCGGCTTTTTGCAGGTTCATGTTTTGTAAGCGCCCGGATGACGTCTGGGACGGATTCGGGCTGCTGCATCATTCTTACGGAGGTATGCTTACATGATAAAAACGGACATTGAAATCGCTCAGGAATCGACGCCGCTTCACATTCGCGAGGTTGCGGCAGACGCAGGAATTGAAGAAACGTATTTGGAGCAGTACGGCAGCTATAAGGCAAAGGTGGATTATAACCTGTTAAAGGAGCGCGCAGGGGAAGACGGGAAGCTGATCCTGGTGACAGCCATCAACCCGACCCCGGCCGGAGAGGGCAAGACCACGACGACCGTGGGGCTGGCCGACGGTCTGAAAAAGCTCGGGAAACGCGTGACGGTAGCGCTGCGGGAGCCCTCCCTGGGGCCGGTGTTCGGCGTCAAGGGCGGAGCGGCCGGAGGCGGCTATGCACAGGTGATTCCCATGGAGGATATCAACCTGCATTTTACAGGTGATTTCCATGCTATCGGGGCGGCCAACAACCTTCTGGCCGCCATGCTGGACAACCACATTTACCAGGGCAACAGCCTGCGCCTTGACCCGAAGAGGATTACATGGAAGCGCGTGGTGGACATGAACGACCGCCAGTTAAGGAGTATCGTGGACGGCCTGGGCAGAAGAGTGGACGGCGTGACGCGGGAGGACGGCTATGACATTACGGTGGCGAGCGAGATTATGGCGGTGTTGTGCCTTTCATCCGATATCATGGATCTGAAGGACCGCCTGTCGCGGATCATCGTGGGCTATACGTATGACGACGAGCCCGTGACGGCCGGCGATCTGAAGGCGGCGGGCGCGATGGCAGCGCTTTTAAAGGATGCGCTGAAGCCGAATCTGGTGCAGACGCTTGAGCATACCCCGGCTTTTATCCACGGCGGCCCGTTTGCGAATATCGCGCACGGCTGCAATTCGGTGATCGCCACCCGCATGGCCTTACGGCTGGGTGATTACACCGTAACCGAGGCAGGGTTCGGAGCGGATCTGGGAGCCGAGAAGTTCCTGGACATCAAGTGCCGTATGGCAGGGCTTAACCCGTCCGCAGTGGTGGTGGTGGCAACCGTGCGCGCCCTGAAGCATCACGGCGGCGCGGCAAAGGCGGATTTGAACAGTGAAAACTTAGAAGCGCTGGAGAAAGGCCTGCCGAACCTTCTGCAGCATGTGGAGAATATTACCGAGGTATTCGGCCTGCCGTGCGTGGTTGCCATTAACCGTTTCCCGTTTGACACAGAGGCTGAGCTTGCCCTGATTGAAAAGCGGTGCCGGGAGCTGGGCGTCAATGTCGCTCTTTCCGAGGTGTGGGCAAAAGGCGGCGAGGGCGGCGTGGAGCTCGCAAAGGAGGTATTACGCCTCTGTGAGGAGGAAAACCATTTCTCCTTCTGCTATGAGGATGCGCTCAGCATAGAAGAAAAGCTGAACGCGATTGTGACCCGGGTATATCACGGCGACGGGGTGGATCTGACGGATATGGCCAAAAAGCAGGCAAAGCGCCTGGACAGCCTTGGATTTTCCGGCATGCCGATCTGTATGGCCAAGACGCAGTACAGCTTTTCCGATGATCAGAAGCTTCTCGGGGCTCCGAAGGGATTCCGTGTTACGGTGCGCAATCTGAAGGTATCAGCCGGAGCCGGATTTATTGTAGCCTTAACCGGGGATATTATGACTATGCCCGGACTTCCGAAGGTTCCGGCCGCGGAGCAGATCGATGTGGATGAGAACGGGCGGATCCTGGGCCTGTTTTAAGACGCTGCGGGGAGAGAACAGGATGAATTTTTTTACGGCCCCGGAAATTATCAAAAATTTTGCGGCGGCAGGAGAGAAAAAAACGAAGCTTTCCGCAGGAAGGCTGCTGGCGCTGGGGACGCTGGCGGGAATGTTTATTGCGCTGGGCGGGGCGGTTACGAATACCGCCTCCCACAGCATTGCAAATGTATCGGCTGCCCGGATTATAAGCGGCCTGCTTTTTCCGGGCGGCTTATCCCTGGTGATCCTGATGGGGGCGGAGCTGTTCACCGGAAACTGCCTGATCGTGATATCCGTTCTGGAGAAACGGGCCACGCTGAAGGGAATGCTGAGAAACTGGGTTCTTGTCTATCTGGGAAATTTTCTGGGCGCGTTTCTTGTGGCCTGGGGCTGCGCCCTGTTCGGGCAGTTGGATTATTCCGGAGGGGAGCTGGCTGTTTTCACCATGCGCCTGGCGGCTTCCAAGCTGGAAATTCCGGCGGCGGACGGCATTGTGCGCGGCTTTTTCTGCAATGTTCTGGTCTGCCTGGCCGTGCTGTGCAGTCTTTCATCAAAAGACACGGCGGGGCGGATCCTGGGCACGGTTTTCCCGATTGCTTTTTTTGTAATCTGCGGGTTTGAGCATTGCATCGCCAATATGTATTATGTCCCGGCCGGGCTGTTTGCAGCCGGGATGCCGGCCTATGCCGCGGGGGCGGCCGCGGCCGGGCTTGATACAGCGTCTCTTACCTGGTCCGGCTTCCTTGTGAGGAACCTGCTTCCGGTTACATTCGGGAATATTCTGGGAGGAGTGTTTACAGGCCTGATGCTGTGGCTGGGGCACAGAGAGACAGTTCCTGAGATGGCCGGGGACAGGAGCGAACGGCCGTAACGTAACATATATTCCGGGTCTTTTGCATATATTTGGACAACAGGGCAGGGAGTGTACAGAATGCATACCTGCCCGCCGGATGCCGCTGGATTTTTTGTGAGAATTCTTCGCTGAAGCAATTATTCGGAGTGGGAACATATAAAAAGTGCGCATAAAACGAGTTTATTATTGACAATTACTGTCGAATATGATAAGATAAATATAAATTTGGAGGACAATAGAAGAACAAGAACCAGGAGAATGGAGCAGGTTATCAACGACAGAAATGTTGTAAATTACTGATGCTCTTTTTTTGTATCATCAAGCATTCGCCATGGGTGACGTTCGTCCGGGCCGTGAGGGCAGAAAAGAGCTCGTCAGAAAGTAACAAAATGACGGAGGATTTTATAAGATGAAACAGAGCTTTTATGATGCGCTCACAGATTGCCCGGTTGTTGCGGCGATTAAGGACGACAGAGGGCTTTACCGCTGTCTGGAGTCAGAGATTAAAATTGTCTTTATTTTGTACGGCGATATAGTGAGGATCGCGGACATTGTAGACTGCATAAAAGAAAAGGGAAAGCTGGCTGTGGTACATATGGATCTGGTGACCGGCCTGTCCGGGAAGGAAGTGGCGGTTGATTTCATTAAGAAAAGCACCAGGGCGGACGGGATTATCAGCACAAAGTCGTCCCTCATCAGACGGGCCAGGGAATTGGATTTGGTGACGATACTGCGGTTATTTGCGATTGATTCCATGGCGTTTGACAACATAAAAAAGCAGTATGAGGCTGTTTTGCCGGATATTGTGGAGATCCTGCCGGGTATCATGCCCCGGATTATCAAAAAGATCACCCATTTGGTACCTTCGCCGGTGATTGCAGGAGGTATGATCGTGGAAAAGTCGGATGTGATCGCGGCGATTGACGCGGGAGCCATATCGATTTCATCCACGAATCAGGATATCTGGTTTATATAGAGAAGGAAGAACATAATAACATGTTTCATGTTATTCAATTATATTAAGGAGGGGTTTTTATGGCAAAGTATGTAATGGCGCTCGACGCCGGCACGACAAGCAACAGATGTATCCTTTTTAATGAAAAGGGCGAGATGTGCAGCGTGGCGCAGAAGGAATTTACCCAGTATTTCCCGAAGCCGGGCTGGGTGGAGCACGACGCGGACGAAATTTGGTCCACGCAGCTTGAGGTGGCTCTGGGCGCTATGAACCAAATCGGGGCGACCTCGGCGGATATTGCGGCTATCGGCATTACGAACCAGCGCGAGACGACAATTGTGTGGGATAAGGTGACAGGGGAGCCGGTATACCATGCGATCGTGTGGCAGTGCCGCCGTACTTCCGAATACTGCGACAGCTTAAAGGACAAAGGTCTGGTTGATACGTACAGAGAGAAGACGGGCCTTGTGATCGACGCGTATTTCTCCGGAACCAAGTTAAAATGGATCCTGGACAATGTAGAGGGCGTAAGAGAGCGCGCAGAACGCGGGGAGCTTCTGTTCGGTACGGTTGAAACATGGCTGATCTGGAAGCTGACCAAGGGCCGGGTTCATGTGACGGATTACACAAATGCATCCAGAACCATGCTGTTCAATATCAAGGAATTAAAGTGGGACGATGAGATTCTGGCAGAGCTGAATATTCCGAAGTGCATGCTTCCGGAGGCGAAGCCCTCAAGCTGCGTTTACGGCGAGGCGGATCCGCAGTTCTTCGGCGGCCCGATCCCGATCGGCGGCGCGGCAGGCGATCAGCAGTCCGCTCTGTTCGGCCAGACCTGCTTTAAGCCCGGCGAGGCAAAGAATACATATGGAACAGGATGCTTCATGCTCATGAATACGGGCGAGCAGCCGGTTTACTCCAAGAACGGCCTTGTGACGACCATCGCCTGGGGCCTGGACGGCAAGGTGACCTACGCTCTGGAGGGCTCGATCTTCGTGGCCGGCGCCGCGATCCAGTGGCTGCGCGACGAGATGAGGATGGTGGATTCCTCACCCGACTCCGAGTACATGGCTAAAAAGGTAGATGATACGAATGGATGCTACGTTGTGCCTGCCTTCACAGGACTGGGCGCTCCGCACTGGGATCAGTATGCGAGAGGCGCGATCGTGGGCCTCACAAGGGGTGTGAACAAATACCACATTATCCGCGCGACTCTGGAGTCCCTGGCTTACCAGACGAATGATGTTTTAAAGGCCATGAGAGCAGACTCCGGTATCGATCTGGCTGCCCTGAAGGTGGACGGCGGCGCCAGCGCCAACAACCTCCTGATGCAGATTCAGGCAGACTTAATCAATGCTCCGGTTCACCGCCCGAAATGCGTGGAAACCACCGCGATGGGCGCAGCTTATCTGGCAGGCCTGGCAGTAGGCTACTGGGCGAGCAAGGAAGATGTCATTAAGAACTGGGCGATTGACCGCGTATTCGATCCGGAGATCGGAGAGGAAGAGAGGACGCAGAGGCTCAAAGGATGGGATAAAGCAGTGAAATGTTCCTTTGGATGGGCGAAGGAGGAATAAGCTCCCTCAGTCCGGTTATAAAGAGACGGCGCAATCATGTTTTAACTTGAAAAGGGGGAAATCTTATGTTACCATATATAGCAGAGTTTTTAGGCACAATGCTTCTGATTCTATTGGGCGACGGCGTTGTTGCCAATGTGACACTGAATAAATCAGGCATGAAAGGGGCGGGGTCGATTCAGATCACCTTTGCCTGGGGCCTTGCGGTTATGGTACCCGCTTTCATTTTCGGGGCAGCCTCAGGGGCTTCGTTCAATCCGGCGCTGACGCTGGCGCTGGCGATCGACGGCTCCTTTGACTGGGCACTCGTTCCGGGCTATATCATTGCGCAGTTTGCGGGCGCATTTGTCGGAGCCTGCCTTGTATACATCCTGTTCAAGGAGCAGTTTGACGCGACGGATGATCCGGGCGCGAAGCTGGGCGTGTTCTCCACAGGTCCGTCGGTTCCGAATCTTCCGCTCAATATTTTATCAGAAGCCATCGGCACTTTCGTACTGGTGTTTGCTATTAAGGGCACGGGAAATGTAGCCGGCCTTGGCGATATGGGACTCAACTACATCTTTGTATTTGCCATCATCGTATCTGTCGGTATGTCCCTTGGCGGCCTGACGGGTTATGCGATCAACCCGGCCCGTGACTTAGGTCCCAGGCTGGCCCACGCGGTGCTTCCGATCAGGGGCAAGGGCGATTCAAACTGGAGCTATGGAGTCGTAACGCTGGTTGGCCCGATTGTGGGTGCGATTGTCGCTGTTCTGGTTTATGGAGCGATTCCGTGGTAGGCCGCGCCAGGTGTCTGTTAAAAATCCATTCAGAAGCTTAAGCTTACCGGCCCCTGCCTGAAAACAGGGAGCGGGCCGGGTTAATTTCATAATTTAAGTGCGCAAGAGAGGGATGAGCCAGGCACACAGGATATCAGCCGAAGAGGGTGATTTCTGTCAGCTTGGCTTTTTTCATAAAAACCTAATAGGCAGGAGGATAATAAATATGTATGATATTATCGTAATCGGCGCAGGCGTATCCGGATGTGCGGCGGCCAGAGAGCTTTCGCGCTATCAGGCAGATATCTGTGTTGTGGACAAAGAGGAAGACGTCTGCTGCGGCACCTCAAAGGCCAACAGCGCCATCGTCCATGCGGGCTATGACGCGGCAGAGGGCTCTTTGATGGCAAAGCTGAATGTAGAGGGAAACCTCATGATGGAGCAGCTTTCCAGGGATCTGGATTTCTCGTTCCGGAGAAACGGTTCCCTGGTTCTGTGTATGCGCGAGGAGGATCGCCCCAACCTGGAAGCTCTGTATGAGAGAGGCGTGAAAAACGGCGTAAAGGATCTGCGGATTCTGACAAAAGAGGAAGTAAAGGAGATGGAGCCCAACGTAACGGATGATATGGTGGGCGCGCTTTATGCCCCCACGGGCGGCATCGTATGTCCCTTTGGCCTGACCATCGCTCTGGCGGAAAATGCGGCCATGAACGGCGTGGAGTTCAAATTCAACACAGAGGTTGAGAATATCGTAAAGACAGACGAGGGCTTTGAGCTGACAACCAGCCAGGGTGTTCTGAAGGCGAAATATGTGGTAAATGCAGCCGGCGTTCACGCGGATCGCTTCCATAATATGATGAGTGCAGAGAAGATCCATATCACGCCGAGGCGCGGCGATTACTGCCTGCTTGACAAGACGGCCGGAAATCTGGTGGACAAGACGATCTTCACCCTGCCGGGCAAGTTCGGTAAGGGTATCCTTGTGACGCCGACGGTACATGGCAATCTTCTGCTCGGCCCGACTGCGATTGACATCGACGATCCAGAGGGAACCAATACGACGCGGGAGGGCCTTGACGAAGTGATTGGAAAGGCCCAGAACAGTGTAAACAACATCCCCATGCGGCAGGTGATCACCTCATTTGCAGGACTGCGCGCCCATGAGGATCAGCATGAGTTTGTCATTAAGGAGTTAGAGGACTGCAAGGGCTTTATCGACTGCGCCGGGATCGAGTCCCCGGGTCTTTCCAGCAGCCCGGCGATCGGTAAGATGGTGGCGGATATTCTGAAGGAGAAAGCCGGCTTAAAGGAGAAGAATGACTTCATCGCTACCAGAAAGGGCATTGTGGATCCCAAGGAGCTCTCTAAAGAGGAGTATTCCAAACTGATCAAAGAAAATCCGGCCTATGGCAATATCATCTGCCGCTGTGAAACGATTTCCGAGGGCGAGATTTTAGACGCCATCCATCGTCCGCTGGGCGCGAAATCCTTAGACGGTGTAAAGCGCCGCACCAGAGCGGGTATGGGACGCTGTCAGGCAGGCTTCTGCTCCCCGAGAACCATGGAGATTCTTGCAAGAGAGCTGAAGATGGATATGGGAGATATCACGAAATCAGGCGGCGATTCTAAGATTATTGTCGGAATCGACAAGGATAAACTGTAAGGAGGGGAACCATGAGATCCTATGATATTGTAATAATCGGCGGCGGCCCGGCGGGACTGGCAGCGGCGGCTGCTGCAAAAAAGAGCGGAATCGACAGCATTCTGATCCTGGAGCGCGATAAGGAGCTGGGCGGAATCCTGAACCAGTGCATCCACAATGGCTTTGGCCTGCATACCTTCAAGGAGGAGCTGACCGGCCCGGAATATGCGAGACGCTTCATCAATGAAGTAGAGGAATTGAAGATCGAGTATTATTTAAATACCATGGTCATTGACATCAGCCACGAGAAGGTGGTAACAGCCATGAACCGCGAGGAAGGGCTGTTTGAGATTCAGGCAAAGGCCGTGATCCTGGCTATGGGCTGCCGCGAACGCGCCAGAGGCGCGCTTAACATCCCGGGCTACCGTCCGTCCGGTATTTTCTCTGCCGGAACGGCGCAGCGCCTGGTGAATATGGAAGGCTACATGCCGGGCCGCAAGGTCGTTATCTTAGGATCCGGCGATATCGGGCTGATCATGGCGCGGCGCATGACCTTAGAGGGCGCTCAGGTGCAGGTAGTGGCAGAGCTGATGCCGTATTCCGGAGGACTCAAGAGAAATATTGTGCAGTGTCTGGATGATTTCGGCATCCCGTTAAAGCTGAGCCATACGGTTGTGGATATCCGCGGCAAATACAGGGTAGAGGGCATCACCATCGCCGAGGTGGATTCTCACGGAAAACCGGTTCCCGGCACGGAAGAGGACTACGACTGTGATACGCTTCTTCTCTCCTGCGGCCTGATTCCCGAGAATGAGCTTTCCAGGGGAATGGGCGTTGACATCGAGCCTGTGACCTCCGGCCCGTCGGTCAATGAGAGCCTGGAGACGAATATCGACGGCGTGTTTGCCTGCGGAAACGTGCTCCATGTGCATGATCTGGTGGACTACGTATCAGAGGAGGCGACCACAGCCGGGCAGAACGCGGCAAAATACGTGCAGGGCAGTCTTGCAAAGAGCAGCGGAAAGGTAATTAAGCTGGCTCCCACAGGAGGCGTCCGCTATACGGTGCCGAAGACGATAGATGTGGATCGCATGGCAGATGAACTGACCGTCCGCTTCCGTGTCGGAAACGTATATAAAAACTGCTTCATCAGCGTATACTTTGACGATGAGCAGGTGGTTCACAGAAAGAGGCCGGTCATGGCTCCGGGCGAGATGGAGGATGTGAAGTTCAAAAAGGAGAAACTGGCTTCCTATCCTGATTTAAAGACAATCACAATAAAGATCGAGGAGGCATAAGAATATGGAAAAGAGAGAATTGATCTGTATCGGCTGCCCTCTGGGATGCATGGTTCAGGTAGAGATGGACGGCGCAGAGGTAACAGGCGTAACGGGGAATACCTGCAAGCGCGGTGATGATTACGCCCGCAAGGAGGTAACGAATCCCACCCGGATTGTGACCTCCATCGTCAATGTCACTGGAGGCCATCTGGATATGGTTTCCGTGAAGACAAAATCTGATATACCGAAGGGGAAGATCTTTGACTGCGTGAAAGCGCTCAAGGGTGTTTCCGTGAAAGCTCCTGTCCATATCGGGGATGTGATCGTGTCCGATGTAGCGGGAACCGGCGTGGATATTATCGCCACAAAAGAGATTTTTGCAAAATAGATGAATGAAAGCCAGGCCTTCCGCAGGCAGTGATGCCGGGGAGGCCTGATTTTGGCTTTGTACGCGGTTTCGCTGCGGGAGAGCCGTGAACGGGCGGCGGATTTTTTCTGAACAGCATTTATTTTTTGGCGAATATACACAGTTTTTTCCTGTTTTTAAACGATTCTTTAGCGGTGTGCAAGGTTGTAAGAGGATGATAAACTTGTTATAATGGGTGGCTGGACAAGAATTTTTTTTGATTAAACATGAAGTAGAAGTGGAGGAGTTTTGAGATGAAACGATTGCTTGCATTCTGCGTAAGTCTTGCGTTTCTGCTGTTTTGCAGCCCGGCAACTGCGATGGCGGCGGAAGGACCTGGGGCAGAGACAGCCGGCCCGGGCCTTTTATGGCTGTGCATACCTTTTGCCGGGCTTCTTCTGTGCATTGCCGTGCTCCCTCTGGTGAAGCCGGAATGGTGGGAGGAGCATCAGCCGCATGCAGTGGCGCTGTGGTCGGTTCTGTTTGCGGTTCCCTTTGCCGTTATGTTTGGCGCAGGAGCCGCTCTGGAGACGATCCTGGAGTGTCTGATAAATGATTATCTGACTTTTATTATCCTGCTGTTCGGCCTGTTCTGCGTCTCGGGCAATATTACCATGTCAGGCGATCTGGCGGGATCGCCCAGAGTGAATGTGGGGCTTCTGGCGCTGGGGACGCTGCTTTCAAGCTGGATCGGTACAACGGGCGCGAGCATGCTGATGGTCCGCCCGGTGATTAAGATGAATTCCTGGAGAAAGAGGAAACGCCATATTATTATCTTCTTTATTTTTCTGGTATCCAATATCGGCGGATGCCTGACTCCGATCGGCGATCCGCCTCTTTTGATGGGCTTTATGCGCGGCGTTCCCTTTTTCTGGAGCCTGCACCTGTTTCCGATCCTGCTGTTTAACATGACGGTGCTGCTGTTCCTGTTTTACTGGATCGACCGGCGCGCATACCGGAAGGATATTGCGACGGGCCTGAAGCCGGATATCAGCAAGCCGGGCACAGAGGTGAAGATCCGCGGCGCGCATAACCTGATTTTCCTGGTGATGATTGTGGGGGCTGTTATCTTAAGCGGTATGCTGCCGTCGCTTCCGGCTTTTCAGGATGCGTCGGGCCATGTGCGCGGAATCCGCCTGTACGGTGAGGTGATGCTTGGGTATCCGGCATTGATTGAGATCGTGATCATTTTAGCCGCGGCGTTCCTGTCTTTCCGTACGACAAAGGAGGAGATCCGCAGGGCGAACCACTTTACCTGGGGCGCGATTCATGAGGTTGCCGTGCTGTTTATCGGTATTTTTATCACCATGCAGCCTGCGCTGATGCTTTTAAAGGCAAACGGCGCGAATCTGGGCATTACAGAGCCGGCCCAGATGTTCTGGACTACGGGCCTTCTGTCCAGCTTTCTGGATAACACGCCGACGTATCTGGTGTTCCTGACGACGGCGGGGGCTTTACATTTTACGGAAGGGATGGCGACCTCGCTGGGAATGGTTCCGCTCAAGATGCTGACAGCAATCTCAGCGGGCGCAGTATTCATGGGCGCCAATACGTATATTGGAAATGCGCCGAATTTTATGGTAAAATCGATTGCAGATGAGAATGGCGTCAATATGCCGTCCTTTTTTGGGTATCTCGTATGGTCATTTGGAATCCTGGTTCCGGTGTTTATGCTGAATATGGTGTTATTCTTTCTATAGAGGAGGGGACAGGAAATGCAGAAGGAGCAAAGTAATGAGGCTTTTGTCAGAGAGCTGGCGGAGTGCATCTATGATCTGGACGCCGAGGTTTACAGTCAGCTCGGTTCATCTCTGGGACGCGTCTTCAACCGTGACAGGGAGCGGTGCGTGCGGGAGCTGACCGCCCTGCTGACCACACGTCCCCAGGGCCATTTCGTGCGCAGTGAGCTGGCCCTGATAGGAAATATGGCGCGGACGATCCCGGATCGGGCGGAGAAAAAGCTGGTTATGACAGAGTACAACCGGATCCTCACAGAGGTTATGAAGCTTCCCGGAAACTTTGTCAGCGGGGATGTCATTGATCCCGAGCTTGCAAAGCTGAATGTTTTAAATCTCCAGAACCGTTTTTCGGAAAACGATCATCTGATTATCTGCATTAGCTGGGGCTATGCCAGCGGAGGCGTGGATGTCGGGTTTAAGCTGGCGGATAAGCTGAAGATCAATTATTATGATGAGGAGATTTTCCAGGCCGTATTAAAGCGTCTGGAGGCGGAGAAGGGCACAGTGCAGGACTCCGTCCACTATACGGGCGATCTGGGCTTAAACGGCCCCACCAGCGTGTTTGAGTCCGCCAGCCATTTGACACTGCGCCAGCATTTCAGGGAATTCAGCCGGTACCACGGCCTTTCCAAGCGGGACGCCGTATTCTTTAACCAGAGCGATCTGCTGTGCGATATGGCGAAAAAAGAGGATTTCATTATCATGGGGCGGTGCGGAAATGCGATTCTGACCAATAACCAGGTCCCCCATATCAGTATCTTTATCACAGCGCCCTTTGAACAGCGGGTGCGCCACGCATGTGAGATCCATAATATACCGGCCGGGAAAGCGAGCCGGCTTATAAAACGGCTGGATCGAAAGCATGCGCGCTATTACAATTTTTATACCAGCCGCAGGTGGGGACATGCGAATAATTATGATCTGTGCATCAACACGGCGAGCTATGGGATTGACGGAACGGTGGATTTTATCCTGCGTATGATTGACCGCGGGCAGATCGGAAGCCGGAGGGCGAAGGCACAGGAAGTGCATTCGTGAAAGGATCATTAAAAACAGGCCGCCTGTCCGGTGAAGCTTCTTCCGGACAGGCGGCCTGTTTTGTCTGTGTTTACGGCAGGGCTGTGTTCACTTAATTGAACTCTAAAATTCAGGTTCAATTAAGCCGTACGTATTGCCTTTTCTCTTGTATACGACATTTACCTGCTCTGTCTCGGAGTTCAGGAATACGTAGAAGGCATGTCCCAGAAGCTCCATCTGTACACAGGCCTCCTCGGGATCCATGGGCTTCATGGCAAATTTCTTCACTTTCACTATCTCAATGCCGTCGTCGGCTTCGTAGTCCTCATTGATAAAGAGATCGGAGAAGGCGACGGCCGCCTGTTTTTTGTCTATGATCTTATTTTTATACTTTTTGATCTGACGTTCAATGATTTCTTCCACCAGGTCAATGGATACATACATGTCATTGCTGTGCTGCTCGGCACGGATGATCGTGCCCTTGACAGGGATGGTGACCTCGATCTTCTGGCGGTCCTTTTCAACGCTTAAGGTGACAACCGCCTCCGTATCCTGGTTAAAGTACCGCTCCAGCTTGCCGATCTTGTCCTCAACAGCCGCTTTGAGCGCCGGTGTAACCTCGATATTTCTTCCAGTAATCTTATAACGCATAATCATCGCTCCTTTTTTTGGGATATATTTAGTATAGCACTTTTGGTTGTAAAATTCAAGACAGGCCGCAAAATTGTTAAGACAATTATTCGGAATTTTTTGCGATAATTTTAAATTGATTTGGCCGGACAGCGTTGATTCATTTCTTTTTTGTCAAGGGAAATGCTTGTATTTTTTGGCGAAATTTGAAAGTTTATGACATATATACAAAATTTCAGGTGGGGAAATACGGCTGTTGAAAGCTGGTGATAAACATTAAAAAAATGTGGATAATGTGGATAACTTGGTGCATAACTGTTTTTTCTTTTAAAATGGACAAGAATGGATGTGAATAACTTTTTGATAATGTTTGTGGAAAAGGTGTGGATAGTGTGGATAAGTGAGGAAGAGAACAGGTTTTTTGTGCATTTTGTCAGGGGAGGATTTTTGCAGCCCGAAACTGCAAAAACCGCTTGCAAATAAAACCCTGGTATGCTATACTGATTAAGCTTGCGAAAGAATGCCGAAAAATATCGCGGCAGTATATAAAAAGCGGTCGGAAATCGCACAAGAATAATTACAGAGAGGTGAAAGTATGAAAGAGGGAATCCATCCAGCCTACTATCAGGCAAAGGTCGTTTGCAACTGCGGAAATGAATTTGTGACAGGCTCTACCAAACAGGATATTCATGTGGAGGTTTGTTCCAAGTGCCATTCGTTCTACACTGGTCAGCAGAAGACAGCCGCGGCTCGTGGACGTATTGATAAGTTCAACCGTAAGTATGGCATTAACGCAGACAAATAAGTTTGAACGAGGTAAAGGTTGGGTTTTAGTGGCGACATTAAACTCAGCCTTTTTATTTATGCGGCAGCGGGCCTTTTGCGGCGCGTTGCTTTGGGAGTAAGCGGAAATGAAATATTCGGGAATTGGCGGTCAGGCTGTGATTGAGGGAATCATGATGATGAACCGCGATGATTATGCGGTGGCGGTTCGCCGGCCTGACGGGGAGATTGAGGTAAAAAAGGACAGGTATGTGAGCATCACGAAAAAGGCTGCGTTTTTGTCGCTTCCTTTTATAAGGGGCGTGTTCCGCTTTGCGGATTCGATGATCCTGGGGATGCGGACGCTGACGTATTCCGCAAGCTTTTTTGAGGAGGATGAGGAGACGGAGCCGGGGCGTCTGGAGAAGGCGCTCGACCGTCTGTTTGGGGAAAAGCTGGAAGGGGCGATTATGGCCCTGGTGATGGTTTTGTCGTTTTTGATGGCAATCGCTGTTTTTATGGTTCTTCCTCTGGCTGTCGCGAATCTGTGCCGCAGCTTTATTAAGTCAGAGTATGTGATGGCTGTTCTGGAAGGGTTTTTGCGGATTGCAATATTTATTATCTATATTAAGCTCGTTTCCCGAATGGAGGACATTAAGCGCACGTTTATGTATCATGGGGCGGAGCACAAGTGTATTAACTGTGTGGAACACGGGCGCTCTCTGACGGTTGAGCATGTGAGGGAGAGCTCAAAGGAGCATAAGCGCTGCGGAACAAGCTTCCTTTTGATTGTCATGGTCATCAGTATACTGTTTTTTATGGTGATCCGGATTGAATCGATCGGGCTTCGGATGCTGAGCCGGATCGTGCTGATTCCGGTGATCGCGGGCGTTTCCTATGAGATTCTGCAGTTGGCGGGGCGCAGCAATTCCAAATGGATGGATCTGGTCAGCCGGCCGGGGCTGTGGATGCAGGGACTGACGACAAAGGAGCCGGACGATTCGATGATTGAAGTGGCAATTGCGGCTACGGAGGCTGTGTTTGACTGGAAAACGTATTTAAAGGAGAATTTTCCCGAGACGGAGGTATGAGCTTGATGCAACGAGAGGAAGAGCTTCCCGCCTGGCGCGGCCTTCTGGAGGCCGGGAGCAGGACGCTTGCCGGGGCCGGGATCGGGGAGGCGGATCTGGACGCATGGTATCTTCTGTCAAAGGCGTTCGGGATCGACAGGACGTATTATTATATGGAACAGAACCGGCCGGTTCCGAGAGAGCGCCTGGCGAAAGGGTATGAGATTTATTGTAAAAACATAGAAAAGAGGGCAAAGCGCATTCCTCTGCAGCAGATTCTGGGGAATCAGGATTTTATGGGAATGACATTTTCGGTGAATGAACATGTGCTCATTCCCAGGCAGGATACGGAGACGCTGGTGGAGACGCTTCTGCGGGAATTTCCGGAGAGAGAGCTTTCCGTGCTGGATATGTGTACGGGCTCGGGCTGTATCGCGGTCAGCCTGGCTGTTTTGGGCGGCTACCGGAGCGTAACGGCAGTGGATATTTCCAAAGAGGCGCTTAAGATGGCCAAAAAGAATGCCAAGCGCTTATTTCTGATTCAGAAGGGGACGGTTCGTTCGGAATCGTTTCTGGTATCGGAAACGCCCTGGCGCTATGAGCTTAAAACGTATCTGGCGGATCGGCAGACCGCGGCAAAGGCCGGGTCGCTTAAGGCCCTGAACGGCCAGCCGGGCGGGGCGCCCGGGATCCGCGAGCGCCGGATGGTTTTGCTGGAGAGCAATCTGTTCCGCGATATGGAACGGAATGCATATTTTGACGTGATCGTGGCGAATCCGCCGTATATCCCAACGGATGTGATTGAAGAGCTGGAACCGGAGGTGCGGGATTATGAGCCCCGGATTGCCCTGGACGGCCAGGAGGACGGGCTGCATTTTTACCGGGTTCTGGCGCTCGAGTGCAGCAAGCATCTGACGAGAGGGGGAGCGGTCCTGTTTGAAATCGGGTATGATCAGGCGGAACGGGTGAGGCGTATTCTGAGGATAGCCGGTTTTGACCGGATTGAGACGATTCAGGACAGTGCGGGGCTTGACCGCGTGGTGAAGGCCCGCTGGAACCGATAGAGGAGGTATCCTATGTTTGACAGACTGGATGATTTGGTGATTCGATATGAGGAGCTGATGCAGGAGCTTAACAGCCCGGATGTGGCGTCGGATCCGAACAGGTTCCGCAAGCTGATGAAGGAACAGGCGGATCTGGCTCCGATTGTGGAGACGTACAGGGATTATAAAAAGGCAAAGCAGGATGCGGAGGACAGCGTCGCTCTTCTGGAGGAGGAAAATGACGAGGAACTGCGCGAGATGGCAAAGGAGGAGCTGGGCGATGCAAAGAGGCGGATTGAGGAGCTGAGCCAGCAGCTTAAGATCCTCCTGCTTCCCAAAGATCCGAATGACGATAAGAATGTTATCGTGGAGATCCGCGCCGGCGCGGGCGGGGACGAGGCGGCGCTTTTTGCCTCTGAGCTTTACCGGATGTATGTTCGCTTTGCAGAACGGAACCGCTGGAAAACCGAGCTGGTCAGCGTCAACGAAAATGGGATCGGCGGTTTTAAGGAAGTGGTCTTTATGCTCAACGGCCAGGGCGCGTATTCAAAGCTTAAATACGAAAGCGGCGTCCACCGCGTGCAGCGCGTGCCGGAAACGGAGTCAGGCGGCCGAATCCACACATCCACCGCGACGGTGGCCATTATACCTGAGGCTGAGGATGTGGATGTGGTCATTGACGACAAGGATATCCGGATCGATGTGATGCGCGCGTCGGGAAATGGCGGCCAGTGTGTCAATACCACAGACTCTGCGGTCCGCCTGACCCACATTCCCACAGGCATCGTGATCTACAGCCAGACCGAGAAATCTCAGCTTCAGAACAAGGAGAAGGCATTTCGCCTGCTCCGCTCCAAGCTTTATGATATGGAGCTGGAGCGCCGCCAGAGCGAGGAGGCTGAGGCGCGCCGGAGCCAGATCGGGACCGGGGACCGTTCCGAAAAGATCCGCACCTACAATTTCCCGCAGGGGCGTGTGACAGAGCACCGGATCAAGCTGACTCTGTATAAGATTGATTCGGTTATGGACGGGGATCTGTATGAGATTATCGACAGTTTGATTGCAGCCGACCAGGCGGCAAAGCTGACCAAGATAAATGAGACGGCCTGAACCCCCTGATTTTATGCAGAAGGAGCCAAAGGCGGCTTCTCTCAGGAAAAAGTGGGTTTAAGGAGGCGCCGGGACATGATTTCCGACTCTTGATTGAGTTTAAGTCACTCCAAAAAAAATTTCGTTTATCGTAAGAAAATAGTAAAAACTATTGACTGGGGGGGGGGTAGTGAGGTATAATACATTACAGGTTCTGATATAGAATAAACTTACTTTTGAGACTGTCAAAGACAAATTTTCGATAAATGAGTGATTTTTATCAGGACTTTGGAAGGGTATTTTTGCTTTACATTACAGAGCAGGAATATAAACGAAAAAGGAGGAGGAACAGACAATGTTCAAGAAAAACGGTAAGAAGGCAGCCGCTATCGTGGCAGCAGCAATGGCAATGCAGGTGTTATGTCCTTTCAACGCATTTGCGAAGAATGTGACCAGAGTCAGCGATGTTTTTGACGCAGAGTATTATGCAGACAGCTATCCGGATTTAAAGAAAGCGTTTGGATACAATGAGAAAGCTCTGTACCGTCATTATATGACCTTTGGCCTGAAAGAGGGAAGAAACGGAAGCAAGGTTCTGAATGTAGTTGCATACCGTAACGCATATCCGGATCTGCAGGCTGCGTTTGGCGATAAGTGGGACGCATATGTAGATCACTATTTTACATTCGGAAAATCCGAGGGCAGAACGGCGGGCGTACGCTAAATCAGATCATATAAATATGAGGAAACGGCAGTGCAGGCAAACGAATGAAGCCGGCGCTGCCGTTTTTGTTATGTTCCCGTCCGGGGGGTGAACCGCAATCGGTCATCAAAAAACCCTTGTTTTTAAAGGGAAAAATGGTTGACACGTCCGGCTGAGTGTAATATAATGTATAACTGTGACATCAGTTGATAATGTCTGACCAAAGCCCCGGAACAGACATTTCATGATATAGTTAATCTCAAATATGTGAAATAAAACAGGAGGTCAACCAATGAAGAGCTTTATGGCTAGTCCAGCAACAATTGAGAGAAAATGGTACGTAGTTGACGCTACAGGATATACATTAGGACGTCTGGCATCAGAGATCGCATCCATATTAAGAGGAAAGAATAAGCCGATTTTTACGCCCCATATGGATTGCGGAGACTACGTGATCGTAGTAAATGCAGAGCATGTCAAGGTAACCGGCAAGAAGCTGGCCCAGAAGATTTACTATAATCATTCTGACTATGTAGGCGGCATGAAGGAGACCACATTGAAAGAGATGATGGCCAAAAAGCCGGAGAAGGTAATGGAGTTAGCGGTAAGGGGAATGCTTCCCAAAGGACCTTTAGGAAGAAGCATGATTAAGAAGCTTCATGTTTATGCGGGTCCGGAGCATGAGCAGGCGGCACAGAAGCCGGAAGCTTTAGAGTTCAAATTTTAATTAAAGGTGCTGGAAGGAGGAAATTACAGTGGCTAACAAATTTTACGGAACAGGCAGAAGAAAAAAATCAATTGCCAGAGTATACCTTGTACCGGGAAGCGGGAAGATCACGGTAAATAAGAGAGACATTGACGACTATTTTGGACTTGAGACCTTAAAGGTGGTTGTCCGCCAGCCGCTGGTAGCGACGGAGACAACCGATAAATTCGATGTGCTGGTAAATGTACGCGGCGGCGGCTTCACAGGACAGGCCGGCGCAGTGAGACATGGCATTGCCAGAGCGCTTCTTCAGGCTGACGCTGATTACAGACCGGTTCTTAAGAAATCCGGTTACTTAACGCGCGATCCGAGAATGAAAGAGAGAAAGAAATACGGCCTCAAAGCAGCGCGCCGTGCGCCTCAGTTCTCCAAGCGATAATTGCAAACAGAATACACAGATACACAAGGTCCCGGAAATGGCTGATTTTCCGGGGCTTTTTCTGTACCTGCGTTTTTCTGACTGCCTGCGATAAAAGAGGAACAATTTCTTGCTTTTTCCCGACCCATATGATAGGATATAAGGCAATATCGAGTAAAGAGCATCCGGTGCCGCTGTCCGTTATGCGGGCAGGGGGTAAAAGGGAAACAGGTGAAAGTCCTGTGCGATCCCGTCACTGTAAGCCAGGAGCGCATGATCAGAGTTTGGAACTACCACTGATCGGGTTTTAGATTGGGAAGGCGGTTATGCGTGAAGATAGGTAAGTCAGGAAACCTGCCGGTTGTTGGTATAGGAACAGGAGATATCCGGATCACGAGGAATTGATTGTACCGGTCAGCGCAGCTTTGAGGCGACATGTTTCAGGATGCGCTGATTTCTGACTCAGACGGCGGACAGCAACAGAAGATACTGCAGGAGGCGGCTTTTGCAGGTTGTTCTGCTGCGGCCAAAAGCCAGTACAGCGTATCGAAGGTTATGTAAAGATTTTTTCCTGCAAAAAAGCTGTATTATCAGCGAAACAGAACCGTATGTTCACAGGAACTTCTGATACGCTGTACTGGATGTATCTCTGCCCATAGATTACAGGGATTTTTTTGTATACCATTGCCGGACTGATCGACATGATTTCAGATTTGGATTTCTGTGCCTGTATGGATCGGATACCCGATAAATAAAAGGCAGAGCGGTATGAGGGATATGTACGGATATCCGGACTGCTGCGAAGGAGGAAAGAGAAGATGAGATTAAAAAGAGCGGCAATGGTTTTTGTGACAGCAGCTTTATCTGCGGCTGTGCTGGCGGGCTGTGCTGGCGGGAACAGGGAGGAAGCGGCAGCCGGCGGCGCGGACGAAGAAAGCTGTGAGACGGGAGATGCATCTATGGATAATCCGAGAAATCAGGATGGAATCGGCGGGAATGAGCTTTTGGCAGTCAGCTTTGGGACGAGCTATAATGACAGCCGGCGTATTTCGATCGGCGCGGTGGAAGAGGCGCTTGAGAAAGCGATTCCGGACTATTCCCTCAGGCGGGCTTTTACAAGCCAGATCATTATTGATCGCGTGAAGTCCCGCGACGGGGTGGCGATCGATAATGTGGGCGAAGCGCTGGAACGGGCGGTGAAAAACGGTGTAAAGCGTTTGGTGATTCAGCCTACGCATCTGATGAACGGGCTGGAGTATACGGATCTGGTGAATGAAGCGGCCGAATATACGGATGCATTTGAAGCGATTGCAGTGGGAGCTCCCCTTTTGACGTCGGACGAGGATTTTAAGGCGGTTATCCGGGCGATCACAGAGAGTACGGCGGAATATGACAATGCGGATACGGCGGTGTGCTTTATGGGGCACGGGACGGAGGCGGAGTCGAACCAGGTGTATGCGAAGATGCAGGACATGCTGGCAGAGGAAGGATTTGAGAATTATTTTGTCGGAACCGTGGAGGCAGAGCCGGATGTGCAGGCGGTTTTGAAGGCGGTTCAGGCCGGAGAATATAAAAAGGTGGTCCTGGCTCCCCTGATGATTGTCGCCGGGGATCACGCGGTGAACGATATGGCCGGGGACGATGAGGATTCGTGGAAAAGTGTGTTTGAAGGGGCCGGGTATGAGGTGACATGCCTGATTCGCGGCCTCGGGGAACTGGAGGGAATCAGGCAGATTTTTGTCGCCCATGCCAGAGCGGCGATCAGCAGCCTGGAGCGTTAAGGATGGGAGACAGTGATGAAATATAGCAGAATCCGGTTATTTTGCGCGGCCCTTATCCTTGGAATAAACGCGGTGTCAGCCGGGTGCGGCCGGAATGAACAGGATGTCAGAAATAGAAATGCGGAAATGTCAGGCAGGGAGACTGCCGCGCAGAGCCGGGGAACAGGGGACGGATCAGATGCATTTCGGACGGGCTCAGGGGGTGAGTCTGCTAAGGATGCTGCGCCTCCCGTTCAGTGGGCGGATCTGAAGCATTCCGGTTCGATGGAGCTTCTCTATGCAGATCAGTTTTCTGTGGATTACTATGAAAATGGCTATGTGCTGGCGGAGATTTTGGACAGCGGCCGTTATCTGGCCGTTCCGGAGGAGGAGGCTGTGCCGGAGGGAATTCCGGAGGACGTGACAGTGCTTTGCCGGCCGCTTTCTCACATCTATCTGGCGGCTACCTCTGCGATGGATCTGATGCGGAGCCTGGATGCCATGGATCAGATTACGCTGTCCGGGACAGATGCATCGGGGTGGTATATCAGCGAGGCGAGAGCGGCCATGGAAGAGGGGAGGATGCTCTATGCGGGTAAGTACAGCGCGCCGGATTATGAGCGTCTTGTGGAGAACGGATGTGATCTGGCGGTTGAATCTACGATGATTTACCACGCGCCGGAGGTGAAGGAGCAGCTTGAGCGCCTGGGGATCCCGGTTCTGGTGGAACGCTCAAGCTATGAAAGCCACCCGCTGGGCCGGATGGAGTGGATCCGCCTTTACGGCGCGCTTTTGGGCAGGGAGGAACAGGCAAAGGCGTGTTTTACGGCCTGCGCGGATGCCTTAAAGCCGGTGATGGATCAGCCCTCCTCCGGTAAGACCGTGGCATTTTTTTATATTGCTGCAGACGGAAGTGTGAATGTGAGAAAGCCCGGAGATTATGTGGTTAAGATGATTGAGATGGCCGGAGGGCGCTATATCCCTGCCGCTTTTGGGGAGGGAGAACATGGCCTGTCGTCTGAGAGCATGCAGATGGAGGCTTTTTATGAGTCAGCGCGTGACGCAGATTATATCATATATAACAGCGCGATTGACAAAGAGCCGGGGTCGCTTGAGGAGCTTCTGAAAAAGAGCGGCCTGCTGGCTGATTTCAGGGCCGTAAGAGAAGGACATGTGTGGTGTACAGGCAAAAATATGTTTCAGGAGAGTATGGGGCTGGGAGACGTGATACTGGATATCCACCGGATGCTGGGCGGGGCCGATCCACAGGAGATGACGTATCTGTATCCGCTGGAATAAAGGGGTGACAGGCCGGATGAGGAGTAAGAAAACAGGGAAATATGCGTGTTCCTTTGCCCTTTTATGTGTGCTTCTGGCCGCGCTGTTTCTGGTGAACTTAAATTACGGCAGTGTCCGCCTTTCGGCAGGGGAGATCCGGGCGGCCCTGTTTCAGGGGATGGAGGATTCCGGCACGGCGCGGCGCATTATACGGGATATCCGGATGCCGCGCATCCTCTCAGCGGCTTTGCTGGGAGGCGCGCTGTCGGTGTCGGGCTTTCTGCTGCAGACCTTTTTTGCGAATCCCATTGCGGGGCCGTTTGTGCTGGGGATTTCGTCGGGGGCCAAGCTTTCGGTATCCCTGCTTATGATTGTGTTCCTGGAAAAGGGCGTTTTTACAGGGTCGGGAGCGATGATTCTGGCGGCCTTTGCAGGCGCGCTGCTTTCCATGGGCTTTGTGCTTGTGATCTCAGGCCGTGCCGGGAGTATGTCGGTTCTTATCGTCTGCGGGGTGATGCTCAGCTATATTAGCTCAGCCATAACGGATTTTCTGGCAGCCTTTGCTGACGACGCGAATATCGTGAACCTGCACAACTGGTCCATGGGCAGCTTTTCCGGGATTTCATGGGAAAATGTGCGCGCCATGGCGCTTGTGACCGCTGTGGGACTGACAGGCGTCCTTGCACTGGTAAAGCCGATGGGGGCTTATCGTTTGGGGGAGGCGTATGCGCAGAGCGTGGGAGTGAATATCCGGCGCTTCCGGGCGTGCCTGGTGCTTCTTTCAAGCCTTCTTTCTGCCTGTGTGACGGCTTTTGCAGGCCCTGTCTCGTTTGTGGGGATCGCGGTTCCCCATCTGGTTAAAGGACTGTTTCGGACAACAGAGCCGCTTGTCCTGATTCCGGGCTGCTTTTTGGGCGGCGCGGCCTTCTGCCTGTTCTGTGATCTCATTGCAAGGACGGCATTTGCCCCCACAGAGATCAGTATCAGTTCCGTGACGGCAGTGCTTGGCGCGCCGGTTGTGATTTATCTGATGCTGCGCGGGAGAGGCGCGCGCGGCGGGAGGGAGGCGTGATGGGGCGAGATTTGCTGCGCACGGAGCATATGGCGGTCGGATATGGGAAAATACCGCTGCTCTGTGAGGTTGAGCTTCATGTAAGGCAGGGGGAGATTGTAACACTGGTTGGTCCGAACGGGGCGGGTAAATCGACCATTCTGAGAAGTATAGCCCGGCAGCTTCGTCTGCTGGGGGGAAGCGTGTATCTGGGGGAAAAGAGCCTTGCGTCCCTTTCCCCTGCAAAGGCGGCAAGGCAGATGGGTGTCCTGACAACGGGCGGTGTCCGGCCTGAGCTTATGACCTGTGAAGAGCTGGTGGGATGCGGCCGTTATCCTTATACCGGCCGGCTGGGGATCCTCAGCCGGGAGGACTGGAACAAAGTGCATGGGGCTATGGAACTGACGCACACACAGGATCTGGCGGAGCGCAGGTTTGATACGCTCAGCGACGGGCAGAGGCAGAGGATTCTGCTGGCCCGCGCCATCTGCCAGGAGCCGGAGGTGCTTGTGCTGGACGAGCCGACCACATTTCTTGATATCCGCCATAAGCTTGAGCTTTTGACTATCTTAAGGGAGCTTGTGCGGGAGAGGGGAATAGGGGCTGTTATCTCCCTGCATGAGCTTGATCTGGCGCAGAGGCTGTCGGATTACGTTGTCTGTGTGACAGGCGATCGCATCGGGCGCTGCGGGCCGCCGGAGGAGATTCTTACCTCGTCTTATATTGAGGAGCTGTATGGAATTGAAAAGGGAAGCTATGACGCCCGCTTTGGGGGAGCGGAATTCCCGCCTGTGAAGGGAACACCCAAAGTCTTTGTCATAGGGGGAAACGGGAGCGGCATTCCGGTCTACAGGAGGCTGCACAGGCAGAATATCCCGTTTGCGGCCGGGATCCTGCATGTGAATGATATTGATTACCCAGTTGCAAGGGCATTGGCGGCGGAGACCGTGGCGGAGGCGGCGTTTTCCCCCATCTGTGAGGAGACGTATGAGAGGGCGGAGGAGCTGGCGCGCTCCTGTGAGGAAGTGATATGCTGTCTCACAGAATTCGGGACGATGAATGAGGCGAACAGGCGGCTCGCGCAGGTGAAAATTTAGCGGGAGGTCTTGCATTCCACTGCAAGGTGTGCTAGGATTTTATGTGAAATCGATTACATAAAAGGCCGGGATTCACAGGAAAGGAGAGGAAGGCAGTGGTGAAAAAGGATTCAAAAAGCAAGACCAGGGAGGATGTCTTTAAGGCGCGGTTTTCACGTCATTTTGAGGAGCTGAAGTGGCTTTATAATGAGCTTTATGACAACAGCTCTATGTTTGCGGAGCTGTGCTATCAAATGCGCCGGTATTACGGGGAGCGGGACGAAGCGCTGAAAGAGTCGGATGCGGACAGGGAACAGCGCCCCGACTGGTATAAGCAGAACGATATGCTGGGTATGATGCTGTATATCGATAATTTTGCCGGCACAATCAAGGGTGTGGAAGAAAAGCTTGCGTATCTGGAAGCGTGTAATGTGAATTATGTGCATCTGATGCCGTTCCTGGATACGGTGGAGGGACGCTCGGACGGCGGTTATGCGGTGGCTGATTTCAGAAAGGTGCAGGAAAAGCTGGGAACCATGGAGGATCTGGCTCATTTAACCGCGTCCTGCCATAAAAAAGGAATCAATGTCTGCATGGATTTTGTGATGAACCATACCTCCGAAGATCATGAGTGGGCAAAGCGGGCGCGCCAGGGGGACGGGGAGTACATGAGCCGCTATTTCTTTTTTGATAATTACGATATCCCGGCCATGTATGAGAAAACGGTTCCCCAGGTATTTCCCACAACGGCGCCGGGCAATTTTACGTGGCTTCCCGATGCGGGGCATTTTGTGATGACCAGCTTTTATCCGTATCAGTGGGATCTGAATTATAAAAACCCCAGGGTGTTTAATGAGATGATGTATAACTTCCTTTTCCTCGCCAATCAGGGAATTGACATTATCCGCATCGATGCGGTTCCATATATATGGAAGGAGCTGAATACCCAGTGCCGCAACCTGCCGCAGGTACACACGATTGTGCGCATGATGCGCATGATTTGTGAGATCGTGTGTCCCGGCGTGCTGCTTCTGGGAGAGGTGGTGATGGAACCGGAAAAGGTGGTTCCGTATTTCGGCGCCGTTGAAAAGCCGGAGTGCCATATGCTTTATAATGTGACGACCATGGCGACTACATGGCATACAGTGGCGACCCGGGATGTAAGGCTTTTGAAGAAACAGCTCGATATTGTAAACAGCCTTCCCAAGGAATATGTTTTCCTGAATTACCTGCGCTGCCATGACGATATCGGCTGGGGGCTTGATTATGGAACTCTGATGCGGGAGGGCATCGGCGAGCGCCCGCACAAAAAGTATTTAAATGATTTCTTCCAGGGCTATACGGAGGGCAGCGTAAGCCGCGGCGAGCTTTACAATGCGGATCCGGTGACAGGAGACGCCAGGTTCTGCGGGACTACGGCATCTATGTGCGGTATTGAAAAGGCAGGCTTTGAAGGCGATTCGGAGGCCATGGAGAGGGCGATCCGCTTTGATGTGACGCTGCACGCTTATATGTTTATGCAGTCCGGGATTCCGGTTCTCTACAGCGGCGATGAGATAGGGCAGGTAAATGACTATACATACAAGGAGGATCCGAATAAGGCGGCGGATTCCCGGTACCTGCACCGCGGCCCGATGCGCTGGGAGCTGGCGGCCCGGGTAAAGGATCCGGATACAGTGGAAGGAAAGCTCTTCCCCCGTCTGAAACGCCTGGAGGAAATCCGGAAAGGGGAAAAGGCGTTTGTGTGCAATGCGGATACATGGACAATCGAGACATGGGATCCATCGGTACTGTGTATCGGACGCCATTATGAGGGAGAAACCATCATCGGGCTCTTTAATTTCAGCGAATTTGACAAGACCGCATGGATTAATGAGAGCGAGGAGGAATATGAGGAATTAATTACCGGCGCGGATATGCAGCCGCGCGGTGTGAATATTCCGGCGTATGGTTTCTATTATTTAAAAAAGAAATCGTGAAAAACATTTGATGAAAGCGTCCTGGCATGATACACTTACAGTAGATTCCGGAATCCGGCCTGCAGCCCGGCAGGGATAACTGGATTTTGGAGCGGGCATATCTGCCAGGACGTTTTTTTGCGCAGGTTTCAGAGCATGTCTGAAACCTGTGCGGCTGCGTGTATGGGGCTGTCGGGGAAAGGCTGCATAGAGGCAGGGGTGAGCGTACTGTCAGCGGGATATGCATAACAAGCAGTAAGAGCCCAGATTTTTTGGCCCTTACAAAAAAGCGGGCAAAGAAAGGAAACCAGAGTGAATGAGTGACAGAAAAATGGCAGTGCTCATTGACGCGGAAAATGTGTCAGGCCGGTATGTAAAGTTAATTCTGGATGAGGTCAGCAATTATGGCACAGCGACTTACAAGCGTCTGTATGGGGATTTCCAGAATTCGAGCGTAAAGGCATGGATGAAGAATCTGCAGGATTATGCGATTACGCCGGTATTTCAGTACAATTATACGCAGGGGAAAAATGCGTCTGATTCGGCGCTGATCATTGATGCAATGGATATTTTGTATTCCGGAAATGTGGACGGCTTTTGTATTGTGACCTCGGACAGCGACTTTACGAAGCTGGTCATGCGGCTGCGCGAGTCCGGCATGGCAGTTTTGGGAATGGGGGAGAGGAAGACGCCGAACGCCCTGGTGTCGGCATGCGAGAGCTTTAAATTCCTTGATATCCTGTATAATGACGGGACCGCCGGCACGGCCTCTGTCCAGCGCGGATCTGCGGCGGAAGAGAGCGCGTCCGAGGCTGCGTCATCCCTGGCGAGGAAGGCCGCGCCGGAGGGAACGGAGACGCCGGAGAATACAGAAGGGCGTAAAAAGACGGCTGAGGCCGCGAACAGCGTCAGCAGCATTCCGGATATCAGTGAGATGGAAAAGGAGATTATTTCCATAATCAATACGAATGCCGGCGAGGATGGCTGGGTGGATCTGTCGGAGCTTGGAGACAGCCTGCCCAAGCGCGTTCCGGGCTTTGATCCCCGCAATTATAACTGCTCCAAGCTGAAACAGTTTATTGAGCTGTTTGACTCCGTGGAGGTGCGCTCGGCGAGGAATCCGCATAATAAGATTCTTTCCATTATTTATGTCCGCGTGAAACAGGAAGAGGAAGCGCCGCATCAGGTCCGTCAGAAGCGAAAAAAACGCCGCCGCAAGCAGGCCGGGGAAGCGGGATGAGAAAAAGGGCTGCCCCGGCACAGCCAGAAAGGGGGGCGCAGCGGGAACAGGAGGATGGAGGAATGACAAAAGAAAAACTGGCGCTGGAAGTGATTGAAAGGCTGAAGAAGGAGTATCCTGACGCGGGATGTACCCTGGATTATAATCAGGCGTGGAAGCTTCTGGTGAGCGTCCGGCTGGCGGCTCAGTGTACGGACGCCAGGGTAAATGTGGTCGTAAAGGATTTATATGAGAAATATCCGGATGTAAACGCCCTGGCCGACGCTCCGGTAGAAGAGATCGAGCGGATTGTAAAGCCCTGTGGTTTAGGACACAGTAAGGCGCGGGACATCAGCGCATGCATGAAGCTCCTGCGCGACGAGCATGGCGGCATGGTTCCGGATGACTTTGACGCGCTTCTAAAGCTGCCGGGCGTGGGCCGGAAGAGTGCGAACCTGATCATGGGCGATGTCTTCGGCAAACCGGCGATCGTCACAGACACGCACTGCATCCGTCTGGTGAACCGGATTGGCCTGGTAGAGAACATAAAGGAGCCGAAGAAGGTGGAGATGGCTCTGTGGAAGCTGGTTCCCGGAGAAGAGGGCAGCGACTTCTGCCACCGGCTCGTGTACCACGGCCGTGATGTCTGCACAGCGCGGACAAAGCCCCGGTGCGATGTGTGCTGCCTGCATGATGTCTGCGCCCAAAACGGTGTTTAAGAGCAGACGAAGAAGGATCAGACGGTCTGAATCGCCGCAAAAAAGGAAATCTGCCGCGTCATGGGGAATATAATATAGTGACAAAGACATCTGCACCCGTGAGGATATAAGGAGGATCGGGCGCTGCCGTTTTCGCCATACACAGGGGCGGCAGCGGAGACGGAATCTGAGCGGCTGCAGGGAATCGGACCGATATGGAAATTTATGTGGTAAAGGAAGGCGATACGATTGACCGTATCGCCGCGCTGTATGGAGCTTCTCCGCTGAATCTGGCATGGGCAAATCAGATTGAAGCGCCCTATCGCCTGGCTGTAGGCCAGGCTCTTTTTATTCCTGATCAGACGATATCCGGGGGCCGGCCGGGGAGCCGGCGCAGGCCCCGCGTGTGGATGGGGGGATATGCATATCCCTGGATTGACAGTCAGACACTGACAGAGACCTGCGAATATCTGACCAGCATCTCGGTGTTTTCGTATGGTTTTACGGAGGCAGGCGAGCTGATTCCCCCAGAAGCGGCAGGCGAGCAGAGGATCCTGGATGAAGCGAAACGCCAGGGAGTCATGGCCGAGCTGGTGCTGACGCCTCTGGGCACGGACGGCCGCTTTAACAATAATCTGGTCAGTGTTCTGGTACGGAATCTGGAGATTCAGCAGCGTGTGATCCGCGGAATCTGGCAGGAGGTTCAGCAAAAGGGATATGGAAGCGTGGATGTGGATTTTGAGTATGTGCTGGCGTCTGATCGGGAGCTGTATGTTGAATTTGTCCGCAGGCTGCGGACCGTGATGCATGTCTTTGGAATCCGCGTGACCGTGGCGCTGGCTCCCAAGACGTCCAGGGATCAGAAAGGCCTTTTGTATGAGGGGATGGATTACCGCGGGCTGGGGGAGGCTGCGGACAGCGTGCTTTTGATGACGTATGAGTGGGGGTATACATATGAGCCGATAGGCTTATGGTAAAGATGCCCCCTTAGTTTTACAGGTCTTTTGGAATGCGCGGATAGATTCCTTTAGGAATAAAGTTCTGTAGCGTCCTGCCTCGAAAATGTTGTCGAAATTGCCGGACTGTGCTATAATGCTTTCGTTACCGCCCCAATACTGGCAACAGAAGGGGGTGTTCACGTGGAGTATATCTTGTCATTTTTAGCCGCTGTTGCGGCTGGTGTAGCTTGCCACTACATCATCAAGTGGTTAGACAGCGGCGATTAGTCGGTAACTGGCCCAAACGGTTGACTTCTCCGTAAAAGAAGTAGAGTCCCCGATTGTATAGCCGTACATTCGGGGACTCGTCCTTTTTGCTCACGCAGAGCTATCTTGTCTTTTTGCCTATTGGCATTATAGCATATGCAAATTGAGATTGCAATATGCCCTGTTTGAAATTTTTTAATTTTGGATTCGATTTACAGGTCTTTTGGGATACGCGGATACAGATGGAGAAAAAAATTTGCTGTTTTCCCCTGCCCTTTTTTGTTTCGGGTTTCTTTCAGATAGTCAACCTTCTGTAAAACCTCCTTAAGCATTTTGTTCCGGGTGGGAGCGTCTTCAACGGTCCAGTAAACCTCTATCAGGCTTTTGACCTTGGGGATGAAGTCCTGCCGTGCTTTTTCTCTGGCTTTGGCATCGTCGTAGTCCTTTTTCAGGCGTGTCATTTCCGTCTCCAGGGCGCTCTTTTTTTCTTCAAGTACCCGCCGGCGTTCCTGGAAGGTCTTAATATCGTATACTCCCTGCTCCAGAAGATCAAAGGTATTAGAGAGCTGTTTCTCGGCCTGTGTATAATCCTGCCGGATATTTTTATAGGCATTTTCCCTGAAGGAAATGATGGATGCAGAATTCTCCCGCGTTTCCTTTGGCCACTCCAGCTCATATTGCGGTATCCACGAGGCGATACTGGCCAGCAGTTTCTTTTCGATCAGCAGAAGAGGGGCGGAGATATTGTTGCATTGTGTGTTCGGGCAGCGAAGTACGTGATAATTGGTCTTTGTGTTGCTGGAAGCCCTGGTCATCAGGGAACCGCATTTGGAGCAGAAAATCAGGCCGGACAGAGGGTTCTGAAGGGTATTGCTTCCATTCTTTGGGAGCGGCTTTTCGGTTCGGATGCGCTGGGCCTCTGCGTATTGCGATTCGGTTATGATGGGCTCAAAGCGGCCCCGGACTTTCAGACAGGCGTCGTCTTTTGGGCGGGTCTCTACGATCCGGCCGTCAACTATTTTTTTCTGTATCTTGCGCCAGCTCCATCGCTGAAAGCCGGCATAGACCGGGTTGCGAAGGATATCCAGTACAGATGAGGCGGACCATGCGCCGCCGCTCCGGGAGGGAATGCAAAGATGATTGAGCTGGTCCCGGATCTGATAGGAGCCAAGGGGCTGAAGGCTTCCGTCACTCTGCGCTTCTCCATGCGTATAGAGATGGTAGATCAGGCGTACTACCTTGGCTTCGTCCGGAACAATTTCCAGAACATAGCCCTTATTTTCTTTTTTCTTTACCTTTTCATAGCCATAGGGGGCAGTTCCTGAGATGTACCATCCATCCTGAAAGGCGGCCATTCTTCCGCACTGAATCCGGCGGTTAATTGTTTTGTATTCGCGCCGGGACATGAACAGGTTGAATTCAAAATATTCCTCGTCAAATTCATTAGACGGATCAAAGGTCTTTGATGGGGTTATGATTTTGGTGTTGCTGAATTTAAAAGCCTCGGAAACGGTTCCCTGGTCCTTTGTGTCGCCTCTGGCAAGACGTTCCACCTCCATCACCAGCACGCCTTCCCACTGGCCCTGCATGACTTCAATCAGAAGCCTCTGCATCCACGGACGGGCGGAAATCGTCTCGCCCGAAACGATTTCTTTGTAGACGGCACCGATAGGGAGGTGCATCCGGGCGGCCAGCTCGGTGAGCGCTTTTTCATGGCGGGCCAGCGTTTCACCTTCCCCGCGGGCTTCTGATTCACGGTCGGCGCGGCTTTTTCTCAGATAAATCAGATACATGGGATCATCTCCTTGGCATGATAGCATATGCAAGTTGAGATTGCGATATGTCCCGCACTAAAATTGTAACCCTTATCAAGGATATTTTTAAGTTTGTTTTAGGGAATTCATATTCTGTTTTACTTTCGTTGATAATTCCCTTTTATGGATATATTCTTTCTGTTTTCCGGCCAGCGCCGCCCTTACATGCGGCAACGCTATCTGCGCGATACGCTTCATCGCTCCCTCAACCTCTTCCGGAGTGGTATCCTTACAATAATCATCGTGGAATATGAACGTCGTCTCCCCGTCCTTAATGATATCGACAACTGCCATATGTACCTCCTCTCTGATTAAGTCTATGAGTGACGGCTTGTACCTGTTTCCATTTTTCTTAATCAGCTTTTAGCCGCAGAAGAATGCTTTATCCTGTGCATTAGGCCCTTACGTGTCGTCCACAGATAACATCATGCTCTTTTATATACACAGTAAACTTTTTAAGCAGTATATATTTCGTGAGATTTATTCAATAATATGTTTGATATTTAGAAATAATATCATCATAGCTGTAAATTCATGGAGCAACGATTTATTATAGATAGCATAATTCTGGAATTTACAGGATATACACAAAATCATGTTTGCAATTATACTGGATATACAAAAGAATTAATAGAATTGAGGCTGAAAGATATACGTAAACCAGAATAAGTTTAGCAGGTACGTTAAACATATAATATGCTTACCCAGGTAGCCGGGGGGCATGCTCTCACTCGTTCCGAGTTTTGCGGAAGGTGGTAATTATTAGGAGTACATATGAAGAAATGTAGATTCTACTTATATTCGCGTAAACCTATCTACCGTTTACGTTCAACCCGCTCGATGTCTGCAAAACAGAGCTGTTAAATACCAGCTTAAGGAAGCAGCGTGGGGATGAGAATCAGGTATCGTGTCCTATTTCCCCACCTTATGAAAAATAATCAATAGAAAGAAAAAAGAGTGTCTCTTCATATGTGAAAAAACACTCTTCATATGTACTAACTTTACAACAATACACAATTCATTTGACATTTCGTTCTATCATACTATTGGAGTAATAGTATTTTACAGTGCCGAATCGATCTTACATTTCAGAAAATCTTTTATATAAAATTTTTAATAAAATCAACTAAAAAAGGACTGGCTACATTAGAAAATAAGCTACTGGTAAACGAAAGTGCATTGGATTTTAAAGTTTTAAATAAACCGGTTTTATTCTTATTTAGAATGCACTGTAATGCTTCACTGCTTATTTTATACTCGGTTGTATCTGTGGGAAGTTTTTGTAGAAGATTTAACCACTCTTTTTGTAAATTTTCCCAGTCAATTCCACTTTGAAATGTAATTATATTATCTTTACCGATTACTGAATTTGTAATAACATTTTCTCCATCGATCTTTATTTTCATGAATTCACCACCTGATTATGATTACCAATCGTACTGGATTGAATTGTACTATTGGAAATATTTATTATAGTTTCTCCTGATATTTTATCATTAATACAATCAATGAGTACATTAAATACTCTTGTCAAAAACACTTTATCTTTGAAGTTAAAAAGAAAGTAATTACCATTATTTAAATGAATGATTAAATTATCTCCCGCCTGTTGATTTCTTTGGGCATACATATATATTATTACACCGCCAAGAGCTATCATAATTAATCCAAATAAGAAAAGATGCATTGCCATACCGATAATACCAATCATGAAAACAAATAAAATTCCACTCGAAATTTTTTCCTTAGGAGCTGGTCCAACATCGATCTGTGAGATATTAGCGATTTGAAGCGCTGTTTCACGTTTATTATCCCAGGAATAATAAATTACATTATTATTGATTTTAAATTCACTGGTGTTAACATTACTACCTTTGTTTTTTTCTCCCCCTAAATTTTCTAAGAGTTGACTTAATGTACTGTTTGTCATATTTATTCCTCCCGCTGACAAATTATATGGAAAAAAATTCTATTTATTTAGTAATAATTATATAGGTTAGTAAGTAATTTGTCAAATTTATATATCTTCATTTTCAATACATCTTTTGGCAACTGCTTTAAAAATCTGCTATATAACATAGGGGATTCTCTCATGATATCAAAGCGGAGGCGGCTTATTGTGGCGAGGGGGTTTAACTTAAAAAAAGATCCCCACAGGCTCTGTAACCCCGATATTATTTTGTCAAATTTTTGAGACTTATTTGTTGTATGGTATGAGGATTGCGGGAGTACAAAGTACGGAGCAATCTGGTATCAGAGGGGTCAAAAGGCCTTTTGCCCCTAACATCATGGTATTATGTTTCACATAAACTGTGCTATAATCCGAGTTTGCAAATGGCAGAACCGGGTTATAATATGTTAGCAGTCCGTTTTGTAGTGACAAATATTGCTTTATCGCTCCCAACATTACCATAAATCTATCGGCTCATATACATACGGCCCCCCTATGGCCGTAGCTCCCCTGAACATGGTCCGCCGCGTGGCGGAATATGCCCTGACGGAGATTCCGCGGAATAAGATAAGGCTGGGCGTGCCGAATTACGGCTATGACTGGCCGCTTCCTTATGAGCGTGGTGTGACAAAAGCGGTGAGCCTGGGCTATACGGATGCGCTCCGTCTGGCAATCGACCACGGTGTGCCGATTCAGTTTGACGAGGTCGCGAAATGTCCGTATTTCCGGTATTGGCAGTATGGAATTCTGCATGAGGTGTGGTTTGAGGATGTCCGGAGCATGCGGGCGACCTTTGCGCTGATAAAGGAGCTCGGACTTTCCGGGGCCGGATACTGGCAGCTTATGCGGCTGTTCCGCGCGAACTGGCTGCTTGCCGAGGCGGAATTTGAGATTTTGTGAAACACGCTCGCATGTGAAAAACACCCCGGATACCGCAATTTATGGATTGTCGTACGATTTCTCTTCCATATTTCCGGATGAAATGATATACTAAATACATAGGAAAAGACGAATTATGATTCAGTATGCGATTTGGCGGGATATTTTCTGTGAGCGGGAATTTTGTGGGAATGACAGAACTCCGCTAGAGCATGTTTCAAACACGCTCTAGTGTTCCATCCAGCCAGTAATTGGATTGTCAGAACCGCCTATTTTGCCATCTGCTGCGTTGTCGTCAGTCAACGATGCCACCGCATCGCCTCCTTCCTCCGCCTTGCAGGCTGACAAAATATACGGCACTGACAATCCAATTACTGGCTGGATGGAACACTAGGCGGCATAAGGAGAAGAAGGAATGAAAAAACTGATTTCCTGGAACGTGAATGGGATTAGGGCCTGCGTTTCCAAGGGTTTTCTGGACAGATTCAGGGAGCTGGACGCAGATGTATTCTGTATACAGGAGACAAAGCTTCAAGACGGACAGATTACGCTAGATCTGGACGGATATTATCAATACTGGAATTATGCACAGAAGAAAGGCTATTCAGGCACAGCTCTGTTTACAAAGGAAAAACCGGTTTCCGTTTGCTGCGGGATGGGAGTGGAGGAACATGATCAGGAGGGGCGCGTCATCACGGCGGAATTCGATGACTTCTATGTCGTGACATGTTATACTCCGAATTCCCAGGAGGGTCTTGCAAGGCTTCCTTACCGCATGCGCTGGGAGGACGATTTCCGGAGGTATTTAGGTTCTCTGGAGGAAAAAAAGCCAGTGATTTTCTGCGGTGATTTGAATGTAGCGCATCAGGAGATTGATTTGAAGAACCCGAAGACGAACCGGAAGAATGCGGGATTTACGGATGAGGAGAGGGAAAAATTTACGGCGCTTCTGCATGCGGGTTATATTGATACGTACCGCTGGTTCTGTCCGGAGCAGGAAGGGGTTTATTCATGGTGGTCGTACCGCTTTAAGGCGAGGGAGAAGAACGCGGGATGGCGTATTGATTACTTCTGCGCTTCTGAGCGCTTAAAGGAGCGTCTGTACGGCGCGTCGATCCATACGGAAATCTTTGGCTCGGATCACTGTCCTGTGGAACTGCTGCTGAAAACTGAATAGCCGACAGGGTACGGAAGATGGGGGAGTGACGAATGAAAGCAGACAAAATTAAGACGGCGCAGCATAGCGGTGGATGCTATGTGCCGGGCATTACTGGAATTGAGGGTGGAATTCGTATCTGTACTGTGGCTTCCGGGAAAAGCTGCAGCCTGCTGGTTTATGAAAAAGGGGGGAAAAGGGCAAGGGAGATTCCGTTTCCCCAGGAACAGAGGATTGGCAATGTATGGTCCATGGATTTACTGGCAGAGGATTTTAGCGGGCTGGAATACTGCCTGAAGATCGATGGAAGGGAGACTGTGGATCCGTACGGCCGGGCATATTCCGGCCGGGAGCGGTGGGGAGCCGGAGCGCTGCCGGGACGGCCGGTCCGATGCCTTTTTGAGTCTGCCCCCTATGACTGGGAAGGTGATAAGCCATTAAAACAGCCTTTCACGGATATGATTCTTTACCGCATTCACACGAGGGGCTTTACCATGCACAGTTCCTCCAAGATCGAGGACAGGGGAACCTTTCGGGCTATTCTGGCAAAAATTCCGTACCTGAAGGAATTGGGGATAACGGCGCTTGAGCTGATGCCCCCCAATGAATTTGAAGAGCGGATGACAGAGACAAAGGAGGCAAAGAATCCGTACGCCCCCCCGATACCGGAAGGAAAGCTGAACTATTGGGGCTATGCAAAAGGGTGGCATTTCGCGCCGAAGGCGGCTTATGCGTCAGGAAAGGCCGTTCCCGGAGGAAAATCGCCGTGCCGTGAATTTAAGGATCTGGTGAAGACGCTGCATCAAAACGGGATCGAGCTGATCATTGAGCTGTATTTTACGGGAAAGGAGAGCGCGGGCCTTGTGCAGGAGGCGGTTCGCTTCTGGGTTCGTGAATATCACGTGGACGGCGTCCATCTGGTGGGGGCGGCTCCGACGGCCCTTCTGGCCGATGATCCGCTGCTGGCGGACACAAAGCTGTTTGCAGTTTCCTGGGACGGCCTTGCGCCGGGAAAAACGGGGACGCGGCGGGAAATGGAAGCCGGGCAGGCGGCGGCCCGCCGCTTCGGCGAGTACAATGACGGCTTTATGATCGATATGCGCCGGGCTCTGAAGGGCGACGAGGGCCAGATCAATAATATGATTTTCCGCAGCCGCAGAAATCCGGGCGGATGCGGAGTCGTGAATTATATGGCGAATACAAACGGCTTTACCATGATGGACATGGTTTCCTATGAACAGAAGCACAATGAGGCAAACGGGGAGGATAACCGGGACGGGAGCGATTATAACTGCACCTGGAACTGCGGGGCCGAGGGCCCGTCCAGGAAGATGAAGATCAAACAGATGCGCCGCAGGCAGCTCCGAAATGCATTTTTGCTCCTGCTGTTAAGCCAGGGAACGCCGCTTATCATGGCCGGCGACGAATTCGGAAATTCCAAGGGAGGAAACAATAATTCCTATTGTCAGGATAATGATATTTCCTGGCTTAACTGGAATCTGGTAAAGAGTAATCAGGATTTGCTGGAATTTGTCAGATATGCAATCGCTTTCCGGAAAAAGCACCCTGTCTTCCATATGGAAACAGAGCCGAAAAATATTGACTATCTGGTCTGCGGCCATCCGGATGTATCGTATCACGGGGTCAGGGCCTGGTGTCCGGAGTTCGAGAGCTTCCGCCGCCAGCTTGGCATTATGTATTGCGGGGAATACGGGAGGAAGGCGGATCAGACGCCGGACGACTATTTCTTTGTCGCATATAATATGCACTGGGAGCCGCATGAGTTTGCGCTTCCCAAGCTCCCGAAAGGGATGCGCTGGCATATGTCGTTCAATACGGATGACGCCAGGGCAAACGGAATCTATCCCGAGGGGAGCGAGCCGGTTCTGGAGAATCAAAAAAGCTGCCTGATTCCGGCCAGAAGCATTCTGGTATTTATTGGCCTTTGCAGAGGCAGGGGCGGTGAAGACGCATACATCCAGAACTCCATTCCGGAAAGCGGGACACAAAGGCCGGATGCCGACGAAAAGCCTTCCGGCTCCAAAGAGGACGCAGGGACGGCAAATCAGGCGGATGCAGAGAACAGAATCGAAGATCCGCAGATATCGGAAGCGTTTACAGGAGAAGAGAGAGGGAAAGGCGGAGGAAGAGACAGAAATACATGAGAAGGACAATAGCAGGAGTCAGAAGCAGATTAAAGTCGGCCGTTTCGCTGGCGCTGGCCGGAGCGCTTGTATGCATGGCCGGGAACACAGAGGCAGGAAAAGGAGAGATCCGCAAGCAGTCCTATTTTTTGGGGCCGAATTATAATACGATGCCCTGGTCAGATTATTACGGGAGCTATCAGTGGGCTCTGCAGAATAACGGATTTTTCAGGCTGGTGTCTGCCGGGCAGCTTGCCGCCGGGGACGCGGGCGCAGAGGGCGGCCCGTCTGAGGCAGGGAGCACCGACGTATTGTCTGTGGAAGGCATTGATATTCATATCCTTCCCGCATGGGAGAAATATGCGGCGAAAGAGGGCAAGCGTCCGATTACAGTGGCGCTTATCGATACCGGGGTGGACATCAGTCATCCCGAACTGAGCAGTTCTATCTGGATCAATGAGGATGAGATACCGGGAGACGGCATTGACAATGACGGAAACGGATATGTGGACGATTACTACGGGTGGAATTTTTATGCCGATAATGCGGCAGTCTTTTCGGGAAAAGAGGATGATCACGGGACGCATTCCGCAGGGACGATCGCAGCGGCAAGAAATTCAGAAGGGATCGCCGGGATCTGCGATCCGGCTTATGTCAGGATCATGGTGCTGAAGACGCTGGGAACGGAGGCGGGAATCGGCACCGCGGGCAATGTGTCGCGCGCGATCCGGTACGCGGAGGCGAACGGCGCTCAGATTTGTAACTTAAGCTTCGGGACGGTTCATTACAGCGAAGAGCTCTACCGCACGATAAAGGAGTCGGGGATGCTGTTTGTGGTAGCGGCGGGGAACGGGGATCAGACAGGGAATGGCATTGACATCGGAAGCAGCCCGGTCTATCCGGCGAGCTTTGATCTGGAAAATATCATTGCCGTGGCGAATCTGCAGTTTGACGGCCAGCTCGACCCGGCTTCCAATTACAGCGCTGTGCATGTGGATCTGGCGGCGCCGGGAAGCTACATACTGAGCACGGTATCCGGCGGAGGCGTGAATTATATGAGCGGTACGTCCATGGCAGCGCCGATGGTCACGGGAGCGGCGGCCATGATAGCCTCCTATGACCCGGCTCTGGGAATGATGGAGCTCAAAAACCGGATTTTAAGTTCCGTCCGCCGCCTGGAGGGATTAGAGGGAAAGGTTGCCACAGGCGGCATGCTGGATGTGACAGCGGCCATGGCCTACTCCGGTTAGAGCGTTTCCAGACACGCTTTGTGTAAGAAGGCGCGGGCGGCGGAGTATCAGCGGCCCTCCCAGCGCCCGGACGCACCGCAGGGGAGAACGAGGCCGCTCTCCTTAACCGGCAGGCCCAGCTCGTCAGAGCGCACATGGCCCTTGTATCTGGGGATCAGCTCCACAGAGAGCATGTAGGTCAGTACAGAGGGCGCGAGTCCTGTGGTATAGGAATTGATCAGGAAAAACAGGGGCTGATCGGATAAAAGCTGTGTACACAGCCTGACAAAGGGATGGATGGAGTCTTCGATCTTCCATATTTCTCCTTTTGGTCCCCGCCCGTAGGACGGCGGATCCATAATGATCCCATCATAATGATTTCCGCGGCGTATCTCCCGCTCAACGAACTTTACGCAGTCATCCACAATCCAGCGGATGGGGGCGTCCGAAAGTCCGGATGAGCGGGCGTTTTCTTTGGCCCAGGAAACCATGCCCTTTGAGGCGTCCACATGGGTTACAGCGGCCCCGGCTTTGGCAGCAGCCAGCGTGGCCCCGCCCGTATAGGCAAAGAGATTCAGCACCCGGATGGGGCGTCCGGCAGTACGGATGCGCTCCCCAAACCAGTCCCAGTTCGCAGCCTGTTCCGGAAACAGGCCGGTGTGTTTGAAGCTGAACGGTTTCAAATGAAAGGTAAGCTCCCTGTAACGGACAGACCACTGCTCGGGTAGGTCAAAAAATTCCCATTCGCCGCCGCCGCGCGCGCTCCTGTGATAGTGGGCATTCATCCGCTTCCAGCCACGGTGTGTTCTGGGTGTGTCCCAGATCACCTGGGGGTCCGGTCGGACAAGAGTATAATCCCCCCATCGCTCCAGCTTTTCTCCTCTGGAGCAGTCAATTACTGTATAGTCTTTCCAGCCGTCAGCTATCCACATGATTTTATATTCCTCCAATTCTTTTCTGAATGATAGTATCTATATTTTGAGGGCTTACAATAGAAAAGTCAAGGAAATTCGGATTCCCGCCGGGCTGTCCCCCGGTAACAAGCGCCGCGATGCGCGCAAACCGTAAAACATGCGGTTTGGCGGCGTTTCCCTCACAAAAGACACGCTCCAGAGCGTGCGGACAGTAACAAATCGTAATCAAATTGAAAGATTATTCTGCTTGAACATTTCATACTCCCTTGATAAAATGTTCTATAAGTTATTGCGTACAAGAGGGAGGGCTCTATATGAGGAAAAAACGAATCGCGGCGCTGGCTGTTTCCGCTGTGCTGGCGCTTGGAACCGTGACCTATACGTCATATGCGGCGGAAGGCTGGCAGCAGTCCGGCACGAACTGGGTCTACACGGACGCGAATGGCAATAAAATTACGAATGAGTGGAGAAAAGGAGCAGACAACCTGTGGAGATACTTAAACGGCCAGGGCATTATGGCTGTAAATTCCTGGGCGGACGACGATTATTACGTTGACGGCAACGGCATCATGGTAACGAACAAGTGGATGAAGCTGCCGGTTAAAAACCCGAACTGGGATGAGCAGAACGATCTGGTATGGTACTATTTTTCCAACAGCGGAAAAGCCGTGACAGACGGGTGGTCCAAGATAGACGGAAAGTATTACTTTTTTGACTCGGAAGGCATTATGCAGACAGGCTGGGTGGATGACGACACGTATTACCTGGGCGATGACGGCGCTATGCGCACCGGCTGGATCTTCCTGCGCGATCCGGGGTCGGATGACGATTCCTTCAGCAATGATGTGGTTCCCTTCGGGGACGACGAGGACAGTCACTGGTACTACTTTTTGAGCTCCGGCAAGAAATATGCGCCCAATATATCAAGCGGGGACTACAAGCTCTATAAGATTGACGGTGTTTACTACTGCTTTGACGGCAATGGCGCCATGCATACAGGCTGGGTAGATATGGGCGACAAGGGGGACGGAAGCTTTGAAAACTACCGTTTCTTCCAGGACAACGGAAGCGTACAGACCGGCTGGTACACCACCACCCCTCCGGAGGACAGCGATTTAAACATGGATCTGGGCGGCGATGTGGAATACTACTATTTCTCCAGCAACGGCACCCCCAAGGTAGGCCCTCCCATTGAGGAAGCATCCACGAGCGATCTGGTGAAGATCAACGGAATCACCTACCTCTTCAATGAAAAAGGAAATCCTGTATACGGCCTGAGAAAGCTCCAGGTAGGCAATACAGACGAATACGCATGCTACTACTTCGGCCCGGACAAAGCCACCAGCTCGGTCATCAAAGGAAAAGGCACAGTCGAAGAAGGCGACGGCTCCAAGAGCCAGTTTTACTTCACAGAGACCGGAAACAAGATGGGCCGCGGTTTCACCGGTGTGAAAGACACCTATCTGTATTATATGGGCAAGCTCCAGAAAGCCGAGAGCGGCACCAAATATGAGGCGATCAATATCGACGGCAAGATCTATCTGGTCAACACCTCCGGAAAGATCGTAAAATCCGGAAGTGTAAAGGATTCCAGCGGCACCAAATATAAAACGAATTCCAGCGGGCAGATCACGCAGATAGACGGAGAAGATAATGACGGCAAATCCCTGGCCAGAGGACCGGTGGAACCGGTTTATTGGGATGAATAGGGATATTTTTTTGCTTTACTCATTTGAGGTTTATTAGTTTCCTGCCAAAATGGCGAGTCGTGAAAGGGACGCCATAGGCGGCTTCTATATCCAACAAAACCCCGCTCGGAGAAAAGCGCAGCGGATGCTAAGCTCGAAAAGAGCTTGCTAAGCACCGGCGGTTTTCTACGGGTTCCTAATGGATATAGAAGCCGCCTATGGCTATGTTATGGCATGCCCTGGAACAACGGAAGTCGGCGCTGATACGGGCGGGCTTCTCACGATATATCACATTAAGAACCATAAACCCGAAAAATTGTAAAAAACCCGCAAAAACATCTTGCAATCCCCCCAAAAATATGATATGCTATCAAAGCTGTGGCATGATAGCAATGAAGCGCGAGGTTGCTGTTCTCTATATTTTATATAGAAGAAACAGGTTTTCCGTGGAGCGAATGTCAAGTTAGGAAACTGGCGACAAGTCACTGTACAATTTCAGAGGATATCCCCCCACAACAGGGGATTGTGTGTATATCCCTCAGTGGACACACACGGACATGTGTACAGTCACCGCTTGTCGTGCTTATTTATGGCGGTAGAACGATTGCAGAGAGCAGTTCTATCGTATAGTACGAAAAGGAGGCGACTTTTTTTATGGCAAGTCAGGTAATGAGAATCACATTGAAAGCTTATGATCACCAGTTGGTTGACCAGTCCGCTGCAAAGATCATTGAGACGGTAAAGAAAAACGGAGCGAAAGTGAGCGGGCCGGTGCCGCTGCCGACGAAGAAAGAGGTAGTGACCATCTTGAGAGCGGTTCATAAGTACAAAGATTCGAGAGAGCAGTTTGAACAGAGGACTCATAAGAGACTGATTGACATCATTGCTCCCAGCCAGAAGACAGTGGATGCGCTGCAGAGACTGGAGATGCCGGCTGGCGTTTACATCAACGTAAAGATGAAAGCGAAATAAGTGGATAAGCTGCCCGGACAGCAGCTTGAGTGAAATGCAAATCCTAAAAGGTTTAGATAGACATAGAAAGCCGGCGGCTTTCGGTTCTGGACTGTTCTAGGATGAACGCGGAGAGCAGATTTGCAAAGCGCGTTCCGCTGTAGAAAAAGACAGGAGGTCAAAAAATGAAGAAAGCGATTTTAGCTACCAAAGTCGGAATGACTCAAATCTTCAACGAAGATGGAGTGTTGACTCCGGTAACCGTCCTTCAGGCAGGACCGTGTGTGGTGACACAGGTTAAGACAGAGGAGAATGACGGCTACAAAGCAGTGCAGGTTGGTTTTGTTGACAAGAGAGAGAAGCTTGTGAACAAGCCGGTAAAAGGACATTTTGACAAGGCCGGCGTTTCGTACAAGAGATATGTAAGAGAGTTTTGTCTTGAGAATGCCGAGGAATATTCCGTTAAGGACGAGATCAAGGCGGATATCTTTGCTGCAGGCGACAAGGTTGACGCGACTGCCATCTCCAAAGGTAAGGGCTTTCAGGGCGCTATCAAGAGACATGGCCAGCACAGAGGACCTATGACACACGGTTCCAAATTCCATCGTCATCAGGGTTCCAACGGTTCCGCCACCACACCCGGACGCGTGTTCAAGGGTAAAGGCATGCCGGGCCATATGGGGCATGAGAGAGTTACGGTTCAGAATCTGCAGGTGGTAAGAGTGGACGCTGAGAATAACCTCATCCTCATCAAGGGCTCCGTACCCGGACCTAGGAAATCCTTAGTAACAATCAAAGAGACAGTAAAGGCCGGCAAATAGGGTTTTTACAGGAAAGGAGGAACATACAGATGGCAAACGTATCTGTTTTCAATATGGAAGGCAACGAAGTCGGCACATTAGAGTTAAATGACGCTGTATTCGGTGTAGAAGTAAACGAACATCTGGTTCACATGGCTGTTGTGGCGCAGCTCGCCAACAAGCGCCAGGGAACGCAGAAGGCAAAAACACGTTCCGAAGTTTCCGGCGGCGGAAGAAAACCGTGGAGACAGAAGGGAACCGGACATGCAAGACAGGGTTCAACGAGAGCACCCCAGTGGAAGGGCGGCGGCGTTGTATTTGCCCCGACTCCGCGCGATTATACCATCCGTCTGAATAAGAAGGAAAAGAGGGCTGCATTAAAGTCCGCCCTGACGAGCAGAGTGAATGAGAATAAATTCATTGTTGTTGACGCCATGAATTTTGACGAGATCAAGACAAAGAAATTCGTGTCTGTCATGAACAATTTAAAGATTGACAAGGCGCTGGTTGTACTGGACGAGGGATGCAGAAACACGGTGCTGTCCGCGAGAAATATCCCGACTGTTAAGACTGCGTCTGCGGGCACCATCAACGTATATGATATCTTAAAATACAGCACGGTAGTGGCGACCAAGGCCGCTGTGGCTTCTATCGAGGAGGTGTATGCATAATGGCAAACATTCAATACTACGACGTAATCCTCAAGCCGGTTGTAACCGAGAAGAGCATGAACGCGATGAACGAGAGGAAATATACCTTTTTAGTTCACACAGAAGCGAACAAGTCCATGATCAAAGAGGCAGTTGAGAAGATGTTCCCCGGGACAAAGGTTGAGAAGGTTAATACCATGAATCTGGACGGCAAGACCAAGAGACGCGGCATGACCTTCGGAAAGACGGCGAAGACCAAAAAGGCGATTGTCCAGCTCACAGCGGACAGCAAGGAGATCGAGATTTTCGCGGGCCTGTAGGCCGTGGCAAAATTGCAGGAAGCAGCGGCGAACCCTATGCCGCGATAACGTTTTTAGAAACGCCAGGAGGCGTTGACGAAAGGAGTTAGAGTCATGGGAATCAAAACATACACCCCATATACACCTTCCAGAAGACATATGACCGGCTCTGATTTCTCTGAGATTACGAAGACGACACCAGAGAAATCCTTAGTGGTATCTTTAAAGAAGAACGCCGGCCGTAATAATCAGGGCAAAATCACTGTAAGACACCGCGGCGGCGGTTCCAGAAGAAAATACAGACTTATTGATTTTAAGAGAAATAAAAAGGACGGCATTCCGGCAACTGTGCTCGGTATCGAGTATGATCCGAACAGAAGCGCGAATATCGCTTTAATCTGCTATGCAGACGGAGAGAAAGCCTATATCCTTGCTCCGGCCGGCTTACAGGTTGGGATGAAGGTTATGAGCGGCCCGCAGGCTGAGGCCAAGATTGGAAACTGCCTTCCGCTTTCCGATATTCCGGTCGGCGCGCAGATCCACAATATTGAGCTCTATCCGGGCAAGGGCGGCCAGCTCGTGCGTTCCGCGGGGAATACCGCTCAGTTAATGGCAAAAGAAGGCAAATATGCAACCCTCAGATTACCGTCCGGCGAGATGAGAATGGTTCCGATCATCTGCCGCGCGACCGTTGGCGTTGTCGGAAACGGCGATCACAACCTGATCAACATCGGTAAGGCAGGAAGAAAACGTCACATGGGTATCCGCCCCACCGTCCGCGGTTCCGTTATGAACCCGAACGACCATCCGCATGGCGGCGGCGAAGGAAAGACCGGTATCGGCCGTCCGGGCCCGTGCACGCCGTGGGGTAAGCCTGCTCTTGGCTTAAAGACCAGAAAGAAGAATAAGCAGTCGAACAAGTTGATCGTAAGAAGAAGAAACGGTAAGCAGTAATCTAAGGAGGTATATCAATGGGTCGTTCATTAAAAAAAGGACCGTTTGCAGATGCTCATCTTTTAAAGAAGGTGGACGCAATGAACGCAGCAGGACAGAAACAGGTTATCAAAACCTGGTCCCGCCGTTCTACAATCTTCCCGCAGATGGTTGGACATACAATCGCAGTTCATGATGGCAGAAAACACGTTCCGGTATACATTACGGAGGATATGGTTGGGCATAAGCTCGGTGAGTTTGTGGCTACAAGAACCTACAGAGGCCATGGAAAAGACGAGAAGAAGGCAGGCCGTAAGTAATTTTAGGCTTTTGAAAGGAGGTTTCACCAATGGCTAAAGGACACAGATCCCAGATTAAGAGAGAAAGAAATGCTCAGAAGGATACGAGACCGTCGGCAAAGCTGTCTTACGCCAGAGTATCTGTTCAGAAAGCATGTTTCGTATTAGATGCCATCAGAGGCAAGGATGTTGAGACAGCGCTCGGTATTGTAACTTACAATCCCAGATATGCTTCTACTTTAATCAAAAAATTACTCGAATCAGCCATCGCAAACGCTGAGAACAACAATCAGATGGATCGCGACAACCTTTACGTAGCGGAGTGCTATGCGAATAAAGGGCCGACCATGAAGAGAGTAAAACCGAGAGCACAGGGCAGAGCTTACAGGATCGAGAAGAGAATGAGCCACATCACAATTGTGCTTGATGAGAAATAAAGGAGGCAAATATGGGACAGAAGGTTAATCCACACGGCTTGAGAGTCGGCGTTATCAAGGATTGGGATTCCAGATGGTATGCGGAAGCTGATTTTGCTGACAACCTGGTTGAGGATCACAAGATCAGAACATTTTTAAAGAAGAAATTATTCAGCGCAGGCGTCTCCAAGATTGAGATCGAGCGCGCATCCGATAAAGTAAAGATTATTATCTATACAGCGAAGCCCGGCGTGGTGATCGGCAAGGGCGGCGCTGAGATTGAGAAGACAAAGACGCAGATTCAGAAGCTCACGGCGAAGAAGGTGTTTGTGGACATCAAAGAGGTAAAGCGTCCGGACAGAGACGCACAGCTCGTGGCAGAGAATATTGCGCAGCAGCTTGAGAACCGTGTGTCCTTCCGCCGCGCCGTGAAATCTGCTATGGGCCGGAGCATGAAGGCCGGAGCCAAGGGTATCAAGGCATCCGTATCCGGACGTCTCGGCGGCGCTGATATTGCCCGCACCGAGTTCTACAGCGAGGGCACAATCCCGCTTCAGACATTAAGAGCAGATATTGACTATGGTTTCGCTGAGGCAGATACAACCTACGGTAAGACTGGCGTTAAGGTTTGGATCTACAAGGGCGAGGTACTTCCTGCTAAGGGAAATAAGGAAGGGAGCGATAAATAATGTTAATGCCGAAAAGAGTAAAGCGTCGTAAACAGTTCCGTGGTTCCATGGCGGGCAAGGCCACAAGAGGCAATGTGATCAACTATGGAGAATTTGGTTTAGTCGCTACGGAGCCGTGCTGGATTAAGTCCAATCAGATAGAGGCAGCCCGTGTTGCCATGACCCGTTATATCAAACGTGGCGGTAAAGTATGGATCAAGATTTTCCCGGATAAGCCGGTTACCGCTAAGCCGGCTGAGACTCGTATGGGTTCCGGTAAAGGCTCTCTTGAATACTGGGTAGCGGTTGTAAAACCGGGCCGCGTGTTATTCGAGATCGCAGGTGTACCAGAGGAGACGGCCAGAGAGGCGCTTCGTCTTGCCATGCATAAGCTTCCCTGCAAGTGCAAGATTGCGTCTAAAGCAGATTTAGAAGGCGGTGATAACAGTGAAAATTAATAAGTATGTAGAAGATTTAAAGGCAAAATCAGCTGCAGAATTGAATGAAGAATTAGTAGCTGCTAAGAAAGAGCTTTTCAACTTAAGATTTCAGAATGCAACCAACCAGCTTGATAATACGAGCCGTATCAAAGAGGTTCGCAGAAATATCGCCCGCATTCAGACCGTGATCACACAGAAGGGCTGATTCATCCGTATGCGGTTTCACTGGCGAGGCTCATTTTAATATAGATTAGATTCCTAAAACATAGGGAAAGGAGATATCTACCGTGGAAAGAAATCTTAGAAAGACACGTACTGGTAAGGTCGTAAGCGATAAAATGGATAAGACCATTGTAGTTGCTATCGAGAACCATGTAAAACATCCTTTAATCGGTAAGATTGTTAAAAAGACATATAAATTAAAAGCACACGACGAGAAGAACGAGTGTGGTATCGGCGATACCGTAAAGGTGATGGAGACAAGGCCATTATCCAAGGATAAGAGATGGAGGCTTGTCGAGATTATCGAGAAGGCCAGATAATTTCGGAAATCAGAAAGGAGTATTGGCATGATTCAGCAGGAGAGCAGATTAAGGGTTGCCGACAATACCGGTGCTAAAGAATTACTCTGTATCCGCGTGATGGGCGGTTCTACAAGAAGATATGCGAATATTGGCGATATTATTGTTGCCAGCGTTAAAGATGCAACACCAGGCGGTGTTGTAAAGAAGGGCGACGTTGTAAAGGCGGTTGTTGTACGCACTGTGAAGGGCGCGCGCCGTAAGGACGGTTCCTATATTAAGTTCGATGAGAACGCGGCGGTTATCATCAAGGATGATAAGAATCCGAGAGGAACCCGTATCTTTGGGCCGGTAGCAAGAGAGCTGCGCGAGAAACAGTTCATGAAGATTGTTTCACTGGCTCCGGAAGTGCTGTAGGAGGTGGCGACTGTGCATAAAATTAAAAAAGGCGACCTGGTTAAGATTATTACAGGCAAGGACAAAGATAAATCCGGAAAGATTCTTTCCGTTAATTTAAAGAAGAATACCGTTCTCGTAGAGGGCTGCAACATGATTACAAAGCATACGAAACCCTCTCCGGTAAATCAGCAGGGCGGCATCATCCATCAGGAGGGCCCGATCCATATTTCCAATGTTATGCTGATGGTTGACGGGAAGACGACGAAAGTCGGTTTTGAGGTAAGAGATGGCAAGAAGGTCCGCGTTGCAAGGGCAACCGGTAAGGTAATTGACTAATACGGAGAGGAGGAACGTTTGAGTTGGCCAGATTAAAGGAGATATATCGTAGCGAGATCGTAGACGCTATGGTTAAAAAATTCGGATATAAAAACGTTATGGAAGTGCCGAAGCTTGAGAAGATTGTTGTCAACATGGGTGTCGGCGAGGCAAAAGAAAACGCTAAGGTCCTGGACTCTGCCGTAAGGGATATGGAGATTATCACAGGCCAGAAGGCAGTGCTGACAAAGGCTAAAAAATCAGTTGCAAACTTCAAGATCAGAGAGGGCATGGCAATCGGGTGCAAGGTGACGCTGCGCGGTGAGAAGATGTATGAATTTGCAGATCGTTTGATCAACCTGGCGCTTCCGCGTGTAAGAGACTTCCGCGGTGTGAATCCAAACGCATTTGACGGCAGAGGCAATTATGCGCTTGGTATCAAGGAGCAGCTTATCTTCCCGGAGATCGAGTATGATAAGGTCGATAAGGTGAGAGGTATGGATGTGATCTTCGTGACCACTGCAAAGACCGATGAAGAGGCGCGTGAACTGCTGACGCTGTTCAACATGCCGTTCGCGAAATAATAGGAGGATTTATCAATGGCTAAGACTTCGATGAAGATTAAACAGCAGCGTCCGGCAAAATTCTCCACCAGAGAATATAACCGCTGCAGGATTTGTGGTCGTCCACATGCATATTTAAGAAAATATGGCATCTGCCGTATTTGTTTCCGTGAGTTAGCCTATAAAGGTGAAATCCCGGGCGTAAAGAAAGCCAGCTGGTAGGATCTGGCGTGCGGAATGGACCTTTGTTGCACCAAAAAAGCTCTGCTTTTGGGTGTGGCTGTTAAGACTTGATAAAAAGAAAAAGGAGGCAAACTCAAAATGACTATGAGCGATCCGATTGCAGATATGCTGACGAGAATCCGCAATGCAAATACTGCTAAACATGATACAGTAGACATTCCGTCTTCCAGAATGAAATTAGCAATCGCTGATATTCTTTTAAAGGAAGGCTATATCAGAAAATATGACATCGTTGAGGATGGCAGCTTTAAGACGATTCGCATTGAGTTAAAGTATGGCAAGGACAAGAACGAGAAGATCATTTCCGGGCTGAAGAGAATCTCCAAGCCGGGTCTTCGCGTGTATGCGAATAAGGAAGAGATGCCGAAGGTTCTGGGCGGCTTAGGCGTGGCGATTATTTCCACAAACCAGGGTGTGATCACCGATAAAAAAGCCAGAGAGCTGGGCGTAGGCGGAGAGGTATTGGCCTTCGTCTGGTAAACACTGAAAACAGAGAAGCCGCGGACGGCTTCTCCGAGAATTTAAGTAGGAGGGAACAGGCATGTCACGTATCGGAAGAATGCCAGTTGCGATTCCGGCAGGTGTAACTGTAACAATCGCAGAAAATAATGTAGTGACCGTAAAGGGCCCGAAGGGAACGCTTGAGAGAGCGCTGGCGCCGGAGATGGAGATTAAGGAAGAGGACGGCCATATTATCGTTACAAGACCGAACGATTTAAAGAGGATGAAATCCTTACACGGCCTGACAAGGACATTGATCAGCAACATGGTTCACGGCGTTACCGAGGGGTATGAGAAGGTTCTGGAGGTAAACGGCGTTGGCTACAGGGCTTCCAAGCAGGGCAAGAAGCTCACACTGAATTTAGGCTACTCCCATCCGGTAGAGATGGAGGATCCCGAGGGCATTGAGACGGTTCTGGAGGGCCAGAACAAGATCACGGTCAAGGGAATCAATAAGGAGAAGGTCGGCCAGTACGCCGCGGAGATCAGGGATAAGAGAAGACCTGAGCCGTACAAGGGCAAGGGCATTAAATATGCTGATGAGGTTATCAGACGTAAAGTCGGTAAGACTGGTAAGAAATAATTAAGGAGTGTGTGAAGATGATTAGCAAAAAGTCAAGAAGCGAAGTCCGCGAGAAAAAGCACGCCAGATTACGTAATCGTTTTTCCGGCACATCTGAGAGACCGCGTTTAGCAGTATTCAGAAGCAATAATCATATGTATGCCCAGATTATCGACGACACGGCCCGCGTTACGTTAGCGGCTGCATCCACAACCGAGAAGGCTGTAAAGGCGGAGCTTGAGAAGACGGACAATGTGGCGGCGGCGGCTTACGTCGGAACAGTCATCGCAAAGAGGGCTCTGGAAAAGGGCATCAAGACGGTTGTTTTTGACAGAGGCGGATTTATTTATCACGGTAAGGTTCAGGCATTGGCAGACGCAGCCAGAGAAGCTGGTCTGGAATTCTAGTAGGAGGGAGAACATACACATGAAACGTACAAAAATTGATGCCAGCCAGTTCGAGTTAGAAGATAAGGTAGTGGCAATCAAACGTGTATCCAAGACTGTGAAGGGCGGACGTACCATGAGATTCTCCGCGCTGGTCGTGGTTGGCGATAAGAACGGGCACGTTGGAGCAGGTATGGGCAAAGCCGCTGAAGTTCCGGAAGCGATCCGCAAAGGAAAAGAGGCTGCGGCGAGAAATCTGATGGCAGTTCCGCTGGATGACAACGGCAGCATTCCGCATGATTTTAACGGCAAATTCGGAAGCGCGAATGTGCTTCTCAAAAGGGCTCCGGAAGGTACAGGAATCATCGCAGGCGGCCCGGCCCGCGCGGTGCTGGATCTTGCGGGATATAAGAATATCCGTACAAAGTCCTTAGGTTCCAACAATAAGACGAACGTTGTTTTAGCGACTCTTGCAGGGTTATGTGAGATCAAGACTCCTGAGGAGGTTGCAAAACTCCGCGGAAAATCGGTAGAAGAGATTATGAGCTAATAGGAGGAAGCAGACATGGCAGAGAAATTAAAAATCACGTTAGTAAAATCTCCTATCGGCGCCGTTCCGAAGCAGAAAGCGACTGTCGAGGCCCTTGGTCTCAGAAAGATGGGCAAGACAGTGGAGCTGCCGAACAACGATGCGGTTAAGGGAATGATTCAGAGAGTAAGGCACTTGGTAAAAGTGGAAGAGAGCTAAGATTTTGTAAGGAGGTGCAGTCATGGATTTATCTAATTTACGGCCTGCCGAAGGTTCTAAGCACAGCGACAGCTTCAGAAGAGGGCGCGGGCACGGTTCAGGCAACGGTAAGACTGCCGGTAAGGGCCACAAGGGACAGAAAGCCCGTTCCGGAGCTCCGAGACCGGGGTTTGAGGGCGGCCAGATGCCTTTATACAGACGTATTCCGAAGAGAGGCTTTAAGAACCGGAATTCTAAGACCATCATTGGCATCAATGTAAGCGCCTTAGAGAGATTTGAGAATGACACAGTTGTAACGGTAGAGACCTTAATGGAAGCAGGGATTGTGAAAAACCCGCGCGACGGCGTTAAGATTCTTGGCAACGGCGAGCTGACAAAGAGACTGACGGTGAAGACAGACGCGGTCAGCGAGGGCGCGAAGGCCAAAATCGAAGCTGCCGGCGGAACCTGCGAGGTGATCTGATATGTTAAAAACGCTCCAGAATGCATTTAAGATAAAGGAGATCAGGGAGAAGCTTCTCTATACCTTCTTTATGCTGATTGTGATCCGTATCGGATCACAACTGCCGATTCCCGGAGTACAAACGACATTTTTTAAAGAACTGTTTGAGAGACAGTCCAACGATGCTTTTGGATTCATTAATACGATTACCGGCGGTTCGCTTACGAATATGTCGGTATTCGCATTGAGCATCACGCCCTACATCACATCCTCCATCATCATGCAGCTTCTGACGATCGCGATCCCGAAGCTGGAGGAGATGCAGCGCGAGGGCGAGGACGGAAGAAAAAAGATTGCGGAATATACGCGTTATCTGACGGTAGGGCTGGCCCTGATGCAGTCTGTTGCCATGTCCGTGGGCTTTGGCGGCAGAGGACTTCTGCTCAATTTCAACGCGATGAGCGTGATTGTAGCAGTGGCCACGATGACGGCAGGAAGCGCGATGCTGATGTGGATAGGCGAGCGGATCACAGAGCATGGTATCGGAAACGGCATATCCATTGTTCTGCTGTTCAATATTATTTCCAGCATGCCGAATGATATGATCACACTATATGAGCGCTTCCTGTCCGGCAAGATTGTAGCGGTACAGGTGGTATCAGCGATTATCATCATAGCTGTGATTCTTGCAATGGTTGTATTTGTTATTGTTCTTCAGGACGGCGAGAGACGCATTCCCGTTCAGTATTCCAAGAAGATGCAGGGCAGGAAGATGGTAGGCGGGCAGTCCACCAATATTCCGCTGAAGGTAAACACAGCGGGTGTTATCCCTGTTATTTTTGCCTCATCCCTGATGTCTTTCCCGGTAGTGATTGCGGGCTTTTTCCCTGTGGATCCGGCCTCAATCGGAGGAAAGATCCTGATGGTGCTGCGCTCTGACTCCTGGTTCCGGCCGGAGATGCCGCTTTACTCGATCGGTATGGTGGTTTATGTGGCGCTGATTGTTGTATTTGCGTATTTCTATACGTCTATCACCTTTAATCCGCTTGAGGTTGCCAATAATATGAAAAAATCCGGCGGCTTTATACCGGGTATCCGTCCCGGCAAGCCGACCTCTGATTATCTGAACAACATTCTGAACTATATTGTGCTGATCGGCGTGTGCGGCCTGATCGTGGTCTGTCTGATTCCGATTATCATATCCGGTTTATTTACTGTAAATCAGTTGTCGTTTGGCGGCACTTCCCTGATTATCATTGTCGGTGTTGTGCTTGAGACGATCAAAGCGGTGGAATCCCAGATGCTGGTTCGTAATTACAAAGGATTTTTGAATGACTAAGACGATTTGCCGTAACAGTTCACACAACCTGAACTGCTGCGGCATCTGCCCATAAAATCGCTGCGGGGTGCAGAGGGGCAGATCGCATGTTTCAGATACGCTCTGGGCAGGAATTACCCGAAGACGGCTGTCCGCATGGGGGAGTTCCTGCCTAAGGGCGGTTTTTTCTAAAATTTAATATGTGAGGGGGAGGTTAAACGATGAAGATTATTATGCTTGGGGCGCCGGGCGCCGGTAAGGGAACACAGGCAAAGCGGATTGCGGAAAAGTATGGGATTCCGCACATTTCCACAGGAGACATCTTCAGGGCGAATATCAAGGAAGGAACGGAGCTCGGCTTAAAGGCAAAGGGTTATATGGATCAGGGGCTTCTCGTTCCCGATGAGGTGACGATCGGCATGCTTCTTGACCGCATCCACCAGGCGGACTGCAAAAACGGCTATGTCCTGGACGGTTTCCCAAGGACGATCCCGCAGGCGGAAAGCCTTAACAAGGCCCTGGCTGATATGGGAGAGGCCATTGATTTTGCGATCGACGTGGACGTTCCGGATGAGAATATCGTAAACCGCATGGGCGGCCGCCGAGCCTGTTTGAAGTGCGGCGCGACCTACCACGTGGAGTACGCTGCGCCGAAGGCGGACGGAGTCTGCGACTCCTGCGGATCCGATCTGGTTCTGCGCGACGACGACAAGCCGGAGACCGTGCAGAAACGCCTGAGCGTGTATCATGATCAGACACAGCCCCTGATTGAGTATTACAAGGGACAGGGCGTGCTCCGCTCCGTGGACGGGACGCAGCCCATGGAAGCCGTGTTTGAGAGCATTACGGGTATCCTGGGAGCATAGATATGGCAGTGTCAATTAAATCTCCCAGAGAGGTTGAGCTGATGAGGGAGGCGGGAAAGATTCTCGCCAAAACACATGACGAGCTGGGAAAGCAGCTTAGGCCCGGGATGACGACCTGGGAGATCGATCATCTGGGAGAGGAAATTATCCGCAGCTATGGCTGTAAGCCGTCATTTAAAAATTACAATGGCTTTCCGGCCTCGATCTGCGTATCGGTAAACGACGAGGTTGTCCATGGGATTCCGGATAAAAAGCATTATATAAAAGAAGGCGATATTGTGAGCCTGGACGCAGGGGTGATCTATAAAGGCTATCACTCCGACGCGGCCAGAACGCACGGGATCGGCGAGATCAGCGAAGAGGCAGAGCGGCTCATAGAGGTGACAAAGCAAAGTTTTTATGAGGGGATTAAATTTGCAAAACCCGGCAATCATCTTAATGATATTTCCACGGCGATCCAGAAATATGCGGAGAGCTTTGGCTACGGCGTGGTAAGGGATCTGGTCGGCCATGGGATTGGCTCCCATCTGCACGAGGATCCGGAGGTTCCGAATTTTTCCAGACGGAGAAAAGGGATCCGCCTCCAGCCCGGCATGACGCTGGCTATTGAGCCGATGATCAATGCAGGGCGTTATGAAGTGGTATGGCTGGATAATGAATGGACGGTTGCGACAAGGGACGGTTCGCTTTCGGCCCATTATGAGAACACGATTCTCATAACCGGTGACGGGCCGGAGATCCTGTCTCTTGCGCATGCCTGAGCCGTTGTGCGCGGCCGGGCCTGCGGTTTGGGCCCGGCGGCTTTGTTTTGAGGTGGTAGAATGGCAGAATATAGGGCGGGGCGCCTGGTCAAGTCCCTGGCCGGACATGACAGGGGACGCTTATTTATCATATTAAAGGAAGAAGCGGAGTATGTTTATCTGGCGGACGGGAAGACCCGAACCGTCACAAAACCGAAACGCAAGAAAAAAAAGCATGTCCAGATTTCCCGTACAGGGGATGAGGTGATCATGGAAGCGCTGACAGGCGGCGGCGCCGTCACGGATGAGCAGATCCGGTATTTTATCCGTTGCTGTATGAAAGAGAATCCAGGGAGGTAGAGTTGTATGTCCAAAGCAGATGTAATTGAGATTGAGGGGATCGTGGCCGAGAAGCTGCCCAACGCCATGTTCAAGGTTGAGCTGGAGAACGGCCATATCGTGCTGGCCACGATCAGCGGAAAGCTCCGCATGAACTATATCCGGATCCTGCCGGGAGATAAGGTTACGATGGAGATGTCCCCCTATGATTTATCCAAGGGCAGGATTATTTGGAGAGATAAGTAATAATAATGCTTGCATTATAGAATCGGAAGTGTTATAATGCACTAGCGAACTTTGTTGAAGCAACAGGTGAGATCCGCCTTTTTGGTGGCGGCTGCCTGTCATACCTGCAGAGCCGGACAGCGGACTGCAATAAGCTGTGGAAGTTATTGCATGTCCGGATACAGGACGGATGATTGCGGAAAGGAGAATTACTGTGAAGGTTAGATCATCAGTTAAAAAAATTTGCGAAAAATGCAAGATCATCAGAAGAAAAGGCAGTATCAGAGTAATCTGTGAAAATCCGAAGCACAAACAAAGACAGGGCTGATGAGGATTTGCCTGCCTCAATTTTCGCACGGCTTTCTATAATGAACCACTCGGATGAGTTGTTTAATAGTTTAAGCGATAATACATCATTAACGAAGCAAAAAAATAATGGAGGTGTACTACACACATGGCTCGTATTTCAGGTGTTGATTTACCAAGAGAAAAGCGTGTCGAGATCGGGTTGACTTACATCTACGGTATTGGCAGAGCAAGTTCCAACCGTATTCTTGCAGAAGCCGGCGTGAATCCTGACACACGCGTTAAGGATCTGACGGACGAAGAGGTTAAGAAAATCTCCACGATCATCGCTGATTCTCAGGTTGTGGAAGGCGATCTGCGCAGAGAGATTGCCATGAACATCAAGAGGCTCCAGGAGATCGGATGCTACAGAGGAATCCGTCACAGAAAGAGCCTTCCGGTCCGCGGCCAAAAGACCAAGACGAACGCGAGAACGCGCAAGGGTCCGAGAAAGACAGTAGCGAACAAGAAGAAATAATATTTACAGGTAATGACAGTCAGAATCAGGTTGATGGAACTATATTTTCAGTGACAGGATTCGCATTAAGGAAGAAAGTAGGTTAGTTTAAAATGGCTAAAAAAGTGTCAACTGGTAAAAAAGTGACAAAAAAGCGTGTAAAGAAAAACGTTGAACGCGGACAGGCGCACATCCAGTCATCTTTTAATAACACAATCGTTACCTTAACAGATACACAGGGTAATGCTTTGTCATGGGCAAGTGCAGGCGGTCTGGGATTTAGAGGTTCAAGGAAATCTACTCCATATGCAGCTCAGATGGCTGCGGAAACTGCTACGAAGGCAGCTCTTATCCATGGCTTAAAGTCAGTAGACGTTATGGTAAAAGGTCCGGGATCCGGCCGTGAAGCAGCAATCCGCGCCCTTCAGGCATGTGGTCTTGAAGTAACCAGCATCCGCGACGTAACTCCGGTTCCGCACAATGGATGCCGTCCGCCAAAACGCAGAAGAGTCTAATTTAGGAGGTGCAATAAAGTGGCAGTAGATAGAGTTCCTGTACTTAAAAGATGTAGATCTCTTGGCCTGGATCCGATTTATTTGGGAATCGACAAGAAATCCAGAAGAGAGTTAAAAAGAGCCAACAGAAAAATCAGCGAGTATGGCCTTCAGATGAGGGAGAAGCAGAAAGCAAAGTTTATCTATGGTGTGTTAGAGAAGCCGTTTAGAAATTATTATGCAAAGGCATCCAGAATGAAGGGACAGGTTGGTACGAACCTGATGATTCTTCTGGAGACAAGACTGGATAACGTGCTGTTCAGGCTTGGCTTTGGCCGCACAAGAAAGGAAGCCAGACAGATTGTGGATCACAAGCATGTCCTGGTAAACGGAAAGGCGGTAAACGTTCCGTCTTACCTTGTGAAGGCCGGTGATGTAATTGAGATCAAAGAGAAATATAAATCTTCACAGAGATATAAAGATGTTTTAGAAGTGACCGGCGGAAGGATGGTGCCGGCCTGGTTAGAGGCAGACGCCGAGAACTTAAGAGGCACCGTGAAAGAGCTGCCGACCAGAGACGAGATTGATGTTCCTGTAAATGAAGTGCTTATCGTCGAGCTGTACTCCAAATAATTAAGAGCCTGATTCAGTCAGTTTGACGAAAACGCTTTTGGTTATGAATGTGCAGCAGACCCTCAATAAAGGTTACAGTCCACAGGCTTTCACAGTCTGTGGACTGTAGCGAGCAACGTTCCTAAAAGGAGGGGCTATCGTGTTCGATTTTGAAAAACCAAAAATAGAAATTGCTGAGATTACGGAAGACAAACGATACGGCAAGTTTGTAGTGGAGCCGCTGGAAAGAGGCTATGGCACTACGTTAGGAAATTCTTTAAGAAGAATTATGCTCTCATCTTTGCCTGGCGCAGCAGTGAGTCAAGTGAAAATCGATGGCGTTTTGCATGAATTCAGCTCCATCCCCGGCGTGAAGGAGGATGTGACTGAGATTATAATGAACATCAAGAGTCTGGCAATTAGAAACAGCAGCGAAACCAATGAGCCGAAGACGGCTTACATTGAGTTTGAGGGTGAAGGCGTGATAACAGCCGCTGATATTCAGGCTGATTCGGATATTGAGATCATGAATCCGGAACAGGTGATTGCGACCTTAAGCGGCGGTACGGACAGTAAGTTCTATATGGAGCTTACCATCACAAAGGGCCGCGGCTATATCAGCGCGGATAAGAATAAAAACGATGAGCTTCCCATCGGCGTGATTGCAGTGGACTCCATCTACACCCCGGTGGAGCGCGTCAACATGACCGTGGAGAATACACGTGTGGGCCAGGTTACGGATTACGACAAGCTGACCCTGGATGTATACACGAACGGAACGCTTGCTCCGGACGAGACAGTCAGTCTGGCGGCAAAGGTTCTGAGCGAGCATCTGAATCTCTTCATTGATCTTTCTGAAAATGCCAGAACGGCTGAGGTTATGGTGGAAAAGGAAGACAACGAGAAGGAAAAAGTGCTTGAGATGAACATTGATGAGCTGGAATTATCCGTGCGCTCATACAACTGTTTAAAACGCGCAGGCATCAATACGGTTGAAGAGCTCTGCAACCGGACGCCGGAGGATATGATGAAGGTCAGAAACTTAGGCCGGAAATCCCTCGAAGAGGTGCTTGCAAAGTTAAAGGAATTAGGTCTTCAGCTAAATCCCAGCGAAGAGGTTTGATTCACAGATAACCCAAATGGATTAACAGCAGCCGGTCAGTAAGCCCGAAGCGCATGGCCGGGTGTTCCACGAATGGAGGAGTATTATCATGGCAGGATATAGAAAGCTGGGCAGGACATCTGACCAGAGAAAAGCGATGCTTCGCAGCCTTGTGACAGGTCTGTTATATAACGGAAAGATTGTGACAACCGAGGCAAGAGCAAAGGAAGTGCGCAAGATTGCAGAGGGATTAATTGCAATGGCCGTAAGAGAAAAGGACAACTACGAGACAGTAAAGGTAACGGCCAAGGTTGCCCGCAAGGATGAGAACGGCAAGAGAGTAAAGGAAGTCGTTGACGGCAAGAAGGTTACTCTTTATGATGAGGTGGAGAAGGAGATCAAAAAGGATAAGCCTTCCAGACTTCATGCCAGAAGACAGATGCTTAAGGTTCTCTACCCTGTGACAGAGGTTCCGGCTCAGAGAGCGGGACGCAAGAAGAATACAAAATCGGTTGATCTGCCGGCAAAGCTGTTTGATGAGATCGCTCCGAAGTATGTGAGCCGTAACGGCGGATATACGAGGATTGTGAAGATCGGGCAGCGCAAGGGCGATGGCGCGATGGAGGTTCTGCTGGAGCTTGTGTAAGAGCGTGAGCGGCGGATCTTTAAGATAATTCAGATGAAAAACCCTGTGAAAGACGGTTGGAGGATCGTTTTTTGCGGGGTTTTTTGTTTTGGAATTGGCGGCTGAAGGGGGGAGAAAGACCCCGCTAAGCGCCGGTGATTTTCCATGAGTCCCTTACAGATCCTCTGCCTGCAGATTCTAATTGATAGCTAATATTTGGTAACTATCTTACAATTTCATGGCATTTCTCAAGAATATCGTAAGTTGACGGTCATGGCAAGGCGTTTTATAATTAGATTGTTAAATAGGCAGATACTTTTATGGGGAGGCTGGAAGGATGAGGAAGGGGAAAAACATAGTTGGTGTTATAGGATTGGCGCTGCTTTTTTGTGTTGTTTGCGGGACTTTTTTATCTTTTGCGGCTTCCCGGAAGACGATCAGTAAGGTTACGATCCAGCTTGATCTTGATTTGGAGCCGGGGGAGGCTTTGCCGGATTTGGAGGCGGGCAGGGACAGCGGCTTTAATGTGAGGGCCGGAAATGAGAGGTATACCGCCACGGAGGCGAAGTGGGTAAGTTCATCGTCAAAGGAGGCGGAGATCGGGAAAACATACAGCCTGAAAGTTACTCTGGAGGCAGTGGATCCGGATACATACGGGTTTTCGGGAACGTATAAGTCGAGCAACGTGACGGTAAAGGGCGGGACATTTGTGTCAGCCTCCCGGAAAGGGTATGAGTCGCTGGTGGTGACAGTGAAGACCAATCCGGTAAAGGGCGAGTATGAAGCGCCGGATGATGCGTACTGGAAGGATGGCCAGCTTGGGCTGGCGATCTGGAAGAAGGCGGACAATGTCTCTGCATATGACGTGCGCCTTTACAAGGGAAAGAGCGAGATTTATAAGGTAACGGGATTCAAGGGGACGAGGATCGATTTTTACCCCTATATGACGAGCGCCGGGACGTATACATTTAAAGTCCGTTCCGTGCCGGCGACTGAGAATGCAAAGGATTATGCGAAAAACAGCGAGTGGATTGTGTCAGACGAGTTGTATATTGCCCAGGAATCGGTATCAAACGGTTCGGGGCGGATTGATTATAATAATGAAAACAGCGCAGGAAACCAGGCAACAGAGGCTGTGGGCTGGATTTCGGAACAGGGACGCTGGTGGTACCGCTATCCGGACGGTAGTTTTCCAAAGGATGCCTGGCTTTTTGTGGGCGATGTGTGGTATCTGTTTGACAGGGACGGATGGATGCTGACAGGCTGGCAGGAGAAGGATGGGAACCGTTATTTTCTGGATGAAAGCGGCGCGATGCGCACGGGCTGGCTTCTGACAGGGGATGGCTGGTATTTCCTGAATCCGGACCCAAACGGAGCTCTGGGGGCGATGTACCGGAACCAGTGGCTGGACTATAATAACAGGCGATACCGCCTGGACGCATCCGGCAGGATGTGCGAGGGCTGGATTGAGGCGGACGGGAACTGGTATTATTTTTATCCGGGCGAAGGACATATGGCTGTAAATACGATGATCAGCACGTTTTATGTGGGAGAGGACGGGGTCTGGCGTAAATAGTTCACAGAGGGAGGGGTTGATATATGTTGAGAGGGAGGGCAAACGCTCTTTTGATTGGCGCGGCGGCAGGCATTATGGCGCTTGGGGGTAGTTTCTGCGCCTTTGCGGATACGGTGATATCGGATATCCGGATTATATTTCGGGACTGCTATGATACAGAGGCGGGCGCGGTGCTTGAGCCGTCTGTGACTGGCGGAGAGGGGTACCGGGTAGACGGGCTTGTCTGGAGTGAGGAGCCGGGGGCATGGCAGCCAGGCAAGGCGGTTACGGCGAAGATGACGCTGTCTCCTGAAACGGGATATTCCTTTGCAGATATGGGCGCATTACCGCAGGAGGCGGTGAGCGGAGCGAGGCTGGAGGAGGCGAAGCTGGAGACGGATGGAAGCGTGATCGTAAAGGCATCCTATGTCCCGGTTGTGCAGCTCGGAAAGACAAAGCACGCCGGATGGAGCGATGACGCAAAGACAACCGCCGTCTGGGACAGTGTGCCCTATGCCACAGCCTACCAGATCCGGCTGTACCGGGGCGAGGGGGAATATGTCACGACGCTCACCATGGGAGGCACGAGCGTTGATCTGGGCCATTATATGCCAGGCCAGGCCAGCTACTATTTTGAAGTGCGGGCAACCTCCCAGAACAGTTCAGATGCGGCATTTCGGAGAAACGGGGAATACGTGGCCTCCAAAGCGGTTCTGGTTGAGGGCAGCGGGAAGCGCGCTGCAGGGCGCTGGTACCGCCGGAACGACGGATACTGCTATATGGATGAAAACGGGGCGGCAGTATCAGACGGGTGGCGTTATATCCAGGGGATCTGGTACTATTTCGACCGCGACGGCTTCGCCGTGACCGGCTGGCGTCAGATCAACGGAAAATGGTATTATATGGACAGCGAACGCCGGATGCAGACCGGCTGGCTGGAGCTGGACGGGAAGCGCTACTTCGCAGATTCCACAGGCGCTATGGCTGTGGGCTGGTATCAGGCCTCGCCGGCGGAATGGTATTATTTCCATGAGGATGGGAGTATGGCCTCCAATGTGGTGATTGACGGGTATCAGTTGGGGGCGGATGGAAGAAGGCAGTGAAAAGGAACAGGGCCGCGGCGCTGGTATGGCGCGTGTTGGCCCTGATTTTGCCGGGTAGCGATGTTTCCCGTTATTTTGGTTCATATCCTAATTTATCCAGGTCAGCCTTAATCATAATTACGGAACACATATTGAAAATCCTTCATAGATTCCCACAGGCACATCTTCTCCAAAATCATACTGCTCTACTGTGTTATTTTCAAATCCATAAACCATTATGCGCTGTTTTTCCGGATCAACAATCCAATACTCCCTGACGCCCGCTCCCCGATATTTAAAGAGCTTGGTCATATAGTCTCTTGATTTACTGCCTGGCGATACAATCTCAATCACCCAATCAGGCGCGCCATGGCACCCTTTATCATCTAATTTCGATAAATCACATATAACAGAGATATCTGGTTCAAAATAATTGATATCATCTTCATTTAAAAACACGGCAAATGGAATGGCTAAAACTTCACAAGTTCCATTTTTACTGTCAATATAATTTGCTATTTTCTGATATAATTTACCGGTTCTTTCCGTTCTTGGTTGAATGCACCACATTTAACCGCTGCTTTGTTAAAGTAAAAGCGTATTGCAATATTATTTTGGGGACTAAATAACCTGATTGTAGCAGAAATTGCTGCCCAAAAAGCATATGAGGTATCGTTTATGCATTACAACCGCCACTCTTTTAAGCTAAAGTCAACAAAGCTTGGAAAGAACCAATTTGCCGCTTACATGTTGATGCCTCTAGCTTGGAGGCACCATGTAATGTATTTTCTCATCAATCAGTTTCGCCCTTTTGCCATCGGGCAAAGCATATATATCATCTATCGTATAAATTTTTTCTTTTTTCAACATCTCTATGGCATTCATCTCCATCTTTCGTATTATTATATCCTATAGCCTATGAAAATACAATCAGCATCTTCAGTATCTTATTTCACGGGTTTTTAACAGCGCTTGTGAGTTACAAGTAATTTTAAACGTCAAACGGTTCATATTTTAATTATAGGTCAGATAGATATACCTTCTGTTGGGTACATTGGAGTTTCTCAACAGAGAAACTCCAATGTACCCAATGTTAAACCACCCGCTATGCGGGTGCGCGACGTTTGTTATACAAAAAATCACCTTTCCGTTATAATAGGGGCGTTCAGGCCACTATCAGAGAAAGGAAAGATGATTTCATGGGAAAGCAAACAAATTCGCTCGCACATACAAAGTGGATGTGCAAATATCACATCGTCTTCACCCTTAAGTATAGACGAAAATAGTATATAATCAGTATAAAGCTGATCTATGGGATATATTAAAGCAGTTATAAAGGGATGAAGATTTTAAAAGGGAATCTGATGCCGGATCATGTACGCATGCTGGTAAGCATACCGCCGAAGATGAGCATATCATCCTTCATGGGGGATTTGAAAGAAAAGAGTGCACTCACGATGTTTGGCAGGTACGCAAATTTGAAGTACAAGCTTGGGAACCGTCATTTCTGGTCTGAGGGATATTATGTCAGTACAGTAGGGCTGAATGAAGCCACAATAAAAAATATATACAAGATCAGGAGAAAGCAGATATCATGCAGGATAAGCTAAGCGTGAAGGAATATGAAGCTCCTTTTAAGGGTCAGAGCTGAGTAGTACAAACGCCCCTTTAGGGGCAGCGACGAGTCAATAGCAATGTGGCTTGAACGGAGATGTGGGAAGGATGCATAGCAGACTTCCCGCAGCATTAAAGAGAAAGCCAGCGCCTTGAGGCGCAGCCAAGTAGGGCGGCCTTAGAGCATGCGTCCCGAGCCACTCGTTTTACGGGTGGGGGCGACTTATAATGATTAACCCAGTCAGGACGAATTCCGATATGTATTATACATTGCAATCGCTCATTCTTTTTGTCTGGAGGTTATCGCCTCTGCATAATTCCCAGCCTGCTTCCAGAGGCCCTGTCACGACTCTTTTCGATGAGATTAACTTAGCAACAGTCTGTTAATTTAACCCTGTATTTTAAAGAAGAATTTTTTCAACGGCCAAAAAAAGAACTGAAAAGGAGTGCTGGTACTGGAAAGAAATGGGCTCTGATCATGGAATATTATGTAAAACATATTATCAGAATCATATTATGCAAAATAAGGCCTGGCCTCTATGATAAAGAACTGTGCCGATTTCGGAGCAGCTCTGTTATTTTGATGTTCCCTATGGCTGAAGCCAGGGGCTTTACGCTTTGTTTGGTAAAAGTATACTGAAAGGCTGGATGAGGACATAGAAAGGACAAAATATGTAGAGATTGGTAAAAAATGGATAAATAGAGCTTTACATTTGTGTATTAACAGGGTATAATTTTTAAAATGAGAAGGAAACTTGGTGGCACTTGTAGGAAACACTGAAAGAATTATCAGGAATGGTGTGGCTACGTGACAGATATTAACTTTGAATGGACACAAGGTAAATATGGTGGGATAAGGAGAATACAGGGAGTATGAATTGTTAGAAGAAAAAAGGAAGAATAAGATAATACGAAAAGAATTTCTGTGTCTTACAAAGTTGCCAATAGGAAAGAAGAGCACGGATAGCCTTTGAGATAGAAGAACTGTACGATATAACCCTTTTGTGCTTTTAGTATAGTACAAAGGGTTCAGGATAAAACTTAAGAAACTCAGATACGAAAGTATCCTAATAGAGATATGTCCGTCAGGATTACTAGTGAAATAAAAAATAATTAATTGGCTTCGCCGCAAATTTTTGGCGATTTTCCAAGTGTTTTTTGCAAAAACATGGATGCTTAATTTAAGATAGGGGTCTGGGAGACCTTATAAAATCAGGGCTGAAGATTCTGAGAAAATATAAATACGGTATGGAGGAAAAAATATGTTAAAAAAGGACAAAAGTATTGAAACACCACAATTAAGAATTGTTGGAAATGCGATGGCATGGGGAGAATCGGTGATACAGCTTTCAAATATTTCAAGTGTTTCTACAGTTCCACTTGAATTAATACCATTTCCAATGGGAGCACTTATAACATGCTTGATAGGGATGGCATTATGTTCCTTTGAAACTATGGGATGGATTGGCGTTGTTTGCATGATAGCGGGGGGTGTGTATTTAGCGTATTGGTATCAAGAAAATGAAACTATAAAGACACAAAAAAGTTTGATTGTTCTTATGAATTCTGGCAAGGTATTTAGTTTCATATTTTATGATAAAAAATTTCTTGATCAAGTATTCAAAGTATTAAGTTCAATAATAGCTGAAAAAAGAAAAGAGGGACAAAATATAAAAATCAATATCAGTCATAGCAATATAAGTGGAGAAGCAAAAATACTAAATGATTTATTTATTTCACAATAATAAAAATGCCATTATACAAAAGTATTGAATTGTGTTACCGATATGAAAATACATAGGAATGCTTCTTAATAAGAGTTGTATACAATTTGATTTGGAGGATAAAAAATATGGGGATCAATATTAAGATAACCGACAGTGAAATAACTGATCAGGCAAAATTTATGAATAATATGTCAATTAATTCGGTCAGTGATGTAGATGTAGAAATGAATAATGTAAAGATAAGAGATCAGGCTGAGATTTTAAATAATATGACGCAAGATCAGTTTGATGAATTTATTGTGCAAATAAAAAAGCAGGTAAAATTACTTGATAAAACTGATATTGAATATACTACAATTAAAGATATGCTTTTAGATATACAAAATAAAAATTGTCCAGCTAAAGATATTTTACGGCAATATCTTCCTGATTTATTAACAGGAACATTAGGTGGGATTGTCTCTAATATTATAAGTAATATAATAATGCGATAAAACACCCTTCTCTGTTGGATTATATTCAGGATTAATTGGCAATAGTCTGAATGCCAGATTTTTCATCATACGAAATAGTAGGGGGTGTAAAATAGTTTGTGACTTTGAAAAAATAGCTCCTTTTTGGTAAGAATTCAGATATGATAATTTTTATCGAAAAGGAGTATTTTTATGGCAGTAGCTAAGGAACAAATCCCTTCTTAAAGAAAGCTTTAAGGACATCCTTCAGGAACTTATGGAGGCGGAACTGGACGCCGCCCTTGGATATGAAAAAACCAGAAGGGGGATTTGGCTACGGAGAATAAGCGCAATGGCCATTCTACTAAAACTCTCAAAAGCCAGTATGGCGAATTCCAGGTAGATGTGCCCAGGGATCGTAATGGGGAATTCGAGCAAAGCTTATCCCCAAATACCAACGTGACATATCCGGAATTGAGGAGAAGGTCATCTCTCTCTACGCGAGAGGGATGAGTAGCAGGGATATCCATGACCAACTAAAGGATCTCTATGGGATCGGGCTGTTCGCAGAGATGGTCAGCAAGATTACGGATAAGATCCTGCCCTAGGTCAGGAAGTGGCAGTCCCGCCCCCTGTCTCCCGTCTATCCCTTTGTTTTTATGGATTGTATCCATGTATAAGGTACGGGACGATGGAAGGATTCTGAGCCGGGCGACTTATGTGGTTTTGGATGTCACGATGGAAGGGTATAAAGAGATCCTTAGTATCACTGTGGGGGCCAATGAGACCAGCAAGTTCTGGCTGGGGATGTTAAATGACCTGAAAAATCGTGGATGAAAGAATGTCCTGTTCTTTTGTATCGACGGGCTGGCTGGTTTTAAGGAAGTCATCCGCGCAGTCTATTCCCAGGCCCAGATCCAGAGATGCGTGATCCATATGCTGCGCAACTCCTTTAAGTATGTCAGCTACAGCGACCTGAAGAAATACCCAATCAGGTACGCCATGGCACCCTTTATCATCTAATTTCGATAAATCACATATAACAGAGATATCTGGTTCAAAATAATTGATATCATCTTCATTTAAAAACACGGCAAATGGAGCTGCTAAAACTTCACAAGTTCATTTTTACTGTCAATATAATTTGCTATTTTCTGATATAATTTACCGCTTACCTGTTGATGCCTCCAGCTTGGAGGCGCCATGTAATATATTTTTCGCATCAATCAGTTCCGCCCTTTTGCCATCGGGCAAAGCATATATGTCATCTATCGTATAAATTTCTTCTTTTCTCAACATCTCCATGGCATTCACCTCCATCTTTCGTATTATTATATCCTATAGCCTATGAAAATACAATCAGCATCTTACATATCTAATTTCACGGGTTTTTAACTGCGCTTGTGAGTTACAAATGATTTTAAACGTCAAGCGGTTCATGTTTTTATTTATAATGATTAACCCAGTCAGGATGGGTTCCGATATGTAGTATGCGTTGCAATCGCTCATTCTTTTCGTCTGTAGGTTATCGCCTCTGCATAATTCCAGGCCCGCTTCCGGCGTCCCTGTCACGACTCTTTTTAACCCTGAGCAACATCCCCGCCACAGAATCCCCCATCTTTCTTCCGCGTTTCCTCCGTTTGTACTTGACGCCATTAGAAAATTCATCTACAATTTACACAAATACGCAGCATTCCAATTCCACACACCGCCCGGGAAGCGGCGTGGATCCGGCATTCACAAAACCAGACCGGACAGGACAAAACGGATCAAGACAGGACGAGAGGCAGAGGGCGCGGCGATGAACATTATTAAAGCAGTAAATCTTGTATATGACTATATAAAGCGTGATGAAGAGGACAGGATCGAGGAGGTAAAACGGGCTATTGACCACGTGGATCTGGAGATTGAAAAGGGAAGCTTTGTCGCTGTACTGGGGCATAACGGCTCCGGTAAATCGACGCTGGCCAAGCATTTGAACGGGATTCTGCTCCCGACAGAGGGCACGATCTGGGTTTCCGGCCTCGACACGTCGGATGAGGAGGCCCTGTGGGAGGTCAGAAAGACGGCGGGGATGGTATTTCAGAATCCGGACAACCAGATTATCGGAAATGTGGTGGAGGAGGACGTGGGCTTTGGCCCGGAAAATATCGGCGTCCCGACAGAAGAGATATGGAGACGGGTGGACGAAAGCCTGGAGAAGGTGGGGATGGCCATGTACCGCAAGCGATCGCCCAACCGCTTATCCGGGGGACAGAAACAGCGGGTGGCGATTGCGGGCGTGATGGCCATGAAGCCGCAGTGCATTGTCCTGGATGAACCGACTGCCATGCTGGATCCGAACGGGCGCAAAGAGGTGATCCGGACCGTACATGATCTGAACCGGGCCGAGGGGATCACGGTGATTCTGATCACCCATTATATGGAAGAGGTGATCGGCGCGGATCGCGTGATCGTGATGGAAGGCGGCTCTGTGGTCATGGACGGAACGCCGAGGGAGATTTTTTCGAGTGTGGAACGGCTGAAGGAATGGAGGCTGGATGTTCCGCAGGTAACGGAGCTTGCGTTTGAGCTTAAGAAGAAGGGCGTGGCGCTTCCGGACGGGATATTGACCAGGGAAGAGCTGATTGAGGCGCTGGTTCCGCTTTTGGAGCACGGGATGAAGGGAATGAATGATGTCAATAAAAGCAATTGATTTGGATTACACTTACGGCCCCGGCACGGCCTTTGAGCATCATGTGCTGAAGCATGTGAATTTTGAGATTCAGGACGGGGAGTTTGTGGGGCTGATCGGCCATACCGGTTCGGGCAAGTCTACCCTGATCCAGCATTTGAACGGGCTGATTAAGGCGGACAGCGGCGATATTTTATACCACGGAACGAGCATTTACAGCGAGGGGTATAAGCTTCGGGAGCTGCGCGGCAGGGTGGGTCTGGTGTTCCAGTATCCGGAGCATCAGTTATTTGAGGCGGATGTATTTTCCGATGTCTGCTTTGGGCCAAAGAATCTGGGATGTTCGGAGGAGGAGACGAAGAAGAGGGCCAGGCATGCACTGTCCCTGGTCGGGATGGACGAGAGCTTTTACGGGCGGTCGCCCTTTGAGCTGTCCGGCGGCCAGAAGCGCCGTGTGGCGATCGCCGGAGTGCTGGCCATGCGTCCGGAGATGATGATTTTGGATGAGCCTACGGCGGGGCTGGATCCCAGAGGCCGGGATGAGATCCTGAACCAGATTGAGCGTTTGAACCGCCAGCACGGCCTCACCATCCTTCTTGTGTCACACAGTATGGAGGATGTGGCCAGGTATGTGGATCGGATCATGGTGATGAATCATGGCGAAAAGGTGTTTGACGGGCCCCCGAAGGAGGTGTTCCTCCACTACCGGGAGCTGGAGTCCATGGGTCTGGCCGCGCCTCAGATTACGTATGTGGTCCAGGGACTGAGGGAACGGGGAATTCCCATTGATGATTCGATCACCACTGTGGAAGAGGCGAGGGATGCGATTCTGTCGCTTTTATGTCCCTCAAAACCTCACCGCGACTGATTTTGTGAGGCTTTGGGAGTACATCTTAAAATAAGGGGGAAATAAGACCCAATGATACGGGACATTACAATCGGGCAGTATTATCCCGTGGATTCGGTGATTCACCGTCTGGATCCGCGGACAAAGCTGTTTGGGACCATGATTTTTATTATTTCTTTGTTTTTTGCCAACAGTCTTTTGTGCTATCTGGCGGCGACGGTGTTTATGGGAGCAGCGGTGAAGCTGTCGAAGGTGCCGTTTCGTTTTATTGTCAGGGGATTAAAGGCGATTGTGCTCCTGCTTCTGATCAGTATCGGCTTTAACCTGTTTCTGACGGACGGGGAAGAGCTGTTTCGCATCGGTTTTCTGCGGGTGACGAGAGAGGGAGCGGCGCTGGCCTTTTTTATGGGGATGCGCCTGATGTATCTGGTCGTGGGCTCATCGATCATGACGCTGTGTACAACGCCTAACCAGTTGACAGACGGCCTGGAGAAGAGCCTGGGCGTTTTAAAGCGGATCGGCGTCCCGGTGCATGAGATTTCGATGATGATGTCCATTGCGCTCCGCTTTATCCCGATCCTGGTGGAGGAGACGGATAAGATTATGAAGGCTCAGATGGCGAGGGGCGCTGACTTCGAGTCGGGAAATCTGATTCAGAAGGCTAAAAATATGATTCCGCTTCTGGTGCCGCTGTTTGTGTCCGCCTTCCGCCGGGCCACGGATCTGGCTATGGCTATGGAGGCCAGATGCTACCGGGGCGGGGAGGGACGGACGAAGATGAAGCCGCTGCGCTACGCGCCGCGCGACTGGACGGCGTATGGGATATGTGTGTGTTATCTGGCAGGCGTGATTGCACTGAGCCGGCTGTGAGGCTGTACGGCGGCGCTTCGGATGCACGGGGCTACGCTGAGTATACAGGGGAGAGCAATGAGACGGATTTTACTGGTTGTGGCCTATGACGGCACAAATTACTGCGGCTGGCAGCTCCAGCCGAATGGAGTGACGATTGAGGAGGTTTTGAATCAGACGCTGACCGCGCTTTTAAAGGAACCGGTCTGCGTGACGGGCGCGAGCCGGACCGATTCCGGGGTTCATGCCATGGGGAATGTGGCGGTGTTTGACACAGAGAGCCGGATCCCGGGAGATAAGTTCTGCTTTGCCCTGAATCAGAGGCTGCCGGATGATATCCGCATTCAGTCCTCAAGGGAAGTTCCCGTAACCTTTCATCCCCGGAAGGCGAACTGTGTGAAGACGTATGAATACCGGATTCTGAACCGGAAGATCGATATGCCGCTGCAGCGCCTGTACAGCCATTTCTGCTATTTTAAGCTGGATGTGGACAGGATGAGGCAGGCGGCGGCTTTTCTTGTGGGAGAGCACGATTTCAAGAGCTTCTGTACGGTGCGGACCCAGGCAGAGGATACGGTGCGCACCATTTACAGTCTGGATCTGCAAAAGGACGGGGATATGATCGTGCTTCGGATCAGCGGAAGCGGCTTCCTCTATAATATGGTTCGGATTATTGCCGGAACCCTTGTGAAGGTGGGAATGGGCGTTTATCCGCCGGAGTATGTGGAGGAGATTCTGGAGGCGAGAGACCGGGCGGCGGCAGGGCCGACGATCCCGGCCAGGGGACTGACGCTGGTCGGGCTGGAATACGAGAGGGAGCTGGCTCCTCAGATAGCGGGCGGGAATCGTCACTGGAGCTATCTTCTGGATCAGAGGGAGGTCCCGGGCGGGGGCCCGGCGTATCTGACGATCCTGCGCTGTGAGGAGAGCGAACTGGCCGGGCTGGCGAAACGGATGATTCATCAGGCATACCGCAACGGGGCGAAGGAGGTACACATATCGGATGCGGGAGGACGCCTGGAAGCGGGGCAGAGGTACGGCTTTTACCGGCTTGAGGAGCCGGGCTGTCAGGACGGACGTCTGCCGGGCTGTCAGGGGGAAAGCATGGCGGGCGGTAAAGAAGGCAGGGGAAAATGGCTGCTGGCGGCATATGAAAAACATGAGGGGTGAGGGCAGGTATGAGCAAAACATTTGAGTATCTGGTGTACTTCGGCGTCTATTCTCTGGTCATTCTCTTCATTGGAAAGTCCTCGCTTGGGGAAAGCGATTCGGTTTCCAAGTTTTTTGTGGGCGAGCGCAGCATCAGCCTTCTGCGCCTCTTTTTTACCTTTGTGGGCACCTGGATTTCTGCGGCGACGATTCTTAGCTATACAGGGAATGTCTATCTGGAGGGGACCTCAGTAATTGCCACCTCGGTGATTCCCTGGTTTATCGGGACAGTCATGCTGTTTGCCGTCAGCGACCGTCTGCATGACTGCCGGATTTTTACGATCCCGGAGCTGATAGGGAAGCGCTACGGCTCAAAGGGGCTGCAGGCTGCCTCGGCAGTTCTTTTTTCCTGTGGGTATGTGATGTATCTGGTCATCCAGATCAAGGGCTTTGGGATTGCAGCCTCCAGCCTTCTGAATATCGATTATAAAGTGGCTGTATTTCTTGTTTATCTGTTTATCCTCTATTCCACCTTTGGCGGTTTTAATTCTGTGACCAAAACGGATGCGTGCAATCTGATTATGCTGTCCGTCAGTATAGGGGTCATCTATTTTGTGATCATGGGGCGCGTGGAGGGAAGCTGGCTTCTGACGACCCGCCTGGTTGAGCAAAAGATGATGGAGAGAGGTGTTCTGGTCAGCTACGGCGGCTTTTTTGGCGGTTATTCGGGAATGATGTATGCGACCATGTTTTTTGGCTGGGGAATGGGCCTTGCGACCAATCCGCAGTATCTGATCCGCTTGTCAGCGGCAAAGGATAAGAGGACGGCAAAACGGATGATTGTGTATGCCCTGTGCTTCCTGGCTGTCTTTTATTTCCTGCTGACGCAGATCGGGCTGGGGCTTAAGATCCTGTTTCCCCATCTGGATACATACTGTGGTACGGACGATATTTTTATCTATGCCATTCATCATCTGATCCGTTCGAGGTTCAGCGGCTTTTTTCTGATCAGCGTGATCGGGGCCTGTGTTTCCACGGCCAATTCACAGCTCCTTCTGATTGGCTCCATGCTTTCCTATGATGTGGCGGGACAGATGGCGAAAAAGCCGATCCGGGAGGAAACGCTTTTGAGGCTGGCCCGCGGGTTCATTTTTCTGGGAGGCACGCTGTCCCTGATACTGTCTCTGAACCCGCCGGAAAATACGCTGCTGTTTGGGGCAGATATCTGGGGCATGTTTTCCGTGGTATGCACGCCGCTCTTTTACGGAACCTTTCTGTATCCCAAAGGGACGAAAAAAGGAGCCTGGGGGGCGTTTTTTGTGGGTCTTGTGTGCATTGCGGCGCTGTGGGAAAGGGAGCTTCCCGTGTACTGGGCGTTTCCGGCCACGGTTATTTCCAGCGCGGCTTTTCTTTTGATTCCTCTGTTTGAGGGGAGAAAGGGGGGAGGAGCGTGAGAGGAATGATTAAACGGGTCAGGCGGTGGTTTTTCCAGATCGAAAATGAGGTGATGATCCCGTTTCTGATCGTGGGGATCGTGGTGCTGTGCGGGTTTGGGGCGATTTCGTATTACAGCGGCTATACGATACAGAGAGACAGCCGGCGCACACTTGCTCTGGTGATGTTTGATGAGATCAACCGGGATCTGAATTTTCTGCACGGCAGGCTGCCTGAGGATGCGGTACGGGGGAAATACCGCTACTACGGGCGCGGAATGGTGCGGATCACGGATGCGGACGGAGACCGGGTGACAAAATGGGAGGATCGGGAGCGGATGGAGGTATTCCAGACAAATGAGGGAGGGAACTCATTTGGCTGGAAGCTGGAATTTCTGATTGATAAAAAAGAGTTTGCCGAGGAGATTCTGGAAAAGCAGAACTATGTGGTGGTTGGGGCCATTGCGGCGCTTCTGATTATCATCCAGGCCAGTATTTTTATTTCCGAAAATATCACGCGGCCGGTGCGCAGCATGAGCCGGACGTGCCGTGCGATCAATGCCAATAAAGGGAGCTACAGGAGCTACCATTTTGATACGGTAAAGCGGCATGACGAGCTGGGGGAGCTGGCCGTGACCTTTGAGCGGCTTCTGCATGACATGGATAATTATACAAAGATGGAGTACACGAGCCGGATGTCGGCAACTCTGGCGCATGAGATCAAAAATCCGATTGCCGGCATCCGCTCCGGCATCCAGCTCCTGCTTGACAGGGCCGGGAAGGACGGGGACCGGATGCTCTGCGAGAATATGATCCGGGAGATCGACCGGGTAAATGCGCTGATCATGAATCTGTTTACGCTGTCCGTGAAAAAGGATTCGGTCCGGGAGGAGGTGGATCTGGGGCGGACGCTGCAGGAAATCGCCATGATTTATGCCAGAGGGGCCGGAGAACAGGGCGCGGTATTTGAGTGTACGGTTCCGGCAGGCTTTAAGGCTTATGTAAATGAGAATGAATTTCGTCAGATCATTCACAATCTGGCGGGGAACAGCTTAAAGGCCATGGAGCCGGGGCGGGAGGGGAAGATCCTTGTCTCAGGCGAGGAAACACAGAGCACGGCGCGCATCGTGTTTGAGGATAACGGGAGAGGAATGACGCAGGAGGAGCTGTCAAAGGCCATGGAACCGTTTTATACAAAGAGCATTAACGGTATCGGCTTGGGGCTGGCGATCGTCAGGCGTTTAGTGGAGCAAAATGAGGGGAGTATTGAGATGACGAGCCGTCCCGGAGAGGGAACGAAGGCGGTTCTCACATTCAGAAAGAGCGGCGGCTTACAGGAGGCGTGATGAAACGGGTTTTAATTGTAGATGATGAATTTCTGATACGCTATACCCTGGAAGAGGGGTTACGGGACAGGGGGCATGACACGGCATGTGTGGCCACAGTGAAGGAAGCGCTGGAGTATGTGAAAAAGTATCACCCGGCAGTCGTGCTTCTCGATAATCTGCTGGAACACAGCGTGGGTATGGAAACGATTCCTGACTTTAAACAGATAGACGAGGATATCCAGATTATTCTGATGACCGCCTACGGCTCCGTCTCGCAGGCGGTGGAGGCCATTAAAAAAGGCGCGTGCGACTATGTGCTCAAGCCGTTTGATATGGATGAGATTGATTTCATGGTCAGGCGCTGCCTGGATCAGATGAAGAGCCGCGATTCCCTGGAATTTTTGAAAGGAAAGCCCCAGGAATTTACAGGCGTCAGCCAGGCAGCCAGCCAGATACGCAGCGAGATCCGCGTGCTGGGAGCGAATTCCACGGTCAATGTGCTGCTGCGCGGCGAGACGGGAACCGGGAAGGAGATCGTGGCGCGCCTGATCCATGCGCACAGCGACCGGAGCGATAACCTGATGGTGCGGATCAACTGCGGGGCGATTCCGGAGAATCTTCTGGAGAGCGAGCTGTTCGGATACGAGAGGGGGGCTTTTGCGGGAGCGCTGAAGACTAAAAAGGGGCTGATTGAGCTGGCAAACGGGGGAACAGTCTTTCTGGATGAGATCGGCGAGCTTCCCATGGCCATGCAGGCAAAGCTTCTGACCTTTCTGGATGACAGGCGGTTTAAGCGCATCGGCGCTCTGGAGGATACGGAGGTGGATGTGCGCGTCATGGCAGCCACGAACCGGGATCTGGAAAAGGCCATAAAGGAAGGGGCATTCCGGGAGGATCTGTTTTACCGCCTGAACGTGATGCAGATCGTGATCCCGCCGCTCAGAGAGCGCAGGGAGGACATTCCGGCGCTCTGCGACTATTATCTGGATTATTATAATAAGGCCTTTGCGAAAAGCATAGAGCGGGTGGATCCGGATTTTATGCGCGAGCTGATCCTTTATGACTGGAAGGGGAATGTGCGGGAGCTGAAGAATATTTTCGAGCGCTGCTTTCTGTTCAGCCAGGGGAATACGCTGGAAAAGCATGTGGAGCTGGCGCCGGCCAGAAAAGACGCCGCGCCGCCCGGAGGGGAGTGCTATTATCTGAAGGATCTGACACAGGGCCCGGTGAGCCTGGAGCAGGAGGTGGCGGCTTTGGAAAAGAGGTATATGGATCAGGCGCTCAAGCTGTGCAATAATAATCTGACCAGGGCGGCCGCCCTTTTGGGGACGACACGGTTTTCTATGAAGAGGAGGATGGAGAAGGAGTAATTTTTCAGACACGCTGTAGTGTTCCATCCAGCCAGTAATTGGATTGTCAGAACCGCCTATTTTGCCATCTGCTGCGTTGTCGTCAGTCAACGATGCCACCGCATCGCCTCCTTCCTCCGCCTTGCAGGCTGACAAAATATTCGGCACTGACAATCCAATTACTGGACGGATGGAACAGTAGTGCTAAAACAGTGCAGAAATTCACATCGTGCAGATTCGCACAGCAAAAGCGAGCGAATTTGCACGAATTTTTTGTTAAAAAACAAAAATAAAAAAAATAATGTAAAATGATCTTGAAATAATATGAAAAGACAGATAAAATAAGGGAAACAGGGCCGGAACGGCTCAGGAAACGAAGGGGCGGCAGCAGGCTGATCCAACACCCCGGTCAATCCAGGGGTTATATGCCATGAGCTGCTGTAGTGAGGAAGAGGAGGATATGTATATGTTTTATGTGGATCTGAACAGTGATTTAGGGGAGAGCTTTGGCAACTACACGCTCGGGATGGACGAGGAAATCTTAAAGTATGTATCATCAGCCAACGTGGCATGCGGATGGCATGCCGGGGATCCGCTGGTGATGGAGAAGACGATTGCCCTGGCAAAGGCGTGCGGGACAGCCGTGGGCGCGCATCCGGGCTTTCCGGATCTGATGGGCTTCGGGCGCCGGAATATGGCGGTCACGCCGGAGGAGGCCAAGGCGTATGTGAAATACCAGTTGGGCGCATTATACGCATTCACGAAAAGCCAGGGCGTAAAGATCCAGCATGTAAAGCCGCACGGGGCGCTGTACAATATGGCGGCTGTGGATGAAAAGCTCGCCAGAGCCATGTGCGAGGCCGTTTATGAGGTAGACAAGGATATCATTTTCATGGGCCTTGCCGGTTCTAAGATGATTGAGGCCGCTGAGGCAGCAGGTCTTCGCGCTGCGAGCGAGGTGTTTGCGGATCGCGCGTACAATGACGACGGAACGCTGGTTTCAAGGAAGCTTCCGGGTGCGGTGATTAAGGACAAGGATCTGGCGATCCGGCGCGTGGTGCGCATGGTTAAGGAAGGCAAGGTGGAGAGCGTCAATGGAAATGACATCGCGATCAAGGCGGATTCTATCTGCGTACACGGCGACAACCCCAAGGCGCTGGAGTTTGTAAGAAATATCCGTGAGACGCTTGTTTCTGAGGGCGTAGAGATTAAAAACCTGTTTTAACACGAAAGGATATCGTTATGTCAGAAAAGAAAAAAAGCTCTTCAAATAATATGACCGCGCTGTTCGGCGCAGCGTTCCTGATGGCGACATCTGCCATCGGCCCCGGGTTCTTAACCCAGACAGCCACCTTCACGGGACAGTACGGCGCAATTTTCGCAATGGTGATTGTGTGCACCATTCTGCTGGACGTCACGACGCAGCTCAATATCTGGTCCATCATCGGAGTGTCCGGCATGCGCGGACAGGATATAGCCAATAAGGTGCTTCCGGGCCTGGGATATTTCATCGCATTCCTGGTATCCCTTGGCGGCCTGGTATTTAATATCGGAAATGTTGGCGGCGCGGCCACGGGGCTGAATGTAATGTTTGGCCTTCCCTTAAAGGCCGGCACCATCATCGGCGGCGCGATCGGCATACTCATTTTCTTATCCAAAGATGCAAAAAACGGCATGGATAAGATGACAAAATATCTTGGAAGCATTATGATAGTAGTGGTGCTGTTTGTGGCCTTCCGCTCCAAGCCGCCGGTCGGCGAGGCGGTGGTCAGCCTCTTTAAGTTCAGCGAGGCCCCGGGGCTCGTATTCCCGATGATTACGCTCCTTGGAGGAAGCTGCGGCGGTTATATCACCTTCTCCGGCGCGCACCGCCTTCTGGACGCGGGCTATTCGGGAAAGAAGGATCTTCCCAAGGTGCGCCAGTCCGTATTAATGGGAATCGGCGTGTCCGGAACCATGAGGATCCTGCTGTTTTTAGCTGTATTAGGCGTTGTCACAGCCATGCCGCAGATTGTCGGCAGCCCGGAATGGGTGGCCAGCCCGCCGGCGGCAGCCTTTAAAGGCGGAGCGGGTAATATCGGATATTTCATATTCGGAATGGTTATTTTCTTTGCGGCCTGCACGTCGATCATCGGCGCGGCCTATACCTCGGTTTCCTTTTTAAAGACGCTGCACCCGTTTATCATGGAGAACGAGAAGTGGTTCGTGATCGGCTTTATCGCTGTATCGACGATCATCATGACGCTTCTCGGACAGCCGGCCACGCTTCTGGTGCTGGCGGGTTCTGTAAACGGCCTGATCCTGCCCCTGACGCTGCTGGTGATTCTTCTTGCGAGCAGAAGAAAGGATATTGTGGGCGAGGATTATAAGCATCCGACGGTTCTGATTGTGCTGGGCTTATGCGTGGTGCTTCTGACCGGTTATTCAGGAATCAAGGCAGTTCCGAACATTTTAACCATTTTCGGATAATGTGGACAGTGGAGGAAAAAATATGAGCGAAGTAAGATACCTTGTATCAGGCGACTGCTCGGTGTGCGTGGAATTCGGCAATGAGATCAGCCCGGAGATCAATACAAGGATCAGGGCGTTTAAGATTGCAGTAGAGAGAAGCGCGATCGACGGGATCGTGGAAACCGTTCCCACATACCGCTCGCTGCTTGTGCATTATAAGCCGGAAATCATCGGCTTTAAAGCTCTTACAGAAAAATTTGAAAGCCTGATGGGCTCTCTTTCAAGCATTCAGATTCCGCCGCCGACCGTGATCGAGATTCCGGTTCTGTACGGCGGGGAGATGGGGCCGGATATTGAAAATGTGGCATCCCACAATCATAAGACCGTGGAAGAGGTCATCCGGATCCACACGTCGGAGGACTACCTGATCTATATGCTGGGCTTTATAGCCGGTTTCCCCTATTTAGGCGGTATGAGCAAGGAGATCGCAACCCCAAGGCTGAAAAGCCCGAGAGTCCGGATCGACGGAGGCTCCGTGGGGATTGCCGGAGAACAGACCGGCATCTATCCGGTGGATTCTCCAGGAGGATGGCAGTTGATCGGGAGAACACCTTTAAAGCTTTACGACGCGGACCGGGAAAAGCCGGTTCTCTTAGAGGCGGGCCAGTACATCCGGTTTAAGGCCGTGACGCAGGCCGAGTACGACCGGATCGAGCGGGAAGTAGCGGACAATACGTATCAATATGTCGTATACGATAAGGAGGTGTAGGGATGGGCATTCAATTTGCAAACGGCGGCTTTCTGACAACGGTTCAGGATATGGGGCGCACCGGCTATCAGGAAGCGGGCATGTCCGTATCCGGCGTGATGGATCAGCGCTCCGCCGCGCTGGCGAATATCCTGGCGGGCAATGACGAAAATGAGGCGGTCATCGAAGTAACCCTCATGGGGCCCATGATCTCCTTTACGGAGGACAATATCATCGCAGTAACCGGAGGAAACCTGGGGCCGAAGCTGAACGGAAAAGACCTGCCGATGTACCAGGCCGTTTTGGCTCATAAGGGCGACAGCTTAAGCTTTACGGGCATGGTAAGCGGAAGCCGCGCGTACATCGCCTTTGCCGGAGGACTCGATATTCCTCTTGTGATGGGCAGCAAGTCCACGAACCTGAAGTCAAAGGTGGGCGGCTATCAGGGAAGAAAGCTCGGAGGCGGCGACGAGATCCGCTTTAGCGCGCCGAAGACGGTTCTGCCGAATATGAGGCAGAGAACGCTTGCGCCGGAGGAATTCACATCCGGGGAACAGACCATCCGCGTCGTGATGGGTCCTCAGGACGACTGCTTTACGGACAAGGGGATCCAGACCTTTTTAAGCGCATCCTATGCCTTTACAAACGAATCGGATCGCATGGGCTGCCGCCTGGAGGGCGAGGTGATTGAGCACAAAAACGGCGGCGACATCATCACAGACGGGATCGCGTTCGGCGCGATTCAGGTGCCGTCCCACGGACAGCCCATTATCATGATGGCGGATCATCAGACCACGGGCGGCTATACCAAGATCGCAGCCGTTATTTCTGTGGATCTGCCGAAGATTGCCCAGTCCAGGCCGGGCTACAAGGTAAAATTTGAGTGTGTTTCCATAGAAGAGGCGCAGAGGCTTTATGTAGAGCAGGCAGAGAAATATAAAGCTCTTAAGGAACGCTTTGAGAAAGCGCCAGAGCCCTGTAAAGAGCTTGACGCGGCGATCCATACGGCGGTTGCGCATGAGGCGGGCAAATACTGGAGCCGCGCCGGGAAATATAAGGTTGTGGTTGACGGGAGCGAGTTTATTGTGGAGCTCGAGGAGGAGACTGTCGGCCTCCGGTAGACAGGGCGGGCGAAAGCGCAGATCGTGGATGCCTGCAGCAGAATGAGAAATGTAGCTGCGAATCGCAGAAAGGAGGAGGTACGGATGAAGGATTACAGCAAGACCGCTCCGGAGGAGATATGGAAGCTCATCCGCTCCGGAGAGATTGATTACCCGACCGCCGGCATGTGCGCCGGCTATGCCCAGGCGAACCTGGTGATTCTGCCGAAGCGCTATGCCGAGGATTTTAAGGAATTTGCCAGGAAAAACCCCAAGCCATGCCCGGTTCTGGAGATCGTGGAGGGGACGCCGGATATCCATGATATGGGAGAGGGCGCAAACATTGTAACCGATATACCCAGGTATTTTGTATACAGAAACGGAGTCCGGACAGAGGAGGTCACAGACGCCTCTGCGCTCTGGCAGGAGGATTCTGTCGCTTTCCTGATCGGCTGCAGCTTTTCCTTTGAGGAAGCGCTGATGCGCGAGGGGATCGAGGTGCGCCATATAGCGCTGGGGTGCAATGTGCCCATGTACAAGACGAATATCGCCTGCGAGAAGGCGGGCGTCTTTGAAGGGCCGATGGTAGTCAGCATGCGGCCCATGACGCCGGAGAATGCGAAAAAGGCGAAGGAGATTACGGAGCGGTATCCAAATGTACACGGCGGGCCGGTGCAGATCGGCGATCCGGAGGCGATCGGCATCCGGGATATCAAAAGGCCGGATTATGGCGACAGTGTGGAGATCCGCGAGGGCGAGATCCCGGTATTCTGGGCCTGCGGGGTGACGCCGCAGGCGGCGATAGAGAATGCAAAGCTCCCGCTGGTTGTGACGCACGCGCCGGGGCATATGTTTATCACAAATGTTCTGAATACGGAGCTGAATGATTTTCTGGAGGCGAAGAAGCAGGAGATATAGATACAGGGCGCGCTGCCGGGAGAGATGCGAATGCCCGGAAGGACGGGCGGACGGCGGATGAGACGTAAAATGGGCCTTTATGTTTTGTTTTGATGATAGAGGCAGGAAGGCAAAAAAGTTCATTACAAGCGGCACGGAAAAGGGGAGAGGCTCCAGGGGACGGGGCGCTCTCCTTTTTCACAGGCTGTGCTGCAGGCAGGCTGCAAAGTGGACTGCAGCTTACCGTGAATTTTCTTTATCAAAGCGTGTTTGAAACCTGTTACCGAAACCGTTTACCGGTTCATCAAAAGCGACCAGTATCCTTTCATACGGTTCAATGTCACACCCGCCTGCTCTGACGCAGCCTGCCGGATACTCTCGTTGTCACTGTTGTCGGAAGTATAGTCCACAAGCGCATTCTCCAGCTTTTTCCACATATCATCCCACCCGGAAGCTCCCTGTTTTAACTGTTCAAACAGGATGGAGATATCCTTTTGATACTGGTTTTCCTCTTCGCTGGCATGGGAGACACTGGCCAGATGGCTGTCTGCATTTAAGCGTTCGGAATACTGTTCAATTGCATTCTGGCTGCTCTTATTGAAAACGGCGGAGTTTGGATATTTGCCGCTGTGTATATTGCTGATTGCCTTCTGCATCTTTTCAGCGGGGGACTGATACCCCTGTAATATCTCTGCGTTGTGGGAATAATATTTGTCAACCAGTCCGTTAAACTCATTGCGCAATGCTTCATCGGCAATGTATGTTTCGCCAAAGTATTTCAGCGCAGCGGTGGAGGATTCCAGATCCATGGCCAGTGCGTCCCTGCTTTCATTAAAAAGATCAAATCCGGTTGTATTGATTTTGTCCGGATCATTGCCGGCATAAATGTTAAGTCCGGTATGATACAGACTGCTGCTCATTCCGTCCATACCGCAGGTCATTTTATCTAAAAGTGTTTCGGCTGCGATCACTTCTTCATCGGACATGGAGTCGTAAAAACCATTGCTGTGGAGATGTTCACTGAACACCAGCCACTGGTTTCCGGTATTGCTCCAGAACGGATCATCCGGGCTGGTCTGCTGCAGCTTTTCCTGTAACTTTGCATGATCCGTATACATCTTTTCCAGCAATGCGCTGGATTCCCGCATATTATCCTTCACTGCATCACTGCATAAAAAAGCTTTTCCTTCTTCTGAAATGGATACGGAATCCTGCTTCTTCCCGGAGGCTTTTATCTGTTTCAGGGCTTCTGCTACCTGATTTGTAATTTCTCTCTGCGTATCCTCACTGACTGGAAGCCAGGAACCGGCGGAAAGTGTTCTGTCAGCCACGCGTTCTGTATATGCGCCCATAAAGAGATTAGATCCGCTAATTGTCATTCTATTACCCTCCTTCGTTTTCATAAGTTTACTTTGGTGTTATATGATATATCGGTTGCTTTTGCGAAAAAGTAACCGTTTATGGTTAAACTGTAGTGGATGTCTGGAATATAGCTTGCAAAAGAAGCATTTATTTAGTAAAATTTTTAACAGGCAGGAGTATGGTTATAAAAAGTTCAGATGACCTATTCGGTAAATGAAATATTTTCCGGAGCGAAGAAAAGCAAAAAGCATCCATGCAGAATAGAAAACTTTGAGATATGAATTGCAGATGCAGAAAAGGAGGAAAGAGCGTATGGAACGACGCGATAAAGCAAATTATTATCTCGATCTGGCGGAGATGGTGTCGCAGCGCAGCACCTGTCTGCGCAAGCAATACGGGAGTGTGATCGTAAATAATGACGAAGTGATTTCCACAGGCTATGTCGGCTCCCCCAGAGGCAGGAAGAACTGCACGGATATCGGCCGCTGTATCCGGGAAGAGTTAAAAGTGCCCAGAGGAGAGCGTTACGAGCTGTGCCGGAGCGTTCACGCAGAGGCAAATGCCATCATCAGCGCCTCCAGGGAGCGGATGATAGGAGCCTCGCTTTACCTCACAGGGATTGACGCCCGCACAGGGGAGTATGTGGAGTCTTCATGTAGCTGCTCCATGTGCAAGCGTATGATCATAAACGCCGGGATTGAGCGCGTCTATATTCGTGACAATAAAAATGATTACAGGGTAATTGAGGTAAAGGACTGGATCGAACAGGACGAGTCGCTGGACGGGAAATTCGGATACTAAAACTGCCGCCTGATCGTACGGTCAGGGCAGCAGATGCGCAGGCCTGTCTGAACTGTGACAGGGATTTTACTGAGGAGGACACGGATACGCGATCAGACAAAATAAAAGGAACGCTCAGGGACAGGCACAAACGCAGGCGTGCAGCAGGAACGGCTATTCTGGCGCCGCTTTTGTTTCTGTCCCTGTCCCTTTATTCCTCTGCCCATTCCTCTGGCCGGAGGCCGCCAGACGGGATCTGGCGGGAAAACAGGGCGAAGGGGGGAGACAGGGGGCGGGAAACGGCAGCAGGATACGGGGAACACCGCCTAAAAGAGACAGGCATGAGCCGGGAAGGAGAAGCGGTAGAATACGAGCCGCCGGTTGATTTCACCGCCCTGTGCCAGATCAACCCGGAGACAATCGGCTGGCTTACGATCCCCGGAACAGATATTGACTATCCGATCGTACAGACAGAGAACAATGACACATATTTAACAACCGGCTTTGACGGCAGTATAAGCGCGTCGGGCGCGATCTACCTGGACTGTGACAGCGACCGCACGCTGACAGGGATGCATTCCATTTTCTATGGACATCATATGAAAGACGGAAGCATGTTTGCAGATCTGGTCGAATTCAAGAAAAAGGATTTTTTTGACAGCCACAGGGAGATTATCCTCTATACGCCGGAACGGGAGCTGCGCCTTCGCACGGTCGCGGCGCTGTACGGGAATGCGGACGGGGAAAAGAGGAGAACCCGGTTCCCGTCAGAGGAAGGATTCCGGCAGTATATTGATGATATGACGAAAAACTGCGCTTTCCGGGAGCTCCCTGAGGACAGCGCGAAGCGTCTTTATTCGTTCGTAACCTGCAGCTACGAGTTCCCGGACGCAAGAACCATTGTTTATGCGGTGGAGGAATAGCTTTGAATCAATGTGACACACGCTCGAAGCCGTTTTGCCGGTCTTATCACGGCACGCCATGGCCCGCATATCCTCTGCCCCTCATGCCTTCCAATAAACAATATCTCCCTTCCGCCCTCTTCTGTAATAAAAATTTAATAATTTTCCCCCAGAATCAGTTTACAATTCTCTTTTCAATATGCTATAGTACGTGTAGCGCAACAGCAGCAAATGATACAACAAAGAACACGAGGAGAAAAACATGAAGGGAATTGTTTTGGCGGGCGGTTCGGGAACGCGCCTGTATCCGCTGACAAAGGTAACGTCCAAGCAGCTTCTGCCTATTTATGATAAGCCGATGATCTACTACCCCCTGTCAGTGCTGATGAGCGCCGGGATTCGGGATATTCTGATTATTTCCACGCCGGAGGACACGCCCCGGTTTGAGGAGCTGTTCGGGGACGGCCGCCAGTTTGGGATCCATTTAAGCTACGCCGTGCAGCCGAGTCCCGACGGGCTGGCGCAGGCATTTATTATCGGAGAGGATTTTATCGGGAGCGATTCAGTGGCCATGATCCTGGGTGACAATATCTTCCAGGGACAGGGGCTTAAAAAGCGCCTTTTAAGAGCTGCGTCGAAGAAGAGCGGGGCCACGGTATTTGGCTACTATGTGGACGATCCGGAGCGCTTTGGCATCGTGGAATTTGACGATCAGGGAAAGGCGGTTTCGATCGAAGAAAAGCCCGCGAGTCCGAAGTCGAACTACTGCGTGACGGGCCTGTATTTTTACGACAACCGGGTAGTGGAATACGCAAAAAATCTTAAGCCGTCGGCGAGGGGCGAGCTGGAGATTACGGATTTAAACAGGATTTATCTGGAAAACGGGGAGCTGGACGTGATTCTTCTGGGACAGGGCTTTACATGGCTGGATACGGGGACGCACGAATCCCTTGTGGAGGCCACGAGCTTTGTAAAGACCGTGGAGACGCACCAGCACCGTAAGATTGCCTGCCTGGAGGAGATCGCCTATCTGAACGGCTGGATCAGCCGGGAAGAGGTGCTGGGGGCGTATGAGGTGTATAAAAAGAACCAGTACGGCAAATATTTAAAGGATGTCCTGGACGGTAAATACGTGGACAGGCTGCACCAGGATTAGGAATATAAAGGGCGCGGGAATGATAAAGGAGAAAACAGGATGAAGATTATAGTAACAGGGGGAGCCGGGTTTATCGGCGGCAACTTTGTGCATCACATGGTTAATAAATATCCGGATTATGAGATTGTGAATCTGGATCTCTTAACGTATGCGGGGAATTTAGAGACGCTAAAGCCTGTGGAGAACAGGCCGAATTACCGGTTTGTGAGGGGGGATATCGCAGACCGGAAATTTGTGTTTGAGCTGTTTGAGAAAGAACGGCCGGACATGGTTGTTAATTTTGCGGCGGAGAGCCATGTGGACCGATCGATTACGGATCCCGAAGCGTTTGTGCGCACCAATGTGATGGGAACCACAACGCTCCTGGACGCCTGCCGGGAATATGGGATTCAGAGATACCATCAGGTATCGACGGACGAGGTGTACGGGGATCTTCCTCTTGACCGGCCGGATCTGTTCTTTACAGAGGAGACGCCGCTTCACACATCAAGCCCGTATTCGTCGTCAAAGGCCGCGGCGGATCTGTTTGTGCTGGCGTACCAGAGGACCTACGGGCTTCCTGTGACCATTTCAAGGTGTTCCAATAATTACGGGCCGTATCATTTCCCGGAGAAGCTGATTCCGCTGATGATCAGCCGGGCCCTGGCGGACGGGGAGCTGCCGGTTTACGGCGACGGGGCGAATGTGCGCGACTGGCTTCACGTATCGGATCACTGCGAGGCCATTGATCTGATTCTCCACAAAGGCCGCGTGGGCGAGATCTATAATGTGGGCGGCCACAATGAGAGGACGAATCTGGAGGTTGTGAAGACGATCCTGGCAGCCCTGGACAAGCCGGAAAGCCTGATCCGTTTCGTGACGGACCGCCCGGGGCATGACCGCCGCTATGCCATTGATCCGACTAAGATTGAAAGCGAGCTTGGGTGGAAGCCGGCGTACAGCTTTGACACAGGCATCCGCCAGACCATCGAGTGGTATCTGGCAAATGAGAGCTGGTGGAAGCACATTATAAGCGGGGAGTACAGCCGCTATTTTGAAAAAATGTATGGAGATCGATTAGAATGAAAGTATTTGTGACAGGAGTAAAGGGACAGCTTGGCCACGATGTGATGAACGAGCTGGCCAGGCGCGGGATCGAGGGGATCGGCGCGGATGTGGATGAGATGGACATAACGGATCCGGAAGCCTGCAGGCGCGTGATCGCAGAGGCCGGGCCAGGCGCCGTTATCCACTGCGCCGCATATACTGCAGTAGATGAAGCTGAGAAGCATCCTGAGCTTTGCCTGAAAGTGAATGCACAGGGGACGAGAAATATTGCCGAAGTCTGCCGCAGCCTGGACATTAAGATGATGTATATCAGCACAGACTATGTGTTTGACGGGCAGGGGACGCGTCCCTGGGAGCCGGATGATGCGCGGGATCCGCTGAATGTCTACGGCCAGGCGAAATATGAGGGCGAGCTGGCGATCGAGGAGCTCCTTGAGAAATATTTTATTGTCCGCATAGCCTGGGTATTTGGCGTAAACGGGAAGAATTTTATCAAAACCATGCTGCGTCTCGGAAAGGAACGGGGCGCGGTGAGCGTGGTTGATGACCAGATCGGTTCCCCGACCTACACCTTTGACCTGGCGCGCCTTCTGGTGGACATGATTCAGACAGAAGCGTACGGACGCTACCACGCCACCAATGAGGGGCTGTGCAGTTGGTACGAATTTGCAGAGGAGATCTTTAAGCAGGCGGGCATGGAGGATGTTTCCGTGACGCCGGTCAGCACAGAGGCTTACACGGCCGCGTACCCGGGCCAGGCCAGGCGGCCGATGAACAGCCGCATCAGCAAGGATAAGCTGGAGGAAAAGGGCTTTAAGCGGCTTCCGCCGTGGCAGGACGCCCTGAGGCGGTATTTGGAGGAGATAACATAACAAATAGCTGCCTTTTTGAACCATTTAAATTCAGGGAAATTTTAGCGAGGAGAGGATAGAACGGATGGGAAAATATTTTGGCACGGACGGCTTCCGCGGGGAAGCAAACGTGGATTTAACGGTAGAGCACGCATATAAGGTAGGACGTTTCCTGGGCTGGTATTACGGGCAGAAGGCAGGGGATCACCGCTGCCGCATCGTGATCGGCAAGGATACGAGGCGGAGCAGCTATATGTTTGAGTATTCTCTGGTGTCCGGCCTGACCGCGTCCGGCGCGGATGTGTATCTTCTGCATGTGACGACCACGCCCAGCGTGTCGTATGTGGTGCGCACCGAGGGCTTTGAGTGCGGGATCATGATTTCCGCCAGCCATAACCCGTATTATGACAATGGCATCAAGGTCATCAATGAGCGGGGCGAGAAGCTGGAGGAAGAGGTGATCGAAAAGATTGAGAGCTATCTGGACGGAGAGATGGGCGAGATTCCGTTTGCAAAGCGGGATCACATCGGATGCACGGTGGATTTCTCAGCGGGCCGGAACCGCTATATCGGCTATCTGATTTCCATTGCCACCCGTTCCTTTAAAAATATGCGGGTCGGGCTGGACTGTGCGAACGGCAGCTCCTTCTCCATTGCCAAGAATGTCTTTGACGCCCTGGGCGCGGAGACCTATGTGCTCAGCAATCAGCCCGACGGGCTGAATATCAACACCAACTGTGGCTCCACCCATATCGGCAGGCTGATGCAGTTTGTAAAGGAAAAGCGGCTCGACGTGGGCTTTGCGTATGACGGGGACGCGGATCGCTGCCTGGCCGTGGACGAGAAGGGCGAGCTGGTGGACGGCGACAAGATCATGTACATCTGCGGCAAATATATGAAGGAGCAGGGGACGCTGGTAAACAACACGATCGTGACCACCATTATGTCTAACTTCGGCCTCTACAAGGCGCTGGAGAGAGAGGGCATTGCCTATGAAAAGACGGCGGTCGGCGACAAATACGTGTATGAAAATATGGCCCAGAACGGCCACTGTCTGGGCGGCGAGCAGTCCGGACACATCATTTTCAGCAAACACGCCACCACAGGAGACGGAATTCTCACCTCGCTGAAGGTGATGGAGGTGATTCTGGAGAAGAAGCAGACGCTTGGAAAGCTGGCCTCTGAGATTGAGATTTACCCGCAGGTGCTTAAGAATGTAAAGGTAAAGAGCAAGGCCGGGGCCCAGGAGGATGAGGACGTTCAGGCCGAGGTTCAGAAGGTGGCAGAGGCCCTCGGCGACACGGGCCGCATCCTGCTCCGCCAGAGCGGCACAGAGCCGCTGATCCGCGTGATGGTTGAGGCCGAGACGGATGCCGTCTGCGAGAAATATGTGGATCAGGTGATTGACGTGATGAAGGCAAAGGGACATATTCTGTAATGCGTTTTGTGCCGCGGCGGGGGTATCTGCCGCGGCATGGCATTTCAGTGACCGTTCCGATTGCGTGAATGGCTGCATATTTGGAAATTCAAACGGGGTGACAGGATGAGAGAACAGTTGACGCAGAGCGATATAAAGAAGATACAGGAAGAGATCAGCCACCGCAAGCTGGTGGTCCGCAAGGAGGCCATTGAGGCCGTCAAGGAGGCCCGTGCGCAGGGGGACTTAAGCGAAAATTTTGAATACTATGCCGCAAAAAAGGACAAGAACCGCAATGAGAGCCGGATCCGTTATCTGGAAAATATGTTAAAGCACGCCAGGGTGGTATCGGACGAGTCCGCGCCGGATGAGATCGGCCTGAATGATACGGTGACACTCTACTTTGAGGAAGACGACGAGGACGAAACCTACCGCCTTGTCACCAGCATCCGCGGAAACTCCTTAAAAGGTCTGATCAGCATCGAATCGCCCCTTGGAAAGGCGATAAAGGGACGCCGCGTCGGGGATCGCGTTGAAGTCAGGATCAGCGATAAGGCCGGGTATACGGTGGTGGTAAAAACGATCGAAAAAACGGGCGAGGATGAAAATGACCGCATCCGGAGCTATTAAGCCGCGTTCTGCCGCTGGTCATAGCTGCGGGAAATCCGGCTCTTTATATGGATTCTCATAATCCGGGCAGAGATATGCTTCGCTCCAGGCCATCATGGTTTGGAGGACAGGGATAAAGCTCTCCCCAAATTCCGTCAGGGAATACTCCACCCTTGGCGGAATTTCTTTATAGATCTCGCGGTGCAGGAAGCCGTCGCCCTCCAGCTCCCGGAGCTGCTTGGTCAGCGTGGACTGGGTGATCCCGTCAAGGCGGCGCATCAGCTCCCCAAACCGCTGTACCCTGTAAAAGGACACATACCATAGGATCAGGATTTTCCATTTCCCTGCAATCACGGACTGCAGCCTGCTCATGGGGACGCAGCGGGCGACGGTGTCCGGGCAGTTGAATTTATTCTCAGACATATCAAGTTCCCTCATTTCGTAATCAGTATAATTCCATTGTGAGCAAAAATCAAGATACGGTTAAAATAAGAATATAGTATGAAAAAACGAACGATTCCTAAAAAAGACGCAGGATCATAGAACAGACCGGCAAGGGCGGGCTGCGGCGCTGCCGTGAGAGTGTGAGGCATCTGCAGAGAGAACGCTCCCTGGATGAATTTGAGGAGACATTGACTTGGGATTTTCAATCTTTTATAATGAGATCCAGGGAAGGCTGAGTGATGGTTGCCCACAATACAGAAAGGGAAAATGGGGGAGAGGCCAAAGTATACGGGAAGGATTTTGGCAGTAGGGATTGGCTATAGCAAAAAGACGAAAAAGCATTCCTGCAGAGTGGAGGCGCTATAGAATCATAATGGTCATTCCGGCAGCTTCTGTATCCAGCGAACCGCGCCCCCGTTCGGAAAAGGTGCAGAAAAACCTCGCTGAAGCCGGCGGTTTTCTGCGGGTTCCTTATGGATGCAGAAGCCGCCTTTAGCTGCTATGAGCTCTGCTTTTTATCACACAAAACCGCAAGCGCCACAGCTAATACACCGGAAATCATTTTATTCGCCATATAAGCCGTCAGCGCCTCCGGCGGTATAAGAGAGGCCACGAAGGCCATCTGGCCGCCTGCCACATACGCGCCAGCCACAGAAAAGGCAGCGTTTAAGATCCGTCCTCTGCGATCCATTTTAGTAAACAGAGGCAGCATGGCAAGGCTCTGGGTACAGCTCAGGAAAAGGCCGACCACAGACTCATTATTCACGCCGAGAAAGCGCCCGATGGCCTCAATCGGCCGCCTGAGCTTATCAAGGGCAATGTGGGACATGACGAGCCCCCCGCAGGCGACGACGACCATCCGGAGAACCATATCAAGCATTTCAGATACCAGAGCGCTGTCCACGACCGCGTACCGGGGGACAAAGACGCTGAATATCGCAATGCCGAAAAACAGGAAGCTGATGATGCGGATTCCATTTCCCAGCATAATCAGAAACCGGGTGGTCTGCGCGGGAATCAGAAGAAAGGCGGCGATCAGAACCACACAGAGCGCCAGCACCGGAATCATATTGACAGCAAGCTCCGTCACCGTCAGGCCGAGCATTAGTCCGCCGGCTGCAAGGCCGAAGGGCAGCATAATGAGTCCGAAAATAAAACCCCGCATCAGCTCCGGGATCTCTTCCTTTCTGACAGCGGCCAGGAAGACGGGAAGCTGATAGCCGACCGTGGCTCCCAGTCCGCCGGAAACCATGGATCCGGTAAAAATGGCGATCGAAGCCGAGGCGGCCAGCTTCTGCGCAATACCCATGGCTCCCATATCGGGCGCCAGAAGACATCCCACGATAAGAGACGGATCAAAGGGCATATGTTCCGCCGCGGCGGCAAGCGCCTCTGCATGGCTCTGCACATAGGAAATGCCGATCGCGTAAAAACCGACCGTAGACATGGCGAGGCCTCCCATGGTGGAAAGGCCCTTTTCAAAATCAGGCATAAAGCCCAGCCTGCCGCCCAGCATTTCATCGAGAAGCCCAAGAGCGGCAAACACGAGCATTAAAACAACAAACACATTCATAAAATTTCCTCAGGTACCTGCATCATAACCGTCCGGACAGGATGAAAGGCTTCGCACGCCTGTAAATCCACAGCATGTTTTGCTGCGTTCCGGCGCACACGGCATGTTCTGCAGTGTTATCTTTTGTTGAGAGCCGTCAGCATCCGGAGATTCAGAGCATCAATTGCACCAGAACCCCGCCGAGCGTCAGCATCAGCGCGCCGCAGGAACGCGTCACGATCTGTGCAAACGGGAGAAGTTCCATGCGCTTGGCGCTGCTGAGCACCGCCACATTGCCGGAACCGCCCATATTGGTGGTGCACATCCCGGCCGCGATAGCCGATTCCAGCGGGTAAAATCCCACTTTTCTGCCGATCAGCGAGGCGGTCAGGGTAATAGCCAGGACGACCAGGACGACGGTCAGGAGGTAAAAGGGGGTGATATCACGCAGGATGGCTTTCAGATCAATGAGCGTCGCCCCGATGCCGGTTAATGCCGCGGCGGTCCAGCTATGGATGGCGAGCTGCCCCCACTGGCGGGCCGCCTCCTCGAGCTGCTCAGACATAATGCCTGTGCCCTTGACAATGACCACAGCGATGATCATCCACGCATAAGTGGGAATAAACGAGATGAAACGGTGAAACAGCGCCCCCAGCTCATAAAACGCCAGGGAAATGATCAGACCGGCGCATAAAAGGGACAGGGAAGGCTTCATGACCGGTCTTTCAGGCGGCTTTGTCCCGTCATTCACCAGACGTCCGTGTCCGGTCAGTTCAGGCCGTTTTTCCCCCACGTTGTTGGCCAGAGCGCCCAGAACGATGGCGACGCAGTTTCCAAGCACTGTTGCCGGAGTAATCCTTGTGAGGATCTGTCCCGCATCTGTCCCCAGGACAGAGGAATACATGGCGGACAGAGGAACCGAGCCCGCCGTCATCCCGCCGCTGGTCATGGGGATACCGATATACAGGATGCCCTCCAAAAAGGAATTACCCATGAACATTCCCAAAATGCCTGCCAGCACAACGCCTGCGCCCAGGGAGATCACAGCCGTCGGAAGCAGCCGGACCGTAGCCCGCAGGAGAAGATCCCGGTCAATGTTAAACAGGCTTCCTGTGATCAGGGCGGAGATATAGAAGACCAGAAAGCCCTGCTGGTTTACAAACCTGTTCAGAATATCCTGCGTCGGCGCAGGGATCAGCCCGACGGCCTGAATCGCCGCCGCGCCCAGGATACAGATCACCGAGCCGCCGAGATAAGTGCGCACCACAGGAAGCGAATTGCCGATCGCATTCAGCCCTTCGCCCACGACCATCAAAACGATGATGCCGCCGACCAGCCCGGCCGGAAGGCAGTCTGTATACATACACGCTATCACCAGAGCCAGGACGCCCAGATAGACAGGAAGCGGAAAGCCCGCTACATTTGCCGCCCATATCCTGGTTTTGAAATTCCCTGTCATAGTATCATTCCTTTCGTGAAAGATTGCTGCCGCAGTGAAATAGAGATTGAACTGCGGTTTACTTTCCTTATCATAGCACAGAGTTTTGAGTATTTCCAGTAATAAGTTGCATAAAATAAATTTTTTACTTGATTTTTCCATCCTACCGCATTATAATAATAAGATTCACATATTTTTACCCCTGAATCCCCAAACTACATTCACGAAACCGTCATTTCCGAAAAGGAGGAAGGACAACCATGGTTAAAAACCTGACAGAGGGAAAGCCGCTGAAGCTTTTATTTTTCTTTTCTCTCCCCATGCTTCTGGGAAACCTTTTCCAGCAGCTTTACAATATGGTAGATTCGATCGTAGTCGGTAATTTTGTAGGCGCAGATGCGCTGGCGGCGGTGGGGGCCTCTTTTCCGGTGACATTTCTGGCCGTGGCGCTGGCAGCGGGCCTCTCTATGGGCTGCAACGTCGTGATCTCGCAGCTTTTTGGAGCGAACCGGATCCGGGAGATGAAGGTGACGGTATCAACTGCCCTGATCGGGCAGTTTTTCTTAAGCGTTGCCATTATGATCGTGGGAGGCCTACTCTCGCCGGCAATTTTAAGCCTTTTGAAAACGCCGGACAATATTATGGCAGATTCCAGGACGTATCTGCAGATTTATTTCGGCGGGGCCGTGTTCCTGTTCATTTATAATACCCTGAATGGAATATATAATGCGCTGGGGGACAGCAAAACGCCGCTTTATTTTCTGATTTTTTCGACACTGGCCAATATTTATCTGGATCTGCGGTTTGTCATCCGCTATCAGATGGGGGTGGCAGGAGTGGCCTGGGCGACACTGATCGCGCAGGGGATTTGCGCGGGCCTGTCGCTTCTGGTTTTGCTAATCCGGTTAAAGAAGATGCCGGACGAGGAGGACGCGCCAGAGCTGAAGGCGCGGCTGTTTGACTTTTCTGCTGTGAAGCGGATTGCCCATGTGGGAGTGCCCTCCATGATCCAGCAGTCGATCGTCTCCTTAAGCATGCTGTTTATGCAGGGGCTTGTAAACAGCTATGGATCGGTCTTTATTGCAGGCTATACGGCGGCGACCAAGATCGACAGCCTGGCTATGCTGCCGAACATGAACTTTTCCAATGCCATGTCCAGCTATACAGCCCAGAATATCGGGGCCGGGAAGCCGGAGCGGGTGAAGGAGGGCTATAAAGCCAGCATATGTATGGTGGTGGTATTCAGCGTGGCATTGACAACGATGATCTTTTTGTTCGGCCCGAATTTATTGAATCTGTTTATGGATTCCAATATAAACGTGGATTCCATCGGCTACGGGATGTCCTATATGCGTACGGTTTCTTCATTTTACATACTGATGGGTATACTGTTTGTGAGCAACGGACTTTTGAGGGGCGCGGGAGATATGGGCTTCTTCATGCTGAGCTCGCTGGGCAACTTATTCTGCAGGGTTGCGATTGCGTATACCCTCGCAAGCCGGATTGGGCCCGGAGCAATATGGTGGTCAATTCCCATCGGATGGCTTGTGGGGAGCGCCATTTCCTTTTCACGTTACCGCAGCGGGAAGTGGGAGAAACGCCGCCTGGTGGGAGAGCGTGGGGAAAATAAATAGCTGTGGTTTATACCTAATGCTATTACTTAAGGCCGTGTATAGATCGTGAGAGGGCCGCCAGAGCCAGCTTCCCTGTCCATCAGAAACCCCGCTTCCGCTCGGAGAAAAGCGCAGCGGACGCCAGAGCGTGTCTGAAACATCATTCCCGCCATCTGCACGCCCCGCTTTGCGGTATATTTGGGCCAAATTCACTTAACGCAGCCCACTGCGCCGCGTTCATTTGGCCCAAATCTCCCACAAAGCGGAACGCACATCTGGCAGAAAGCATGTTTCAGACACGCTCTAAGCTCGAAAAGACCTCGCTAAGCGCCGGCGGTTTTCTACGGGTTTCTGATGGACAGGGAAGCTGGCTCTGGCTACATCATCGCAGGCTATAAATAATATCTCTGGATGACGGTTGTTATTTCTATGTAAAATATAATATTCATTGTTCATGTATAAAAGTTGCTCTATTTAACATAAGTGTTACTGGATAAATCATGGCAATTTTACGAAAAAATTGAATAAGATCAAGTTCAATGATAAAATCAGAACGACAATCGGAAGTTGTGAAGGTAAGATAATGGATTATAAAGTAGACGATAAAGAACTTAATGCTTCAACCTTTATTAAATTTGTTAATCAAGTATGGCAAGGCGATTATGACTTGGAAAGAACACAGAGCGCATTGTCGAAAACACTAAATATAACCGCCTATGATAACAATGTATTAGTAGGTTGTCTGCGTATACTTTCAGATGGCTATTATTTTGGAACGATTACAGAATTACTTGTTCTTCCAGAATATCAAAAACATGGAGTGGGAAGTAAGCTTCTGCAACTGGCAAAAGATAGTACGCCTACTATGCTATACTTTGGTTCTCAACCAGGGGTAGAGGGATTTTATGAAAAGAATGGATGCCAAAAAAGCTTACAATCTTATACAATAGAAAAGAAAAGATAATAGCCAACTTTGAATTTTCGATTGTATAAGTTATACATGAAGATAGGCTAAACAAGCATTAGCAACCGCCATATTAAAAAGGGACTCAATAGTCAGCAGATGAAATTATGAATGATAACTAACTATATGAATATATACTCCTAATATTTAATTTTTATAATAATTTTGATAATAAATATTTTTGACTATTTTAATAAAACAAGACTTAATATCAAAATTATTTATAAATACCATTGTAGAACGGCGTTATATAGTAGACAATTCAAAAGATATAGCAACAACTTCAGCAGGCCAACATTGATTTCAGGCCTGCCGATAACGTAGCCAGTGACCACTTCCATATCCAATAAGAACCCGTAGAAAACCGCCGGCGCTTAGCGAGGTCTTTTCGAGCTTAGCGTCCGCTGCGCTTTTCTCCGAGCGAAAGCGGGGTTCTGTTGGATATGGAAGTGGTCACTGGCGGCCCCCCTCGCATCCCCCCCAAAAAAACTCCATAAAACCAAACACTCTAAACAAAAGCCAACCAATTCCCCCCCAAACCCGATACATTCCACAGCGCACAAACGCACATCGGGCAGAGGAGAAATACTCTCCCCTGCCCGCATATTATTTCATAAATTCAAAACTTTAAAAGCTCTGTTCCGTACGCTCAATGATCTCATCCTGCAGCGGTCTGTCTAAGTTGCGGAAGTGATCGCTGTAGCCGGCAACGCGGACGATTAAGTCCTTGTATTCCTCGGGCTTTTTCTGCGCTTCGAGAAGAAGCTCGCGGTTTACAACGTTAAACTGTACGTGATGTCCGTCCATGTTGAAGTATGTGCGCACATAGTTGGCCAGGTTGTCAATGCCTTCCTCGCCTTCCAGAACATCAGGCGTAAACTTCTGATTCAGAAGGGTGCCGCCGGTCTTTAAGTGATCCATCTTCGCGCAGGACTTGATAACAGCAGTCGGTCCGTTGACGTCAGCGCCTTTCTCCGGGGAGATACCCTCAGATACCGGCTTCTCGGACAGACGTCCGTTGGCGCTTGCGATCATAACGCTGCCGAAGTATACGTGGCAGGTGGTCGGAAGCATGTCAACGCGGTAGGATCCGCCTCTCATATTCGGTCTTGCAGACACATTGTCAACATAGTAGTTGAACACTTTCTGCATAAGGCTGTCTGCGTAGTCGTCGTCATTGCCGTACTTCGGCGTCTTATTCAGAACCAGGTTATGAATCGCCTCATAGCCCACGAAGTTTGCTTTCAGCGCGTCAAGAAGCTCAGCCATGGTGAATTTCTTGTGGTCATATACGTTATATTTTACAGCGGACAGGCAGTCGGAGATCGTGCCTGTGCCCACACCCTGGATAACACTGGTGTTGTAGCGGGCGCCGCCTGCATTGTAGTCCTTGCCTTTGGCGATACAGTCATTGGTCAGGATGGACAGGAACGGAACCGGCATATATTTCGCGAAGATCTGCTCAATTACATTGGAGCCTCTTACCTTGATGTCAAGGAAGTAGTTGATCTGCTTTGTGTAAGCGTCCCATAACTCGTCAAAGGTCTTGAAATCTCTGGCATCGCCGGTCTGAAGGCCTAACTGCTTGCCGGTCATCTGATCCACACCGTTAAACAGAGTGAGCTCAAAGATCTTCGGCAGGTTGAAGTATCCCTGAAGGATGTACGCCTCGTTGCCGAACGCGCCGGTCTCAACGCAGCCTGAGGAACCGCCTTTGCGGGCGTCTTCCAGGGTCTTTCCTGCATTCATAAGCTCCTGGATAATGGCTTCCGTGTTGTAGAAGCAGGGCTGGCCCCATCCCTCGCGCGCGATCTCGCAGGCTCTCTTTAAGAACTTCTGCGGGTTTTTGCGGCTGATCTGCACGTTAGAGTTAGGCTGAACCAGTCTCATCTCATCCATACAGTCAAGAATGATATAGGATACGTCATTTACGCCGTCCTTGCCGTCCGGTGTCACGCCGCCGGTGTTGATGTTGGCAAAGTCTGTGTAGGTGGAGCTCTCCTTTAAGGTGATGCCTACCTTCGGCGGAGCCGGCTGGTTGTAGAATTTCACCCATAAGCACTCCATCAGCTCAAGAGCCTCGTCTCTTGTGATGATGCCGTCTTCCACGTCTTTTGCGTAGAACGGGCCCAAGTGCTGATCAAAGTGTCCCGGTGAGTAAGCGTCCCACGGATTTAACTCGGTCGTAACCGCCAGGTGGGTGAACCAGTAATGCTGGATTGCCTGATAATAGGTCTGCGGCTTGTGAGCCGGAACGACGTCGCAGTTGGCGGCGATCTGTAAAAGCTCTTTCTTTCTCTGCTCATCCGTACACTCTGCGGCCATCTTTCTGGCCAGATCGCCGTAGCGCTTTCCTAAAATCATGATAGCGTCACAGCAGATGCTCATGGCGTTTAACTGATTCTTCTTTTCCATTGCTTCCGGATCATTCATGAAATCTAAGCCGGCAATGGCTTCCTTGATTTCATTCTGGTAGTCCAGATAGCCCTGCTTAAAGATGTTCTCGGAGCCAACCGTGTGTCCCGGTCCGCGCTGCTCCATGAACTCTGTGAAAATACCGGCTGCATAGGCTTCTTTCCACTCGTCCGTCATGCTGTTTAAGATTTTGTGGCGGGTGGAACGGTTCTCCCAGAAGGGAATAATCATCTCTTCCTGGATCTTTAAATCCTCTTCTGTGACAGAGAAATTCACGATCTTGCGATCATTCATGTTGTGCATATCTTCCAGAGTGTGGCAGCACAGCTCCGGGAATGTGGGAGCGGACTGCGGGCCGTCGCCCTTTTCGCCCACGATCAGCTCGCCGTCGTCAATGCTGATCGTCTTGTTGGTGAAGAAATGCTTTAATACCAGGGCGCGCAGCTCGGGAACAGAAACGGTTCCCTCATACATTTTATAAGCTTCCGTCTCCAGTACGGCGCGCTCAATATAGATGTGGGGCTGAGTGGTTGTGCTTATTTTTCTGAGTTTTCTGATACGCTCATTCATACCGCGTTCCTGATTGCCGGTATAATCCTTTTCGTAGCCGCCCTGGCCGCAGCAACAGCTTGTTTCATTTGCCATGTTTTTACCCTCCTATTTTTATATGATTGAAACCATGTTGTATAAACATCTGTTTGAACAGCTCCATACGCTCTTTGTCCGGCGTCTTCAGTATATTCCCCTGGTCGTAGGCTCTGTCAAGTTTCCCGTATTTGTGGTTGCCCGTATTGTGATAGGGCAGAAGATTGACCTGCTTTACACGGATGTGGTTCTCCTGCAGGAAATCAATGACCTGGTTCATGAATTCTTCGTCGGCATTGACTCCCTCAATGGTTGGGATGCGGATGTTGATGGCAGCTTTATCCGCGCTCAGTTTCTTCAGGTTCTCTAAAATCAGCGCGTTGTCAACGCCCATGAAATGCTTATGTACCTCGGGATCCATGGCCTTGATGTCGTACAGAAAGGTATCGACAAACGGCAGAATCCGTTTGAAATTCCCGTAAGGCGCATAGCCGCAGGTGTCAATATTCACGCTGTAGCCTTTGTCGTGTAAAATGCGGCACAGCGTTTCGATGAAATCCATGTCCTGAATCATCACTTCGCCGCCGGAAAGGGTGATGCCGCCGCCGGAGCTCTCATAGAACATGCGGTCCTTTTCCGCTTCTTTTACCAGCTCCTGGACCGTGTACTCTTTACCGGCAATCTCTCTTGCGCCCTTAAAGCACCAGTCCGTACAGACGCCGCAGGCCGTACATGCGCTGCGGTCCAGGATCACCGTGTCTTCTGAGAGCGATATCGCCTGCTCGGGGCAGTGTTTTACACACGCGCCGCAGAGTGTGCAGCGGTCATGGAATACCATCAGCTCCTTTGGATGCCGCTGGCTTTCCGGGTTGTGGCACCAAAGACAGGACAATGGGCATCCCTTAAAAAATATACTGGTTCTGATGCCATCCCCGTCGTGGATGGAAAATTTCTGAATGTTAAAAACATAAGGATGATCCATAATCCATGCCCCCTTTTCCAAAAACTAGACTACGTTCTAGTTATGAGTCTATAATACTACAAATTGTGCTGGAATACAATAGAAATTTGAAAAAAATATTAAGAAATCAAAACTTTCCTAAAAAGAGATGACAGGCCGTGCGATCAGCGATATAATATGAAAAAAATAATGTGATTTTTAAACAGGACTATTAAAAAAGCGAGGAAAATTCATGGAAAAGAAATTGACTCATTTTGATACAAAAGGGAATGCCGTGATGGTGGATGTGGGGGGAAAAGATGTCACAACCCGTACCGCTGTGGCGACGGGAAAAATTCGGGTGAATGAGAGCGTGATGAGGGAAGTTATGGCCGGAACCGTAAAAAAGGGCGATGTGCTGGGCGTGGCCAGGGTCGCCGGAATCATGGCGGTCAAGCAGACGGCCGGCCTGATCCCTATGTGCCACACGCTTTTTATTTCCAAGTGCAGTATTGATTTTGAGATTAATAAGGAAGAAATGGAAATCAAAGTCATCTGCACCGCGACGGCGGAAGGAAAGACCGGCGTGGAGATGGAGGCCCTGACCGGGGTCAGCGTCACGCTTCTGACGATCTACGATATGTGCAAAGCCATTGACAAGCGCATGGAGATGAATGAAATACATCTGGAGACAAAATCCGGTGGGAAAAGCGGGGATTTTGTGAGATGACGGACGGGATGGGAAGAACGATTGACTATATCCGCATTTCCGTGACAGACCGGTGTAATCTGAGATGCCGTTACTGTATGCCTGAGGAAGGAGTGGAACGTATCCCGCACGAGCGGATCCTGCGCTTTGGGGAGATCCGGCGGATTGTCGCTGTCCTGGCAGGCATGGGGCTTAAAAAGGTAAAAATTACCGGCGGAGAGCCGCTGGTGCGAAGGGGCGTCACGGATCTGATCGCCGGCATCCGCGCGATTCCCGGCATTGAGAATATCACGCTTACCACGAACGGGGTCCTTCTGGAGGAGATGTACGACGGGCTGGCCGGGGCGGGGCTTGACGCTGTAACCGTGAGCCTGGACACCCTGGATCCGGCCCGTTTCCGGGAGATCACAAGGCGCGATGAGGCGCAGCGCGTGATACGAGGCATCCGCCAGGCGGTATTAAAAAACAGGATTCCCCTGAAAATCAACTGCGTACCAATGGGAGATCCGGAGGAGCAGGGGATCCTGGAGCTTGTGGAGCTTGCCAGGAGCCAGCCGATCCATGTCCGTTTTATTGAAATGATGCCCATCGGGCCCGGAACCGGTTTTCCGTTCGTAAGTGAGGAGGCGGTAAAGGGATTTCTGGAGGCGCGTGTGGGCACATTAACGCCATGCAGTGATGTCATGGGAAACGGCCCGTGTCAGTATTACGCCGCAGAGGGCTTCTGCGGCCGCATCGGCTTTATCAGCGCGGTCAGCCACAAATTCTGTTCTGAGTGCAACCGGGTGCGCCTGACTGCAGAGGGGTTCCTGAAAACGTGTCTTCAGTACGACACAGGTGTGGAGCTTAAGCCCCTTCTGGCATCCGGTTGCAGTGATGAAGAGGTGGCGGCCGCCATCGAAAAAGCCCTGCGCAGCAAGCCGTCCGGGCACGATTTCGGAGGCTGCGGGCAGACGGCAGGCGCAGAGCGGCGGGGGATGTCTCAGATAGGCGGCTGAGCGGGAAGAGATTGTGACATAGGATGCGCAGCTTAGAGCGCGTCTGGGAAATGCGCTGTAACCGTTTCATGAGCGCGGCTGCAGCAGTCGGTTAGGAGAAAGCAGGAGAGCATAAATGGGAAAAGTAATTGCAGTTTGTACGAGCGATGTAAAGGGCGTTCAGAAAAAAAATATCCATGAGGCGAAATTGATTGAGGGCTTTGGGATTGAGGGAGACGCCCATGCAGGGAAATGGCATCGTCAGGTCAGCCTGCTGTCGCATGACAGGATCGAGGAATTTAGAAAACGCGGCGCGCAGGTGGAGGACGGCGCGTTCGGGGAAAATCTGGTTGTGGAAGGAATTGATTTTAAGACGCTTCCGATCGGGACGCGGTTTTTGTGCAATGACGTTATTCTGGAGCTGACGCAGATTGGGAAGGAATGCCATCACGGGTGCGCGATTTTCCAGGCGATGGGAGATTGTATTATGCCCCGGGAAGGAGTGTTTTGCCGGGTGATCCGCGGGGGGACGATAAAAGAAGGGGATATGCTGGAGATCATGAAATAGCGTGCGGGCTGTATGTCCGGCAGGCTATAGATTCAGGAAAACAGAAATGGTTTAAGGAGAGTCAGAATATGAGAGTTGCAGTCATTACTTCCAGTGATTCCGGGTATGCCGGACAGCGGGAGGACGTAAGCGGGCCGGTGATTGAGGAGATTGTGCGCGCGTCAGGCTACGAGGTGGTTCACAGGGAACTCCTGCCGGACGATTTTGCGATGCTTCGCGATGCGATGATACGGATCTGTGATGAGGGAAGCGCGGATCTGGTGCTGACAACCGGAGGGACAGGATTTTCTCCCCGGGACGTGATGCCCGAGGCCACGGCCGCAGCGGCCGAGCGGATGGTTCCCGGAATCCCGGAGGCAATGCGGGCGTACAGTATGCAGTTTACGAAACGCGCCATGCTGACCAGAGCGGCCAGCGGGATTCGGGGGAGAACCCTGATTGTCAATCTGCCGGGAAGCCCCAAGGCGGTGCGGGAGTGCCTGGAGTATATTCTTCCGGAATTACGGCATGGCCTGGAAATCCTTCTGGGGGAGGCGGGGGAGTGCGCCAGATGATCGTATATGCTGCGGAAAGGATCAGGTGCGGACAAGAATCTAACCTTTACCTTTACTTCATTCCGATTTAATGTTAAAATAGAAATCAGGCACATTTTTGATGAAATGAGGGAAAAGACAGATGGCAAAAGGAAGTGAAACCAAAGCCAAAATTGCCCGTGTGGCATGGAAGCTGTTCCATGAAAGGGGATATGAAGATACGACGATTGAGGAGATCATTCTTCAGTCAGGAACCTCTAAAGGAAGCTTTTATCATTATTACAGCGGAAAGGATGAGCTTTTGTCCTCTCTGCCTGAGATATTTGACGCAAAATATGAGGAGGTGCTTCAGACGCTGGATCCGGAGATGGACAGCTATGAAAAGCTTTTATTCCTTTGCTATAGTATTCATGATATGATAGGAGAGGAGATTCCGGTCGGCCTTCTGGCGTCTCTTTATTCCTCTCAGGTAGTGACCAAGGGGGATAAGCACCTGCTGGATCAGAACCGTTTTTACTACAGGATGATTAACCAGTTGGTGGATGAGGGCCAGAGGAGAGGACAGATTACCAGGGAGCTGCCTTACTATGAGGTGGGCAGACTGTATACGCTCTGCGAGAGAGCGATTATCTATGATTACTGTATTTCCAACGGGAATTATTCTCTGGGGGAGTATACGAGGAGAACGATGCCCCTGATTTTCGGCGGCGTCCGGGGGGCTGGGCAGGCCTGATACATCCTTGCAAAGCGGCGATCATTGAGGATGTACCGGCACGGCGCGTGCCGGAAGGCGGAGAATCCTGCGGGGCAGGGTTCTTTTTTTGCCCGCGCATCGGGATTCACTGCAGTAATGGACAGGAAGCATACTCTCATGAGAAAAGGGGGAGAAGATGGAGACGGAAAACCAGGCGTACATTGAGATTACGAATGCGGGCGAGAATAATTTAAAGAACGTATCCCTGCGCATACCGAAGAAGAAGATAACTGTATTTACCGGCGTTTCCGGATCCGGAAAATCTTCCCTGTGCCTGGATACAATCGCGGCAGAGTCGAGACGGGAGCTGAATGCTACATTTCCCAGCTTCATTCAGCAGTTCCTTCCCAAATACGGGAGGCCGGATGTGGAGCGCGTCGAGAATCTTCCGGTAACGATTGTGATTGATCAGAAGAAGCCGGCGGCGAATTCGCGTTCGACGGTGGGGACGTACACGGATATTTATGCGCTGCTGCGCCTGCTCTTTTCGAGGGTGGGGAAGCCGTTTGCGGGGTATTCGGACAGCTTTTCCTTTAACCATCCGAACGGGAAATGCGAGCGCTGCGAGGGGCTTGGGACGGTGACGGAGCTGGATATCCATAAGCTGGTAGATTTTGACAAGTGTTTAAATGACGAGGGCGTGATCAAATGGCCGGCCTTTACCACAGGCGCGTGGCGTTGGAAGCGCTACGCCTACAGCGGCCTGTTTGATCTGGATAAAAAGATACGCGATTATTCGCAGGAGGAGATGGAGCTGTTTTTGTATTCTCCTCAGATCCGCCTCAAAAACCCGCCGCCGGACTGGCCGAAGTCGGCGAAGTATGAGGGCATTTATCCCCGGATGTACAGGAGCATCATTAATTCCCGGGAAGGGCAGCTTCACAAAAAGGAGCTTGACCGCATCGTCAGCGTCTTTACCTGCCCGGACTGTAAAGGGGCCAGGCTCAATGAACGGATCCGAAGCTGCCGCATAAACGGCATGAATATCTGCGAGGCCGCGGATCTTCCGATACCGGACGCAGCGGCATTTATCCGGGGGATCGGGGATCCTCTGGCCGTGGATTTAAAGCGGGAGATCTTAAAGCGTCTCAACGCCCTGATTGAGATTGGGCTTGGATATCTTTCCTTAAGCAGGGGAACGGATACTCTGTCAGGCGGCGAGGCGCAGCGGATCAAAATTGCCAGATATATTAATTCGCCGCTGACGGATATGATGTATGTCCTGGATGAGCCGAGCGTGGGACTTCATTCACGCGATATTCAAAATCTGAAAAATTCTCTGATTAAGTTGAAAAATCATGGAAATACGGTTATGATTGTAGAGCATCACCGGGAAGTGATCGCTTTGGCGGATCATATTGTGGATATGGGGCCTGAAGCCGGCATGAACGGGGGCCGGATCATGTTTGAGGGCAGCTATGGGGAGCTCCTTCAGTCCGATACCCTGACCGGGCGGATGCTGCGGACCCGCCTTCCGATGAAAAAGGAGCTGCGCAGGCCGTCGGGATGGTTCCGCCTGGAGGGCGCCGCGCTGCACAATTTAAAGCACGTGTCTGTGGATCTGCCGCTGGGGGTCATGACAGTGATTGCGGGTGTGGCGGGCTCAGGCAAAAGCTCTCTGATGGAATATTTTCAGGACACCTATCCGGGGGAAGTGATTTCCATCCGGCAAAAGGATATTGGGATCAATCTGCGCTCCACACCGGCCACCTATCTTGATATCGCGGATGAAATACGGAGCCTTTTTGCTAAGGAGAATCACGTGGCCCAGGCGTATTTCAGCTTTAATTCCAGGGGCGGCTGCCCGGCGTGCCAGGGGAAGGGCGTGATTGTGTCCGATATGGCGTATATGGATTCGATTGAGACAGTCTGTGAGGTGTGCTGCGGAACACGCTATTCCCGGGAGGTTCTGCAGTATCAGTACAGGGGAAAGAATATCGCCGAGGTTATGGATATGACAGTCCGCCGGGCGGCGGGCTTCTTTGAGGGGCAGCCTCTTGTTAAGAAGCTGGAGACTCTTTTAAAGGTCGGGCTTGGCTATCTCCACTTAAACCAGTCTATGACCACCTTATCCGGAGGCGAGCTGCAGCGTGTGAAGCTGGCCGGGCGGCTTGAGGAACGGGGACAGATTTTTATCCTTGACGAACCTACGGACGGCCTTCATTTGGATGATATCCACCGTCTGATGAAGCTGTTTAATGAGATGGCGGAACGCGGAAATACGCTGTTTATTATTGAACACAGCCTGGATGTGATGAAGGATGCGGACTACATCATTGAGCTGGGCCCCGGCGGCGGGAATGCGGGAGGAGAGCTTCTGTATGCGGGGACGCCGGAGGGGATGCTGGACGCTAAAGACAGCGTAACCGGAGAATATTTAAAGCAGAGTCTGTGAGCAGCTAACAAATGAACGGCAGACGGCCGCAGCCTGTAATGAGGGGTAATGCATTTTCACAATTTTATAAGTAATCATAATGATTCAGATAATCTGAACGGTTACAAACAATCTGCAACACACAGGGGGAACGGATTTTATGTATCATTGCCATATTCGTATTTATTTAACGGGCCATGAACGGCGCATGGCTGATATGCTGAAGGAAATGCCGCCGCTTGAACATTTTACACATGAGTTTTCGGAAAGCGATGAACCGGATGAAGCGCTGGCGTCGGGAGCGGATGTGATCCTGGCGGATGTACGGGATATGGATGCAAAGAAGGCGCTCGGGGTTCTGTGTGCATCAAGAAAGGAAGAGGCTGAGCTGATCGTGATCGCGGATAAGGCTCAGATCCCGCTCCTGGCAGGCGCTCTGCCGGATATTAAGGATATATGGACGGCTCCCATGTCCGGGGAGGAGCTGCGCTTCCGGTTTCTGAGATGGCAGCAGGGCTGCAAGATGAGCAGGGATTTATGGGAGAGCCGCCATTTCTTAGAGGCTGCCATTAACAACAGCCCGAATCTCATCTGGTTTAAGGATAAAGAAGGCATCCATGAAATGGTGAATTCCAGCTTCTGCAGAACCGTGAATAAGACCAGGGAGCAGGTGCAGGGGCGCGGCCATGCGTATATCTGGGATGTAGAGCAGGATGATCCGGTCTGCAAAGAGTCTGAAGACAAGGTTATGAGAACGGGAAAGACGATGGTCACAGATGAGACGATCGTGACCGGCGAGGGGATGAGAATGCTCACGACATATAAATCCCCGCTGTATAACCCTGACGGAAGCGTGATGGGAACCGTGGGCATAGCGGTTGACGTGACGCAGGAGCGCAGCTACAAGCAGGAGATCATTCAGAAAAACCGCACGCTGGAAACGATCTTTACCACCATGGATTGCGGCGTCCTCTGCCACAGCATGGACGGATCCGAGATCCTCAGCGTAAACCGGGCCGCGCTTCACATTCTGGGGTATGAATCACAGAATGAACTGATGGATCAGGGATTTTTCCTGGTCGCATCATCCGTGCTGGACGAGGACAGACAGGAGCTTCAGGACGCCATCCGGGAACTGCAGGAAGAGGGGGACAGCGTCAGTGTGGAGTACCGCGTACGCCATAAGAACGGAGAGATCCTGCATGTCATGGGCAATGTCAAGCTGTTAAGGGAAAATGGAAAGCTGTTTTACCAGCGTTTTCTCCTGGACTGCACGGCCCAGAAGCTTGAGGAAGAGAAAAATGAGAGACGTCAGATGGAGCTGGTGCAGGCGCTGAGCATTGACTACAGCGTGGTCTGCTTTTTTGATCTGGATTCAGGCAAAGGGAGGATGATCCGCAGCAATGACAGCAAGAGCTGCGGCCGTGAAACTTCCTTCAGAGGAGACATTTCCCTGGAAGAGAGCATGGAGCGCTACATAGAAAACTTTGTGCATGCAGAGGACAAAGAAACGCTGCGGCAGTTTGCCTCCCTCGAACGGCTCAGAAAAGAGCTCGTGGAAAAAAAGACGGATTATGTGAATTACCGTGTTTCGACGGACAGCGGGACTGTTTATTTCCAGCTTAAGGCAGTGCGGGCAGGCCTGTGGGACGGGGATCACGGCGCGGTTCTGGGATTTCGCAGCGTAGATAAGGAAATCCGCGATGAGATGGAGAAAAAGAACCTGCTGGAGGATGCGCTTTTGCAGGCAAACAGGGCCAGCAAGGCCAAGAGCGTCTTTCTTTCCAATATGTCGCACGATATCCGCACGCCGATGAACGCCATCGTCGGCTTTACGGCGCTGGCAATCACGCATATTGATCATACGGAACAGGTAAAGGAATATCTGGAGAAAATCATGTCGTCCGGCAATCACCTGCTGAGCCTGATCAATGATATTCTGGATATGAGCCGTATTGAGAGCGGGAAGATGCATCTGGAGGAAAAGCCCTGCAGGCTGCCGGACATTCTGCACGGACTCCGCAATATACTGCTGGCTGAGATCCATGCAAAGCAGCTTGAGCTGTACATGGACGCAGTGGACGTGATAAATGAAAATATTTACTGCGACAAGCTGCGGCTGAACCAGGTGCTTTTAAACCTGCTCAGCAATGCCGTAAAGTACACCAGGGCCGGAGGCATTATCACTGTCCGGATCATAGAAAAAGCCGGAGCGCCGGCGGGATATGCCAATTATGAATTCCATATCAAGGATACCGGAATCGGTATGAGCGAGGAATTCGTAGCCCATATTTTTGAGCCCTTTGAGCGGGAGAAAAACTCTACAATCAGCAAGATCCAGGGAACCGGGCTGGGAATGGCGATCACGAAAAATATTGTGGATATGATGAACGGCGCCATTGAGGTAAAGAGCGAGCAGGGCGTGGGCACGGAATTTACGCTTTACCTGACTCTCCGGCTGGATTCCGGGGAAAAGGAGCCGGTGGACATACCGGAGCTTAAAAACTGCCGGGCCCTGGTGGTGGACGATGACTTTAATACATGCGACAGCGTATCCTATATGCTGCAGCAGATCGGCCTGCGGGCGGAGTGGACCTTATCCGGCAAGGAGGCGGTGCTGCGCACGCGCCAGGCTGCCATGCGCAAGGATAACTACTGCGTGTATGTAATTGACTGGCTGCTCCCGGACATGAACGGCATTGAAGTGACGCGGAGGATCCGCAAGGAGATGGGAGAGGATGTGCCGATCATTGTCCTGACAGCCTATGACTGGTTCGATATTGAAAAAGAGGGCAGGGAGGCCGGGGTGACGGCATTCTGCAGTAAGCCGCTGTTTTTATCGGAGCTGCGGAGCTGCCTGCATTCTGTCATACACGCGGAAGCCGGTGAAGAGGAAAATACGGCTGAGGCCCAGAAGAGGACGCACACGGGCCGCATCCTTCTGACAGAGGATGTGGCATTGAATCAGGAGATTGCCACCGTGCTCCTGGAGGACGCGGGATTTTGTGTCGAGGTGGCGGATAACGGGCAGATTGCAGTGGACATGGTAAAAAATTCCCGGCCGGGATATTATCAGTTAGTGCTTATGGATGTGCAGATGCCGGTCATGAACGGCTATGAGGCGACCCGGGCGATCCGCAGGCTGAAGAATAAAGCGCTGGCGTCCATTCCCATCATTGCCATGACAGCTAACGCATTTGAGGAGGATAAGCAGGAGGCCATGCGGTGCGGGATGAACGGCCATATATCCAAGCCGATTGATGTCAAGAAGCTGTTCCGTACGCTGGATCAGATATTGAAATAAAAGGCAGCTTCAAACAAAGCGAACAAATGTTTGCAAAAATAAATGAGATGTGATATACTAATGTACACAGTCAATCTTTGAGAATGAATTGGTACAGAAGGCCGCGTTTCTGCTTACACTCTGGCAGTCTGACCGCGGTTACAGGAGCGAATCGATGGCAAAGCAGTATATCAAAATACGTGGTGCGAATGAGCACAACCTAAAGAACATTTCTCTGAATATCCCAAGGGATGAGCTGGTCGTTCTGACCGGCTTGTCCGGTTCGGGAAAGTCCTCCCTTGCGTTTGACACGATCTATGCGGAAGGGCAGAGACGCTATATGGAATCCCTTTCCTCCTACGCAAGGCAGTTTCTGGGACAGATGGAGAAGCCGGATGTGGAGAGCATCGAGGGATTGTCCCCCGCTATTTCCATTGATCAGAAATCGACGAACCGGAACCCGCGTTCGACGGTGGGGACCGTGACGGAGATCTATGATTATATGCGCCTTCTCTATGCGCGGATCGGGATACCGCACTGCCCCAAATGCGGACGTGAGATCCGCAGGCAGACCGTAGATCAGATGGTGGATCAGATTATGACTATGCCTGAGAAGACGAGACTGCAGCTTCTGGCCCCTATGGTCCGCGGAAGAAAGGGGCGTCATGAAAAGGTGCTGGAGCAGGCGAAAAAGAGCGGATATGTCCGGGTGCGGATTGACGGGAATTTATACGAGCTGACGGAGGACATTTCCCTGGATAAGAATATTAAGCATAACATTGAGATCGTGGTGGACCGTATTGTGGTTAAGGAGGGCATTGAAAAGCGCCTTTCCGACTCGATCGAGACAGTTATGAGCCTGACGAACGGCCTGATGACGGTTGATGTTTCCGGCGGCGAGCCGATCACCTTCAGCCAGAACTTTTCCTGTCCGGACTGTGGGATCAGTGTGGACGAGGTGGAGCCGAGAAGCTTTTCCTTTAATAATCCATTCGGCGCATGCCCGGATTGCTTTGGACTGGGGTATAAGATGGAGTTTGACGAGGATCTGCTGATCCCGGACCAGAGCTTAAGCATCAGCCAGGGAGCCATCGCAGCCATGGGGTGGCAGTCGTGCGCGGACAGGGGAAGCTTTACCGGGGCGATTCTCGCGGCCCTGGCCGAGGAGTATCACTTTGACCTGGATACGCCGTTTCAGGATTACCCTAAGGAGATTCACGATATCCTGCTGCACGGGACGAATGGGAAATCTGTAAAGGTGCGTTACAAGGGCCAGCGCGGTGAAGGCGTGTATGACATTACCTTTGAGGGCCTGATCCAGAGCATGAACCGCAAGTACAGGGAGACGTTTTCAGAGACGATGAAGGCCGAATATGAAACCTTCATGCGGATTACACCCTGCGCAGCGTGTAAGGGGCAGCGGCTGAAAAAGGAGTCCCTGGCCGTGACGGTGGGAGATAAGAACATCTTTGAAGCCACCAATATGTCGATCGTGAAGTTCCGCGAGTTCATGGACGCATTGACGCTGACGGCCATGCAGGAGGCCATCGGGGCTCCGATTTTGAAGGAGATCCGGGCCAGAGTGTCGTTTCTCATCAATGTCGGCCTGGAGTACCTCTCCCTTTCGCGGGCGACGGGCACACTGTCGGGCGGCGAGGCGCAGCGCATCCGGCTGGCGACGCAGATCGGCTCCGGGCTGGTAGGCGTGGCATATATTCTCGACGAACCGAGCATCGGACTGCACCAGAGGGATAATGACAAGCTGCTGCAGACCCTGATGCATCTGCGGGATTTGGGCAATTCCGTGCTGGTCGTGGAGCACGACGAGGACACGATGCTGGCTGCGGACTGCATCGTCGATATCGGGCCCGGGGCCGGTGAACACGGCGGCAGGGTGGTGGCTGTGGGAACAGCAGAAGAGATCATGCAGTGCGAAGAATCCATGACAGGGGCCTACTTAAGCGGCCGCATCCGGATTCCGATCCCTGAAAAGCGGAGAAAGCCGACTGGCTGGATTAAGGTGCGCAAAGCAGCGGAAAACAATCTGAAAAACATCAATGTGGACATCCCTCTGGGTGTGATGACCTGCGTGACCGGCGTGTCCGGTTCCGGAAAGAGCTCCCTTGTAAACGAAATACTCTACAAGGCTCTTGCCAAGAAGCTGAACCGGGCCCATACCATACCGGGCAGGCACAAGGGCATCGACGGGACCGAGCAGCTCGACAAGGTGATCGCCATCGATCAGTCCCCCATTGGCCGTACGCCCCGTTCCAATCCCGCGACCTACACCGGCGCGTTTGATCTGATCCGCGATCTCTTTGCCGCCTCGACGGACGCAAAGGCAAAGGGCTATAACAAAGGCCGCTTCAGCTTCAATAAAAAAGGCGGGCGCTGCGAGGCCTGCGCCGGGGACGGCATCATCAAAATAGAGATGCATTTTCTCCCGGATATCTATGTGCCCTGCGAGGTCTGCGGCGGAAAACGCTACAACCGTGAGACGCTGGAGGTCAAATACAAAGGGAAAAGCATCTATGACGTGCTGAATATGACGGTCGAGGAAGCGATGCATTTTTTTGAAAATATTCCGTCTATCCACCGGAAGATCGCGACGCTTTACGATGTGGGACTTTCCTATATCCGCCTTGGCCAGCCGTCCACGGAGCTGTCGGGCGGCGAGGCGCAGCGTATCAAGCTGGCGACGGAGCTGAGCAGGCGGGGAACCGGGAAAACCATCTATATCCTGGACGAGCCGACGACAGGGCTGCACTTCGCGGATGTCCACAAGCTGATCGAGATACTGAGGAGGCTGTCCGACGGGGGGAATACCGTGCTGGTCATTGAGCATAACCTGGATGTGATCAAGACAGCGGACTATATCATCGACATCGGGCCTGAGGGCGGCGACCAGGGAGGCACGGTCATCGCAAAGGGAACGCCGGAAGAAGTAGCGGCAAACCCGGCCTCCTATACAGGGCAGTACGTGAAGCGTTATCTGGAGCGCGGCGCAGCGAAAGTCACAGAAAATCCGGGAGAAACGGCGCCAAACCGCGCTTTATGCGGTCTGTGTGCATCACGAAGCGTGTTACCGGGCACAGCCCGGCAGGGGGGTGAACTGTAACGATACTGCGCCCGCCCGGCTGTTCCCGTTTAAAAATGGCTTGTTATTATTTCTATGATATTTTATAATAAAGAATATGCTGACAGAATAACAGGCGGGAGGCTGTGTGCAGCCCGTCTGGGATTTGGACTGGAAAAAGCGCAGCCGGCGGCCTTTTAAACCGGGCAGCGCCGTTCCGTGTGCCTGGAAAGGGCAGTCAGCTTGCAGGAGACGACATTGTTTTGAAAAGTGCGCAGGAGGAATACTTGTGGAAAGTGAAAAGATTATCGTATTAGATTTTGGAGGCCAGTATAATCAGCTAATCGCCAGAAGAGTAAGGGAATGCAACGTATACTGTGAGGTGCATCCATACAGTATGCCGTTAGAGGCGATTAAAGAAATGAATCCAAAGGGAATTATTTTTACAGGCGGCCCTAACAGCGTTTATAAAGAGGACTCGCCGAGATGCTCCAAAGAGATTTTCAATATGGGTATTCCTGTTTTAGGCATCTGCTACGGCGCACAGCTCATAGCTTATTTGCTGGACGGTAAAGTGGAGACAGCGCCGGTCAGCGAGTATGGGAAGACAGAGGTGGAGGTGGATACGCGGTCCAGGCTTTACGAGGGCGTATCTCCAAAGACGATTTGCTGGATGAGCCATACGGATTATATCGCGCAGGCGCCGGAGGGCTTTCGCACGACGAGCCGTACGCCGGTCTGCCCGATTGCAGGCATGGAAAATGAAGAAAGAGGCATATACGGAATCCAGGCTCACCCGGAGGTAATGCACACCGTTGAGGGCGCGAGGATGCTGTCGAATTTTGTATACAACATCTGCGGCTGTTCCGGCGACTGGAAGATGGATGCATTTGTAGAAAGCTCCATACAGTCCATCCGTGAAAAGGTTGGGAACGGACGCGCCCTTCTGGCGCTTTCCGGCGGGGTGGACTCCTCGGTAGCCGGTGTTTTGATGGCCAGGGCGATCGGCGAACAGCTCACATGCGTGTTTGTGGATCACGGCCTGCTCCGCAAAAATGAGGGCGATGAGGTGGAAGCCGTATTCGGACCGGAAGGCCCCTATAACCTGAATTTCATCCGTGTGAACGCACAGGAGCGTTTTTACAAAAAGCTTGCGGGGGAGACAGACCCGGAGCAGAAGAGAAAGATCATAGGCGAAGAGTTCATACGCGTTTTTGAGGAAGAGGCAAAGAAGATCGGCGCAGTCGATTTCTTTGTACAGGGCACGATCTATCCGGATGTGATTGAGTCCGGCCTGGGAAAATCAGCAGTGATCAAATCGCACCACAACGTAGGCGGCCTGCCCGAGCATGTGGATTTTAAGGAGATTATAGAGCCCCTGAGGATGCTGTTTAAGGACGAGGTGAGGAGAGCCGGGCTGGAGCTCGGAATTCCGGAGAAGCTGGTATACCGCCAGCCCTTCCCGGGGCCGGGGCTGGGAGTCCGCATAATCGGAGAGATTACGCCGGAAAAAGTGCGGATCGTACAGAATGCGGATGCGATTTACCGCGAGGAGATCGACAGGGCCGGGATTGCGAAAGATTTGGGCCAGTATTTTGCAGCGCTTACAAACATGCGCTCCGTTGGCTGTATGGGAGATGTCAGGACGTATGATTATGCGGTTGCGCTGCGCGCGGTACTGACTTCGGATTTCATGACGGCAGAAGCCGCCAAGCTGCCCTGGGATGTCCTGGGGAAGGCCAGCAGCCGGATCGTAAATGAGGTGAAAGGCGTGAACCGGGTGCTGTATGACTGTACGGGGAAGCCGCCGGCTACGATTGAGTTTGAGTAACGCTCTAAAGTCCGGGAAGCCAGTGTTTATGCGGCTTTCCGGGCTTTTTCTCTGCGCCGTGACATTATTATGACATTATTTTTCAGAGCCAGCATAGAGCCAGGGGCATGAAAGCCTGGTTGCCAATTCTGCAGATCTCTGTTATAATTCCCTCATGGAAGAGTACCCATGACAGGGTGGTAGCCTCCCGAGCCAATGAAACCGGCTTGCCGGAATACATAGGAAGGGAGGTGGCGCTTTTGACAGCTTATGAGATCATCTCGATTTTCATAGGGATATTGGCTCTGCTAATGTCCTTTGGCAGCTTGATTGTGGCGTTGCTTGCCTTTCTCGACAGAGATAGGAAGAACAGGCGAAAAAAATAATGCCTACCCCGTCGGCAAACGGAGTAGGCGCCTCTCGCTGAGAGGTAAGTAGTCTATTCGGGAGCATCCGCTTTTGGAGTGGGTGCTCTTTCTACGTTCATTATATACTATGCCCCTGGATTTTGCAAGTATTAAAGAAATTTCGCCGGCAGCCCCCGGCTGGTGAATATTATCCTCCTTGGGAGCCACCAGTTTCCCGCTTGAGAGCCATCCGGAATGGATATTTTCCACCTT
>QXXC01000059.1 GCA_009911305.1 Clostridiaceae bacterium | reverse complement strand
TCTTTTCATTATGCCATATATCGCGATTTTTTTCTACAACAATATTACTTGAAAATTTATGCAATGGTGTACTAGGTTATGTGATAGGTAATTTTTTTATTTATCAGAATCCATCCATATCCGAAGAGGAAAAAGCGGCGTACTTCTTTCCAAAAACGTATTCCGGAGGGCATGGCACGCGCTGGGGGAGGCGGATCGATATGCGTTGTTCCTCAACCAGATCGGGAGTTTCACCTTAGATGAGATCGCAGAATATCTGCAGCAGCTCGGCCCGGAATATCAAACGCTGGCTGACCGGAGCCGCAGGCATGAGGGGAAATTGTGTGATACGGAGTATAACCGGAAGCTGGCAGAGAATTTGGAGAAGATCGGGTATCTAAGCAGCTACCGGATAGAAGATTTCGGGGATACAGATGCGCAGAATGACGAAAGCAGAGGTGGTCTGGTATGCTGGATTTCTGATTTGCCGGCAACGCAGCCGGCAGATGGCTCCTGCGCTTACCCAGATCTCCCGCATGGACGGATATGTAAACTGTAACGGAACGGACGCTTCTGGCATCTGAAACCGTGCGAAAGAAGGAAGAGGAGGAGAGATGAGAACAATGAATTTTGCTCGATCAGACATGAAACAGACGCAGGAGCAGAGAGCCGGAATGGCTCTTTCGGCCAGAACATTCTGGATGGATGCAGTCCGGAGCGCCGCCCTGTTTGGCATTATCGGCTGCCACGCATTTGCTCTGGGAAATAATGCGGTTATGGAGCTGTGGATGGCAGGAGGGAAGACTGCATTTTTAAGCCAGGTATGTTTCCTGTATGCGGCGAGGTTCGGGGTGCCATTTTTTATCATGCTCTCCGGAGCGCTGCTGCTGCGGAAACGCTTTGATACGGCCGAACAGATCCTTGGCTTCTATAAAACCTCATTTTTACCGCTGTTTCTGGCGACAGAAGCCTGGGTGATTATCCTGCACGCCTGGTATTACCTGTCCACCCCGGGATATGAGCTGTGGAGCCGCGGAAGCCTTAAGCTGCTGGCGCGCGATCTCCTTCTCTGGAAGGACAGCCTGTACACATATATGTGGTATATGAGAGAAGATCCTGTCCGTCTATGTTTTTGTTCCGTTTTTAGCGGCTTTTGTGCAAAGGGCGGACAGACGGGTGATTGCTGCGCCGGTTCTGTTTCTGCTCTATTGTATGATTGGGGTGCACACAGCGAGTTTGGGCTACCGGCTCCTGTTTCAGGAAACGTTTTATGTCTGTCCTGACTTTATCATGTTTGTGGTTTATATGCTGATCGGGTACTGGATCGCAGAAAAGAAGGCGCTGCGCCGGATCCCCGCCCTGGCGCTGTGCCTTGTTCCTTTAGCTGCCGTTTTCTTGCAGGTATTGGTGCTCCTGTGTGAGTTGGGACGGATCGGCGTCTGGGAGCAGATGCTGAATTATTCCAATCTGTTCATCTGCTCCGGAAGCATCGCCGTCTTTGCCCTGTTTGCGAGAGGATCCGGGGAATGCCGGTGGCGCGCGGCAGCGCGGGCGGCTGAGTTCGTCTCCAAACGGAGCTTCGGCGCTTATATCGTACATTTTCCGATCCTGCTGTGGCTGTGCGGGAAGGCCCCGTTCCTTCTGGTCAGCTCCTGTGCGCTGATCAATATATGCATCCTGACCGCTGTGTCAGCCGCTGCGTCCCTGGCTCTCGTGCAGCTTTTGGGGCTGGTTCCGTTTTTGCGCTGCTGGCTGGTTCATATCAAATAGCGGGAATGATTTTTTAACACGCTCTGGAAAAGGAGACTTTATGAGAAAAAAATATCAGATTTTTATAAGCTCAACATAATTTCACAGGTAACAGGAGAGAAGCAGGCGGCTGGTGTACACCCTTTCATAACATACCAGCCGCCTGCACGGTTTGGCGCGTGATATCTGAAAAAACCTTATGAGCCCGCGCCTGTTCCCATCCCCTTATGCCTCTTTACATACTCCCTGGGTGTACAGTGATAACATTTCCTGAAAATTTCCGAAAAATAACTCGCATGATGAAACCCAACCTCATAGCTGATCTCGAGGATTGACATATCCGTTTGCAAAAGCAGCTCCAGGGATCGGCTCAGGCGGTATTCATTCAGATATGCCACAGGAGGCCGGGAGAGGTATTTGCGAAAAAGCGCAGAGCAGCCGCTTTTGCACACATTTCCCGCCGCCGCGATCTGATCCAGGGACAGGGCTTCCCTGTAATGCTCCTGTATGTAGGAAACCATCTGCTTCACCGCCGCAAGCTGCCGGTTCGGACGGATGGGCCTGTCCCCGTCTGCCGGAAAATGCCGGTACAGCGGGATCCACAAATCAAACAGCAGCTTTTGGATCATCAGAAGATCTTCCTTTGTCCCGGCGCATCTGCAGATTTCCCTTAAAATATCCATCACCTGCCTCTGCCAGAGGACCGCATGCTGCAGCGTGATACAGGGCTGCCCGCCATGTTCCATCACCGGGCGGACATAACGGTCTGCAAAATATTCATTCACGCACAGAAGCAGGGGATGAAATACGATACAGATAAATTCACACTCTGAGCGGTCAGCGGAATAGCCGTGGTGGAACTGACGGCCGTTTACAAATATGCCATTCCCTTCTGTTATATCAAAAACCGTTCCGTTTACATTATAGAGCATACGGCCGGACAGGACGGTTATCAGCTCCAGATCTTCATGCCAATGACTGACTGCCGAATAATTGGGATAGTGCGATAAACGATCCCTGCGTATATAGGCCGGATATCCGATCCGGTTATACGCCACACGCTCAGACTCATCCGCCAGGTTGACGGATTTTGTGCATATATCGTTCATGATACCCTCCAAAATAGAAAATTGTTATAGAATTATACGATATTCGGGTGGAAACCGCAAGTGAAATGTTATATTATGGTTTTTGTCAAATAGGACGCCCCAAAGCCGGAGGCCCTTTCACAGCGCCCTGCGGCTATACGGGCAAAATACCCAATCACCCGCAGCAAGGAGGTTTGCCATGAAGCTCATAAAACAAAACCTTTGGAGCCTGATTCTTCCCATCACCTTTCAGCAGTTCATGCTGGCCCTGGTCAGCGCATCAGACGCCTTCATGCTTGGAAGGCTGAGCCAGGACGCGTTATCCGCCGTGTCTCTTGCCGGGCAGATCGCATTCCTGTTTAACCTGGTTATGGCCGCGCTCACCATAGGCACAAATATGTTTGCCGCGCAGTATTGGGGAACGCGTGACAGAGAGAGCATCAGACAGGTCATGGGCCTTGCCCTGCGCACGGCCTTTTTGACGGCGCTGCTTTTCTGTGCCGGAGCCGTTTTCGCGCCCCGTATGCTGATGCGGATCTTTACAGACGACGCCGCGCTGATCGGAGCCGGAGCGGCATATCTGAGAGCGGTGGGACTGTCTTACCTCCTGTCGGGTGTATCGCAGATCTACCTGTGCATACTGAAAAATACGGGGCAGGCGGGAAAGAGTATGGCAGTCAGCTCTGCGACGGTTGTGCTGAATGTGCTTTTCAATGCCGTCCTGATCTTCGGCGCGCCCGGCATACCGGCCCTGGGCATCACCGGCGCGGCCCTGGCGACCGTGCTGGCCAACGCCGCCGGGCTTATCTGGTGTGTCTGCGAGTCCCTGCGCGAAGATGGGATCCGCCCTGACATATCGCGCCTTGGGATTCAGATACGCTCCAGGGAACTCGAAAAACGGTTCTGGAGATATACGGCCCCGGTGCTGGCGAATGAGCTGGTCTGGGGCGGCGGATTTGCCATGTATACCGTGATCATGGGGCGTCTGGGTACGGATGCAGTGGCTGCCAATTCCATTGCCAACATCGCAAAGAACCTGGTGATCTGCTTCTGTCTCGGCCTCGGCGGCGGGGGAAGTATCCTGGTGGGAAATGAGCTCGGCGCAGGGCATCCTGACAGGGCCAGGGCGTACGGCGCAGCCCTTTGCAGGCTTTCCGCGCTGGGCGGCGCGGCGACCGGCGCGTTTCTTCTGGCCATGTCGCCTGCGATTCTCCATGTTTCCAGTCTCAGCGCCCGGGCGCAGGGGTATCTGGGCTGCATGCTGGCTGTGAGTTCCGTATACCTCATTGGAAAATCGATCAACAGCATGACCATCGGCGGAATCTTCTGTGCCGGGGGAGATTCTAAATTTGGCCTCATCTGCGATGCGGTTACGCTGTGGTGCGTTATCATACCTGCGGGAATGGCGGCGGCCTTTGTGTACAACGCTCCGGTTCCGGTAATTTATGCGCTGCTGAGCATGGATGAGATAATAAAGCTTCCCGTTGTATACTGGCATTACAAAAAATATAAATGGGTCAGGAATATAACGGGCAGCGGCCCGCACGCCCATCGGGCCGCATAAAGGATGATGGCAGGAAACGGCGGTTTATGGTAAAATACAGAAAAAATATAGAAAGGTGAGGAAAAAGATGACAAATAAAGAACGCAGAGACGCACAGATCGCATATAAATCCGACGACGCGGTGATGGAAGAGCAGAAAATATGCCGGAGAAAGCTCCAGAAACTCAATTTTATGGACCGCTCGGATTTCGACGGCATTGCAGAGGCGGTAAAGGATCTTCTGGGCGCGTCAGAGGGGGCGTTTATCAACCCTCCGTTTTACTGTGATTACGGCTCCCATATCGAGGCAGGAAAAAATGTGTTTATCAACTATAATTGCACGATCCTGGATGTGGCAAAGGTAAAAATCGGCGATAACTGCCAGTTCGCCCCGAACGTGGCGATCTATACCGCAGGCCACCCGATCCACCCGGTAAGCCGCAATTCCCTGTATGAGTACGGAAAAGAAGTGACGATCGGGAACAATGTCTGGCTCGGCGGCAATGTCGTTATCTGTCCGGGAGTCCATATCGGAGATAATGTGGTGATCGGGGCCGGGAGCGTGGTCACAAAGGATATCCCTTCCTGGTCGCTCGCGGCGGGGAACCCCTGCCGTGTGATACGCGCCATCACGGACGCGGATAAAAGAAAGCTGTTTCGTGAGGAGGAGATTGACGACGAGGCATGGGAGGAGATTGTGAGGGGGATGGATGAATGCGTGATGACAGGGCAGGGGTAAGAATGCCGTATAAACACTGAGGTTTTGCCCAAACAAATGGCACAGGGAATCCGGCGGCAGCCCGAATCGATTCCGTGGGAGAAAATGATGTATCTGCAAGGCGTATTTTGTGGAAAAAAACGGAAATAAATGGTAAAATAGAAAAAGAGGCAGGATGAACAGGAAAACTGGAAGGAGGAGAACGGTTACAGATGAAGAACGCGTCAGGCGGGGCGTCCGGAGGAGTTTCTGTAAAATACGCCCACTTTAAAATCACTGCGGCCAGCGCAATCCGATACGAGAGCGTCCGGACGCATCTGGAGGATACGGCATCGCTCTCCGGACAGTCTGCAGCAAAAATCGGTATGCCAGAGACCGGCCGGCTGCTGGGGTTTCTCCACGACGCCGGCAAGTTCAGCGATGCCTATCAGGCTTATCTGGATGGCTGTATGCAATACGAATCAGGAAACGCCGCGGCCCCGCCCCAAAAGGGCAGTGTAGATCACGGGATCTTCGGCGCTGCATATGTGATAGAGGAATTGTGCGATGGGGCGAATCCGCATTCGGGGCTGACTGCGGAGATTCTGGCTATGGTCATTGCCGGCCATCACGGGGGACTCAGGGATTATCTGGGCCCGGATACTTCCACGCCTCTCTGGAGCCGTATGGAGCAATATTTGAATCATAAACGGGAGGAATATGAACAAATAAAGGAGGAGCTTGAACGTGAGATCCCACGGGCGCAGCTTAGGCAGATGTTTTCCGGTTCGGTACAGGAAATGAAACTTCTGAAAACACGTCTGCCGGAGTTTACGAAATTTCAACTCCATCTGGCGGTCCGTTTTTTGTATAGCTGCCTGATCGATGCAGACAGGGAAAGTACGCGTCTGTTTATGGAAGGGGAGAAGCCGGAGCCGGAATGCAGGGATTGGAGGACATATGAGCTCCGGCTGGAGCGCTTCCTTGAAACACTGCGCGGCAGAGAGCCCGAAACCTTGTCAGAGAAGAGAATCAACGCTTTGCGGGAGGGGATTTCAGACGCCTGTCATGCAGCCGGCGGCTGGCCCAGAGGGGTGTACAAGCTTACGGTGCCTACGGGGGGAGGTAAAACCTTTGCAGGCATGCGCCTGGCGCTGCATCATATGCGCCGGGAAGACACGGCCGGCAGAGGGCATATCATACAGGTTCTGCCCTTTACAAGCATCATTGAGCAGAATGCGGAGGCCGTAAGGGAGGCGCTGCAGTGTGGAGAAGATCTCCTGGAGCATCACTCGAATGTTGTGACAGAGACGCCGGAGGAAGGGAGTGCACAGGAGCATAACCTGTCGGCCGAACAGTACAGGCTGCTGACGGAGCGATGGAATGCGGACTTTATCTTTACCACAACGGTGCAGTTTTTGAATACAGTATACGGATCCGGGACACAGAATATAAGAAGGATGCACAGCCTTGCAGATTCGGTTATCATCATGGATGAAGTGCAGGCTTTGCCGTTGAAGACCATGAAATTATTCGGGGAACTTGCCAATTTTTTATACCATGCATGCAATACGACCATCCTTCTGTGTACGGCGACGCAGCCGGATTTGGAGAAGCGGCCCATAGGACTTAAGACAGATGTGAAAGAAATCATACCAAATGTGAATGAGGTATTCCAGAAATTCCAGCGCATGGAGGTGCAGGATAAAACTCTGGAGGGCGGATACAGCACAGAAGCAGCGGCGGATTTCCTGGAGGAGGCGAAAAGGGAGGTAAACAGCCTTCTGGTGGTGATGAATACAAAAACGATTGCCAGGCAGCTCTATGAGATGTTGAGGAAACGGATGAGCGGCCGGGCGGAAATCTTCTATATCACGACCGAGCTTTGCCCGGCGCACCGAAGCGATGTGATTGCGCGTCTGAAGGAGTCACTGAAACAGGGATGTCCGCTCATCTGCGTGAGCACAAGTGTTCTGGAAGCCGGTGTGGACATCAGTTTTGAGCGCGTTGTGAGGAATCTTGCAGGGCTGGATTCCATTGCTCAGTCAAGCGGGCGCGGGAACCGCCATGGGGAACATGAAAAAAACGGCGTCACGTATATCATTAACATGGCAGATGAAAGGCTGGGCTCTATGCGGGAAATTGCAGTGGGGGAGGAAAAGACAAAAGCGGTTTTGGATACATACAGGAGAAGGCCGGAAGCATACCATGGCAGCCTTCTCTCGCCTGCGGCCATGTCGGATTACTACCAAAAATATTTTGGAGCGGCGGACATTGAAGACCAGATGAAGTATCCGTTAAAGGAGGACGCTGAGATCCGGGATTTATATTCTTATTTTACAAAGACGGGAGATAAGGCGCTTCGCAGGCGTTATGAGAGCAGGAAGGGGACTTACAGATGGAAGCTGACCTATCCGTTTGAGACAGCGGGAAAAAAATTCCGGGTGATCGACGAGGATACAGTATCCATTCTCGTTCCCTACAAAAGAGGGAAGGAGCTGATCCAACAGATTTTAGAGAAGGACGGGAGATTTCAGCTTGGTGAAATCAGAAGGCTGATCAGAGAAGCACGCCCTTTTTTTGTAAATCTGTATACAGACAAGCTGCGTGTGTATCAGGATGCCGTAGCGGCCTCTCCCGTGCCGGGGCTGCTGATCCTGCGGGACGGATACTATGACGAAACGATTGGCATCAGGGAAGAACAGGCGCTGGAATTTTTATTATTCTGATGAAGAGTCTGAAAAGGTGAAAAATGAAAAATGAAATAAGCTACCGGGTGTGGGGGAGATACGCGCTGTTTACGGATCCGGCGACGAAAATCGGAGGTGAAAAGAGCAGCCTGCAGATTCCCACGCCTCAGAGCATAAAGGGCATAACAGAAAGCATATATTGGAAGCCCTCGATTATCTGGATTGTGGATGAGATCCGTGTGATGAACCCGATCCGGATGGAGGGGAAGGGGATCCGCCCGATCGGGAATAATGGGAATGATCTGGCGCGGTATACATACTTACGGGATGTGGAGTATGAGGTCAGAGCGCATTTTGAGTTCAACAAAAACCGGCCGGATCTGCGTCAGGACTGGAATGAGAACAAGCACTATTTCATCGCGCTGCGCAGCCTGAAGGCAGGAGGAAAAAGAGATATTTTTCTCGGCGCAAGAGAATGCCAGGCCTATGCAGAGCCTGTGGAATTCGGAAGCAGAAAGGGAGCCTATGATGGGATGGACATGGACTTTGGGCTGCAGTATCACTCCATCGGCTATCCGGACGAGACAGACGGGCACGAACTGAAAGTCCGTTTCTGGTATCCGCAGATGAGAAAGGGGCGGATTCTTTGCTGCAGGCCGGAGGACTGCCCGAAGGAGCGGCTGATACGGCGGACAGAGATGAAAACATTTTCACCTCAGGTTAATTTTTCCTATACAGAGGAGGAGGCATAGACCATGAGTATGATGGATCTGCTGTACCGCACGTATGAGTATGCGTATAAGGCGAACGATACGCAGCTTATGGAACATTATCTGATCTCCCAGACGACGGCCGCGGCTCCGATAGAGCTGTGGATCAGCGAGGAAGGCGAGTTTGCGGACGCCGGCTATATTTCTGATAAGACAAGGCAGAAAATCAGCATTCCCTGCACAGAAAAATCAGCCGGCCGCTCAGGAACGAATCCATATCCGCATCCGCTGTTTGATAAGCTTATCTACCTCGCAGGAGACGGGGCAGCGTATCAGCTCGACAACCAGAAGGCTCACTGCGCGTACATGGAACAGCTCCGGGCATGGCGCCAGTCAGAGTGGGGCAGCGACTGCGTGAAAACCGTGTATTCGTATCTGGAAAAGAATACGCTGCTTCACGATCTGGAACGGAAGGGAATTCTGGATGCCTCAGAGCCGGCGGAATTGAAAAAACGATGCAATGAATTTGTGCGGATCGGAATCCGTCGGGATTTTCAGGCGGATCGGGAGCTGTGGAAGGAAACGTGCATTCAGGAAGATTTTGTGCGCTGGCTGAGAAGCGCACAGGGGGAAGGCGGTTTGTGCTATATCAGCGGAGAGGAGGGCGCGCTTTCAGAGAACCATCCGAAAGCGATCTGGAATATCCATGCAAATGCAAAGCTGATATCAGCCAATGAAAAGGAGAACCGTGGCCTGGTCTTTTCCGGGCGCTTTGAGACATCCGGCCAGGCGGTGCAGGTGAGCTATGAGGCGTCCCAGAAAATTCACAATGCATTAAAGTGGCTGATACAGAAGCAGGGAAAGCTAATCGGCGACAAGATGCTGGTCGCGTGGGGGGACAGGCCCGCAGGAGAATGCAGATCTGAAGACGGTATTTGATGGTACGGCAGATCTGTTCGACGACGAGGATGAGGAGATCATAAACGCAGATACACAGGCGGAGTTCGCGGAGCGCCTGAAAGCGGCTGTTTTTCGCCGGGAGCAGGATTTAAGGCATAATGAACGGATTGGCTTTCTTGTTCTGGAAGCCGCTACGCCAGGGAGGCTGTCCGTTTCCTATTACCAGGAATTTTACCCTGTGCAATATTCAGAGCTGGTTCAAAATGTGGGGAGATGGCATGCGGATCATGCCTGGGACTACAGTGTGTTTGATTCGGATCAAAAGATCTGGGTAAGACGGATTCAGTCCCCGTCAGTTTTTGAGATTGCCCGGTTTGCAGAAGGGACTGAAAAAAATGGTAAAATCGAAGTGGATAAAGACAGGAAAATTGAGGGAAACGCCATTTTGCGCCTGCTCCCATGCGTGACAGAGGGAAGGGCGGTACCAGGAGATATCGCAAGAAAGCTGGTGCAGAAGTCCTTCTATCCTCTGTGCTACAGCAAGAAAAACTGGAGTAAGCTGCTGAAAATCACGTGTTCTGTGATACGGGTCAATTTTAAGGAGGTGGGGACAATGGATATAAACAGAGATACCATTGATATTCATTATAACTACGGGCGCTGGCTGGCGTGTGCGCATGAAATGGAACGGCGGGCGCTGCAAAGCGCGGGAGAAGACCGGGCGACAAATGCAATGCGCCTGTTTACAAAATTTGCGGAGAACCCTAATAAATATATGGGCGTTATTCAGCAAAAGATTCTGGTTTATGAGACGAAGCTTGGACAAAAGGCATTGTGGCTGAAAAATGAGAAGTACGCGATTTCGGCCAACCTGCAGAAAAATCCATTGGAGGCGCTTGCCGGCGCGAGGCATCTGGACGGACGGATGATACTGGGATTTGAGGCGCAGATGGAGTCTTTTAAAAATAAATCGGAAAACAGGAGACAATCAGGAGGAGAAAAATATGTGTACACTGAAGAATAAAATTGATTTTCTGGCGCTGGTCAGCGTGAAAAATGCGAACCCCAACGGAGATCCCTTAAGCGGAAATATGCCCCGGGTAACGTACGACGGTCTGGGGGAGATCTCAGATGTATGCATCAAACGCAAAATCCGAAACCGCTGGCTCGATATGGGAGAAAGCATTTTCGTGCAGTCTGATGACAAGAGGACAGATGAATTTAAAAGCCTGCGGGATCGCCTGAGCGCGGAGAAGGATATAATGAAGGTGCAAAAAGAGGGCGATAAGGATGCATTCGCCAGGATGGCGTGTGAAAAATGGCTGGATGTGCGCGGCTTCGGGCAGGTATTTGCCTTCACAAAGGGAAAAAAGAAGGACGAAGAGGCGGACGCGGGCGGGATTTCCGTGGGCGTCAGAGGGCCGGTTTCCCTTCATCCGGCATTCAGCGCAGACACTGTCACACCGGTCAGCATCCAGATCACAAAGAGTGTAAACAGCGAGACAGATGCTAAAAATCCGGATAAAAAAAGTTCGGATACGATGGGCATGAAGCACAGGATCGATTTCGGCCTCTATGTGGTAAAGGGAAGCATCAACGTACAGCTCGCTGAGAAGACGGGATTTAGCGAAGAGGACGCGGAAAAGCTGAAGGAGGCGCTCCGCACCCTGTTTGTCAATGACACATCTTCTGCGAGGCCTGACGGCAGCATGCAGGTTCATACCCTATACTGGTGGAAACATAATAGCGCGGTTGGCCAGTATTCCGCGGCGAAGGTTCACGGCAGTATTGAGATAAGACGAAAGGACGGAATAGAGGAGGCATCCTCCTTTGAGGATTATGAGATCGTGCAAAGGGAACTGCCGGGGCTGGAAGCGGAGATCATCGATGGAGTATAGAGAAGAGGACTACCTTATGCTTTCCGGGATTCAGCACTTTTCCTTCTGCAGGCGTCAGTGGGCCCTGATCCACATCGAACAGCAATGGGATGACAATGTCAGGACCGTAGAGGGCAATATTTTTCACAAAAAAGCCCACGACGGATATTCGTCAGAAAAACGGAAAGATATCATTATATCCAGAGGAATGCCTGTATTTTCCAGGAGTATGGGGGTCAGCGGAGTCTGCGATATCGTGGAATTTCACCGTGATGATCAAAACGGGGTTTCCCTTCACGGCAGGGATGGGAAGTATCTCATTTATCCGGTTGAGTACAAAAAGGGACAGCCAAAGGAGGATGTAACCGATATCCTCCAGATGGCCGCCCAGGCTATGTGCCTGGAGGAAATGTTAGAGTGCAGTGTCCCCAAAGGCTATCTGTTTTACGGCGAGATCCGGCGGCGGGTAGAGGTGGCGCTGGATGAAAAGATCCGGCGGCAGGTAAGGGATGCGTTTGCCGAGATGCACCAGTATTTTGAGAGGCGGTATACGCCAAAGGTAAGGCGGACAAAATCGTGTAACGCATGTTCACTCAAAAACATTTGTCTTCCTCAGTTGATGAAGCATCCATCGGCAAAGGAATATATTTCCGGGCGGATTGGAGAAGGAGGCGAAACATGAAACGGCTGCTCAATACACTGTATATCACTTCATCCGACCGCTATCTGTCCCTGGACGGGGAGAATGTGGTGGTTTTATGCGGGAAAACAGAGGTGGGACGGGTGCCTCTCCACAACCTGGAAGCCATCGTGACATATGGGTTTACAGGAGCCAGCCCCGCTTTGATGGGGGCCTGCGCAAAGCGGAATATCGGACTTTCGTTTCTCTCGGGATCCGGGCGCTTTCTGGCCAGAGTTTCCGGACTGGAGAGAGGAAATGTACTGCTGCGAAAGAAGCAGTATGCTTTGTCTGAGGAAGCAGACAACTGTTTGGATATTGCAAAAAGCTTTATCACAGGAAAAATTTTCAATGGCAGGTGGGTGCTGGAGCGCGCTACGCGGGATCATGCGATGAGAGTTGACACAGAAAAACTCAAAAAAGTTTCCGGGCAGATGAAAAACTCACTCAAAGCTGTGCAGGACTGCGGCTCCATGGAGACTCTGCGGGGAATCGAGGGAGAAGCGGCCAGCCTTTATTTTTCAGTATTTGATGAGCTGATTCTGCAGCAAAAAGAGGATTTTGCCTTTACCGGCAGAAACCGGCGTCCGCCTCTGGACGCGGTCAATGCGCTGCTTTCCTTTGTATATACCCTTCTGACCCAGATGAATCTGGCCGCATTGGAAACCGTGGGATTAGACCCTTATATAGGATTTATGCACAGCGACCGCCCGGGAAGGGCCTCCCTGGCTCTGGATCTCATGGAAGAATTAAGACCGGTTCTGGCGGATCGGTTTGTGATTTCACTGATAAATAAACGGATCGTATCCCGCACCGGATTTTTTCAGAAGGAAAACGGCGCTGTCATGATGGATGACGACACGAGAAACGCTGTCTTATCAGCCTGGCAGGCCCGTAAGCAGGAAATGATCCGGCATCCGTTTTTAGATGAGAAGGTGGAATGGGGAATGACGCCGTATGCACAGGCGCTGCTCCTGGCCCGTTACATCCGGGGAGACCTGGACGGATACCCGCCGTTTATGTGGAAGTAGGTGATAAAAATGCTGGTGTTGATCACATATGATGTAAATACAGAAACGGCAGCAGGAAAAAAACGCCTGCGGCAAGTCGCAAAGCAATGCGTTAATTATGGAAGAAGGGTTCAGAATTCCGTTTTTGAATGTGAGATGGATGCAGCAAAATGCAGGGAAGTGAAAGCGATTTTAGAAGAAATAATCGATACGAAAAAAGACAGCCTGCGCTTTTATTATCTGGGAAATAATTATAAGAATAAGGTGGAACATATAGGGGTGAAAGAAAGTATGGATATGAAAGGCACACTGATCATGTAGTGCGAACCTGTAGCAAACATAAAAACACCAGGAGACTCGCACCGGGATTTGGTGGGATCGTATTGGTGTTTAGAAGATATAGGTGTTATTTAGGAAAATATTTTGTGTAAACATTGTGAAAATAGCCAAAATTAGTTTGGAATTTAAGTGATAATTTGGTTGTTTTTGCGGTCGCCTCCCCTGCGGAGGCGTGGATTGAAATGCTGCAGTTGGTACCTCACCAACATGTCCCTGGAGTCGCCTCCCCTGCGGAGGCGTGGATTGAAATCCGCCTTTGCTCCAGCCTTAACTGCTGTATTAGCGTCGCCTCCCCTGCGGAGGCGTGGATTGAAATCCTTTACAGACGCAGGAGGCACGTGCAGCCTGTACGTCGCCTCCCCTGCGGAGGCGTGGATTGAAATTTACCAACCGCGGCCGCAGCATCCGGCTTAAGGTCGCCTCCCCTGCGGAGGCGTGGATTGAAATAATAAAGGCCATCTTTATGTGCAACAGCAACACTTGTCGCCTCCCCTGCGGAGGCGTGGATTGAAATTCCACAACCCGTGGCTTTGATGTTGCGGAGGCGGAGGTCGCCTCCCCTGCGGAGGCGTGGATTGAAATCACAGGATGGCGATAGAAAACGAATTTGCGGACGACGTCGCCTCCCCTGCGGAGGCGTGGATTGAAATATCACAATCGCCGGAGTGAACAAGCGCAAAGGAGGTCGCCTCCCCTGCGGAGGCGTGGATTGAAATATACTAAGATAGGGTTTGTGTACTTCGCGGATGAGTCGCCTCCCCTGCGGAGGCGTGGATTGAAATCTGACCTCCATCTACGACTTTGCGCCCGACGAGGTGTCGCCTCCCCTGCGGAGGCGTGGATTGAAATTCCACAACCCGTGGCTTTGATGTTGCGGAGGCGGAGGTCGCCTCCCCTGCGGAGGCGTGGATTGAAATAACTGGGACGCCCCAGCCGCGCTAACCACCACATGTCGCCTCCCCTGCGGAGGCGTGGATTGAAATTAACCTAGTACATCGTTCATAAAGCAACTCATAATATTTGTATTGCTTTATCAACGGATTATCAATAAATGGCGTAAATGCAAAACTATGAGCTATTTATTGTCTGCTATACTAGTACATCACTGCATTAATTTTCAAGTAAATAGTAGACTTACATCTGTATATATGGCATAATGAAAAAAAAGTAAGGAGATTCTAAATATGCCATTAAAACCCGCCCCCATTTTAATATCTGATTCCGTATACCATATCCTGTCAAAGTTTTCAAAAAGCAGGACATTGCCAGCCCGCCAGGTGGAACGTGCAAAAAT
>QXXC01000058.1 GCA_009911305.1 Clostridiaceae bacterium | reverse complement strand
ATTACTTACTTGTCAATGGTTTTTTATTGGCAAGTAAGTAATTATGTTGTACCCTTCTGTAAGGAGGGTACGTTTTGTGGCTATAAAACTATTATATGTGGCTATAAGCCGTTTGTCAACACATTTTTTGTGGCTATAAAACAATTTTGTTGACATACCACAATTTAAGGCTTATACTTGTTTTTGAAAGGGGGTGCTATTTATGAATGTGCGCTTAAAACAAATAAGAAAGGCGCTCAACCTTACCCAGCAGGAATTTGCCGACCGCCTAAAAATAAAAAGAAATACCGTTGCAACGTATGAAACGGGAAAAAGTAATCCCAGCGACGCTGCGGTATCTCTTATTTGTAGGGAGTTTAATGTTCGGGAAGAATGGTTAAGGAACGGAACCGGGGAAATGTTCAAGGCTGCGCCCAGCTCTGCGCTGGATGCCTTGTCCGAAGAGTACGGCTTATCTAACGCCGCCTATGTTATGGTTGAAAAGTTCGTAAACCTCAAACCGGAAGCCCAGGAAACAATCTTTAATTATGTTCGGGAAGTCGCAGCAGCTTTTCAATCTGGGGAAATTTCCCCGATGGCTCCTGCGGCTCCGCCTGCTGACTTTTCAGAATTATCTGTAGATGAAAAAGTCGAACTTTACCGCCAGGAACTTGAAAAAGAAGAAAAAGCGGCGGAAAAGTCCGAAGTATCTTAGTAAAACGTATAGAAAGGGGATTGCTTTTATGAAATACTTAAAATTTTTCAATAAGTGGAAACTTGCGCTTGCCGCCTTGTTTGCTATCAGCGCACCCTATAGTCTAATTACCCCACACGAACAAACGTTCTATGAGTCGGTAATCGTTGCTATAGTATGTCTTTTAATTGCTGCGGCTCTGCTTCTTTCGGATATCTTATATACTAAAGCTCCGGCGGAGAAACTCTGGAAACGCTGGGCGTTTGTTGAAGGTGAAAAAGCCCAGGCAAGAAAAGAAAGGGCGGCGTATGGTGAATTAACACCGACCTACATAGATACTGAATTAAAGTATGGTTTATTTGCTGGTGCTACTAATGGGAAATATCGGACAACGCTCCGCCGCTGCTCCTGTCCGGATTTTAAGAAAAGAAAAGTACCTTGCAAGCATATGTATTACCTTGCTTCAAAATGCGGCGTAGAAACTTTGAAATAAAAAAGGAACCCCGCCCCCAGCCATTGGCGTGGCTTACGGGGGCGGGGCGGCTTTACGGCCATGTTATAAACATTCCGAGCAAATGTATTATAGCATGGTCCGGCCAAAAACACAAGTACAAGGCGGGGCTATTTTTGCGCCCGTTTTTAAGGAGGACTATGCTTTATGAAACAAAAAGAATTAAGCCCGGCTCCGGCTGCTTTCAATCTTGAAAACGTGGCCGACCTCTATATCCGGGTATCTACAACGGAACAGGCAGAAGAAGGTTATAGCGTCGGGGAACAGGAGGCAAGGCTCCGCTCCTACTGTTCCGCTATGGGCTTTACTGTAAACGCTGTCCATATCGATCCGGGCTACTCCGGGGCTACGCTCGACCGCCCCGGCATCAATCAAGTAATTAAGGACGTGCAGGGCGGCTATGTGAAAAAGGTTATTGTCTGGAAGCTCGACCGCCTCTCCCGATCTCAGAAGGACGTGCTTATCCTGCTGGAAGATGTCTTTTTAGAAAATGGCTGTAACTTTATTTCCCTTATGGAAAGTTTTGATACCGCCACGCCCTTCGGGCGGTGTATCGTTGGAATACTGGCGGCCTTCGCCCAAATGGAACGGGAAAATATAAAATCAAGAATGATGATGGGGAAGCAAGCCGGGCTTAAGGAAGGTAACTACTACTCTGGCATAACACCTATCGGCTATAAGTCCGAACTGCAGGAAAACGGTAAGCGGTCGCTTGTCGTGGATCCGTTTTCCTCCCGTGTCGTGAAGGATATGTATAAGCTCTATAGCTCCGGGCGAAGCCTGGGGGAAATAGGCGACTACGTCCAGAAGAAATACGGCGTATATGCTGACCGGGATCGTCGCTCTGCTGCCGATCAGTGCGGCCGGGTCCTCCGCAATCCGGTATATGCTGGCCGGGTCTTTATGAATGACCTGGAATACTCCGGGAAGCATGAGGCGCTGGTTTCCCCGGAAGTCTGGCAAAAAGTAAATGACCGCTTATCCCAAAATAAAAAAGCCTATAAGCGGGCTTACTCTGGTTCGGACGGGCTGCTCTCTGGTCTTTTGTTCTGTGGGGACTGCGGCGCCCGGATGTCTATCCGCCAGTGGGGCTGGAAAACCTCTAAAGTCAACAAATATATATGCTACTCTGTAAGCCGCTGTAGTAAGCGGATGATCAAGTCGGATTCCTGCTCCAACCGTAAGGAACACTTTACCGTGTCCGATCTGGATGCCCTGGTGCTGGAAGAAATTAAAAAGCTCGCTCTGGATCCGGCTGCCCTGGATGCACTGGTCGAAGAAAACGCCGGGGAAGCTCCGCCCGACCTTGGGGCGTTCCGGGAACGGCTGGGAAACGTGGAAAAGCAAATAACAAGGCTTCTTAATCTCTATCAGACGGGGATTGTCGGGCTGGAAGAAATACAAGACCGCCTATCCGCTCTTAAGGAAGAACGCAAGGCGGCGCAGAAGTGCCTGGAAGAAGCCGAAGCGGAAGACTCCGGGAAAATGTCTAAGGGGGAAGCGGCGGCGGCTCTGGCTTCTTTATCTGGTATTATTGAAGCCGGGGACGGTGATGGGCTTTATGCCCTGGTGCATAGCCTTATAGAAAAGGTCGTTGTACTCAATGGGGATATAACTATATACTGGGCTTTCTGCTAAATGAAGGGGCGGCTTTTGTTCTATACAACAAATAGCCGCTTACTCTTTATCAGGAAACGGCGCCGTGTGCGGCGCCGGGACAGCGCTTTGAAGAAAACCGGCCATTGTGTCCGGCCTGTCAGGCGCGCCGGGGAGCGCACACAGCAGCCAAAAGGAAAGAGGGGAAAAATATGTCGAATAAGGCCAGTCTGCCGGGGAGAAAGAAAAATGAGCGTGTCGCCGCCTATGTATTCAGCCTGCCTGCCATGTTTCTGCTGATTGCATTTCTGGTGGTGCCGATTGTATATACCATCCGTTACTCTCTGTTTCAGTATCAGATTGTAAGGCCGGATAATATTAAATTTATCGGCCTGCAGAATTATATAAAGCTGTTCGCCGATGAAAATTTCTGGCTGTCGCTTAAGAATACGGTGTACTTTACGGTTCTGGTCGTTCCGTTCCAGTGCGTTCTGGCATTGGCGCTGGCCATGCTGGTTTCCTCCAAGTTTCGCGGGGTAGCCATTTTCCGTACCATGTATTTCAGCCCGCAGCTCACCTCCATGGTCGTTATCTCCATTCTGTGGACCGTACTTTACAACTCCAATCCGAATACGGGCCTTATCAACTCGCTTCTGGTGAGTATTGGACTGGAGCCAATCAACTTTTTAAGCAACCCGAAAACGGCGATGAATGCGATTATCTTCATGTCAGGCTGGCAGGGAGCCGGCTATCAGATGATGATTTTCCTGGCCGGCCTTCAGGGAATTCCCAGAGATCAGTACGAGGCGGCGTCCGTGGACGGAGCCACGAAGGTACAGCAGTTCCTCTATATCACGCTGCCGGGCCTTAAGGGAACCATCAAATATGTGGTCATGATCACCATGATTCAGGCTATGAAGCTGTTCACACAGCCGTACGTAATGACGCAGGGCGGACCAAAGAACAGCACCAAGACACTGGTTTATTACATCTACACCCAGGGCTTCCAGCAGGGTAATTTCGGCTATGCGTGCGCGGTGGCAACGGTGTTCTTCATCATTGTGGTTGTGATGTCCCTGTCCATGAAGAAGCTGATTGCGGCTACGGATTAAGAAAGGAGGACAAGAAAATGACAGGTTCTATGAAAGCGTCAAAATTCCTGACGAAATTTTTATTCTATGCGGGAAATATCATTATTGGTATCATTTTTGTATCTCCTCTCATCTGGATGATTTCCGCGTCGCTGAAGCCGGAGGCGGAGATCTTTGCAAATATGAACTCGCTCTCTACCTTTATTCCGGTCGGCGCATCGTTAAATAACTTTGCGGAGGTATTCTCACGCCTGAATATGGCGCAGGTATTTAAGAATACGCTGGTATACATTTCGCTGATTCTGGTGTTTGACCTGCTGATTAACTCGATCTGCGGCTATGCGCTGGCAAAGTTTGACTTTAAGGGCCGGGGCCTGATGCTCAGCTTTATCGTGGCGCTGATGGTAATGCCCATGGAAGCGATCATGCTGCCGCTTTATATCGAAATGTCCCAGATTGGCTGGGTGAATAAGCTTCCGGCCCTGGTGGTGCCCTTTGTCGCCAAATGCTTCTCGATTTACATGTTCCGGCAGTTCTTCTGCGATATTCCGGATGAGCTTCTGGAAGCGGCGTCCATCGACGGCAGCAGCCCGATCCGGACCTTCTTTACGGTGGTTATGCCCATTTCCAAGACGGTGTACGCGACAGTGTTTATCCTCGATTTCGTGGCGCACTGGAATGACTTTATGTGGCCGTTCCTGGTTATGACAGGCGAGAGCAAGCGGACTATACAGCTCGCGATCCAGGTATTTTTCGGAACGCAGCCGATCCACTACAGCGCGATCATGGCGGCCCTGGTGGTGTCCGCGATCCCGATGCTGGTCATGTTCATCTTCATGCAGAAGTATTATATTGAAGGAATCGCTTCTTCCGGTATCAAGGGCTGATTGACAAATATCGGAAAACGAAGTAAACTTATGGTTGTTTACAAGTTGGATCATATGGCAGGCCGGGGTGCAGCGCGCAGCCCGGCAGGCCTTTATACGGCGGCCGCGGCAGAGAGGGAAACCTTCCTGTTACGGCGGCCGGGGATTTAGGTATTATGGTTACAATTCAGGATGTTGCAAAACATGCGAAGGTAGGAGTGGGGACCGTTTCGCGTGTGCTGAGCGGTAAGGGCTATGTCAAGGATGAAACCAGAAAAAAGATTCAGGCATCGATCGAGGCCCTGAATTATACTCCGAACGAGAGAGCAAGGAATCTGTTTTTCCGCAAGAGCGGGATCGTGGCTGTGATTGTACCGGAGATGGCGCACCCGTTTTTTGCTCAGTTTGTCAGCGCTTCGGAGTCGGTGCTGTGCGAGATGGGGTATCAGACCCTGATCTGCAACACGTATTACGAACAGAACTATGAGCGGCGGTATCTGGAAATGCTGAAGCAGCAGAGAGTGGACGCGATTATTTTCGGAGCGCACACAGCGCTGGACGTCACATTATACGCCAGTCTTGATATGCCGATTGTGGCGATGGACCGGAATCTGGGGGAACATATCCCCTGCGTATCGTCTGACCATGAGTCAGGAGGGCTTATGGCAGCGGCGGAGATGATCCGCTCCGGCTGCAGGCATGTGGTTCAGCTTATGGGCGTCCGGGGAGAGGATAAGGTTGCGACGCCGTCGAGCGAGCGCCACAGAATCTTTAAGGATGTGCTGAGCGGCGCAGGGATCCGGTGCAGTCCCTTCTATATTAAATGGCATCTGTCGGATTACAGCTATTATCAGAAGGTGGCGGATGAGATATTTGAGGCCTACCCGGACGCGGACGGGATATTTGCCACGGATCTCACGATTATGGCAGTACACCAGTGGGCGATGGCCCGCAGAATCCGTATTCCCGAAGAACTGAGCCTGGTGTCGTATGACGGGACGAATGGAGTGCGGCTGATGCGCCCGCGCGTTACCATCGTTGCACAGCCGATCGAACGGCTGGCAAGGGAGGCTGTGAAGCTGGCCGTTGATTTAATTGACGGAAAGCCTCTGGAGAATAAAAAGATCAAGCTGCCGGTTTCCCTGATTCCGGGCGAAACTACCCTGTAAGACAGGGTGGACGCTTATGTGGAACCGGTTCCAAAATGAATGGAAGGCGCAAGTGAAAGGAAAGTTATGAATCGAGGTAATAACATGAAGAGCAGTAAACTGACTGAGGCAAGAAGCTATGAAACAACGTACGGAGAGCAGATAAGCCCCCGGGAGCGCCCTCTGTTCCATGTTACGCCTGCGGTAGGCTGGCTGAATGATCCGAACGGATTTTCGGTTTACAAAGGGGAATATCATCTTTTCTACCAGTATCACCCGTATGATATCAATTGGGGCCCCATGCACTGGGGTCATGTGAAGAGTACGGATTTGATCCGCTGGGAGCGCCTGCCGGCTTCCCTTGCGCCGGATCAGGCGTACGACGGACAGGGATGCTTTTCGGGAAGCGCGGCGCAGACGCCGGACGGCAGGCATCTGATCATGTATACAGGCGTCCAGGGAAAGGACAACTCGCCGGAATGCCGTCAGACCCAGTGCATGGCGTACGGTGACGGCGTGGATTATGTCAAATATGAGAATAATCCGGTTATTTCCGCGGATATGCTGCCAAAGGGGTGCAGCGCGTCCGATTTCCGCGATCCGAAGCTGTGGTGGGACAAAGAAGAGGGCTGCTATTATGCAGTGGCCGGGAACCGGACAGAGGACGGCAGCGGCGCGGTGCTTCTGTTTACCAGCCGGGACGGCTTTCAGTGGAGTTATGTATCCATGCTGGACCGTTCGGAAAACCGGCATGGACGGATGTGGGAGTGTCCGGATATGTTTGAGCTTGGCGGAAAAGGGGTGATGCTTGTTTCGCCCCAGGAGATGCGCGCAGAGGGCCTTACATTTCACAACGGAAATGATGTCATTTGTCTGATCGGAAGCTATGATAAGGCAGCGCATTCCTTTACCCGCGAGGCGACGGTGGCAGTGGATTACGGCCTGGATTTCTATGCCCCCCAGACGGTGGAAGCGCCGGACGGGCGGCGGATTATGATTGCCTGGATGCAGTCCTGGGAGAGCAGCCATTTTCATCCCCATGGGACGAAGTGGGCGGGCATGCTGACGCTTCCCAGGGAAGTGTCCCTGGCGGACGGGCATCTGATCCAGACGCCTGTGCGGGAACTGCTTTCCTGCCGTGTCAGCCCGGTTGTACACAAAGGGATACGGCTTGAGGGCAGGACAGAGCTTCCCGGTGTAAAAGGGCGCGTCCTTGATATGACCGCGGAGTTTCGTGTTCCGGACGGAGAGGAGCCGCCGCGCTCAGCCGCCATCCATATCGCGGAGAATGAGTCGTACCGGACGACGATCACCTTTGATCCGAGCGAAAACACAGTCTGCCTTGACCGGACGGATTCAGGCTACCGCTATAATATCGTCTCGAGCCGCAAAGCGCCGGTGAGGGATCAGGGCGGGAGGCTGAAGCTCCGGATCGTGCTGGATCGGTTCTCTGTGGAGGTGTTTATCAACGACGGGGAGCAGGTGATGAGCGCATGCCTGTACACACCGCAGGAGGCGGATGGAATCACGTTTGAGTCAGACGGGGCGGTGCTGCTTGATGTGGAAAAATATGAGCTTGCTTTAGAGCATGTCTGAAAATTGCTTTGTGCCACGCCCTGAAACAGGGTGAATACAATATCGGGGGCGTCAATCGAACATGGATTGACGCCCCCGATTCGTTTTTAAAATGTGCTTTAATCGGAAAACAGCTCGGGGCAGCCCTCTTTTTTTAGCTGAAGGACGCGCTGGTTGGCGCTTCCCCGGAACTTCAGGCTGATGTCGTGCTGTTCCTGGTCAAATTCGCCGTCTACGAGGATATCAACGCAGCTTAAGAATGCGTCCGTGGCCTCGCATCGGGCGCGCCCCTGGGGGCTTAAGAGGTCTGTTTCGTACGTGTAACCTGTATAGCACCAGATATCCTTTTGCGGAAACTGCTCCTTAAACTGTAAGAGGAGCGGCAGAAGGGCCCGCTGGTTCACAGGTTCCATGGGCTCGCCGCCAAGGAGAGACAGCCCGCGTATATAAGGAGGCCTGCAGGAAGCGAGGATCTCCTGTATCGTCTCCCCGGTAAATTCCGCGCCGTAATTGAAATCCCAGGCGCTCTCGTTAAAACAGCCTCTGCAGCGGTGGGTGCAGCCGGATACAAAAAGGCTGGTACGGACTCCCAGGCCGTTCGCAATGTCGTAATACTTGATATTCGCATATTTCATCCGTGTTCCATCCTTTCCGGGGCCTGCATCTTTAAAGGTGCAGCACCCGCTCCCGGATCTCCTGTGTGCGTCCCTGGTTCCAGAACTGGGTTCCGATATAGCCGCAGGTGCGTCTGGCCACATTCATCTTTTCCTGATCCCGGTTGCCGCATCTGGGGCACTCCCAGATCAGCTTATTGTGCTCATCCTCAATGATGCGGATCTCTCCGTCATAGCCGCAGCACTGGCAGTAATCGCTTTTGGTATTCAGCTCTGCGTACATGATGTGATCATAAATATGCTGCATGACAGCCAGGACAGCCTCAATGTTGTTCTGCATATTCGGGACCTCCACATAGCTGATCGCGCCGCCCGGGGAGAGCTTCTGGAACTGCGCCTCAAAGGTCAGCTTGTCAAATGCGTTGATCGGCTCCGTCACATGGATGTGGTAGCTGTTGGTGATGTAATTTTTATCGGTCACGTCAGGAATGCTTCCAAAACGGTCCTGGAGGCATTTGGCAAACTTATAGGTGGTGGATTCCAGCGGCGTCCCGTAAAGGCTGAAGGAAATATTGGATTCAGCCGCCCATTTTTTGCAGGAATCATTCAAATGGTTCATGATCTCTAAGGCAAAGGGCGTGGATTCCGGATTTGTGTGGGAGCTGCCTGTCATATAGCGCACGCATTCGCACAGGCCGGCATATCCAAGGGAGATCGTGGAGTAACCGCCGTAAAGCAGGCTGTCAATGGTTTCTCCCTTCTTTAAGCGGGCCAGCGCGCCGTTCTGCCACAGGATAGGGGCCACGTCAGAGGGCGTGCCCTTTAAGCGGTTGTGGCGGCACATAAGGGCGCGGTGGCACAGCTCCAGGCGTTCCTCCAGGATCTCCCAGAATTTGTCCATATCCTGCCCGGAGGAACAGGCGGCGTCCACCAGGTTGATGGTTACAACCCCCTGATTAAAGCGGCCGTAAAATTTCGGCCGTCCGTCCGGCTCGTGATATACCGTGAGGAAGGAGCGGCAGCCCATGCAGGGGTAGCAGTTCCCGTCCTTTAATTCCTTCATGATTTTCTCGGAAATATAGTCCGGGACAAGACGTCTGGCGGTACACTTCGCAGCCAGCTTCGTGAGCTCCCAATACCGGCTTCCCTCGCGGATGTTGTCCTCCTCCAGGACATAAATCAGCTTCGGGAAGGCGGGCGTGATATAGACGCCGGCTTCATTCTTAACGCCCTGGATCCGCTGGCGCAGCATCTCCTCAATAATCAGCGCCAGGTCATCCCGGGTCTGTCCCTCGGGGACTTCGTTTAAATACATAAATACGGTGACAAAGGGGGCCTGTCCGTTCGTGGTCATCAGGGTGATCACCTGGTACTGGATCATCTGGACGCCCTGTACGATCTCGCGTTTCACGCGCATCTCAGCCATCTTTGCAACGGTTTCATCATTGGCAGGGAGGTTCTGCGCCTCAAGCTCCTGGCGGACTTCGCGGCGGAACTTCTCACGGCTCACCTGCACAAAGGGAGCGATGTGGGAGAGCGTGATGCTCTGCCCGCCGTACTGGGAGCTGGCGATCTGCGCAATCGCCTGTGTGGCGATATTGCACGCGGTGGAAAAGCTGTGCGGGCGCTCGATCATGGTTTCGCTTATGATCGTGCCGTTCTGCAGCATATCGTCCAGATTGACCAGACAGCAGTTATGCATGTGCTGCGCAAAGTAATCGGCGTCGTGGAAATGGATAATGCCCTTTTCATGGGCTTCCACGATATCATGGGGAAGCAGAAAACGTTTTGTAATATCCTTGCTGACCTCGCCGGCCATATAATCTCGCTGTACACTGTTCACAACCGGGTTTTTATTGGAGTTTTCCTGGAGGACCTCCTCATTGTTGCACTCGAGAAGGGAAAGGATCTGCTTATCCGTGGAGTTGGACTTACGGATCAGCTCGCGCTTGTAGCGGTAGGTGATATAATTGGACGCGACCTTATAGGCGTCCTGCTTCATGATCTCCTCCTCTACAAGATCCTGGATCTCCTCTACGCTGGGGCTGCGTTTCATCTGAATGCAAAGCTCCGTCACCTGCTCGGTAACTGCCCTGATCTGGGCGTCAGAAAGGCGGTCTGCCTCGTGAACTGTGGCGTTTGCTTTCGTTACGGCCTCCTTTATTTTAACTGCGTCAAAAGGAGTTTCCATACCGCTTCGCTTGATGATATTCATGTTTGCCTCCGCTATCTTGTATTTGATTTATGTCCGAAAACTACATGTAGTATTATAATACAAATTTGAAAATAAGCAAGGGGATTTTTTGTATACATGAAATCGGGGATGAGGGGGAGTGTGAACCAATGTTATTTAGTCAAGCGAAATGAAGTGTTGCGGGCCGTGGATTATTGTGAGAAGGCCGCCAGTGTCAGGTTCTGAATCCAACTGAAACCCCGCTCCCGCTCGGAGAAAAGCGCAGCGGACGCTAAGCTCGAAAAGACCTCGCTAAGCGCCGGCGGTTTTCTACGGGTTTCTGTTGGATTCAGAACCTGACGCTGGCTACACGATCGGCGAGCTATAAAAAAAATAGCAGATAAAATAGTTTATAATGACTATATTGCAGAGAAAATTAGTTAATATATAAAAAATTATATAATATTATATCAATCTGTTTCCAATGCTGATACAAAAAAACATTTGTAACTTTGTTTTTTCTGCAAAACATGAGAAATATTCCACAAATTTTAAGTATACGACATTGGTTCCAGGCCTGCCGATCACGTAGCCATCGCCAGCTCCTGTATCCATAAGGAACCCGTAGAAAACCGCCGGCGCTTAGCGAGGTCTTTTCGAGCTTAGCGTCCGCTGCGCTTTTCTCCGAGCGGGAGCGGGGTTCCTTATGGATACAGGAGCTGGCGGTGGCGGCCTTTTCACGATAAGCCGCCCCCCTCAGAAGGTTCCAAAAATATTTTGCAAAAATCCCCATCTTGTTATATACTATAGACAAGCTGTCACCGCAGCACAAATATTTATGGAAAAAGGAAGGATATAACCTATGACATTATTAGAAAACTGGCGCAATCAGGCGTATGGGGACGGGCTGGACGATAAGAAGAAGAACGAGCTCTGGGAACGGTATTTTCAGATCGAGAAGGGAATCTACGAAAAGCTGCTCTCGGACCCGGCTCAGGTGGTGGAAGGGACCGTTGAGGAGCTGGCAAAGCGGTACGGGACCGAGGTCTTTATCATGACCGGGTTCCTGGACGGGATTAACGAGAGCTTAAAGGGGTATGAGAACCCGATTGAGACCATGGAGGAGGACACGCCGGTTAAGATCGAGATCGATCCGGAAAAGCTGTATTATAATATGGTGGAGGCCAAGGCGGACTGGCTCTACGGGCTTCCCCAGTGGGATTCGATCCTGGATGAGGAGAGAAGGAAGGAGCTGTTCAGGGAGCAGAAGGCATCGGGAACCGTGCGCAATGAGCAGAAGGTTTATCCCAATGATCCGTGTCCCTGCGGCAGCGGCAGGAAGTATAAGAAGTGCTGCGGCAGGAAGTAGAGAGGAAAGCGGCAGGGATATGTTAAGGATTACGCAGGGAGATATTACGAAGAGCCATGCGGACGCGATTGTGAATGCGGCGAATACGAGCCTTCTGGGAGGAGGCGGCGTGGACGGGGCGATTCACCGCGCGGCGGGGCCGGAGCTTCTTTCAGAATGCCGGCTGCTCCATGGCTGTAAGACAGGGCAGGCGAAGATCACAAAGGGCTATCGTCTGCCTGCGAAGTATGTGATCCATACGCCGGGGCCGGTCTGGAACGGGGGGAGAAACGGGGAGGAGGCGCTTCTTAAGAGCTGCTACGAAAGCTGCCTTGCTCTGGCCGCCGAATATCAGTGCCGGACCGTTGCCTTCCCCTCTGTCAGCACCGGGATTTATCATTTTCCCCTTGAAAAGGCGTCCGGGATCGCGGTGGGCGCGATTCTGGAGTTTTTAAAGGGGCATCCGGAGATGGAGATCGAGATGGTCTGCTTTGACCGGGAGACGAAACGATTTTATGAGGAGGCGCTGCTTTCAACAAAACAGGCGTATGCGGAACAGACGGAATTGGATGTGGCGCACAGCGGCAGGGCGGATCAGTAGAAAACAGGAAGGGCAGAAGCCGTCCGGGTTTTCTGGGCAGTTGCATTTCCTGACATTCAGGCACAGGATTTCCAGATGGGGAAATCCTGTGTTTTTAGAAATTTTGTATAAACACAAAACGAATGGTAAAATACAGAATAAAAACATATGTATAGCGCGCAATCCGTCAGGGGCCAAAATTTATATACATCTTTTCACAATGAGCCATGATAATGCCGTCCAGAAACTCCATAATCTGATCAGTGCGTTTATTATTAAAATCCAATCTCCAGTTTTCGTAATCAAAGGTATCGCTGTGCTTTTGTGTCCTTGCCCTGTATTGGTTAAAGTCTTCTTTCAGCGCTTCATGGAACACATTTTCTCCCAGATCATTCTCATGGCTTTTTCTCATATTATATACATCAAACAAAAACTCCGTGTCCCACAGCATCAGCGTATATTCATTGATTTCAAATGCCGCGCAGTCAATTCCCATGGATTCCATTGCCCGCACAAGATTATAATAACGATAAGGTTCTCTGGCCAGCCACATTTTATACATGAGTTCAATCTGATGCTTATCAGAGGTCAGATCCGGAAACGGGTCGTTTTCCCACTGTTGCCGTTTTGCCTCTGCGGTCTGCATTATGTCTTCCACTTCCGCATCGTCAGCCTGATTGTCCCAGAAGCGGTTGATATCCATACTCTGGGATAATTGCTCCATACGGACGCTGATTTGTTCAAGTATTGCTTCATTTTGTGTGTAATCCTCTATTTCATTGGACAGCTTCTGGAGGCCCAGGGTTATACTGTCCAGTTCCATCTGATAAATCGTATGGATTTCCTGCTCCTTTTTTTCGTTGCTGAAAAAATCACCGATATGCCCGATCATATCGCGGAAGGTTACATTTGCCTCATAGCTGGACAGGATCAGGATCAGGGCGGCGGCAAGTCCGCACAGGCAGGCCGTCCATTTCCGTTTTTTAGGATCCGGGAGAATGAGATAGGCCGTCACGCCTGCCACATAACACAAAATAAAGATGATTTTCCAAAATGGGCTGGCGATATCTTTCGAGATAAGCGTTAAGAGCATTGTGGTCAATATAGACAGAATGAATTCGAGATTTTCGTTTTTTGTTTGCTTTTCTTCCGTATTCATAAAATTGCTTCCCCTTTTATAAATATTGTCTGTTGTTTTATACACCGCTAAAAACCAGGATATAAGACATAGTAAGCGGGAATAGTTTATCTGTAAGCGGCAGTATGGGCGAACGGTTTGTTCACAGCCGGCTTAAAATTAATACTGAATTTATCAAAATAAGACATAATATAGTTGTCGAGACGGGCCATGCTCGAGATCGTATCCACATTTTCCAATTGAAAGCGCCAATTCTTATAATCAAAATCATCCTCATACCGTTCATGCCGGACTTTATAATCATTATAAAATCGCTGGAATAATTCATAAGTTGGGTTTTCACTCCGTTTTGTTTCCAGACTTTTTTTCATGTTATAATAGGCAAACAGCCGTTCTGTATCCCAGATGATAAGTTTGTACTCATCAATTCCATATGACCTGCAGTCAATCCCTATGGATTCCATTGCCTTGATGATATTGTAGTAATGATAAGGAAGTGCGCTCAGATGCATTTTATAAGCGACCTCGGTTTGCCATTCATTCAGCGGCTGGGTGAGGAACGGGCTGTCTTCCTTTCTGATCTCCTTCAGGATGGCGTCTACTTCCTGCTGATCTTCCTTGTCCTCCCAAAATCGGTACGTATCGATATCAAAAATGAGTTTTTGGATGTTATCGTTCAATTCATCCAGCTTTTGTTTATACGGTTCATTTTTAAAATCAGCAGTCAGCCTGTCAATACTCTGATTGATGGAACGCATCTGCTGATAATGGGATGCATAGGTTAGCGCATCATCGTCTGTCTGAATGAAGAAATTTCGTATATGCATCATATAATCCCTGGCTGTGATATCATTCGTCAGTGTGGATGACACAAGGAGCAGGAAAGACGCGGCCATGCATATAACGGCCGCAAGCTTCTTTTTATGGCGGCTTTCCCCGGCGGGAGCGCTGAGAACAGCCATAAGCCCTGCTACAAAGCAGATAATGAAAGCAAGCCGGATATACAGATTTGGAATCGCGTCAGATAGAATCGTTGAGAGCAAAGCGGCCAGAGTGGATAAAACAATTTTTGCGTTTTCATTTTTCATAAACAGATCCCCCAATAATGAGTAAGGTTGAATTATGGAAAGCTGATACATTTAGTTTACTATATAATTAAGTATTTAACAAGTATATATGTCTAAAAGATAACTTTTTGATATATTTACTGATTGTTATGGCTTTAATATTGAAAATGGGATGATATATCAGCCGGATTGTAATATTTTGATTGATATTAATGCGGATATAATGAAATTATATTCATATATCATGAACCATTCCGAAAGATACGTGGACAGTAACTGTTTAACAAGTGACATTGGTTCTGAAAGAGATTTGCCTTGCTCCAGGTAATGCTAATTGTCACCGTTCAGACGCCGGATTTCCAGCCGTCTGACTGTTACACATCATTTGGGTTAAGAATATCGTAAAAATTAAACATTTGACATCTAAAAAAGATCGTTCTATTCTTTATAGAAGAAGGCGGGAAGATGGCTGCGTCAGAGGATGCATCTGCAAAGCAGGCAGACTGCCTTTCATTCATTTCATTTACAAATTCCAGGGGAACGGATAAAAATATTTTGAAAAATACGGGGAGATCTGATTTATGAATATACATAGATGGCTCTGGCGGGCCGGAGCGGTAAGTATTTTGACAGTGTCAGCGGCATTCTGCCTGACCGGGTGCGGGAGCGCCGGAAAGCAGAGTGAGGAACAGACGGCAGAGCCTGTTTCCACGCAGTCTTTGGAAGAGGGTCCGGATGTCATGGAGGGAGGCTCTTCCCAGGAAGACTGGATTCTGGGAGGAGCCGGTATTCTGCCCGGGGAAGGCCCTGAGCATGAAACGGCGCCGGAGGAGACAGAGCCGGAGACAGACCCCGCGCCGGAATATTACCGGCCGGGCGAGGAGCATGAGTCTGTGGCAAGGCTGCAGGAACGGCTCATGGAGCTGGGGTTTATGGAAAATGACGAGCCCACCACGTATTACGGGACTGTGACGGAGACGGCAATCAAAACCTTCCAGCGGCAGAATGGGCTGCCTGAGGACGGGATTGCAGGGCCTTCCACCCGGGAAGCGCTCATGGATCCCGGAGCAAAATACTATGCGGTGGGAAACGGCGATCAGGGAGAGGATATACGGCGGATACAGAGCCGTCTGTATGAGCTTGGCTATCTGGCCACGGAAGATCTGGTGACGGGCAATTTTGGCGACAAGACTCAGGAAGCGGTCATCAAGCTTCAGGAGGTCAATAATCTGGAGCCGGATGGAAAGGTGGGGCGTCAGACCATAAACCTTCTCTACAGCGACGAGATAAAGCCCAATATGCTGGCATTCGGCGACAAGAGCGAAGTGGTCCAGGCGGCGCAGACGCGTCTGAAGGAGCTCGGCTACCTGACTACGGAGCCGGACGGGGCATACGGCACGGATACATCCATCGCGCTGAAACAGTTTCAGTCCAAAAACGATCTGGTGGTGGACGGCTATCTGGGGCCGTCTACAAGGGCTGTGTTAAACAGCGCCGACGCGGCCCCCAACGGCATGTCGCTGGGCGACCAGGGCGACAGCGTGCAGCGGGTTCAGCAGCTTCTCAGCAAATACGGCTACCTCTCTTCGTCCCACGTAACCGGGTACTTTGGAGAGGTGACAGAGAACGCGGTCAAGAATTTCCAGAAAAATAACAGCCTGACAAGCGATGGCTCCGTGGGCATGAAGACCATGGCAAAGCTGACAGGCAGCGATGTGCGCCGCTATTCGGGCGGTTCGTCGTCCGGAGGCGGTTCGGGAAATTCAGGCGGAAAAGGCGGCGGGAGTTCTTCGGGCGGCGGCTCTTCAGGAGGAAACTCCGGAGGCGGCAGCGGGGCAGGCGCTTTGATTTCTATTGCCAGCTCCAAGATCGGATGCCCGTATGTCTACGGCTCCAAGGGGCCGAATTCCTTTGACTGTTCCGGGTTCGTATACTGGTGCTTAAACCAGGCCGGAGTCAGGCAGAGCTACTTAACCTCGTCCGGATGGCGCAGCGTGGGAAAATATACGAAAATCACCAGCTTTGGCAATCTGCAGGCAGGGGATATCATCGTAGTCAGCGGACATGTAGGGATTGTGGCAGGGGGAGGCACGGTGATTGATGCATCCTCCAGCAATGGAAAGGTGGTACACCGCTCTCTGGGATCATGGTGGAGAAATAATTTTATCTGCGGATGGAGAATTTTCGGCTGAACTGACCCATCGCCGGCCGGGAATCCATATAGTAAGTAAAGACGCCTGTTTGGGCAGGCTGCAAATCGTATACGAGGAAGCAGACATGCATCCGATGCGATTTGCGGCTTAACCAGACAGGCGTTATGTCTCTTACCGTTTACAGGGCAAGACCGCATTCAAAGGCAAGAACCATGTATGTTTCTGCATGGGTAAGGCCATATACGTTTAAGTCCCGCATGTCCCATGTGTCGGAGCTTAAGTTATCGGCCCCGTATAAAAACTGGATGAAGGGGATGCCTCTGTATTTCGAGACAGCCAGCATGGAAGCGCATTCCATTTCGACGGCAAGACAGCCCTCCTGCCTGCGTTCCCGGACAGCGGAGATGGTTTCTCTGTAAATAGCGTCTGAAGTCCATGTTTTCCCCTTTACATATGAGTAACCGCAGTTTTTTAAAACATCTTCCAATATCCGGACAGAGCGCGCGTCTGCTTCAATTTCAGGCGAGGAAGCGATATAGTGATAACTGGTTCCCTCGTCCCGGACAGCCGAAACCGGTATAATGATGCTGTCTTTTACCGTGTCATCATCCAGTACGCCGCAGGAGCCGAACAGAACGAACTTCTTAGCTCCCATCGCGATGATTTCCTCAAAACATGCGGCGCAGGCAGGCGCGCCGACCATGGAGCGGTAAAAGGCGATCGGCTGATCTCTGTAATTGATTTTATAAACGGGTAATACGCCGTTGGCGGAGCAGAGCCCGGCGATTTGTTCTGCCTCATCCAGAGAAGAGAATTTCCGGATGATCGGTTCGGAAAAGGTGGAGACACAGATTTCCGGGAAGTTTTTGACTCTTTTTGTCGTGTCAGACGGGCCGAACAGGGCCGGTTCTGCGATTTCAGTTCGCTGAAATATGGTATACAATTTTACACACCTCCATTTCTGCAGATCTTCAGGATATCCATTCATTCTGTATGGATTGCGAGAATATGCTGCTTCACCGTTCGTCTCCCCCTTACGTCCGCGCATCCCGTGTAAACAGCAGAGGAAGCACGCATCAGAAGGGGAAATGGATGCAGAAGTTATCAGTCAGGTTTCGTAGAATACATGAATCTAAGAAATTTTTCTCCATTATACTACGCTTTTTCGGTTATTTCAATGGGATTTTCTTTCATTAATGTTTAAAAATTTCAGTAAATATCTTTGTGGATTCCTTAATTTCATTTCCAAAACAAAACTATCAGATTTTACTCCGAATTTTCATCTGACAGATTTCGTAGAATCATGTATTCTACGAAATCCGGATATGGCTGCAAAGCTGGAAGAGGTATATCAGATGGATCAGTGGTATGTTTTAAAAACAATTCCGGGAAAGGAACAGAAGGCGGCTGCGCTGATCAGGCGCGCGGTAACGCC
>QXXC01000057.1 GCA_009911305.1 Clostridiaceae bacterium | reverse complement strand
CGCTTAGCGAGGTCTTTTCGAGCTTAGCGTCCGCTGCGCTTTTCTCCGAGCGGGAGCGGGGTTCCGTTGGGGTTGGAATCGGACTCTGGCGGCCTCCCCACGACAAACAACGCCCCACGATCGTTCATTTCTCTTAATAACTGCCATTGCCCATGAACCGTAACGTTTACGCCGCGGCCTGCATATCAAAAAGCAGGATCCGCCGCGGCATCTTCCTCCCGCGTGAATCCTGCGCATCCGTGTATTATATCTCTTTACACACATCCACCCATTTCAGATAAGCGGACGTCTGCTCCAGCTCCTCCATGGTCAGCTCAATCGCGCTGTTGGCGCTCCCGCAGGCCGGGTAGACGCTCTCAAAGCGCCGCAGCGACTCGTCGAGATAGACCTCCACGCCCTCCCGGACCCCAAAGGGGCAGACGCCGCCGACCGCATGTCCCACCAGCTCTGCCGCCTCGTCTGCGGTGAGCATCTTCGCTTTGGCCGAAAAGGTTTCTTTATATTTATGGTTATCAATCTTCCTGTCTCCGGCTGTCACAATCAAAACGGGCGTTTCCCCGATCTTAAAGGACAGGCTCTTGGCAATCCGGGCCGGCTCACAGCCCACAGCCTGCGCGGCCAGCTCAACGGTCGCGCTCGACGTGTCAAATTCCAGAATCCGTTTGTCCATGTCCCATTTTTTCAGCCATTCTCTTGCGCGCTCCAGCGACATATCCCATTTCTCCTGTCTTTATAAATATTTTTTTCTCAGATCAGCCGCGCTTTCGGCGGACAGATAGCCCGGGGCCACATCGAACACGGTTTTGCAGCCGCTCTGCCCCTCCTGGTTCATCTTATAAGCCGCCCTCGCATAGGCAATGATAATGGAGGAGGTGAATTCCGGATTGGAATCCAGCTTTAGGCTGTACTCAATCACATGGCTGTTTTCCTCCTTCCAGCCCGTTTTTCCGCTGCGCAGCACAAAGCCGCCGTGGGGAAGGCGGCTGTGATCGCGCTGCAGCTCTTCCTCTGAGATAAAATGCACGGTCGTGTCATAATCGGAAAAATAATTGGGCATGGTCTTGATTTCCCTCTCAATCCGCGCCGTATCCGCGCCCTCCTCTGCTACGACAAAGCACTCCCTGAGATGCTTTTCGCGCGTGGTCAGGCACGGCGCTTCGCCGTTTCGCACTGCCTCCAGCGCGCTCTCAATCGGTATCGTGTACTGTCTGGCATCCTTTACACCCTCGATCCGGCGGATCGCATCCGAATGGCCCTGGCTCACGCCCCTGCCCCAGAAGGTGTAGTTCTCCCCCCGGGGAAGGGAAGCGGCGGCGTACAGCCGCGCAATGGAAAACATGCCCGGATCCCAGCCCGCTGAGATCACAGCCACCTTCCCGCTCTCCCTCGCCGCTGCGTCCACGGCCTCAAAGTGCTCCGGAATCCTCGCGTGGGTGTCAAAGCTGTCCACCACATTAAACCATTTCACGCAGGCCGGGGTCTGGACCGGAAGATCCGTGGCGCTGCCCCCGCAGAGGATCAGCACGTCGATCTCATCCTTCATGCGCTCCGCCTCGTCCGTCTTAAGAACCGGAACCCCTTCTGTCAGGATGGAAACGCGCGCCGGATCCCGCCGTGTGAAAACCGCTTTCAGCTCCATATCCGGATTCTGCCGGATCGCGCACTCCACGCCCCTTCCTAAATTCCCATAACCAAAAATACCAATTCTGATGCTCATGTCCTGCACTCCTCCATTTATCTCATCATTCAGACCCTTTGGGAACTATGTATCTGCAGCGGATCAGGCAGTCCGAAGCACCGCAAATATGTCTCAAATTTCCCCAAAAAGGCATAAAAAGGGAGTGATTCCTCACTCCCTCGTCAGTTGGTTACTATTATACAATAGAATCAGAAAAAAAGCCAGCGTTTTTTAAGAACAAGCCGTTTCTCACCTCTGCGCCGTAAATTTCTCCGCAATCGCGCCGCTGTAATACGCCTCCAAAAGCGCTTCCAGATCCCTGATCTTCTCCTTCAGCTCACGGCCGATATCCGTGTCGCCCACACATTTGCGCTCCGGCACCCATTTGACCATGCGGCTGTCGGAATGGATATCGCTCTCATTTTCAATCGCCGCCTCCGTGGACTCAAACGGATCGTGGGCCGCCAGGATCAGGCCGTACGAGTTGTAGATCAGCGTATACCCGGCGATGCCTGTCTCCTTCTGGTAGGCCCTTGAAAAGCCGCCGTCTATGACCAGCAGCCTTCCCCCGCACTTGATGGGGCTCTCGCCGTCCTTTGATTTGACCGGGACATGGCCGTTCACGATATGCGCCTCCGCGGAGTGCAGGCCGAATTCCGCCAGGATGCGGCTGACCACTGTCTCATCCTCCAGGAAACGGTAATAGGGATTCTTTATCTCCCTGTGCGTCTCCTTCTCGGCCAGGAAATAGCGCTCAAAGGTGGCCATCTTGTCCTTGCCGAACAGCGGCGAATCCTCGTGCAGCCAGATATACCACATCAGGTCGCGCCCCTTTTCGCGCTCCGCCTTATCGACGGCCACAAAGCCCTTGCGGATGTAGTTGTCCAGCGTATCGTACAGCGCGCGGCCGCGGTACGTTTTCCCGTAAATCTCCACAGCCTTGAAGGTCCCGTCCTCATTGAGCGGCACACAGCCGTGATAGAGGAGGTTGTTGTTGTACACCTTGTAGAGGCTTCCCCTGGCGAGCAGAAATTTCATATGCTGCTGCAGCCGCTTGCAGTTGATAAAGGCCCGCTCCAGCCGCTCCATGATCTCCGCCTCCTGCTCCGTAAAGGCATAGGGATCCTTGGGATCCACCGTGGGGAAATTCGTGTCCCGAAGGGCGTATTCCTTACCGTTTAGCACAATCACGCCCCGCTCAAAATCGATCCGGTGCAGGAGATTGCGCTTTTCCATACGGAATTCCGGATGGCGGCGGATGATCTGGCCCTCTGCCTTAAACTGGATGATGGAAATGGCCTTGTGCATCTTCAGATGGATCTCCGTCTCCGACGCGTCGTGGGAGCCGCTGCCCTTTAGCTGGAAGCACGCGCACGGATCGTCCGCGTACGTATTCATGGCAAAGGTGGCCAGAGGCAGCATATTGATCCCATACCCGTCCTCGAGAATATCCAGGTTCCCGTAGCGGGCGCAGTTGCGGATCACATTGGCAATGCAGCCCGGCTGGCCGGCCGCCGCGCCCATCCAGAGCACGTCATGGTTGCCCCACTGGATGTCAATGGAGTGATAGCTCATCAGCTTGTCCATGATAATATGCGGCCCGGGGCCGCGGTCAAAAATATCCCCCACGATATGCAGATGATCCACGGTCAGGCGCTGGATCAGCTCGCTGAGCGCCACGATAAACTGCTGCGCCCGTCCCACCCGGATAATCGTCTGCACAATAGCGTCATAGTACGATTCCTTGTCCGCCAGATCCGCCTTCTCGGTGATGAGCTCTTCCATCACGTAGGCAAATTCCGCAGGGAGCGCCTTGCGTACCTTGGAGCGCGTATATTTGCTCGCCGCGCGGCGGCAGACCTCGATCAGCCGGTACAGGGTAATCTTATACCAGTCATCCGGGTTCTTCTCCGCGCGCAGAATGCGGCTCATCTTCTCCGTGGGATAGTAAATCAGCGTCGCCAGGGACTGCTTGTCCTGACGGCTCAGCGTGTTTCCAAACACATCGTCAATCTTGCGCTTTACCGCTCCGGAGCCATTTTTCAGCACATGTGAAAATGCCTCGAACTCGCCGTGGATATCCGTGAGGAAATGCTCGGTCCCCTTCGGCAGGTTCAAAATCGCCTCCAGGTTAATCACCTCCGTGGACGCGGCGGCAATCGTCGGATACAGCTCCGATAAACGCTCTAAATAGCGGGTTTCCAGTGATTTCATGGGACTCTTCCTCCATAAGGAAACATGTTTGACATTCCCTGTCGTTTCATTACTCCTGAATCTTAAACAGCGGTCAGATATAACGCAGCCATCAGCCGCCTGAACCGTTACGATATGAGTCTAATATACCATACCCGTATTGCAAAGTCTATGATATTTTGGGGGCTGGAGCGTGTCTGAAACATGCTCCAGAGCGTGTTTGAAAATTGCTTTCTGACAGATGTGCGTCACAATTTGTGGGAGATTTGTGCCAAATGAAGGGCGCATAGCGGGCTATGTAACCTGAATTTGGCGCAAATATCACGCAAAGTGGGGCGTGCAGATGTCGGGAATGATTTTTCAGACACGCTCCAGTGTCAATGAGAACAGCAGAACACGCCGCATACACACTCTAATCCCAGACAAAGCTGTCCACCATCGTCCGCGCCGCCTGTTCCGGCCCCTCTGATCTCGAATAATTGCTCAGATATACCATACAGTACCGGTGATCGCCCACGATATAATACTGCGTCATCACTGCATCACTCTTCTCTATCATAAATGTATAGACTACATACCCCTGTTCCGTAAAAGAGCCGTTTGCATTCAACTGCGCATCCTGATCTTTTAGCTGCATGATAAGCTGCCTTACGATCGCATCCCGGAATGCCATGTGATCCTCCTCGCTGTATCTGTTATTCCCGACATTTATGGAAATATTATCCGGAAGCCTGTCGTTTTCATGCCCTTTTTCCACATAAAATATCTTTTCGTCCGTGGAATACTGCTCCGCCTTTACCCATCCTTCCGGCGTCGTGTAGCTCCCCGGCAGAGCGCTGCCGGCCTCCTCTTTTTCTTCGGACGCCCCTGCGGCCCCGCCGGATGAGGCCAGTGTCTCCGGTTCTTCCGCCGCAAACGTGCTCTTTGCTGCAGCAGAGGCTTCTGGTTCGCCTGCATCCCCTGTCTTCACGCGCTCTGTTTTTTCCGTATCCGCCTTTCCCTGTTCCTGCGCCGCCTGTGAGCCGCTCTCCCTGTGTTCCTCTGACATCCTTTCTGAAGATGCGGTCTGTGCGGCAGCCGCTCTCCCGCCGCAGCCGGCCAGCAAAAACGCCGCTGCCAGCAGGACTGCCCCTGACTGTTTCACAACTCATCCCCCCCTGTCTCAATCCTGCCTGTTGTTTTGCGTGAACAAATCCTGGCTGGATATTACTGCCCGCTTCTGTCGGAAAAAAGGCTGTAGTATTGTTCAGCCCGTTCCCTGGTCAGGGCAAAATGGCGTTCCACTTTGAGAAGAATCTTTTCCTTCGCCAGGTTATCCTCTAAGCCGTCCAATATAAATGCGCGAATCCCCTGTTCAATTCCCTGCTCGAGCCCCTGTTCGATCCCTTGTTCGATTCCCTGTTCAAGCCCCTGTTCGATCCCTTGTTCGATTCCCTGTTCAATCCCCTGTTCGATTCCCTGTTCAATCCCCTGTTCGATCCCTTCTTTAAGTCCCTGCTTAATCCCCTCTTTTATCCCCTCTTTAATCCCTTCTTTAAGCCCCTCTTTTATCCCTTCTTTTAAACCCGCTTCCCGCGCCTCCAGCATCATCTGGTTATAGTCAAGGATCGCCTTTTCCCTGGCCTCATATTCCAGGCGCTTCGTATGGTCGCGGCTGATCACCTGCAGCTTCTCATACGCACTTTCTATATACGGGTTTCTTTCCGCCAGCATATCAAATTCCTCCTTTTTCTCTGCGTTTATGAATTTTGCCCACAGCAGGATTTCGTCACTGTCCTCCTTTAACTCCCTGGGAAGCTTTGGCAGCTCCAGCACATGGAATTCCAGTTTATCTGTAAAAAGTGTCCGGCGTGCATCCTCCCATAGATGGAAGCGCGAGTAAAATTCGCTTTCCCCCTTAAACAGCTTAAAATCAAGGATACTGATTCCCACGCATTTTTTAAAGACCGTATAGTCCTGGCCTGCACGGATCTGTTCCGTAAACATTTTTGCCAGGTAAAACAGCGAACGGTCCGCCCACACGGAAAGCGCCGAAAGCTGGATCTCAATATCGATCTCCGTATCGTTGTTCAGCAGGATACGGACATCCAGGATCCCCTGCTTTTCACCCTCATTTAGCTTTCTCAGACTCGTGTTCATCACCTGCGTTTCCCGGATATCCGCCGGATTTAACCGGAGCATGGCCGACAGGAAGCCAATGCGCACCTGCTCATCCATCATGATCTCCTTAAAAGCAAAATCAATCCTGGGTTTCATTAAAAATTCTGACATAACAGCCCTTATCCCTCCTTTTATGTCTGATACACCCGCTTCTCCTATCGTTTTCTGAGACATTTTCTGAACAGACTCTCCATTGCTCCATACTCGCAGAGGAAAGACTCCCTACTCGCTCCCCTTTGCAATATCAACTTTCCGAAGCTCCCCCGCCCAATCAATCATACACATCCTGAAATATATAGGCGTGAATTGCCTGCAAGTGTTTCAAATCAAAAGCACCGCTCACAGGCTTATCCAGCAGTTCCAGAATCCGCAGCATAGTCAGTTTTCGCTCCGTCTCATGAAGCCGTTCCTTGTCCCGTATCCCATTTTATTTTTCAGGACGTTGGAGCCAGGGTAGCAGTATAACTCATCCGGCATATGCTACTTCGCACCTCCCAGAATTTCCCGGCGCAAGTCATCCCCCAAAACATCTCTGTTCTTATAATCGTACAGCATCCGGACATCCTCTTCCGTCAAATCCATGTCTTCAAATGCCATTGTCGCCCTCACTTCGTTTATCGCTTCTTCCGCTGAATACACGGGGCGGCCCATCTTTACCTCGAACGGAATTCCTTCCGTGATAATGATCTGCTTGATGAGCATATTCACAACCGCTGACAGGTTAGTCCCCAACTTTTCCAGTATCGCAGATGCCTTCTCCTTATCCTCTGCCGAGGTCCGTACTTGCAATAATGATGTGTTTGCCATAATCATCCCTCCTACAGTCATTATACAACATCGTCATTACATTGCAAAGTAAAAGATGTCAAAATGCTATTGTTATCAGGTAGGAGGCTACCCATTAGTTGAGCAGCCGACCTCCCACACCATGGAGAACCCACGATAAATAATTCTGGGATTCCGGTTCATCTCCATAAAAATCAGAGCCGCCAGCTCCCCGCCGCTGCCTGCATGCCTGCCCGCGAGCCGGAAGTCCAGGGCGGGCGTCTGCCCTGCCCCGTCTCCCGGTGTTTCCGGGAAGATCACCTGGTTTACCGCCGCGAGGGCGCCCATGATTTTCATCATGGCCGGATACCAGACAGACGATATGCCGAAAATGAGCTTCCGGAGATGTTTTTTAGTTTGGCGTCAGGCGCACATTTTCCTGCGAAACGGGCATAAGCGTAACCAGCGCTGCTTTCAGGGTGAGCTGCGCAGGCTTATTACTTCTGCATCCGTTTGTCTCCCCCCTTATTCGGCACTTCCTGTCATCTGCAATTCAGGTATGTGTATCATTCCTTTACTATTTCAGACCAGTTTAAATCTGCTTCTCCTACATCTATGTATTTTTGTAATATTGCATCATATTCTTTTTCTGATATCTCATCTTTTGACTCAGCATCATGGTAAAATCGTATAATCAAATCATATGGCACTTTAATTGATACACTTTCAACAGGATCCACATTATACCCATCCGATGATAGCCTGTAGAAATCCACTCCATAATTCCTTGCTCCATTACTCCAGTCCACCTCAAAAATTCCGTTAGAATAAAAACAAAGGTTTACTCTATGACCAAACTCAATCCCCACATAACCAGCCTCCCTGAACGGGCTGATCGCTTGTCTCCCGTCAAACGTAAAAAAATCATAAATCATGGGCGGTGCATTTCTTCCCCATGGACCCCCGATAAATAATTCGGGGGTTCCGTTACCGTCTACATCATATAATGCATAATACACTTTATAGCTCTCAAAAGTATGCGCGTTTATTATTAAATTTATGTTCACTTCATCTCCCAATAAACTCCAGCGTTCTTTCTCCTCAGAGTTAATTCTTTCTTTCGGAGGAAACTCTTTATCAACTGCATCTATATACTGATTCATAATGTCATTATAAATATTTGTTTCTGTTTCTCCAATTGATTTTTTAATTCCAAAAACATCTTTATCTTCACTGTTATTACGAACCATAAGCCCCTTCATCCTGAGTTCTTTCAGTCTTGCTCTGATTAAATCAGACAGTTCAGGAATCATTTTCCCATGATTTGCTACTTGGAAGTTTACTTTCCTTATCTCAGGATTTTCCAGTTTTTTTGAGCATCCTCCTGACATCAGCATAAGTAAAGTGAACACCCAAAAGCAACTACGCCTGTTATTCCTCATTTCCGCCTCATTTCTTCAAGGTGATATTCTGTTCAATTCATCTCTATACATATAAATCTTATCTTTAGGCCTAAATCTGTAATTAAGCAAATTTCTTTATAAATCGCTATTAATCATTTAATAATTCAAGTAAATCCTGCCATTTTCTGGCTTGTTTACCACGTGCCGGCTGTGGCATAATCGTTGGTCGTTCGTAACAATACAAAAATATCTCTGCCAGTTTTTCAACCGATTCCGTTGACTGAGTAAATTCTTTAAAAGTCATTTCTGAATTATGCTTGGTAGTAACCCATTGCTCATCATTTGTCAGCTCCACTTCAACCAAAATTCGTTGTATTTGAACATCAATATCATTCGGATCCACCCCCTCTAAAGTTGTCCAATCTGTAAGCTTAGATTTCGGTGTCCACTGAACCACTCCGACCCCCTTGCCTATTCCTCCTGTATTCGTTCTTTCTCTTAATAACGGATTGATATCGCTCTCCGACTCCATATTTCCCAATATAGCATAAACCGCATTTTTACTCTATTCCGCTTCAAGAACTTAGACAATCTGAACCATTACGTATTTTTCACCGCTGCCGGCATGCACCCCTGGCCAGGAAGATATGCCGGTTTACCATGAACCTGGTTCCTTCCGGCTGTTCTACAGCAGCGGGGCTGCCGTTTTTATAGCTGTATGTTTCCGTCCCCAGCCCCCATTACCCCATTTCATTCCACCCATTTTTATCTCAGATCGTCCAGATCGAATTTCAAAACTGCATATTCACCTATGTAATCAAAATATAAATTGATATAAGCATATTGCCTATCCACAGCAAAATAACAGGTGGTTCCAAAATAGTTTCCCTCCGCATCAGCCACATCTTCCAGTTCTTTCACAGTCGTTGCCAGTTTTTCTACTTCTTCCGCTTCATACCTTTCAAAACTGCCTTTATATCTGCGTATGTATTCTCCTTTAATCCAATCGTACTTCAATTCTTCGATAGCCTGAATCACTTTCTCTCTGGAAAAATGCTCTGTAAACGGAATCCGTTCTCCGTCTGTCAGACTGAACGTAATATAATCGCTGAACTGCAGATAATCCGTACGGCCAAAATAGATCGTCCCTTCGTAGTTAATTCCCATACATTCATTCTCCGCTGAAATAATTTTGTATTCATTTTCACTGTACCAGAAGAAGGGATATCTGTCATACGCTATATCATGAAACAGTTTAAAGGTCTTACCCGAATTTTCCTGATTCAATGACTGCATGACAGCATCCTTCAGCCCCTGATTTATTTTCCTCTGGACAGATATATCCTTCATGCCCGATATCTGTGGGAAACGGATTGTTGCGTTTAAATACGGCCTTTTAACCAATTCCTCCTCGCCCCGGTAATAAGCGGTAATTGTATGTTCTTCAATTTTCAGGCCGTTTATTGTTGTTTCTCCTGTAACGGTTTCCGTGTATGCTTTTTCTCCCATATCCGGATATATGCTGCCAAAGCTTAAAAGTAAGCAAATCAGATTTATTACGATATAATTCATATCCCGTACTGCCTCCTTTGTCTGTATATGTAAAACTTCTGCACATATCTGTTCGTGTTAAACTATCTTTATTCCCGCATAGCAGGACACTATTTCAATGCATCCAGGCCAAACTTTAAAATAACATATCTATTCAATGAATCATCAAATGGAAAGCGGATATAAGCAAAACTATCGTCTATCGCAAAATTATATACATTTCCCATATAGCTGTCTGAACTTTCCTCTAACTCTTTTATCGCTGTAACAAATCCCTCTGTTATCCTGGGCTCGTCACCTTTATATCCTCCCGGGCTGTACTGTCCTTCAATCATCTCAAATCTTAAAGAGCGAATCGCCTTTATTACGTCCTCTTTTGAAAAGTAATCAGTGAACGGGACCATCTCGCCGCTGAGCAGATTAATAGTAATATAATCATGAAAAGATGATGGATGAGCTCCCCCGAAATATACCATTCCCTCATAACCCACGCTGATACTTTTATCCCCAACATAAACCATATTATATTCATTATCACCGCTCCAAAAAGTATTTAATCCATGATTTACGATATCATTAAACAGCCTCAGCGTCTGATCTGCATTTCTATTATCGAGCGACTGCGTTGCAGCGTTTTTTAATAATTTATTTACTTTTTTCTCAATAGACTTATCTTCCATTCCTGATACCTGCGGATATCGGATCGATGCAAATAAATAAGGAATTCTGCGCCCGGTCGGATTCGGCCTGTAATCGGCCGTTATACTACAGTCTTTGATTCTGAGCCCGTTCATCGTTGTCTCTCCGATAACCGTTTCAGTGTATGCCGGCTCCTCCACATCTGTGTATACACTGTCATCCGGATCCGGTTCGCTGGCTGCTTCTTTCATGTGCGCCGTCTCTTTTAGGTCTTCACATTGAGCATTGTTAAAGCTTAATAATAAACTAATCAATGTTATAATGACATATCTCATATTTCACCCTTCTTAATATAAGTTTATATACAAGTCAGCAACCCAGTTGCGAGCAACGGGGCATCCAATTTGCAACGCTGCAGAGCAGCGGAGTATGTGACGCTCGCGGCGGTCGCCAAATGTGTATACAAGCATGCCCACCTAGCTCGCTGCATACCTGCTCGCGAGCCGGAAGTCCAGGGCGGGCGTCTGCCCTGCTCCGTCTCCCGGTGTTTCCGGGAAGATCACCTGGTTTACCGCCGCAAAGGCGCCCATAATTTTTATCATGGAAGGATCCAGATTTGCCATATCCCAGCCTGCGCCTATGCCGAAAATGATCTTCCGAAGATGCTTGTTAAAGTTTGGCGTCAGGCGTACATTTTTCTGTGAAACGGGCGTGGGTGTAACCAACACTGCTTTTAGGGTGAGATGCGCAGGCTTATTAATTCTGCATCCGTTTGTCTCTCCCTTATCCGGCACTTCCTGTTATCTGCAATTCAGGTATGCGTATCATTCCTTTACTATTTCAGACCAGTTTAAATCCAATTCGCCAGCAGCCCTTTGTTTTTGTAATATTGCATGATACTCTTTTTCTGATATTTCATCCTCTGACCCGGCATCATGGTAAAATCTTATTATCAAATCATATGGTACTTTAATTGATACACTTTCAACAGGATATACATTATACCCATCCGATGATAGCCTGTAGAAATCTCTTCCATAGTTTGCTGCTCCATTGCTCCAGTCCACCTCAAAAATCCCGTTAGAATAAAAATAAAGGTTCACCCTATAACCAAACTGAATCCCCACATAACCAGCCTCCCTGAACGGGCTGATCGCCTGTTTCCCGTCAAATGTAAAAAAATCATAAATCACAGGCGGCGTATTTCTCCCCCATGGACCCCCGATAAATAATTCGGGGATTCCGTTGCCGTCTACGTCATATAATGCATAATACACCTTATAGCTCTCAAATGCATGCGCGTTTATTATTAAATACATGTTCACTTCATCTCCCAACAGGCTCCAGCGTTCTTCCCGCTTATAGTTCACTCTTTCCTGCGGGGGAAACTCTTTATCAACTGCATCTATGTACTGATTCATAATGTCATTATAAATGTTTGTTTCTGTTTCCCCAATTGATTTTTCAATTCCAAAGCCATCTTTTTCTTCACTGTTATTATAAATCAGAAGCCCTTTCATCCGGATCCCCTTAAGCCTTGCCCTGATTAAATCAGACAGCTCAGGAATCATTTTTCCATGATCCGCTGCCTGGAAGTTTACCTTCTTTATCTCAGGATTTCCCAGTTTTTTAGAGCATCCTCCTGACATCAGCATAAGGAAAGTGAACACCCAAAAGCACCTGCGCCTGTTATTCTTCATTTCTGCCTCATTCCTTCAATGTGATATTCGGTTCAATCCATCTGTATACATATAAATCTTATCTTTATGCCTGACCCTGTAATTAAGCAAATTTCTTTATAAGCCTTTAATCATTTAATAATTCAAGTAAATCCTGCCATTTTCTGGCTTGTTTGCTGCGTGCCGGCTGTGGCTTAACAGTTGGCTGTTCGTAACAATACAAAAATATCTCCGCCAGTTTTTCAACCGATTCCGCTGACTGAGTAAATTCTTTAAAAGTCATTCCTGAATTATGATTGCCAGTAACCCATTGCTCATCACTTGTCAGATCCACTTCAACCAAAATTCGTTGTATTTGAACATCAATATCATTCGGATCCAACCCCTCTAAAGTTGTCCAATCTGTAAGCTTAGATTCCGGTGTCCACTGAACCAGTCCAAACCCCTTTCCTTTTCCGCCCCCTTCCGCTATTTCCCTAAATAATGGATTAATATAGCTCTCTTTCTCCATATTCCCCAATATAGCATAAACAGCATTTGTACTCCATCCCGCTTCAAGAAGTTTTCTGCGCACATACCTGGCATTTGTCAGCATTTGTGCCTGAAGTATATAATCATCAACACAATGCAACTCATTCTTTCCCGGAGGGTTCTTTGGGCATTCATATGTAAACTTTTTGGCCACCCAGCCATCTATCCACTCCCAGATTTCGGGATGCGCTTCATCCTTCTGATTAAAGTAACGGACCCTGATCCACTCCAGAGTATTTCCTTCTGAATCGGCCGCCTGTACAGGCTGATCAGACAGGTCGGTTATTAACACCTCATTTTTCAGGATAGCAACTACCGTACTCCCGCCCGCAGCATCTCTGATATTTACTGAGTCATTCGTAATTAAAACAATCTCCCCCGTAGTCTGTACCGCCTCCGGTATCTCCACAACGCCGATCATTCCTCCAAACCTGCATACAATGACAGAATCCCGTACCAATGTTACCGTATGATCCCCATTAACACTGTTCCAGATAATCGGAGCGTCATGAGCCAGTGTCCATCCATTATGAACTGTAGGAATACATTTTTTATAACCGCCGGCTATGACCTGTCTCATTGGCATATCCGAAGCCTCTAAAGCACGGCAGCCGTAAAAGGAATATATGTTTTCATCCGTTTTACAGGCATCACACCCCAGCACAGGCAATCCTGTAACAATATCTCTGATATCTACTGCGGTACGCGCATCCAGGCGTGTTAATTTTGTCCCATTTGTGCAGGCAAGTATCGAACCTTGCGTAACATAAGGGCTGTCCTCTATACATTGATGGTACTGCTGATGGTGAAACATCATCTCCTCTGCCAATGCCTCATTTTCTCTTCTTTTATTTCCCGTACCTGAAAATTTGAAATCATTTATAAAATAAGTGCTATCTTTCTTCTGAAATATATCTTCATCGTCCTGCATGTGTCCTTTTTTATCAAAATAACGGGTACGGTTCTTATAGTGTATAAACTCGTCCCTTGCCATATGGCCGTCCTCATGGAAATAATACCACTTCCCGTCTATCTCCCTGCATTCATCCTGTATCATTCCGTCGTTTTCGTAATAATACATTTCACCGTCTTTTTTGTCCCATCCAAATATTCTTTCTTCTCGTTCGCTTTTCTTCCCAAATGCCGTCACAACCGCCAGCTCCCCGCCGCTGCTTGCATGCCTGCTCGCGAGCCGGAAGTCCAGGGCGGGCGTCTGCCCTGCCCCGTCTCCCGGTGTTTCCGGGAAGATCACCTGGTTTACCGCCGCAAGGGCGCCCATGATTTTCATCATGGCCGGATCCAAATTTGCCGGATCCCAGACGGCCGGTATGCTGAAAATGATCTTCAGGAGATGTTTGTTAAAGTTTGGCGTCAGGCGCACATTTTCCTGCGAAACGGGCGTGAGTGTAACCGGATCCGCTTTCAGGATGATCGGCTGGCCGTAGCCCTGCATTACGCCTCCCATATGGAACGAGCTCTTGTTTTTATTCATATGTATTCCCCTCCTCTTTGGCTGCAGCCGTCCGGCCCCGCTGAACGGCTGCCTTTCGTTTATCTTCCCTTCCTGTTTACCCTTTTGTCACCTCTGCCTGTTCCGTTCCCCCGACGCTCTCCTTATCCCCGGCAGGCCAAACCGCAAGGCTGCCCTGCAGTTTAAGCTGTTCCATGTAAGAACCGCTCATCACCTTCAGCTCGGCTCCCGTCTTTAAGCCGCTTTCTCTCAGTACAGACGCTGCGCTGCTAACCAGCTCCAGGAAACACGCCTCCAGGATTTCCCAGTCGTCTTCGAGAAGGCGCTGCTTTAAATAGAGCAGTTCATATTCCTCGATGCGTATGAACTTCTTTTTCAGCCTTTTTTTCACTTCCTCCATATCGCTTTCCAGATCGTTGTACAGATACTCCGGACACCAGTACGTCTCGCTCCGGCGTTTGTCCAGAAACAGAAGGCTTCCGCCAAGCCCAAGGACGGATTCATAGCTCTCCGTATAGCCGCTGCTGAGCAGGCGGCATAAATAAAGAACCTCTGCCTTTTCCGGGCTGCCCCGCCTTTTGCGGAGCTGATCGGCGGCCAGTTGCTTTAGCTTTTCCTTAAGCAGCGGCTGCAGCTCTGCCCTGATTGCCTCCAGATCCGTTTTCTTTAACCGTATCCGTTCTGCCCGGTACTCCTCTATGTACTGCTCCATGTCTTTTTTCCGGTCCATCCCACACACCTCGTTTTTTATTTCCGCGGGCAACGAGCCAGGTGAGCATGCCTGCATGCGCATTTGGCGGCTGCCGCGGGAATCTCCTTAATTACGTGACAGTTCAGATACCCCTGAACCGTTATGTAACTACAATTCCTCCTCCACCGCATCAAAGATCTGTGCCACGATCCGGTCCCATTTGTCCTTTTCCCTTGCCATACATGTGAATACGCCGTGCAGGACGATTTTGTGCATGCGGATAAAATACATGCGGTTAAAGCTCTGGCCGTCCAGGCTGTTCCCTTTGAATTCAAACCAGCTCATCTCATTTCCCTGCCTGGTTTCCCCGTTTCCCGGGTTCCGGATTTTGATGCCTGGGTTTAAGTTCGTAAGCCCCCTCTGGGACTGGCTGCTCATCACCTGCGTATCGCCTTCTTTCAGGACTTCCGGCAGCAGGTTAAAGCCCAGGTTCACCGTCCCGGAAAGGCTGGTGTAGATATAATCCGGGGAATCCCGGTACGGGTATTTGACCGCCCTTACGCGTTCCGGCAGGATCACAAAGGAATCGGGTAAATATACATGGATCCGCGTATCCGGGAGGGTGTGCATTGAAAATGTCTCCAGGCTGTCGTCCACGTAGATGCCGGTTTCCAGCGTTGTATAGTTCCTGCGCTCCATTTCTCTCTGCGCCTCTAAAATCTGCTCATCATAACCTTCCATTTGTCTTTTCTCCTGACTTTTTTCTGATGTTTTGTCTGTTACAGCCCGGGATGCTGTCCATAAACAGCGGCTTGGGAATACCTTTTCAGCTCTTATAAACCGTTATCTCATCCTCTGAATATACATGGATCCGTTTTCCTTTAAGCCGCACCCGTCCCTGCGCGGACAGGAGAAGCTCTCCTGACGTTCCGATGGAGACAGAGCCGTCTCCCAGCGAGGCGTCTGACGCGCCGCCTCTGGAGAAGCTTACGAGGCCGTCGAACAGTTGGAGCAGATTTCCGTCTTCCAGGGCGAGGCAGCGGTCCCTGTGGCTGTCACGCTCTTTGTTCTCCGGAAGGCATTCGGAAATGAACCCGTTCCTCTCGTCCCCGTCCGGAAAATACAGGATGGCCCGGGCCCCGGCCTCCGGCATGGCGTAGAGGGCGTTTCCTGTGCTGGGATACCACGGGTAATAGTAATCTCCTGTGGGGACGTTCCGGTCGATGTCAAGCGCGATGCGGATGCGCTCGTCCTTTGTGTCCACAACCGTCCCCGCCAGGCCCAGGCCCGCAAACCGGCCCCGGCTTACATGTTTTGGCCGGTACGATTTCTGTAATGCGTAGGTAAACATGAGCCCGCCCTGTTCCATGCAGGCCCTTACCTCTGTAATGATCGCCGGCTCGCCCATGAAGGACGTCTGATCCCCGATCTTATAGAATGACCGGCTCTCTGCGCGCCAGCATATCTCACATGGGGCGGACGACGGGCCGTGCCGGAGGCTGAGCGTATATTGCTCCGGGGCAAAGTCAGGGATCTCCCTTCCTTTTCGCATGCCAAACCACAGGTTCAGCCCTCCTGTCACGATGTCCGGTATCACGCACGTTCCAAGCTGGCCCGCAAGGCGTCCGGCAAATGCCCAGGCCGTTTCCCCGAGCTGGATCAGCGGGCGTCCCAGTGTTTCTTCTTTTCCGGCTGTGCAGATCACCCTGCCCCCGGCTGCCTCCACTGCCTCCCTGGCCGTCTCTGCCCAGGTGTTCCCAACGGACTGGAAGGAACGGCTGTCCTCCTTCTGATCCAGAAGGTATGAGCCGGACAGGGCGTACAGGGAAATCGTTTCTGTGCCGGCCGCCCGGCTGCGCTCTGCGCGCGCGACATAGCCGCAGAACAGGATCTCGTCTGCCTCCTCCCGGGGGGCCGTCCTGCCGTCTCCCGCTCTTTCACTCCATTCCGCCATTCGGCCTTCCCCTGCTGTTTCATCCGTTCTGTCCCCGCCTTTTTCCAGGATGAGCGTTATTTTACTGTTATACAGCGTTTCTATCTGGTATGCAATTCTGGTGTTTATGTATCCCTCCAGGGACAGGGACGCGTGCCCGTCCGGTTTCCAGTGCATTTCAAAGCGCTCTGCATGAAGGAGCGGGATGTCTGCTATGATTCTGATATGTTCGGCAATCCTGATTTCCATCTGTCTCCTCCCCCTTTACAGCAGGATTTTTCTTCCCTGCATCCGCAGGCTGCCGCCAAGATCCATCTCCGTATCCCCCTGTTTCAGCCGGATCCGGTCCGGGGCCGTGAGCTCGACCGAGGCGTCCTCGCTGGCCACGGATAATGTGCGCTTTGCCCGGATGGAGATGGAACCGGCGCTGACGATCTCAATACCGTCCTCATCGGTTAATTCCATATAGGTCCCATTATTATTTGTGATCAGGATCCGGTCCGGGCTTAAGCGGATCTCTTTTCCTTCCCGGTTCCTCCAGAACTTACACTCCGGCCTTGTCCTTAAATCCGCCCCCTCTTCGTGGTACGCGCCGGCCGCATAGGCCGCGGTTTCCTGGCCGGAGGGGAAATAAAGGCGCGCCTGATCTCCTTTTTCCGGCATGCAGTACCACCCTGTCCCGTCCGGCGAGGAGTAGACGGCTGCATAGGGAAACCAGCGTTTTCCGGCGTTCTCCCTGTTTTCATCGTCGTACAGCTCTATCTGTATCTTCTCCTCCTTTACATCTGTCACACGCCCCAGGAGCGACACGCCGGCCAGGCTGGCGTTATATGTAACCGGCGTCTGCAGGCCGGCCCGCGTTTTCATGTAATACGTGTGGTACAATTCATTTCCCTTTGTCACGGTTTCGATTTTCCAGATATAGAGCTTTTTCCCGTCTATGAGCCCCCACTCGCCCAGCTTATAGATATCGCGGCTTTCCCACACGCAGGACATTGTATCCCCCGGCGAAACGGACAGCCCTCCCGCTCTCTTGGAGGCGTACTCTTCCATGTCGCACCAGGTTCTGTATTCGTCCGGCGCGGCTGTTACGGTTTCTTTCCGGTCCGGAAGGCCGAAGTAATATTTTTCGCCCGGCGTCGAGCAGTCTGCAACCACCACCGTATGGTTCATGCCCGCAAGCCGTTTGATAAAATCCCAGTCCGTCTCCTGGTACTGCATGATGAAGCGGCGGATCGCCTCTCCCCTGGCCGCTGTCATAATCCTCGCCGCCTGATCATAGCCGCTGTTGCAGGCATTCAGCAGTTCGCTGTACGTCAGATCCCCGGACTGGAAGCTGCGCGTTTTCTTTTCATAGTCCATGAGCGAAGTCCCGGATCGCAGGAGCAGGCGCATGATACAGAGCCCGCTTTTGACTTCCATCTGCATTTCCTCCAAAATCCCATAGAACAGGATGCTTTCGCTGCCCTCTGAGACGATCACCGCCTGAACCCAGAGTCGTTTTTTCCCTGCCTCCACATAATCTTTCATCCGCTGAAACGGGATCTGCCCCCGGATCTCCGCCTGCGCGTGTTCATTGACCTGCATGAGGCCGCGGTATTCCATTACCTGCAGCTCCTCAAAGGGGCGGACAAACATTCTTTCCTCTCGCATTGTTTTTCTCCTTCCTCTGTTCTGTATTTTTGCAGCAGCCAGACAGCCTGAGTGACTGCGTATATTTACGCTGCCTGCGCTGTCCCTTTCTCTTTAAGGACGCCTGTTTTTCCCGTACAGCTCCACTTCTTTTAAGCCGATACCCACGGCCTCCCGCTTCAGTATACTTTCCGCTAAATCCAGGGAGATGATCGTGTGACGCCGGCGCGCGTCCCTGACCCAGAAGATATGCCGGTTTACCATAAACCTGGTTCCTTCCGGCTGTCCTGCCGGGGCGGCGGGCCTGCCGTTTTTGTAGCTGCGTTCCACGACATCGAGATCCGCTGTTTCATTGAAGACAGGGAGGTAATACAGCTTGGATTCCCCTGTCCTCTGGTTCAATAATATGACTTCCCTGTAAAAGCCCTGCTCCCTGTACATCTCAATCACCCTTTTTACGTCCGGTGAAACCAACAGGAACGGAAAGAGGATGATATCCGTAAAGATCAATGGATCCACTGGTTCCACCATGTATAACTGGCGTTTCGGAATCTTTGGAAAGCCTTCCATGCGGATATTCCTAACATCAAATGAACCGTACCAGTTCATGATCTGCGGGCCGCGCTTTCCTTCCGGCGCTTCCTGTAGTTTAAAATATTTCATAAAATCTCCCCCTGTATCTTCCGGGCGCAGATGTGTGCCGCCCTCTGTAACTGTAAAAGAAATGCTATAACCCGTATTCCTCCTGTTCTTATAATGAAAACATTTTGTCGGTCTGACATCCTTGCTCCTGTTCTGATATGTATGTAATCGTTTTGGATTTAACTGCAAAATGATCTCCATAGTAATCAGCATACAACTGTTTTCTGTTATCCTTCCATGCCTCAAGAATCATTTCTATATCATTCGGCTGTATTTCCTTATTCGTATGCATTATATTATCCTTAGTAACTTCTTTGTTTTTTTCCGCTTCGTTCCACCCTGGAGAATCGGGTTTATCCATTTCTTAATCCTCTTCGTTTTCTGTACGGTTTCCGGAAACGTCCCTGGTATCCGGGCCGTTACTTAAGCTGTTATCGGAAATGCGATCGGCTCCTCTGTCCGGGCCCTCCCCCGTCCCTTTTTTAACATCTGCCTTCCCATGCCTGATCCAATAAGCTATGGCCCCGACGGGAAATGATACATAGACCCGCGTATACAGGCCTGCGTAATTCAGTATCTTGGGAAATGCAAACGTATATACATAAAATGTCAAAACAAAATAGTTGGTTGTGGAAAACGAGATCCCTCCATAGAAAACAAGGATAAACATGATCCACAGCACTTTGAAGCGGGGCCTTTCCTTAAAACACCGCCAGGCTGTATAAACAGAAAATACAATCTCTGCCACCGCCAGGAACAGCATGAGCCACTGAAAGATATGAAACGTTCTCCATGTCCTTAGCATCCCTGTCGGCTTTGCCAGAAGCGTCAGCTTAAACTGGTCAAATTTGATTTTTCCATCCTGCCATACAAGTGAAATATCCACCTCAAACTCCTCCTCTTTTGCAACTATCTGATAGTGGAAATCCATTCCCTCCGGCTTCATGGCAGACGCCCTGCGAATCTTTTTCTCTTTCAGTTTCAGTGATACGATCTCATTCTCTTTCCATAAGGAAAAAACCGTGTCCGTCGGCGTCCTGCTTCCCGCCCACAGCTCGCTGACAATTTTATCCATATCCTTATTCTTCACAGTCTCAAGGAGATCACGCAAAAAACGCTCCGCATCTCCCTCCGTGATCTCCCGCTCCCCGCCCTGCATCCCCATCACGGCCTGCGGGGCGCAGCAAAATAATATGAAAAAAATCAGAACAAGCCGTATCGCTTGTTTTATCCTGTCCATCCTTCTATCCTCCTGTTCTTATTTCAATCCGGCTCACCCATACCGTAATTTCACCTGGAGCGTGTCTGAAGCACGCTCTAGAGCGTGTTTGAAAATTGCTTTCTGACAGATGTGCGTCACAATTTGTGGGAGATTTGTGTCAAATGAAGGGCGCATAGCGGGCTATGTAACCTGAATTTGGCGCAAATATCACGCAAAGTGGGGCGTGCAG
>QXXC01000056.1 GCA_009911305.1 Clostridiaceae bacterium | reverse complement strand
TTGCTGGATTATGTGTCAGATGCAGAGAAGGCTGTGCGCAGGCGCAGGCAGCGGGAGGGGATCGAGAAGGCGAAGCGGGAGGGAAGAAGATTTGGCAGGAGCCCCCTGCCGGCGCCGGACAATTTTTATTCGGTGTACCGCAGATGGGCTTCCAAGGAGCTGAACGTGGAGGAAGCGGCAAAGCTGTGCGGCTTTTCACGGGGAACGTTTTACCGCAGGGCGAAGGAAGCCGCGCAGGGCGGCAGGGAGCCGAATGGTCTTTAGCGTTTATGAACACAGAAGGAGAGAAGCTGGCAGAATGGGAAAGGTAAGCGGATTTTTCTTGAAAACTCTGACGCCCGGTGTTCTGGCCGGAAGTCTGATTGCCGTGAAGTATGCAAAAGATGCCAGGCAGAGTAAGGAACGGATCCGGCGTGATTATCTGCTGTATGCCGAATGGCTGAAGATGAAACAGAAAGGGGAGCCGCCGGGCGCGTATCTGAGACAGAACGGCTGGCGCAGGGTCGCGATATATGGCATGGGCGCAGTCGGGATCCGGTTATACGAAGAACTGCGCGGCAGCGGGACAGAGATTTCATATGTCATTGACCGCAGGCCAAGGTATGTATATTCAGGCCTTCGGGTATGCGATTTGAACGGGGAGTTAGAGGCGGTGGACGCTGTGATCGTATCCTTACAGTCTGATTATGAAACAATAAGGAAGCAGCTCGAAGAAAAAATACAGGCTCCGATTGTTTCTGTAAAAGATGTGATATTCAAAAGCTGTGATATTCAGGGACCGGCTGCAGGCAGGGAAGCGCAGGCACAGGGAACAAACAGGAAAGAGGACGAAGCATGTTAAAAACAGTAAACCGTCTGGCCGTCTGCCTGGGGATTCTGGCCGGAGCGGCTGCCGGTATCCTGGCCGGGGAAGAGATAAGGAAACGAGAAGGGCGCATCACGGGTGATTATAAAAAGCGTTTTCTGATGCTGAACGAGTGGATTGCAGTTAAGCAGCGGGGCGGGTCGGTCTTGGAATATCTGGCGTTAAACGGTTACAGACGGATCGCTTTAATCGGCAGCGGGGAGCTGGCGGAACGGTTTTATGAGGAACTGCTGGACGGGGGCTATACGGTGCTTTGGGAAAAGGACAGCAAACGCGGGACCGTGAATCCGGACGACGTGGACGCCGCCGTTTTGGCGGACGCAGAGCCGGATGAGCGTCTGCCGGTTCCGGCAATCACATTGGAGAGCGCCATATTAGGCGCGTGGGAGTGAGGATATGAATCTGTTATACAGGAGCCCGGCGTCAGTGGGAGGGTCAAATGCGAGGTGCTTAAGGCAGATAGATGATGCGCTCCATTTTGACCGGTGTGTTGTGATTGAGCAGAGCATTGACGGGATGGACGTTTACCGGGGAAAAAAGTATGTAAAAATAGACGCCCAGGCAGGCTATAAAAACCTGTACCGCTCCCTGGTGGATATGGACAGCCTGCCGCCGCTTGACAGAACGGTTCTGGAAAAGATGGAACCCTATAAGAGCGCCTGTCTGAATATGGCGGTGCGGAATTACAGCTTATATGTGGGAAACTACTATGAAATCGAGAGGGAGTATTTTGACCATGTAAGATACTGGAATTATATCCTGGACTGCTATGCGGTTGATCTGGTGTTTATGAGCGTGATTCCGCACTGCATGTGGGAGTATGTCATCTATGCGCTGGCAAAATGCAGAGGGATCCGCACGCTGCTGGTCAGCGCCACGGCGATTCCGGGACTGAATATTGTCGGTACCTCCATTGAAACCATGGGAAGCAATACGATCAGAATATTTCAGCGGGATGGGGAATTAAAAGAGACGGATCTGCACGATATCGTAACCGGCTATTACCATAAGGCAAATCAGAAGGACATCAATCTGCTGTTTCAGGGGAGAAAGGAAAATCCGCTGAACGACAAATATCTCTACAGAACCTATTACAGGCCCCTGATCCTGAAAACGCTGGGCGACGTCCGCAGCCCGTCGAAGCTTGCAGCGGATCTGGAGATACTGGGAAGCGTGATAAAACAGAAATGCACGGCAAAATCGATCGGTTATTATAACAAAAGAGCAGTGAAAAGGCCGGGACAAGAGGCATTTGTCTATTTTGCGCTGCAGGTTACTCCGGAGATGTCAACACTGCCATGGGCCGGAGCGTTTCAAAACCAGCTCTTAAGTATCCGCTTACTGGCAGGGGGACTGGAGAAGAAGGGGATCCGGCTGTATGTTAAAGAGCATTACTATCAGCCTGCTGTCCGGCCCAAGAGCTATTATGACGAACTGTTTTCCATTCCGAATGTGGTGTGCATTAAAACGGATGTAGAGGCGTATGAGCTGATCAACGACTGTGTGGCAGTGGCTTCTCAGACAGGTTCATGTATTCTGGAAGCGATTGTAAAGAAAAAACCGGCGCTTACATTTGTAAAGAGTTTCTGGAACTGCCTGCAAAATGTATATTTAATCGATCGCGAAGAGGATGTGGAAAACGCAATCGATAAAATCAGCCGCGGGCAGGCGTCGGTGTCAGATGATGAGCGGAAACGATTTATGCTGGCGATCGAGCATTCCATGGTGCGGCAGAACCTCGATCTGTTCGAAAATCCTCAGATAGGCACGGAAATGGCCGGGGACGATATCTGTGATTTGCTGAAACAATACACAGCGGCAGATTGTGACAATGATTTTTGCTATGAAAGAGGCTGAAACGGGAAGGAAAAAAGAGGAGGAGAACAAAATGGAGCGGCTGGCAATACATGGAGGAAAACCGGTAAGGGATCACGTGATATATTACGGGAGACAATGGATTGACGACAGCGATGTGCGCGCAGTGGGAGAGGTTTTAAAGGGCAGCCTCATCACCTGCGGGCCAAAGGTGGAGGAGCTTGAAAGGAGGCTTGAGTGTTACACAGGCGCCAGGCATGCGGTTGCCGTGTGCAACGGGACAGCGGCGCTGCACTGCGCCTGCATGGCGGCCGGGATTGGGCCCGGGGATGAGGTTATCACAACGCCCCTGACATTTGCAGCCAGCGCAAACTGCGTTTTGTACTGCGGCGCGACTCCGGTTTTTGCGGATGTGAATCCGGAAACGTACAATATTGATCCGGAGAGCATCCGTGAACACATTACGGAGGCCACGAAAGCGGTGATTGCAGTTGATTTTACGGGGCAGGCGGTGGAGTACGAGGCGATCCGGGCAATCTGCGATGAATTCCGCCTGATCCTGATTGAGGATGCCTCACATGCGATTGCAACCTCCTATAAGGGAAAAAAGATTGGCAGCCTGGCGGATATGACCTGCTTTAGCTTTCACCCGGTAAAGACCATAACCGGAGGAGAGGGCGGGGCTGTCACAACGGATCATGAGGAATTTTATAAAAAACTGGTTCTGGCGCATACGCATGGCATTACGCATGACGAATCGCTCATGGAAGGCGCGCCGCACGAGGGCCCCTGGTATTATGAGCAGATAGCCCTTGGATACAATTACAGGCTCACAGACTTCCAGGCGGCGCTGATTATGAGTCAGATGGATCGCCTGGATGCATTTGCGGCCAGAAGAAAAGAGATTACGAAAACATATGACGAGGCGTTTGCCTGTTTGCCGGAGATTATCGTGCAAAAAGAGATCGCGGATTCAGATACCTGCCGTCATTTATATGTGATCCGGCTGGATTTGGATAAGCTGACCTGTACCAGGCGGGAATTCTTTGACGCGATGAGCGCAGAGCATGTGCAGTGCCAGGTTCACTACGTCCCGGTTTACTGGTTCCCGTACTATGCCCATTTGGGTTACAAAAAGGGACTTTGCCCGCGTGCGGAAGAGATTTACAGTGCGATTATGAGTATCCCGCTGTACCCCTTGCTGAGCGATCAGGATGTGCAGGACGTAATCTGCGCGGTTAAAAAGGTATGTGGATTTTACAGGAAGTGACATCGCGTACGGTCCGGGCATTTTTCAGGCATGCGTGCACAAAACAGGGCGGGAGAGGAACGATACATGAAAGAGAAACCGCATGGAATCATGTTTCACTATTTCCATGACGATGCTGCGTATAAGAGAGGTCCGGGGTCGCTGAGCGCCGAAGACCTTGAGCGTGTGATCCGGTATTGTCAGGAAACATATCATTTGCTGAGCGCGGATGAGTGGCTATATAAGGAGAAAAGGGGCGCGCTGGATCCAAGGGATGTATTTTTGTCCTTTGACGACTGTATCCGCAGCGAGTATGAGATTGCCTATCCGGTGCTGCAAAGCTACCATCTGAAAGCGCTCTGGTTTGTCTATACGTCTGTATTTGAAGGCGAGCTGGAAATGCTGGAGGTATACCGTCATTTCCGCTGGGAGATGTACGGCGATATGGAAGCGTTTTACGATGATTTTTTTCAGACGGCGCTTTGCGAGCAGGAAGCGCTGCACCTGGATATCCGGGACGTCATGGATCGTTTTGATCCGGCTGAGCATTTCAGGGAGCGTAGCTTTTATACGGATCGCGATCGGATGTTCCGCTATATGCGCGACGAGATACTGACAGAGGGTAGATATAACTGGCTGATGGATCAGCTGATCCGTAAGAAGGGATATGATATCGGGGCCAACAGACGGTATCTGTGGATTACGGAGCAGGAATTGAAAAAAATCATCTGCACCGACGGGCATATCGCGGGCCTGCATACCCATACGCATCCCACGTTTACGGCCGGCCTGTCAAGGGAACGCCAGGAGTGGGAGTATGGCAAAAACAGGGAGGTATTGGAGCGCATTCTTGGCGTGAGTCCTGCATGTATGGCGCACCCGTGCAACTCCTATAATGCGGATACGCTGGATATTCTTAAGGGTATGGGAATCGAAACGGGATTTCGCGCGACCATGGGGGACGGTTATACCAGCAGGCTGGAATACGCGAGAAAGGACTCAACGGATGTCCTGAACGAGATGAGGGGGCAAAAGGATTTATGCTTGTAAAATACGGCAAGGCAGCGGCGGACGTAATGGATATAAAGAAGAATTTCCTGGAGGAGAACGAACGGTTTTTAGAATATCAGAATAAGATAAGCGCCATATACCAAAAACAGAAAAGACGCCGGCTCTGTAAATGCTGTATGACGCCGCTGGAGGGAAAAACCTTTGTCAGTCATGACATGAATTATACGCTGTGCCATGTGTGCGGGCATTTGAACGGCGAATTTGAGGAGACAGAGGAATTTTCAAAACAGGTTTACGAAGAGACGGAATACGATTGCTTCTATATTGACAGGGACAGAGGGCGGTATGATGCCCGTGTGGAAAAGATCTATACGCCCAAGCTGAATTTTCTGCTGGAGACACTCGGAGAGGATGCGGTCAGGAGCGGTAAGATTCTTGACGTGGGCGCAGGCTCCGGATATTTTTGCAGGGCGTGCCGGCAAAAAGGAGTAAACGCACAGGGAATCGAGATATCCGGCAGGCAGGTGGAGTATGCGCGCCTGATGACAGGAACTGATGCGGTGAGAGAAGTCGAGGCGGATGAGAGCATGGAGATTATCCGCAAAACAGACTGTAATATTGTGACCATGTTCGGGGTGATGGAATCGGTGTTCAATTTGCAGGAGATTATGGGCGCAATCAAAGAGAATGAAGCGATCCGGTACGTTTATTTTAATGTGCCGATGTTTTCACTGAGCGTCATATTAGAGGCCATTCACCCCGAGAGCTTTAACCGTAATCTGGGAGGGGCCCATACGCACCTCTTTTCCAATGATTCGGTCCGCTGGCTTCTGAACCAGTACCACATGGATATAACGGCAAAGTGGAGATTTGGCTCAGATATGATGGATATGCAGAGGTTTATAAGCAATCAACTGGTTATGATGAAAAATATTCACCTGAATGAAATATTTGCCGCAGAGTTTCAAAAAATGATCGATGATCTGCAGATGGTATTGGACAGGCATGAATTCAGCTCTGAAACACATTTTATTGCAAAAAAGAGAGAAGGAGAAGTCAGAGGGTGAAAGAAAACGCAGGAGAACAGATGTACGATCTGATTGCAAAATTATTTCCGATCTGCAGAAGCATAACAGGGGACGGATTCAGAAAGAGCCTGCAGATGATTCAGGATTATCTGCCGGAAACAGAGATTTCTGTCTTTGAGGTTCCAACCGGAACGCAGGTATTTGACTGGAAGATTCCGGATGAGTGGAATATCAGGGACGCATATATCGAAAATTCGTCCGGCGAGCGGATCGTGGATTTTAAGAGATCGAATTTGTATGTGCTGGGATATTCGGGACCGGTCGATAAAACGGTTTCCCTGGAAGAACTGCAGACGTATCTGTATTCACTTCCGGCCCAGCCGGATGTGATTCCCTATATGACATCGTACTATAAAAAGAGGATTGGTTTCTGCATAGAAGACAGCCGGAGAAAGCAGTTAAAAGAGGATACGTATCATATGTACATTGACAGTGAGTGGAAACCGGGCCATCTGACATACGGCGAGGTGATTCTTCCCGGAAAAAGTGAGAAGGAAGTCTTTTTTTCTACCTATCTGTGCCATCCCTCCATGGCGAATAACGAGCTGTCCGGGCCGGGTGTCGTGGCGGAGCTGATACGGTATGTGGCTGCAAAGAAGGAGAGGAATTATACGTACCGTTTTATCTTTATACCGGAAACGATAGGGGCCCTTACCTACTTAAGCCGCAACTTGGAGGAGATGAAGAGGAAGATCATAGCCGGCTTTAATGTGACCTGCGTAGGGGATGAGCGCGCGTTTTCGTATGTGGAATCAAGGTATGGCAATACGTATGCAGACCGGGTGGCGAGAAATGTGCTGCGGGGATTCTGCCCGCAATATAAGACGTATTCCTTTTTAGAGAGAGGATCCGATGAGAGGCAGTATAACATGCCGGGAATCGATTTGCCGGTGGTGAGCATCATGCGTTCCAAGCTGGGGGAATATCCGGAATACCACACCTCAGCGGATGATTTGACGGTCATATCGCCAAAGGGGCTTGCGGATTCGTACCGCGTTTATGTCAGATGCATCGAGACAATTGAACATAACGCCCGTTACCGGCTTAAGTGCCTGGGAGAACCGCAGCTTGGGAGGCGCAATCTGTATTCCACGCTGAGCAGTAAGGATAAGGAGAACCTGAAATCGAATAAAACGATACTGAACCTGATTGCATACATGGATGGGAGCAATGATCTGATTGATATCAGCGATCGAATCCATACGCCGTTTGAGGACATCCGGGCGATTGCTGATAAGCTGCTTGCGTGCGGTTTGATCTCCAGGGCGGACGGTGGAGCGGATGCTTAGGCTGCTGGTAAGCGGATTGGGGAACATCGGGTACCGGCATATTGAGGCGCTCTGCAAACTGGACGAGGAAATCGAATTGTATGTGCATTCCAGATATCCCGAAAGCATGCAGAGGGCGGCAGCGCTATTTGCCTCTCTGGGAAGGGATAAGGAGAAATGCTTTATGATCCCGCGGCTAAGCGCCTTTTACATTCCGGTTGACGCCGCGATACTGTCCGGTAATTCCAATGAGCGGTTTGGGATATTTGAGACAATCGTGAGGAATCACATAACATCCAACATCATTTTGGAAAAGATCGCATTTAATCAGAAGGAGCAGTACAGGAAGGCGCTGGCTCTGATACAGGAGCATGGGCTTAAGGTCTGGGTGAACCATTCTCTGAGATATTTACAGGCATTGGAGGAGATAAAAGAAGAGGTTTCACGGATGAAGGCGCGCTCGTTTGAGGTGTCGGGCGATTTTGGGCTGGCCTGCAATATCACGCACTGGCTGGATCTGTTTGCATGTGTGACAGGCGACTGCGCGGCCGTCCTGGATGGCTCCGGTCTGAATGAAGGGACCGTTCCCTGCAAAAGGGACGGATATGTGGAATTCAGCGGCGCAGTGCAGGGAATGTCGCATGGCGGCAGGAAAATCGTGATCTCCAATGCAGACGCTAAAGGAGGCGGGACTATCCTGCGCTTTGCCCGGGACAGCCGCCATTTTCTTGAAATGAATCTGAGCAGGCAGACGTATAAAGTTGTGAAGAAAGATGCCGGGACAGAGCGGGACATGAAGGTGGAGTATCAGAGCAGCCTGTCACAGCGGTATGTGCAGGATATACAATTGACCGGGGACTGCAGGCTTCCGGGTTTTCACGAAATCTATGATATGAATCTTCTTGTGCTGGCGCTGTTTTCAGACAAACTGAAATTGGGATCGGATTGTAAGTGCAATATAACATAGGAGTGCAGCCGTCATGGGATTAAAAGAACGAATTGAGTGGAACAGGAGGTATGAGCGCAGCTTATATCCCCCATTTCCTGAAAAAAATATGTTAATTGAGCTGACGAATATCTGCAATCATCAATGTATCTTCTGCGCCAACCAGAAGATGCAGAGAAAAAAGGGATATATCGATCCGGTGTTCGTCAGGAGGATCTTAAAAGAGGCGTATGAGGCGGGCGTGCGGGAGGTCGGATTTTATACGACAGGAGAGCCTTTCGTGTCGCGGGATCTGGAGGACTATGTAAAAGAGGCGAAGCAGACAGGCATGAACTATGTCTATCTAACGACCAATGGAGCTTTGGCGACGCCTGACAGGATCAAAAACGTTGTGGATTCCGGACTCGACAGCATTAAATTTTCAATCAATGGCACAGACAGGGAGACGTACCGCTTCATTCACGGAAAAGATGATTTTGACACGGTGTGCGAACATCTTAAGTTTTGCTTTGACTACAGAAGAAAAACGGGAAAGAGCTACCGCATTTTTATTTCCCATGTGATCACAAAATATACGGAGGATCGTCTGGATGCATTCAGGGAGAGGTTTCAGGACATTGCGGACGAAATCTTTTTTATCCGGGCCCAGAATCAGGGAGGTCTGATGCCTGAAATCAATGATTATCTTATCAGCAAAGATCAGGCGGAGACAAAGGATGGATGCAACCTGCTGTTTAATGCGGTCAACATTTCATATGAGGGATATATGACGGCGTGCAGTGAGGATTTTGAGAATGCGCTTGTGGTGGCGGATTTACACACATGCTCGCTGAAGGAAGCCTGGCACGGCGCAGCGTTTACCGGGCTGAGAAAACGGTATCTCGAAGGAGAGCTGGAGGGGACGCTCTGCAAATGCTGCATGGAAAACAAGAGAGGCCGTTTTTCGCCCCTGATCGGACAGTACAGCTCGTTTTCCCCGTCTGAGGGGTACTGGGAGGAAAATGAGTGCGTAAGGAGGCGGACCGAGCGCTATGAGGCGGCAAAAAAGGCTTCCGGAACAGAAAACGAATAGAGGATGGGGGCGCTGATTATGAAGGGAGCATGCCTGGCGGTCATCACGGCCAGAGGAGGAAGCAAACGGATTCCGGGAAAGAATATAAAGGAATTCTGCGGAAAGCCGATGATCGGATATTCCATCGAGGCGGCGAACCGGAGCGGGATCTTTGATGAGGTGATGGTGTCAACAGACAGTGATGAGATCCGGCGGATTGCCGAAGCCTGCGGGGCAAAGGTCCCGTTTATGCGCTCGCCAGCCACATCGGGCGATATGGCGGCAACGCATGAGGTTGTGACAGAGGTTTTACAGGAATACAAAAAAACAGGCAGAGAATTTGAATATGTCTGCTGTATCTATCCCACGGCTCCGTTTATAACAGCAGAAAAGCTGCTAAAAAGTAAGGAGCTGCTGGAAAAAACGCAGGCGGACAGCGTGATTCCGGTTGTGGCGTTTTCCTTTCCTCCACAGCGATGCTTTGTGATCCGGGAAGGCAGGATATCCTGGAAGCAGCCGGAGAACCGGTTCGTCCGCTCCCAGGATCTGGAGACGCTGTATCATGACTGCGGGCAGTATTATTTCATGAGGGTGAATTCCCTGCTGGAGCAGCAGAGTTTTGTGATGGAACATACCATTCCTGTTGTGACAGACGAGATGGAAGCGCAGGACATTGACAGGGACGGGGACTGGAAACTGGCGGAACTGAAATACCGCATGATGCACGGAAATTAAAACGCAGGTTCGGTTTTGGCGGGAGGAGGCGGTGAGATGCATTTATACGAACGGCTGAAAGAGCGGGTCTACATCATTGCAGAGATGTCGGCCAACCATGCGGGGAGCCTGGAGCGGGCAAAAGAGCTGATCCGGGCCGCAGGGGAGGCGGGCGCGGATTGTATAAAAATCCAGACCTATACTGCGGATACAATGACGATTGACTGCGGCAATCCATATTTTCAGATTACGGACGGGACATGGAAAGGTGAAAATCTCTATGGCCTTTATGAAAAGGCATATACGCCGTGGGAATGGCAGGCCGAATTAAAGAATGAGGCGAAACAGGCGGGCCTGGATTTTCTTTCGACTCCGTTTGACTGCACGGCAGTGGATTTCCTGGAGGGGCTGGGAGTTGAATTTTATAAGATCGCATCGTTTGAGCTGGTGGATCTTCCCCTGGTCGAATATATTGCGTCAAAGAAAAAGCCGATCATCCTGTCAACGGGGATGGCCTCCCTGTCTGAGATTGACGAGGCGGTGCAGGCGATCCGTGGAAATGGCAATCCGGAGCTGGCGCTTCTGCACTGCGCGAGCGCGTATCCGGCGGTTACGGATGAGATGAACGTAAAGACCATGCAGAATATGGCGGAAACCTTTGGGACACCGGTCGGGCTGTCCGATCATTCGATGGGCTCTGTGGGGGCGGTTACAGCCGTCGCGCTGGGAGCGCGGATTATTGAAAAGCATATTTGCCTGGATCGCAGGATTCAGAATCCGGACTCGTCCTTTTCCATGAACCCTGCTGAATTTAAGCAGATGGCGGCGGATGTCAGGCAGGCGGAGAAAGCGATCGGGCGTGTGTGCTACGGAGCGGCAGAACAGGAAAGGCCCAATCTGATATTCCGGCGTTCAATATTTTGCGTTGCGGACATCAAAAAGGGTGAACGGCTCACGGAAGATAATATCCGCGTCATCCGGCCCGGCTATGGCATGGCTCCTAAGTTTTATAAGGATCTGATCGGACGTGTGGCGCTGTGCGATATCCCACGGGGAACGCCGCTGCTGTCCGGTATGGCGGGAAATCCAAAACCGTGAGCGGCAGGGGGCAGATATGAGAATCGTGATTGCAGCACTGAAATCCTGGAATCTGGAGAATGCGGCTGCTTTTAAACAGCGGTATATGGATATCCATGAGATTAAGATTGCCGCGGGCAGGGAAGAGCTGAGCCCTGACATGCTGCGGGAATTTAAGCCGGATTTTATTTTCTTTCCGCACTGGTCTTATGTCATTCCGGAGGAGATCTACGAATCCTATACATGCATCGTGTTCCACATGACGGATTTGCCGTACGGGCGCGGGGGAAGCCCCCTACAAAACCTGATTGTGAGGGGATTTCGCAGGACAAAGGTCTGTGCGATCCGGGTGCAGAAGGGGTTTGACACAGGCCCGGTTTATCTGAAAAAGGAGGCGGGACTGGAGGGAAGCGCGGAGGAGATTTTCCGGAGAATTTCCAAACTGGTGTTTGAAGAGATGATACCAGACATCCTGGAGCATGATATAGAGCCAATGGAGCAGACGGGAGAGCCGGTGGTATTTAAGCGCAGGCGTCCGGAGGAGAGCGAGCTGTGCGCGCAGCAGCAGCCGGAGCAGATCTATGATGTGATCCGGATGCTGGACGCAGAGGGGTATCCGAAGGCATTTTTGCGCTGGGGCGGTTATAAGCTTGTCTTTTCCCAGGCATGCTTTGACGGAGAGAAGGTGCGGGCAGCGGTTGAGATGATAAGGGAGGATGAATGAGCAGGATATTGGTGGTGGCAGCGCACCCGGATGATGAGATTCTGGGCGCCGGGGGAACGCTGGCGCGGCATGTGGCTCAGAAAGACGAGGTGTTCGCGCTGATACTGGGCGAGGGGCAGACCTCAAGATGGAGCAGCAGGGAATCGTCCGATAAACAGGCAGTGGAGGAGCTTCGCAAAGATACGCTGGCAGCGGCGGAGGTGATCGGGTTTTCCAAAACCTGGTCTGCGGATCTGCCGGACAACCGGTTCGATACGGTGGCGCTGCTGGATATTGTCAAATGTGTGGAGAAGTACACGGCGCTCATCCGGCCGGAGATCGTATATACGCATCATGCGGAGGATCTCAATATCGATCACCGGATCACGTTTGAGGCTGTCTTGACAGCCGCCAGGCCAATTGGCGATTACAGTGTGAAGGAAATCTATGCGTTTGAGACGGTTTCCTCAACGGAGTGGAATTACGGCAGCCGTTCAAAGAGCTTTTGTCCGAATGTGTTTGTGGATATTGAAGCGTTTTTTGAGAGGAAATGTGAGGCCATGAAAGAGTATAAGTCTGAATTGTGCCGCTTCCCCCATCCGAGATCGCTGGAAATGCTGGATGCGGCGGCGAGAAGGTGGGGAGCGACGGTGGGGAAAACGTATGCGGAGGCGTTTGAGCTGATCCGGAAGGTGATATAGAGAAGTGGCGTTGAGCCCGATATCGCGAGGAGCAGGGTCTGCAAGATGGCGGGCATGGTGCTTCAGACATGCTTCAGGGCGCATGGCGCAGCAGGGGAGGAGAAGGAGGATGGACGGCTGTCTGAGATATGCGACAGAAGAGGACATGGATTTGCTGTACCGTTTTGTAAACGACGGGGAAGTCAGAAAACAGGCGTTTTCTTCACGTCCCATCCGCTATGAGGAACACAGGGCCTGGTATGGGCGGCTGCTCGGCAGGACGGATGCGAGACAGTATATTTACATGTATGACAAAGAGGCAATCGGGCAGATCCGGGTGGAGATAAAGGGAGATGCGGGCGAGATTGATTACAGCATCAGCAGGGCATGGCGGGGAAACGGCCATGGCAGGAAGATGCTCCTGCTTCTGAAGGAGCAGGTAAAAACGGATTTTCCGGAGGTGAAACGGCTGTACGGCAGGGTGAAAACGGAAAACCTTGCCTCACAGTCCGCATTCCAGAGCGCCGGGTTTAAGGAAGTGTTCCGGCGCTATGAATATAGCATGTAATGCTCCGGCAAATGCACAGCAGGGGCGGCAGGAGCGCCGCCCCGCCGGCAGAAGGGGAAGCCATGATATATATCAGGACAGATATGAATGAGACGATCGCGACAGGCCATGTCATGAGATGCCTTTCCATCGCAGATGCCGCAGGAGATTTTGGGGAGGCGTGTACCTTTCTTCTGTTGGATAGTTGGAATAGGTGACTTAGAAAATATCCATTATTCAAGGGTTTCCAGTGCCCCTATGAACTTGTAATGGATAGTAAGTCGTTGAATTTTCTGCCCGTCAACTTCTACGGGTTCAGAAACAAGAATTTTTTCTATAAGTTGATTGATTATCTTAAAATTGAGTTCCGTTATTCCTGCATAACCGCTTATCTGCTCCGCAAACTGCTCAATGGAAGATAACTGCTCCCTGTCCGCTATGGCACTTTTTTCAAGTTCCTTTATCTTGGCGGTCAGTTCTTCCTGCTCGCTGTCATACCTTGCCGACAACATCTGAAAACGCTTTTCGGTCAGCAGTTCCCTTGTCAAGTCCTCATACAATTTGGCATACAGGTTTTCAATCTCCGATACACGCTGTTTACATTGCCTTAATTCCCTTTTCTGCTGTTCCCTGTCCGCTGACATTTGGAGATTAAGACGCTCCGCAATTTCCGTTACCATTGCTTTCCTGTCCGTCAGTGCCTGTCCTGCGTGTTTCTGAATGTCTGCAAGCACAACTTCGTGAACCGTCCTCGCCTCAATGGTGTGTGATGAACAACCCTCTTTCCCAAACTTGCGGTACTTGGTACAGCAGTAGAAAGTCTTGTCTAATACGTTGTTACGCTTTCTTTTCTGCTCGACTTTGGCAAGCATGGCACTCCCACAATCGGCGCATTTTATAATCCCTCGGAAAATGTTGTCATATCCGCTTGAACTTTCCCCGATAACAGGCGGTCTGCCATCCAAAATCTTCTGTACGGTGTTCCAGCGGTTCTGTTCAATGATTGGCTCATGTGTTCCATAGATGATTTCACGCTCCGCATACGGGATATACTGTCTTTTCTTGGAACGCATGGTCTTTGTCGGTCTTTCCGCTACGGTGAGGTTTCCTGCATAGACGGGATTGCGTAAAATCTTGCTGACATAGGCGGTGTCCCAGTCATACATTTTTTCCTCGTCAGTGTACCGCTCAAACATTTCCTTTTTGTAGAAACTCGGCTTTATGACCTTTGCCTTACGCAAGCGGTTACAGATAGTGTGAAGCCCCACACCCTCCTCGGCGATTGAGAAAATCAGTTCCACAACGGGGGCGGTCACTTCATCAATGACAAGGTGGTTATGGTCTTTCTCGTCTTTCTGATAACCGAATGGGGCGGTAGTAGCCATATACTTGCCCTGCATTCTCCTTGCGTGGAGTGCGCTCTTGATTTTCCTTGACGTGTCCTTTGCGTACATTTCATTGATGATGTTGCGGAATGGTGTAATATCCATTTGTGCGTTGTCTATAGAGTCCACCCCGTCATTGATTGCAATGTACCGCACGTTATGGTTAGGGAAAAATACCTCGATATAAGTACCTGTTTCAAGATAATTTCTCCCCAATCGTGACAGGTCTTTTGTGATGAGCGTTGACACTTCCCCGTCCTGTATGTCCTCGATAAGCTGTCGGAATGCGGGGCGGTCGTAGTTTGTACCGCTGTAACCGTCATCAACGTAAAACTGGCAGTTCAGAAAACCGTTGCGTTTTGCGTAGTCTTTCAGCATGGTTTTCTGTGTGCTGATGCTCATGCTCTCGTTGTTCGTGCCGTCATCTTTGGAAAGCCTGCAATATAAAGCAGTGATTTTGTCGTTATTCAGTTTTGCCCTTTTCATTTTGTCCTCCTTGATGAAAAGGGACTTCCTCTCAACTCCTATTATACTATATTCCCTTTTCCGTTTCCAGTGCTAATTTACGCTGTTTTCCGCTATTTCCCTGACCTTTTTTGTTATCTGTTCCTCGGCTATCCGTTTGAATACCGTTTCCATTTTTTCAGTGCCTACATAGTGCCTTTCCACGATAATTTTTGTGGGTGGGTGCTGTCGGGTGGCTCTATGTTGTGTGTTGCTGTCTTTGCCCATAAATCTGCTCCTTTACAATAAAATAGAGCGCATAGATTTGTTTTCTATACGCTCTGACGCTGTGTAATTATTCTGTTAATGATTGTATAACAATTTTGAAGTTGAAAAACACTATATCGAAATCCAGTACCTTTGAATAATGCCACTTTTACTTAATCCTACTGTATCAACAACTTCATTTTCTAACAATCCGCCATTTTTAATTATCGTTCTTCTCGAAGCTATATTTTCTTTATCACAAGTTAATAAAACCTTACTTTCTCCAAATTCATAACAGATAGGTAAAATCAACTTGAGCATTTCAGACGCATAACCTTTTCGCCTTTCTGACGGACGAATACTATACCCAATATTACCTCCAAAACTTTTAAGAAAATCCGATAGCGGATGTCGAAAATCTATTATCCCAACAACAAAATTATCATTTTTCCTTACTGCTAAAAATACTTCTGACGGAACATATCCTGCACCATATTTATTTCTTAATCTTTTTTCAAAATCTATCCATTCATCAAATGAATGAACATCTTCAAGACCTGCACAACCGTCAAAGCTATCTCCGTTCTGAAACATTTCTTCTTTGTAGGACATAACTTGTTTTTCATATATTTTTGTTGGTCTAATCAACATCAATTCACACATAAAATTAACCTCGCAATCAATTTGTACTGCTAATAGAATACCACAATCACACTCATATTTCTATCAGATTTTCATTAAATTTCTTCCTCCCTCCGTTTCGTTTTGTTCTGTTGCCTGTTATGCTGTCGGCTCTCGTTCTGAAGCTCCCTCTCAAGGTTCTTTTTATTGTAGCTGATTACCTCGGCATACGCTAATTCTGTGGCGGTCTTGGTCTGCTCTTTACTGATACTGTCATACTCGGATTGCAAAGACTGTATCTCCGCTTTCCACTGTTTCGGTGTTACCTTTTCGTCGTTCTGTAAAAGGCTCTGCATACGCTCCTTTAATTCTGGGTATTTCGATAAGCTGTCTTTATGCTCCTTATCATACCGCATTTTTGCAAGTCCTTTGAGTGACTGGCTTTCCTTATAGGTGGCTTGGATTGGCGCAAAGAGGGCATACATTTTTGACAGTTCCTTTAATCGGTTTAGTTTCTGCCCCTTTGAAAGATGTACCGTTTCCAACTGTTGGTATTTCTGTTCCTTATCCGCTGTAAATTTTGCAAGTCTCTCATAGCTGTCTATCTTTCTTGTCGTGATGAACTTCTCCGCATTGTCGGCTGACTGCAAGGCGGTTCTGTCGGATATTCTTCTTAGGTGCTTTCCGCTGACAATCGGCAGGTCAAGTCTGCCTTTGCGCTCCCTCACCTTTGCAATCATCTCCATGACTTCATTCTTTACGCTGACCGCTGTACTCTTAATCTTGGCGTACTGTGCGCTGTGAAGTTCCTGCTTGGCAAGCATGAGCATTTCTTTTGCCTGCTCCAACAGCATATTATTCCTGATGATTTCCCGATTGATGTTGCCCCTCTCGGTCTGTATGCCCTTGCGCTCTAAAGCGTTAGCAACCGCCCCGATATGGATAGTCGGCTCTTGGTCAATTCCCTGCTCCTTAAAAGAGCGGTGTTCCCAATGTACCGCAATCCCCAACTGCTCATTGGTGGCATTGATTGTGTCGGCTAAATCTTTTCGCCACATTTTGGCGTTTTCTTTGCTGTTCCAGTCTGTGCTGTCGGCGGTGTGGCATTTCCATTGTTTGCGGTTGCGCTTGTCAACTTTCTGCTGTCCTGTCTTTTTGTCAATGACGGGAATACGCTCCCCGTTTTCGTCAAGGTCATAGATTTTCTTCTGTTTCGCTCCCCATTCCCCCTTTTCCGTAAGAGGGCGCAAGGTAAGCATTACATGGATATGGAGATTGCGCTGTCCTTTGTCGTTCTCGCTGTCATGGATTGCCCAGTCAGCACACATTCCTTTGTCAACAAAGTTCCTCTGCACATAATCCCTCACGACTTCCTCCGCAAGTTCATAACTCCATTCGTTGGGGAGTGACGCTTTTAACATTCTCGCAAGCTGTGCGTCCTGCCTTTTCTCTGCCAGTTCAACAGCGTTCCATAAAGTGGCTCGGTCTGCATACTCTTTGGGCGCATTGGGTGGGAGAGTGATTTCGCTGTGGACTAAATCCTCATGGTATTTGGGGCGGTAGGTCTGCCCGTCAAACTCGCTGACAAGAATACTCCTGCTGATGTATGATGCTTTCTCGACTGCCGACTGCCCCTTGCTCCGCCTGACTATGGAAAAACGTGTGCTTGCCTGTTTCGTAACATTAGCCATGCGCAACACCTACATTCTGCCGACAGGGTAGTGGGGCGCACTCATAGACTTTGTGGGCAGATAAAAGCCGCACTTTGGCTTTTGTCTGAACGCAAAGTTCACTAAAGGGTAGCAAGCGCAGCTTGCGAAGGGGAATTGTCGTTTCCCCTTTTGGCTGCCGCAAGGCAGACAACGCCCTCCGCAGGAGTCCATGCAAGTGAAACTTGCCCCTCGGAGAGCGCACATACCACCTCTGGTGGTATATCTGTGCGCACCCCGTAAACGGGGTGAATATGTTACCTCGGCTTTCCAGTGTCCTTGCCTTTGTCATTCCGTACCGCCCTCGCTTTCATTTTCGGCATTGGGGAGAGTGGATTGTGGGGGAGTGGTTTCTCGGCTTTCCGCTTTGATTTTAGAGATAATCTGCTGACACTCCCTTGTCTGCAATGCAACCGACAAGATACGGTTTAACTCGCCCTCGTCATAGCGGTAGCAGTCGGGGAAATACTTCACAATGATACCGCCCATGATGTACTTGTGGTGGTTCTCGGCTTTGCGTTTTTTCTCGTTCTGCTTTTTCTTCTCATTGGCTACACGCTGTTTCGCCTGTTCCAATGCCTGCAATGCTTTTTCTAAATTTCTGCTTGCGTCATTTTTGCTCTCAATCATCTTGATACCTCATTCTTTCTGTACTGTGTTGATTAGTTTTGGAAATAAAAAAGGTAGCTGATTGTCTGTTAAGATAATCGCTACCTAAAGGTAAACAATATTTAGTTTTCATATCATTTTTCTGTCTTGATTTTTCCCGACAAACTGGAATTTATTGAAATGTAATTCTCAAAAGACAAAAATCAAATCCTTGCCGTATGCTTTGCACAATTTCTACATAGACAGGTTTTTCAAAAACAATCTCAAATAATTTTTTGTTATATCCAGCAGTGCAGTGACACCATGTTAATGAATTTGAATTTTTTGCTTTTTCTAACATAGGACATTCACAAGTAAACATTTTTGTATACAGTTGATTATCTTTAATAAACCAACCGGCACCATTTTCGTTCAGAGCATTGACAAATCTATGCAAATCCTTATCCAAAGAGAGATAGAGTTGTTTCAAGTTATTTGCTGTATCTTCTAACCTACCATTTTCATTACAATAGCACTCTTGGCGAATGTTTTTTACCGTTTTTTTATCAAATCTATTTTCAAGAATAGCAGATAGCTTTTCTACCCACTCGGCTCGAATGTCTGGTGTTGAATTTATAGATAATGGAATTTCCTTTATTATGCTTTCTGCAACTTCCCTTGATACATTCTTTTCCAAACTATGTTTCAACCTCATTAACTCATCTATTTCTAATGTCGGAGAAACTTGCTCTGGCATAGAAAAATTTTTCATATTCTTTCTCCTTAAATTTCGATTTGTTAAATTGTTCAATGTCATTATCTTACCACAAACGCATACACAATTCCATTAAATTTTCTTTAATTTCCCTTTGCCTTGTTATTTGCAATCATCATCTGCCTTGCCCGTTCCCTCTGCTCTGTACTGAACGCCCTCGGCTTGCGGTAGCAGACGTATGACTTTGGAAAAGAATAGGTCTTAGATACCTCGTCCTGCCCTGTCAGCTTGTATGTGTCGGGGAAGTCGGCAACAAGCGTGTCAAGTTTCCGCATAACCGCTTTATCCCTTGTATAGAGGGTGGCGGTCTTTTCTCCTGCATTATAATTGACAATCGTTTCCTGTTCGTATCGGGAAAGTTTCATAGTGCCATATCCCCCTTTCCTTTGCTGTGGGTTCTGTGCTTTTTTCCCTCGGAAACTGTCGGCTGTTTTGCCTGTTCCTTTGCTCTGGCTAACCTTGTCCTTATGGAGTGGTCACGCTCGGTCAGTTTCCGTCTTTTGGTGGTGGCGGTCAGTTCCGCACACGTTTCTTCTGACAGGGAATTTAATTTCTTTAAGGTGCTACTTACTATCCGCTTTGTGTTATCGTCTTTTATCTGCGGAAGAATAGCAGACAGACTGGCGCACGTTTCCGCTTTTCCCTGTTCTCCAAACTGGTAAATCAGATTGATTTCATCAGCGTTAAAAGGTATCTGTATATTTGCGCCCTCACATAAACGCCCCACGCCCACGCACTTAGGGAGATTTTTTGTCAGTTCGTAATTATCCCTCGCTGTGATTGTTCCATGCCTGTCGGTCTGCCTTACCTCGACTTCACACTGGCTTTTCTGTTCCAACACAAGCCACTGGTATTTATCGTTTTCTTTCGTAAATACAGTCTGATGCGCATTGGAGTGTGTCTTGCTACGGATATATTTGTCGGCGGTACTGTAATAGTCCAAAATCTGTTGTTCCTGCTTTTTATTCATGGTCTTTGCCCTCCTGTGATATGGATTGATATGATTGATTGGTTTCGGTGTTGATATATGATTTTTTCTCGTTACTTGTTGGGAGATTTGATTGCGGAATACTGTTGTTGGGTATTTCTCCGCTTGGGAGAATAGGAGTTCATTTCATACGGTAATTACCGCATGAAAAAAGACTATAACCGATACTGTCATAGCCTTTTAAGGATTGAGGAAGTCCCTTTTTTATTTGTATTTGTTTGTCGCCCCTCCGCACTATCCAACATCTGGCGGACGCGCAGGCAAAGGAGCTGGTTGAGGCGCGGGGGCATCACGCCGTGATTTTGGGTACAAAATGGGAGGACATGGAGTCGGAGCTTCCGGTATTGAACGATTTTATCCGGGAGCGCGGCGTCAGACGCCTCCTGATCGACAGCTACCAGGCGACGGCCCGGTATCTCTCCTCGCTGTCCGGGCATTTGGAGACGGTTTATATGGACGACGTCCATGCATTCCATTACCCGGTCCACGCGCTCATCTGTTATGCAAATTACTGGAGGAAATTTGCATATCCGGCTCACTACAGGAGTACGAAGCTGTACTTAGGTCCGGAATATGTTCCGCTTAAGGGTGTTTTTGCATCGTGCGGGGAAAAAGCCATAGAGGACATTCCGCGCCGGCTTTTGCTGCTGTCAGGGGGAGCGGATCCGTACCATGCGCTGGAGCGTATGCTCGAAAAACTTGCGCCGGGGCGGTGGGATCGGATCGACGTCATCTGCGGCAGGTACTGCGCCGATTATGAGCGGATGAAACGGGTATACATACGGAATGAGGCCATTGTGTTCCATCAGGCGGTTGCGGATATAGAAACGTATATGAGAGCCGCGGACGTGGCAGTCTCGGCAGGGGGATCGACGTTATATGAGCTGTGCGCGGCGGGGACTCCGGCGATATCGTATTCGTTTGCAGACAATCAGTTGAACAATGTGAGGCAGTTTGCAGAGGACGGGCTGATCGAGTATGCAGGAGATATCCGGTATCAGGATATCGCAGAAGCTGTTTCTGAGATACTGGAGCATGGCTATGCAGACAAAGAGAAGCGCCGGAGACGCTCCGCAGCCATGCAGCGGCTGGTAGACGGAAGAGGGGCATGGAGAATTGCAGAGATTTTGACAGGGAAGGCAGGAGGCGCTTATGCAGGCATCGGGACAGTTTAAAGACAGGGTGTTGATGATCACAGGGGGAACAGGTTCGTTCGGCTCAACCGTGTTAAAGCATTTTTTGGATTCGGAGCTGGC
>QXXC01000055.1 GCA_009911305.1 Clostridiaceae bacterium | reverse complement strand
TTGTCTGCTTTCTCATAATAATGCACTCTCCTTTTTTCCTTTTGAAATACTCTTTTTTCCCGAAATTCCTTCATTTTGCACGGTCTTACCCTACTTCGGATATGGGGGATTATCAACAGTTGTTTTACAAACTTCGCATCTCTATTATTAAAATGCTATTTTTGTATTCCTATTCTGTTGTACCCTCATCTGCGAAATATTGTCCAGCTCCGTTACAATGAGTATTATAATATATATCCTCTCAAATTACCATAACATTTCTCTGTGCATTTTCTTACGGAATTGTTACAAAAAGCTATTATTAAGTATTTATTGTTCTTATACTGGTACAATCTTAAGAATCCCCTCCCAAAATTAAGACTTTCCTAATATCTTCCCCCTGCCCCTACATACTTCCGGGATTGTTCTGTCTCACTAAAAAAGACAGAACGATCCCTCTCTCCCACCCGGCTTCTCCCATTGAGCATTCGGAATTCTTCTGCCCCAATCATCCAAACACACACCATTTTCCTGCCCAAAACAATCCGGACGTCATGCTGCATGATTCTATTGCACTCCTGCAAACAGCAATTCCGAAATTACAGTTTCGATTTTTCCGTTCTTTCCTCCGTAAAAAAGCCGCGCGTTGCCTCTCTCAGCCAACATATCCCCCCTTCTTCCTTGCAAACCCTTCCATTTTATGCTATAATGTTCATATATTTTGAAAAATAAAGTTTTTTGAACATAAATGGAGGTTCCACTATGAATCGTTACGGACTGATTTGCAGAAGCATCTATGAAAACCCGGAGATAACTCAAAGAGAGATGGGTTCCGAGCTGGGTCTTTCTCTGGGAAGCATAAACCGGCTGGTAAACGGCTGTATCTCTGAGGGACTGATCAAGAACCATGCGGATCATGGAAAATATGAACTGACCGACGCAGGTCTTGATTTTCTGGAGCAGTTTCGCGTGGACGGGGCCGTTCTGATCGCGGCCGGTCTGTGCTCCCGCTTTGTGCCGCTCTCTTTTGAAATGCCTAAGGGCCTTCTGGAGGTGTTTGGCGAGCGCATGATAGAACGGCAGATCTGCCAGCTCCGTGAGGCCGGTATTACAGATATCACGATTGTAGTCGGATATCTGAAGGAAAAATTTGAATATCTGATCGATAAGTATCAGGTAAAGCTTCTATATAATCCTGAATATGCCTGCAAGAATTCCCTGACTACGGTTTACTACGCCCGGGAGCTCTTCCGCGGACGGAATATGTACCTGCTTGCCTCTGACAACTGGATCCGGAATAATATGTTTCACAGATATGAATGCGCCTCCTGGTACTCTTCTGCTTATATGCAGGGGCCGACTTCTGAGTGGTGTATCTCTTTTAATAAGAAAGGACGCGTTACATCGGTCGGCATCGGCGGCGAGGATTCCTGGGTTATGTATGGCCCGGCGTTCCTGTCCCGTTCCTTTTCGGAGCTCTTTCTTTCCTATTTGGAAGCTGCCTACCGGCGTCCCGGCACCGAACAGTTTTACTGGGAACAGATTTTGATGGATCATATCGACGATCTGGAGTTTTATGCAAATTGCCAGCCCAAGGATCAGGTATATGAATTTGAAAATCTTGAGGAGCTCCGGGAATTTGACCCCAGATATCAGAGCCGTTCTGATAATAAGGCCATGGAGCTGATTTCGCAGGTTTTTAAGGTGGAGGAATCTGCTATCCACAATATCCAATGCCTGAAAGCAGGTATGACCAATCAGTCCTTCCTGTTTGAAATACAGGGTAAGCATTACATCTGCCGCATCCCCGGGCCGGGAACGGAACGTCTGATCAACCGGCTTGAGGAGGCAGACTGCTATCGGGCTGTGGCCCCTTTGCGCCTGACCGAGCATATCCGCTACTTTGACGCCAAAACCGGCTATAAGATTGCGGACTATTATGAAGGCGCAAGGAATGCCGATGCCAGGAATCCTGAGGATATGGCTGCCTGCATGGCTCTGCTGCGCCGCCTGCACGACTCTGGCTTAAGCGTTGAGCACACCTTTGATTTAAGAGAGCGCATAGCATTTTATGAAAGGCTGTGCCGAAAGCAGGAGGTTATACTGTTTGAGGATTATCGGGAGATCCGCCGGCAGATGGAGCATTTGCTCAGCCAGACCGAACGGCTGGATCGCAAAAAATGTCTGTCTCATATCGATCCGATCTCAGACAATTTTCTCTTTCTGCCGGACGGCTCCCTTCGGCTGATTGACTGGGAGTATGCCGCCATGCATGATCCGCTGATTGACATCTCCATGTGCAGCATTTATTCTTATTATAATGAGGAAGAAATGGATCATCTGATCGAGCTCTACCTCGAACGCGAGCCAACGGACGGGGAGCGGTTCTGTGTATACGCATACGCTGCCTTAGGCAGCTTCCTCTGGTGCCTGTGGGCTGTTTACAAAAACCTGGAGGGCCAGGAATACGGCGATTATACCATTGTCATGTACCACTATGCCAGACAATATTATAATAAAATCAAAAGAGGCGCGCTCTTCCCATTTCCGGAGGATGAATGTGAAGCATGAATTCCTCCGGCTTTCAGACCGATCTGCGCTGCGTTCATTTGGGCCAAATCTCCCACAAAGTGGGGCGCACAGCTACCAGAAAGCATGTTTCAGACACGCTCCAGGGAAAACGCCTTTTATCGAAATCATCAATCATTACCGAATCATCAAGGAGGAGCATTATGATACAAATGAAACGTCTCCGGACGCTGGGCCTGGCCTGTATGATTGGTCTGGCAGGCCTGGCTCCGGCGACTGACAGCTTTGCAGCCGTTACCCGGACGAAACAGGAAGGCATATATACAGGCAGCGCCGGGAAGACATTCACCGGATGGCATCAGGATTCGTCGAACTCCAAATGGTATTATTTTAACGCGAATGGGGAAGTGACCGTCGGATGGGTAAAGGATGCCGGCAAATGGTATTACATGAATACAGACGGCGTCATGGTTACAGGATGGTTAAAGCTCGGAAGCGATACCTGGTATTATCTGAAAAGCGACGGCTCTATGACTGTCGGATGGTATAAGATGGATCATGCCTGGTACTATTTCAATTCCGGCGGAGAGCTGGTCCGTGGATGGGCCGATATCGGCGGTTCCCGCTATCTTCTCGGAGATGACGGGAAAATGTATTCCAACTGGCAGCAAATCAATAATGTCTGGTACTATTTCGGCACAGACGGCGCAATGCGCACGGACTGGCAGTTTATCAATAATGTCTGGTATTACTTTAACGACTACGGCCAGATGCTCACCGGATGGCAGCTCATCCGGGGCGAGTATTATTACCTGCACGAAGGGCGGATGCTCACCGGATGGCTGAATGATAATAACGGGAAAAAATATTATATGGATACCGAATCCGGCAAGATGTCACGCGGATGGAAAAAGGTGGGAAGCGCGACCTATTATTTTGACCAGTACGGCCAGATGCTTACCGGATGGATCCAGTTATCCGGTAAATACTATTATCTCGACCCGGGAAACGGAAAGCGGACAGAAAACACCTCCCGCGTGATAGGCGGCGTGAGCTATACCTTTAATAAAGAAGGCGTATGCCAGACTGGAACCGGCAGCGTGAACGGCTCTACAGGAGGTTCCTTCACCCTGCCTTCCAATACACAGAATACCGGACAGATTTCACTCCCGGGCGGCGGGCAGAGTCACATCCCACGGCCCGGCAGCGGGGCGGCTTCCTCAGGCGGCACAGGGGCGAACGGATCCGGGATAAACGGCAGCAACTCCCCCACGCCGCCCGGTTCTTCCGGAAACCACAGCGGCTCCCAGTCAAACGGGACGAACGGCCTGCCCACGCCTCCCGGTTCCTCCGGCTCCGGAAGCAGCGGGGGATCCGGCTCCCATAGCAATAGCTTAAAGCCCGGAAACACTTCCGCTCCGGGGCGGAAATAGATACGCCTGCTCCTGAAAAAAACGCTGCAATTTCGCTGTGAAGCAAAATTGCAGCGTTTTTTGTTTCTGAGTCCCCTATATCCTGACGCAACCCCTACACTTCAAACACCATATCCCCATAGCTTGGAAGCGGCCAGAGCTCCCGATCCACAAGCATCTCCAGCTTATCCGCCGGCATTCTCAGAGCCTGCATGGCTTTTGTCACCTTTTCAAGGTAAGCATATGCCCGCTCCTTATTTGACTCGATTGCAGAAGCATTCTGCGCCTCCTCGTGAAGCTGTGTAAGAGCAGTTTTCATCTCGGAAAGCAGCCCTGACACCTCTAAAATCAGTTCACGCTGCGCACTCACATCCGCTTCAGGGCATGCCTCACGCACGGAGTTCAGTGACTTGGCAATTTTTGTTAAATAATTCACAACCGCTGGAATGATCTGTTTTCCCGCTATATCGATCATCGTTTTCGCCTCGATATTGATCGTCTTTGCGTAGCTGTCATACTCGATCTCTGCCCGGGACTCCAGCTCTGTCCTCGTGTAAACCCCGAAGCTCTCAAACAGCCGCACCGCTTTCTCGGTCCGGAGCGCCTCGACGGAATCAATGCCTGACTTTAAGTTTGGAAGTCCTCTCCTGGCGGCCTCTTCCACCCACTCCTCAGAATAGCCGTTGCCGCTGAAGATGATCCGCTTATGGTCAATCATAAGCCGCTTAATGAGATCATGAACCGCGCCGTCAAAGTCCGCGGCCTTCTCCAGCTCGTCCGCAGCCTCCTTAAACGCCTCGGCCACAATCGTGTTTAACACCACATTCGGCGAGGATACCGAATCCGATGCGCCTACCATGCGGAATTCAAACTTATTCCCCGTAAACGCAAAGGGCGAGGTGCGGTTCCGATCCGTCGCATCCTTGGCGAAATCCGGCAGCGTGGCGACGCCGGTCTTTAAGATGCCGCCCTGCTTGGAGCTCGCCGCTTCCCCGGTATTGCAGAGCTGCTCGATTACATCCTCAAGCTGCTCCCCCAGGAAAATGGAGATGATCGCCGGCGGTGCTTCCGCCGCCCCCAGGCGGTGATCATTGCCCGGAACCGCTGTGGATTCGCGCAAAAGATCCGCATGTACATCCACGGCTTTCATAATGCAGGCCAGAACGAGCAGAAACTGCACGTTTTCATGCGGCGTCTCTCCCGGATTCATCATATTAATCCCGTCATCGCTCGACAAAGACCAGTTATTGTGCTTTCCCGAGCCCGTGATTCCGGCAAACGGCTTTTCATGGAGCAGACACGCCAGCCCGTGATTTCCGGCAATCCGCTTCATGGTTTCCATGGTCATCTGATTGTGATCCACTGCCACATTCACCTGCGAGTAGATCGGAGCCAGCTCATGCTGGGCCGGGGCCGCCTCATTGTGCTGCGTCTTTGCGCTGACGCCGAGACGCCACAGCTCTTCATTGATATCCTTCATAAAAGCGCCGATCCGCGGGCGGATGCTCCCGAAATAGTGATCATCCTTCTCCTGGCCCTTAGGCGGCATGGCCCCGAACAGGGTTCTTCCCGTATAGATCAGATCTTTTCTCTTTAAATAGTTCTGTTTATCAATCAGGAAATACTCCTGCTCCGGCCCCACATAGGGAATTACCCGCTTGGACGTTGTATTGCCAAACAGGCGCAGGATCCGCAGAGCCTGTTCATTGATTGCCTGCATGGAGCGCAGAAGCGGCGTCTTCTTATCCAGCGCTTCTCCGCGGTAGGAGCAGAATGCGGTCGGTATATACAGGGTCACACCCAGGGTATCCTCCCTTAAAAAAGCCGGAGAGGTGCAGTCCCAGGTCGTATAGCCCCTGGCCTCAAAGGTGGAACGCAGACCGCCGGACGGAAAGGAAGACGCATCCGGTTCCCCCTTAATCAGCTCCCTGCCTGAAAATTCCATGATCGCATGGCCCTTGGAATCCGGAGCGGAAATAAATGCATCATGCTTTTCTGCCGTCACGCCTGTCAGTGGCTGGAACCAGTGGGAATAGTGGGTCGCCCCCCTCTCGATCGCCCAGTCCTTCATCGCATGGGCCACTACATCCGCAATGGAAGGATCCAGCTCGACGCCCCTCTCAATGGTTTCTTTCAGCTTCCGGTACACGCTCTTGGGGAGGCGCTCCCTCATAGCCGCATCGTTAAACACATTTTTTCCAAAAATCTCAGACACGTTGATCACATTGCTCATTTTTTTCTCCCTTTTTCAAAAGCAGAACCGGGCTGTAAGTAATGCTTCGTATCACGAAAATGCGATTACCTGCAGCCCGGTTGCGGAATATGCTGTGAGTCCGCCGCCGGACGCCGCCCGGTCAGGGCGCTGTCAGCAGCAGTTAAGCTTTACCAACCGAACCAAAAAGCTCCATCTTAACCTTCACGGTTTCCTTGATAGCCTCCGTACCCGGCGCAAGGAGCTTACGCGGGTCAAATCCCTTTCCGGCCAGATCCTTGCCGGCCTCGATGTACTTACGCGTCGCGTCCGCAAATGCAAGCTGGCACTCAGTGTTTACATTGATCTTCGCCACACCCAGGGAAATGGCTTTCTTAATCATATCCTCCGGGATACCGGTGCCGCCGTGGAGCACTAAGGGCATGTCGCCCACCTTGCCCTTCACAGCCTCCAGCGTCTCAAAGCTTAAACCAGGCCAGTTCTCCGGATATTTTCCGTGAATATTGCCGATACCGGCTGCCAGCATGTCTACGCCGAGATCGGCAATGGACTTGCACTCATCCGGATCCGCGCACTCGCCCATGCCCACTACGCCGTCCTCCTCGCCGCCGATGGAGCCAACCTCAGCCTCAAGGGATAAGCCCTTCTCCGCACAGATCTTCACGAGCTCCTTGGTCTTCTCGATATTCTCCTCGATCGGATAATGGGAACCGTCGAACATGATGGAAGAAAATCCGGCCTTGATGCACTTCATGCAGCCGTCGTATGTGCCGTGATCCAGATGGATCGCAACCGGAACCGTGATATTCAGCTCTTCGATCATAGCCTTTACCATGTCCGCAACCGTCTTAAAGCCTGTCATGTACTTTCCGGCGCCCTCAGAAACACCTAAGATAACCGGTGAATTCTGCTCCTGAGCCGTGAGCAGGATTGCCTTCGTCCACTCTAAGTTATTGATGTTGAACTGGCCGACCGCATATTTTCCCTCTCTTGCCTTCTGAAGCATGTCCTTTGCGTTTACTAACATTTTACGAACCTCCTTGCGCTTTTTATCATCTCATGACAGCGGCCCTGAACCTTTGCCGCTGCCGTTCGTTCTTCTATTATATACCATATTTTCCGATTTGGAAAGGCTCGCTGTCATTTATTTGAGAATATCCGAAACCGTCTCCTTCATCTCCTCCGGGCTGCACTGACGGTTATGGCGGATCGCCGCGTTTTGGAGATCCCGGATCGCCGCCGGCGCCGGAACGCCGGAGGCGCGCTCCATCTCCGGCACCAGTGAAAATTCGTCTGTTTCGCTCCCGTCCGTCCCCGAAACGGCCTCCATCACGCTCTTTAAGAATTTATACGGGCTGGCCGTGGAGGCGATCACCGTCTTTGTCTGATCCCCTGTCTCAGCCGCATATTTTCTGTATACACAGGATGCCACGCCGGTGTGCGTGTCAATCAGATACCCGGTTCTGTCGTACAGGCGCCTGATCTCAGCCGCATTCTCCTCCTGAGTGGCAAAGCCTCCCCTGAAATCAGACATGTTCTTCTTCATCTCATCCGACACGCCGTAGCTTCCTTCTCCTGTGAGCGATGCCATCAGCTCCTCTGTCTTAGCCGCATCGCAGCCGGCGGATAAGTAGATCAGCCTCTCTAAATTGCTGGAAATCAGGATATCCATGGACGGCGAGGAGGTCAGGATAAACTCCCTGCGCCTGTCGTATATTCCGGTCCGGAAAAAATCATACAGCACCTTATTATCATTGGACGCGCAGAGCAGAGTTTTGATCGGCAGGCCCATCCGCTTCGCCAGATAAGCGGCCAGAATATTTCCAAAATTTCCGGTCGGCACGGTGACGTTGATCGCCTCGTCTCCGCTTATCTCTCCATGCTCCAGGAGCTTTACATAGGCGTATACATAGTACACAATCTGCGGAACGAGCCGGCCGATATTGATGGAATTGGCGGAGGAAAGCTGATATCCTCTCTCCTCCAGCTCCTTTGCAAACTCCCTGTCGCCGAATATCTTCTTTACCCCGTTCTGGGCATCGTCAAAATTGCCGGAAATGCCGACCACACTGGTATTCTCCCCCTTCTGGGTCAGCATCTGCAGCTCCTGCACGCGGCTCACGCCGTTCTTTGGATAAAATACGATGATCCTTGTCCCCTCCACGTCCGCAAAGCCGGCCATGGCGGCCTTTCCCGTGTCTCCGGAGGTGGCTGTCAGAATCACGATCGTGTGATCCGCCTTGTTTTTCCTGGCGGAAACCGTCATGAGATGCGGGAGGATCGAGAGCGCCATATCTTTAAAAGCAATGGTACTGCCGTGGAACAGCTCCAGGTAATACGCCCCGTCCGCTTTGGCAAGCGGCGCGATCTCCTCTGTATCAAATTTGCCGTCGTAAGCGCTGGAAATGCAGGATTTCAGCTCATCCTCCGTAAAATCAGTCAGATAGAGCTTCATCACCTCATACGCCACTTCCTGGTAGGTCATCCCGGCCATCTCTGCAGGGCTTATGTCAAGCGCCGGGATCACGTCCGGCATAAAAAGGCCCCCGTCCTTTGCCAGCCCCTTCAAAATCGCCTGTGAAGCCGTCACGCCCCGCTCGCCTCCGCGGGTGCTGCTGTAATAGATATCCGTCATATTCATCCTCTTTTCCGAATGCATTTCGTTATGTTCCCTGTATGATCTGTCATTCCTCTTATCACCATTCCTGATAGAAAATTCTATCATATTTTAGCGCGGCACGCAAGAAAAATCCGGTCACCCGATCCCCGCTGCTTTCATATTTAAATAGTAAAGCTGTCTTTCTGTGATGTGAATTCGATGTTATATCCCTTAAGTAAAATGAAAATCGGCCAGACAGCCGAAATAAGCTGGCTGGCAGACCATAAAGCGATTACAAAGCGTCTTCTGGATCTTGGATTTGAGCCCGGGACCCGGGTGGGATGTGTCCTGACCAGGCGCGGCGGCGGGATATCCGCTTACTGGGTAAAGGGCGCTGTGATCGCCCTGCGCAGGGAGGACGCAGAGCTGATCCTCGTGAATGAGGAGGGCTGTAAAAAGGAGGAAAACGGTCAATGAAGCAGACAACGCCATTTACGATTGCTCTTGCAGGCAATCCTAACGTAGGAAAAAGCACGATCTTTAATGCTCTGACCAACATGCATCAGAAAACCGGAAACTGGGCCGGAAAAACCGTGGCCTGCGCTTCCGGCAGGTTTTGCTACCGCGGGATCTCCTGCCTGACAGTGGATCTGCCCGGGACCTATTCCCTGGATCCCCATTCACAGGAGGAAGCCATAGCCAGGGATTACATTGCCTCCGGGCAGGCGGATCTGCTTCTTGTCGTCTGCGACGCCACCTGTCCTGAACGGGGACTGCGGCTTTTAAAGCAGATACGCGATATCAGCGGGGGACGTCCCCAGCCGGTGATTCTCTGCGTCAATCTCTGCGATGAGGCGCAGAAAAAGGGGATCGAAGTGAATTTTGCGATGCTGTCTGAGCGCCTTGGGATACCAGTCATCCCCTGCACGGCCAGAAGCCGCTTTGGCCTGACACGGCTGAAGGAAAAAATATATGAAATCTGCTTGAGCTATGAATCGGAATGTGACATCCCCCCTGCGAAATGCAGCGAATGCCTGCTCTGCTGCCCTCAGGCCAGCGCGTGCACGCTCTGCCCGTCCTGCGGCCGCATTCCGGATTTCAACCCTGCAGACCTGGCTAAATCCGCCGTTAGGTTCCACAACCCGGATTTTTTTAAGAAGCAGGAGCAAATCGACCGAATCGTCACCGGCCCGTTTACCGGAGGCGCTGTCATGCTGGCGCTTCTGATGGGCGTGTTCTGGCTCACCATCACCGGAGCGAATTACCCGTCCTCGCTATTGTGGGACTGCCTTTTCTCGCTGGAGGGACGGATCGCGGATGCGCTCCTTGCCCTTGGAGCCGCCGGCTGGCTCGTGCAGGCCCTCGTGTTCGGCGTCTACCGCGTCGTAGCCTGGATCGTCTCTGTGATGCTGCCCCCCATGGCTATCTTCTTTCCTCTGTTTACGCTTCTGGAGGATCTGGGATATCTGCCCAGAGCGGCCTTTAACATGGACTGTGCTTTCAAAAAGTGCTGCGCCTGCGGGAAGCAGTGCCTTACCATGGCCATGGGCTTTGGGTGCAACGCCGCCGGTGTTGTCGGCTGCCGGATCATTGACTCTCCCAGGGAACGCCTGATCGCGATCCTGACCAATTCCCTGGTTCCCTGCAACGGGCGCTTCCCCACCCTGATCCTTTTGATCACACTCTTTTTCATGGGCTTTGGCGCAGAAGGCGGCGGACTGGCGGCATCCCTCGCCACAGCCGGGATCCTGACCGCGCTCATCCTCCTGGGCGTTGCCGCCACGCTCGGAGCGTCCCGCCTGCTGTCGAAAACGGTTCTGAAAGGTGTCCCCTCTTCCTTCACGCTGGAGCTGCCCCCTTACCGAAGGCCCCAGTTCGGAAAGGTCCTGGTGCGCTCTGTATTTGACAGAACCCTGTTTGTTCTTCTCAGAGCCGTTGCCGTCGCGGCTCCGGCCGGACTGCTCATCTGGATCCTTGGAAACTGTTGTGTTGGCGGCCAGAGCATGCTTTTATGGCTTTCCTCCTTCCTCGATCCGATCGGGAGGCTTCTCGGGATGGACGGGATGATCCTGGTGGGATTCATTCTCGGCTTTCCGGCAAATGAGATCGTGGTTCCCATCATCCTCATGGGCTATCTGCAGACCGGAGTCCTGGTGGAAATGGCGGATCCCTCTGCCCTTATGGAGATCTTTGCCGCCCATGGCTGGACGGTCAGAACCGCTGTGTGCATGGCTGTATTCTGCCTGTTCCACTGGCCCTGCTCTACTACCTGCCTGACGATAAGGAAAGAAACCGGGAGCTGGCGCTGGACGCTGGCAGCGGTTCTTTTGCCCACGCTTCTCGGGGGGATTCTTTGCTTCTTGATTCAGGTTGTGTTCTGAAACATCACACGCCTAAAATTTCCTTCCCCCTCCGCCGTGCATTCTCCCGCTGCTGCTGCGGTGGACGGTTGTGCGGCTTCCTGTGCGGTGGGAGCCGCCCCGGCCTGCCATACCTGTCCCCATCGCGTGCCTTGCGACCGTCCTGCCTGTCAGGCTCGCTTTGTTTTTTGAGAAATGGAACTCGCTGCTGCCGCGGTATGCCTGGCGGTAATTTAAGGACTGGCGGCTTTCCTCTCTCATTTTATAGCGGTTAGCGGTTGCAATACAGACCGCTCCCGCCACAGCCGAGGCGGCGGCCAGGGCAAAGGCTATTTCGTACCACTCCAGAGAATGCTTTTTGGCCGGATAGCTTTTGGCTTCCCCCTCAGAGTTATACTGGCCCGCCGGGACGCCAGCCTCCATGTATGCCTCTATCTTTCTGAGCGCTGCTAACGCGCCCTTTGCGTAGTTTCCATCCGAAACCGGGCCATAGGCGGCGTCCAGCACCCGCTCCACCCGGCTGTCGGTAAGGACTCTCGCCGTTTCTCCCAGGGTTGAGAGCCAGATTTCACGGTTATCCATATCAATGGACAGGAGAGCTCCGCTTGACTGGCTCCCGCTCCCGATCTGCTGGCTGTCATAGAAATCGTCCGCGTATTCTGCCGCCGTCTTCCCTCCGGCATCTTCTACCGTCAGGATCGCCAGATCGGACGACGGCCAGGTCTCCCTGAATTCGGCAATGGCCGATTCCAGATCCCCCGTCTCGCTTTCGTCAAACAGGCCCGCCTCATCAAAAACGCGGCGGGGCGCTTCTGCCGCGAGCGCTGTCCCGCCAGGGAAAAATGCCGGCCAAAGCACAAACGCAAACGCTGCGAAAAGGCACAGCAGACAGCGCGCGGCAGCGCCGGATAGAAGCTGTCTTTTATTCATATCAGATATCCTCCTATTAAAAGCAGTAAAAAGATCGGAAGAAAAACGCTCATAAACAAAACAGCCAGCTTCTTTCCGTCCACAGGAAGCATGCCGCATATTTTTCCAGACTGGCCATTCATGGCAAAATAATATATCTTCCCGTCTTTTCTTCGCTGATAGGTCATGATCCAGACCGGAAACAGGCAGTAACTCCATGACCTGTCTTTTATGTTTTCTGTCTGTTCCTGCACTCTGACCTGATCATAACCGGCCACGTTCCCTAAAAGCGTTTCTCTGGCAAAGCTTCTGACCTCTGACTCAACCTCCTCCGAGAATTCCTCCTGTCCCCGATCCCGGCGTTCCGCCCGGAAGCCGGACAGATAACCTGCTTTAAAAGGACGGGTTTTTTCCATATCAAACGGAAGCACCCGTTCTGACAACTGACGATCTGCCTTTTTCAGCGCCGTCCGGGCTACATGCCCTATCTGCATCTTTCCCTCAAGCTCCACTGCAAACCGGCTTGTCTCCACATCCACATAGCCGTTTACAGCAGAAATATTTTTGTTGCGGATACCCTCAGCCTTTAAGCTTCCCTCGACCGTACAGCCAAACGTCCAGTACGGATAATAGATGCCCTCCAGCTTTTTCATCTGTTCCGGCGAATAGAAATCGCCCGGCACATACCGTTTTTTTCCGATCCATTCCTTAAACCGCTCCCTTGCGGTCTTCTGATCCACCTCAAACGGAATCACGCTGTCCGGCTCATAAGCGCCGTCCAGCTTTCCTGATAAAACGACCGGATTATGACAGTAATAGCAGGATGTGGCTGCCGTCGTCTCCTCCGCTACAATCTCCGCTCCGCAGCTCGGGCAGCTGTAAACCATCATAGCCGTTTCTGTATCCGCGCTTTTCGTCCGGGGCGGAACGCGATCCTCCCCGGGCGGCGCGCCGCTGTCTTCCTCTGCGGCTCCTGCGCGCGCTTTCAGCTCTTCCTCCGAAAAACCGGAAAGACAATATTCACACTTAAACTGCTGGGATTTCGGGTCAAAGACAAGACCGCCGCCGCAGTTGGGGCATTTATACGTAATGACTGCCATATCACCCTCTGGGCCTCCCGCACTCCGAACAGAATTTCCCGCTGTTCACCGCCCCGCAGCTACATGTCCACGGCCCTGCCGGCTTGGGAGCCCCGCACTCGGAACAGAACTTCCCTGTATTCACATGGCCGCAGGCGCACGTCCACGTCCCGCCGGCTGCATTGGCTCCCATGGCTGCATTCCCACTTGGGGGGGTATTCATACCGGCCGCTGCATTCATTCCCATCGCCGCATTCGGACCCGCTCCCCCGGCTCCCATTCCAAAGCCTCCCTGGCCGCCCTGCATCCGTCCCATCTGCATCTGCTGCAGGTTGGACGCCGACGCCGCGCCCATAAAACCGCCGCCCATATTCATGCCGGCTCCCATTCCCATAAACCCGGCCATCGCTCCTCCGGAATTGGAACCGGCCGCTTCCAGGCCCCTCGCGATCGCGCCCTGCACGTATCCCTCGCGCACGGTCGGGTCGCCGAGCATTGCGCCCTGATTGCGCATATTGATCAGCTTCTGGGACTCCTCGTCATAGGAAATGCTGGCAATGCCCACGGACTGGATCTCCATGCCGCGCATCTTCTTCCAGTCCTCGTCCAGCGTATCTGACATGTATTTTCCCAGCTCGCGCCCTTTGGAGGCCACGAAAGAAATCCGTACGCCGTCCGCGGACATCTGATTGATCGAGGTCTGAAGAGCTTCCAAAAACTCCGCCAGATACTGCTCGTTGACTGAATCAATCTCCACTGCGTCCGCGTTCTTTGGAATCACCTCCGCGTAAAACCGCAGCGGATCCGTGATCTTGATCGAATAGGTTCCGTGAGCCCGCAGGAAAAGCTCTGCATTGTAAAAGCTGTCAAAATAATTGATCGGCGTGCGCGTGCCGAATTTGATCCCCTTGATCTCCTGAAGATTGATATAATAGACCTTCTGCGCCTTTGGGGTCTGGCCGCCGTAGCGGATCCGGTTAAAGGATTCCTTGAGCGCCTCTCCGAACTGTCCGTTAAAAAGCGAGGGCAGGGAGGACTGATCCACTTTATAATAGCCCTCCTCCGCCGTGTAATCCACGACCTTTCCTCCGTCCACCAGCATCATGAACTGATTCGGGTATACATGGATGACAGAGCCGTTGGAAACCGTCCCGTCTGTTCCCCTGACATTTTCGCCTCTGCGGATCCTTCTGCCCGCCGCAAAGACGGTCTTATCCCCCATATCGCCGGGCTCAATGACCTCCAGCCACTGATCCGCCAGGCCTCCTCCGATTGCCTTTCCTGCTGCTCTAATGATTCCCATTTTTCCATTCCTCCTTCATAAGCGCAATTTCCCGCGCATATCCGTCCAGATCATTCGGCGTCTCCAGATAAAACGGCAGCTCCCGCAGCGCCGGGTGGCGCACGACCCCTGAGAGAGCCTGTAAGCCGATGCGCCCCTCACCGATCTTCGCGTGCCGATCCTTCGCCGCTCCGAGCGGATTCATGCTGTCATTTAAATGGATGGCCTTTAGCCGGCCCAGGCCGATGATCCGGTCAAATTCCTCCAGTACGCCGTCTAAATTTCCCGCAATGTCATATCCTGCGTCCCACACATGGCACGTATCCAGACAGACGCCCATCTGATCCGAAAGCTCCACCCGGTCAAGGATGGCCTTAAGCTCCTCAAAGCTGCGCCCGACCTCGCTGCCCTTTCCGGACATCGTCTCCAGAAGCACGGTCGTATGCTGTCCCGGCTTTAATACCGTATTAAGCATCCCGGAAATATATTCAATCCCCTTTTCCGCCCCCTGCTTTACATGGCTGCCGGGATGGAAATTATAATAATTCCCCGGCGTAAATTCCAGCCTTTCCAGATCATCCGCCATGGTATTTTGTGCAAACTCCCGGATATGCGGATCCGCCGAGCAGGCATTTAACGTATAAGGCGCATGCGCCAGAATCCTCTCAATCCCCTGCTCCTTTGCAAACGCCAGAAACTCCGCCACATCCTCCGGATCCATCTGCTTTGCGCTCCCGCCCCTGGGGTTGCGCGTAAAGAACTGAAAGGTATTGGCCCCGATCCGCCGCGCCTCCCTTCCCATGGCCGCATAGCCCTTTGATGATGATAAATGACAGCCGATTTTCAGCATGCCCGTCTCCTTTCGTTCCTGATGTACTCCCGAAGTCTCTTCACACCTGTCTTTTTGCTCCCTTTCTTTCCCTGATGGACCGGCGTAATGGTATGAACCGCCGCCGCAATCAGAACAACCGCTGCCAAAAGCTGCAAAAGCAGGCTGACAGGAATCCAGTTCGCTGTCACCGCATTATCCGGCTGCGCCCCGAACCACTGTTCAAATGCCAGCCGGACATTGCCGCTGCCCGCCTGCCTGGTAATCACAGCCAAAAAGGTGATGGCCGGATTGAGGAGCAGAAGGTAGATAAACCCGCCGGAGCTTGGCTGCCTCACGGAGGCGTTCAGCGCATTCAGATAGGAATTCAGTTCGTTCATATCCATGCGGTAGGCAAACACATTGACTGCATACGTTCCCGCGGCCAGAAGCACGATCGTGGCATAGGCGCACACCGTCGCGATCGTGGAGCGCTTGAACAGGGAGGAATAAAACATGCCGATCCCGCCCGTAAATGCAGCCACAATGCCGTGACAGACGAACAGCATCGCCATATCCGTTATGGTAATGCCGCCGTAGACGAATACAAGGGACTGGATCGGCAGCGCGGATACGGCCAGAAGAAGCATCATCGTCAGGGCGGAAAAGAGCTTTCCCAGTATAATCTCCCGCGGCTTCATCGTTGTGGTCAGCATCAGCTCCAGCGTCTGCTTTTCCCGCTCGCCGCTGACGCTGCTGGCCGTCAGGGCCGGCATAATAAACATCAGCATAATGAATTCAATGGAGGAGACAAAGGTGTAGAGCTCCAGGAAACGCGAATACTGGATTTCTGCCGTAACCTTTACCTGGCCAACCACAGAATACATATTAAACAGCGCCGCCACGGCCAGGATGCTGTCGAAAACCAGAAGAATCGCCGCCAGCCTGACACTGCGGCTGTTTACCGTCAGCTCCCGCCTATAAACCGGATTCCATTTCATGTCGTATCACCGCCTTTTCATCCTCGCGGGCCGTCACCTGCATAAAAAGCGATTCCAGACTGCCCTTTTCCCTCATAAAACCGCTGACCATCACATCCGCATCAACCAACTGCTGCAGCAGGGCCGCCTCGTCCTGCCGGTCTCCCAGAAAGCCCACCTTGATCTCATCCCGCTTTACAGTGATCGTCTGCACGCACGGATGGCTCTTTAAGATAGCCAGCGCCTTTTCCATATTGCTGAACACCTGGATCAGCAGAGGATTTGAGGAATTGACCTGCTCGATAATCTGCTCCATGCTGCCCTCAAGCACCATATGCCCCTGCTCGATAATTCCGATGCTGGTGCACAGCCCGGAAAGCTCAGAAAGGATATGGGAGCTGACAAACAGGGTTTTTCCCTGATCCCGCAGATCTTTCAGCATGGCTGAAAACTCCATCCTTGTCCTGGGATCCATGCCCGAGGCCGGCTCGTCCAGAATCAGAAGCTTTGGATCATGCAAAAGCGCCCTTGCCAGGCACAGCCGCTGCTTCATCCCCCTGGACAGGCCGTCCACGAAAAAATCAGCCCGATCCTCCAGCTTAACCTGCTCCAGAAGCGCATAGCAGCGCATCCTGGCCTCCCGCCCCTCAAACCCGTAGCAGGAAGCGAAAAATTCCATGTACTCCGACACCTTCAGATTATCGTAAACGCCGAAGAAATCCGGAACATAGCCGATTTTCCCCTTGAGGCCGCGGTTGTCCTGCAGAGCGTCCACCCCGTCAATCATGACAGAACCGCTGTCCGGAGAGAGAAGCCCTGCCGTTATCTTTAAGGTCGTCGTCTTTCCGGCCCCGTTCGGGCCTACAAAGCCAAAGGTCTCCCCCTCCGGGATCGTGAGATCAAGTCCGTCCAGCGCCTGGAAATTTCCGTACCGCTTCTGTAAATTCCTGATTTCCAGCATCACTTCTCCTTTCCCGTCACATACAGCATCGGCAGATGGCGCTCCCATCCGTATCCGCTTTGGCTCTCATCCACATATTTGACCGTCAGCGTATTCGTCGGGGACAGATACGGCTTAAGCTCCCGGGCTGTAAAGCTCTCCCGGTTCCCCATCAGATCATTGTGCCCTGTATCATGGTTATAGAAATAGATCTTGCCCTCAAAGGCGGCAAGGTACGGGTACCGGGGATTATTGACAAAGCAGGGCGATATGCTCTCAAAGCTGAGCCTCTGGATCTCCAGGTCATTTCCAAGGGAGTATTCCACCACCGCCGGTTCTTTTGCCTCCCCTGTATACATGCTGTTATAAGACGCCTCATAATTGCCGGAAATGACCGTGGGCCTCTGCTGCAGCGCAGGACGGCACACAAGCCCGTCCTTCTCCCGGTTCAGCTCTATGGTGGATGTCACCATGGAAAGTCCCTCTGTGGAGAACTCTCCGCCGGTTAAAAAGCTGTCCCCGCTGATATCCGGGCAGAAGGCAATAAGCCTGGCCTCCGAGACGCCCAGATCCATCCGGGAATCCAGATAGAAGCTGAAAAGCCGGCTGCGCTCCTGATAGCGCATATAGCCCTCGTCGTAAATGTCCGCCTTCTCATACGCATCCCCCCCGGCCAGCTTCTGCGCAAGCGCATATGTATAGCTGAGCGGGTAATTCAGGACCTCGCAGTCCTCCAGACGGCGCTCCTGCCCCGGTTCTAGGTCGCCTAAAAGGATTACCTTGCCGAACAGCAGCAGGGCCGCATCCTCCAGACGGCAGTCAAACTGATTGACGATCGTGCCGCCCGCTTTTCCCTCAAAATAGGAGGCCCTTCCTCCGATCTCCATGCTTTTTGCGCCCGGAAGCTCCTGTGAAAGCATGAAAAGCCGCGGTGTAAAGGCAACCGTGTCCCGGATCCGTATATCCGTGCGATCCTTCAGGAATTTGATATTCGTCTTGTACGTCTCCTCGCCCGTAAAGCTGACGGCAGAGGCCGTATCATAATAGTAGCTCTTTGTCACCGGCCGGATCGTATATTCCGGCCGGATACTCACCGTAAACGCTTTATTATAGGGACTGCGTATATTCACATACGTCTCTTCCTGCGCCCGGCCCCCGGACACGTCCAGTATGGTCGCATAGGTAAAGAACGGCCCCTTATAACGGGTTTTGACTCCCATTATATAGATAAGCGCTGTAAACGCAAGGGCGCAGCCGGCGGCCCCGGCCAGATAATAGCGGTGAATCCCCCGCTTTCTCAGATACAGGTAAAGCGCCGGCCCGATCAGCAGAAGGTAGACAACAATCACCAGCGTATAGGAAATCACGCCGGGCAGCCGCCCCGTATCCCCTGTATTGATTAAGCCCTGCACAGAGAAGTAGATCTGGGAAAATCCGGAATACTCCAGCCTGGACATCTCCTCAACCCGCTCTTCCCCGAACACCATCGTATAGAAATGCTCCAGAAAAGCCGGATGATCCCCGCAGAAGACGCCGATATCCTCCAGCGCAAAGGCAGCCGCCACAATGCGTCCCTTACGCCTCTGCACATAAGACAAAAGAGGAACATTCCCCTGCATCAGAACATTTCCGTTTTTCAGCTCCGCATTCACGCATAAAAGCCTCATCACGGCCTCCTGCGGCGCGCTTTTGGAATACTCTGCTCCCAGGTTCACCTCCTCGTAAGACGGTTCCCCGTAAGCCTTTTCCAAAATCTCCCCCGCAAACCGCCCCATGGACTCCCGGCCGCGCTCCCCGCCGCCGATCAGCAGGCTTCCGCCCTTTTCCACCCAACGGAGGATCGCGTTGTGCTGCGCTTCCGAGAGCTGATTTAAATCATAATCTGACGCCACGATCATATCAAGCTGATCATAGCCCAGAGGATCCTCCGGCGCAAGGCCGGCGTTTAAGTTCAAAAGCCTGGTCTTAATGGAGCCGTAATGGATACCCACCCCGTCCAGGAATTCCAGCTTCTCCGGACGGTCGCTGAACACCCCGATAAAGCATTCGCTGACATCGCGGCTGATACCGAGCTTGACCCTCTTTTGCAGCACCCGCGCGCCCTCCTCGTCCGTGACGCGCACATAAATCTGATCCGCCCTTACGCCCAGAGGAATATCGCACACGGTTTCCAGCCTCTCCCCTGCCTCCACGGCAACCGGATAATCATAGCGGTATGCCTCCAGGCTCGACTCTGTGGTGAGGAGCTCCAGATTCCCCGAAAAATCCTCCCCGCCGTCATTTTTCAGAAAGACCCTGAGCCGCACATAGCGCTCCGCCTTTGCCGTATTGCCGTATCCGAAAGAGACCTCCATGGACAGAGGTCCCTCCTTATCTGTCAGGGCGGCGGCCAGCGCCCGTCCGGGCCATATCAAAAACACTGAAAGCAAAAGGGCCAGACCTGCCGCAAACAGAAGGGCCCTTTGTCTTCCTGACGTTCCATATTCCTTCATCCCGCTGTCCTCCCCAGAGCGTGTTGAAACATGCTTTCTGCCTTATGTGCGTTCCGTATACCGCCACGAGGGGCGTGCAGACGGAGGGAACGACAGTCCAGACACGCTCTGACTGCCCGCAAACCGTTACCCGAAGTTTTCTTTGTTAATATCAAAATTCGTCTTAAGCTTAACGACAAACACCGTCCCGTTCAGATCGCTTGAGACCTGAATCGAGCCGCTGTGCATATCCACGATATTTTTAACAATCGCAAGCCCCAGCCCTGTCCCTCCGGTGTCTGTGGAACGCGACTGCTCAACCCTGTAAAATTTATTGAAAATAAATGGAAGCTCTTCCTTTGGGATCACATAGCCGTAATTGGTCACGGATACTGTAACCGTTGCCTCCACGGCCTGGATATTGACCAGGACCCGTTTTCCGTCGGCCCCGTATTTGATAGCGTTATTGATCAGATTATCAAACAGGCGCGCCAGGAGATTCGCATCGGCCGTAATCGTCTTGGCCGGGACGTTGCTCTGCAGCTCGTAGGATAAGTTTTTATCCTTAAAGCTGGGGTAAAACTCCTCCAGAAGCTGGCTTAAGAGCTTTACAATATCCACCTTGGTCACGTGCATGGATACCTTTCCGTAATTCATCTTGGTCAGGCCGAACAGATCCTCGATCAGCTTCTCAAGGCGCTTTGATTTGGCGCAGGCAATCGCAATATACTTTGCCTGCATCTGGGACGGTATATCCACCTGCCCGGACAGCAGCTCCAGATAACCGATGATCGAGGTCAGGGGCGTGCGCAGATCATGCGCCACATTCGTGATCAGCTCATGCTTCGTCCGCTCCGCCTCGCGCTCCCTGTCAATCAGGCTGCGGATGTCCTCCACCATTTTATTCAGGTGCACGGCCATCGCCGTAAATTCATCGTCCCCCGCCACCTCCACTGTGGTATTCAGATCCCCCTCGGAAATATTCTGAATTGCAGCCGAGATACGGCTGATATAGCGCAGCGACTTCTCCTGCAGGGCCAGAAAGGCCAGCGTAAAAAGGCCGATCCCGAACAGCACATAAAAAAGCGTCATCAGCGTATCCATCTCCGTTAGCTGGAGGAAAAAGGACTCCGCATACCTCGTCTCCTTCAGATAGCCTGTAATCATCGAGACATTGGCAATCAAAAACACCTCGACCAGGCAGGCGATGAGGGCGCTGTAGAAAATATTGGTCACGATCCTCGTGCGGAACCGCGTACTCATATCCCTATTTTTCAATTTTATATCCTACCCCCCAGACCGTTGTGATGATCTTGGTCTGTCTGGTATCCTCTTTCATCTTCCCCCGCAGCCTTCTGATATGTACCATCACCGTGTTGTTCGCTTCATACACCTTTTCATTCCACACCTTTTCAAATATTTCGTCCGTGCTGAAAACACGGCCGGGATTCGAGGCCAGCAGGTACAGGATATCAAATTCAATGGGCGTTAATTTGATCTCCTCATCGCCCACTGTTACCTTGTGGTTGTCCTTGTTGATCGTCAGATCACGGATGGTAATCTCATTCTTCAGCGATTCCCCGGCGCTGCTCTGGGGGTTGAGCTGCGTATAGCGCCGAAGCTGCGACTTCACGCGGGCCGTCAGCTCCAGGGGATTAAACGGCTTCACCACATAATCGTCGGCCCCTGTCCCCAGTCCCAGGATCTTGTCTAAATCCGTGGAGCGGGCGCTGAGCATAATGATCGGGATATTGTTCGTCTCCCGGATCCGCTTACACATCTCAAGTCCGTCCATCCCGGGCATCATGATGTCCAGCAGCACTAGCTGAACGCTCTCCTTCTCCAAAAGCTCCAGCCCCTTCTGGGCATTCTCCGCCTTAAATACTTTATATCCATCGCTGACCAGGTAAATCTCGACCAGATCCGCGATCTCCTTCTCATCATCCACTACCAGAATGCTGATTTCTGACATAAAAAGCCCTCCCTCATTCGTAACGCATATGCATACAGAAGCTGTGTGTTGATTCGATTGCTTTGCAATGATATTAGTTTACCATATGGGGAGGGATTTTGCTTTAAATTTCTCTTACATTTTTGGGGGAATGTGGAATTACGGTTACTGGGCACAGCCAATGTCAGTTAGTTAAGCGGACGATTGCAGGGTGTTGTTTATCGTGGGGAGGCCGCCGTCGCCAGCTCCTGTATCCATAAGGAACCCCGCTCCCGCTCGGAGAAAAGCGCAGCGGTACTAAGCTCGAAAAGACCTCGCTAAGTACCGGCGGTTTTCTACGGGTTCCTTATGGATACAGGAGCTGGCGACGGCTACGTTATCAGCAGGCCGGGAATCCGTTTCATCCCTCCGAAAAGTCCTGTAATACGTTTGTCTGGCATAGACGGGCAGGAATATCCTCTGCCCGAATTGCAACTGAACCACTACCGGCTAAAGCCGGTAGGTTCAACATGCTGCTAAAGCAGCCTAAAGTTGTGTAGGCTGCA
>QXXC01000054.1 GCA_009911305.1 Clostridiaceae bacterium | reverse complement strand
TGCCGGATATACGGATATTATCCCTGTGGAGTGCGGATGCGGGCAGATGATCGAATTATTCCGTAAGATGGGCCGGTGGGTGGAGGATGACGCTTATATTCCGTTGCCGGGGGATTATATCTTCTATGACTGGGACGATGGCGGGGCGGGGGACTGCACTGGCTGGCCGGATCATGTCGGCATCGTGGTATCGGTATCAGTATCAGGGAATAAAATCAGGGTAATTGAGGGAAATAAAAACGATGCCGCTGAGTACAGGGAGATAGCTGTAAACGGGCGGTATATCAGGGGCTACGGCATCCCTGACTATGCATCCAAAGCAACGGCCCCGGATGCTTCAGGGCCCGCTGGAACAGGATGGGAAAAGGATGCACAGGGGAAGTACAGATATAAAGAGGGTAACGGGGAATATGCGGTCAACAAATGGCTTTTAATCAACCGTCACTGGTATCTGTTTGGAAAAGACGGGTACATGCTTACCGGCTGGCAGCGCTGGGATGGCAGCAATGTAGTAGGGACAGATGATCCGGGGGAATGGTATTTCCTGGATAATACACCGGGCGGGCCACTGGAGGGCGCGTGCTGGCACAGTACGGAGTATGGGGCCCTATGTGTATGGGATGTGCAGGAGGGATGATATAATGAATAAGACAAAAAAAGAAACAGAAGAGGCACAGGGGCTGTCTGATACGGCGCAATCATATAAAGTTACCTGTGGGACATTTAAGCGCCGGGAAGAGGCATTACAGGCAGCAGCAAAGACAAAGAAAGCGGGCGTCTGTGTATCTCTTGTGATGGAGAACAAAGGCTATAGCCTCCTGTGTGCCAGCGGCATGAAAAGAGCGGAGGCAGAAACAGTAAAGGCCCGGATTGAGGCGCAAAAAGTAAAGGCGGAGATTTCCGAAGAATAGAGGCCAGGGCTGATAGGGGGGGGGCAGGCTTGCCGCCCCTTATTTCCCTGTTTCGGGGATTTCTGTAACGCTTAGAATCCTATAACTTTCATGTCTGTAGCAGTCGAAAAAGTCTTTCTGTACAGCTCCGGGAGAGCCATCCGAAAATATATCCATTCCGACCTTGCCGGTTCTCTGGTTCTGGAATACTACAGCATAATTTTTTATCATATCTTCCCTTCTTTCTCCCGGCGCAACCCCGCCGGGTGGGTGGTGTGGTTATTTCCTGTTTAAAAGCTCCCAGTTATCAACTTCTGAATCCGTCTTGTTTTCATTCCAGATTTTCAAAACTCGAAAGCCGTTTCCTCTTAAATCCTGCGCCATTTCTGATTGTGTCCTATAATCATCAGCACGTAATATTTTAAGGTTTTTTGTTTCTGAATTTCTTACCAGTGCCGTTCTTGTCATATCCCATATCCTCCGTTCTTTTGATAAGTCTAATTATATACTAACGTCAGTATAATGTCAAGCACTTTTTTATACTTGCGTCAGTATTTTTTATGTGGTATGATATCAGTATCAAAGGAGGGCAGTTATGGCGTATTCAGAATCACAGAAAAAAGCAAGTATGAAGTACAATAAAAAGAACTATGAGCGCATATACATGTACGTTTTTCCGCAAGAAAAGGAGGAATGGCAAGCGGCGGCAAAAAGTAAGGATATAAGCCTAAGCGAATTTATCAAGCAGTGCGTGAATGAAAAAATCTCCCACGACAAGGGACGGCAGTGATGCCGCCCTTTGCGCAAAATCTTGGTGATACGAGGGGGAAGAAAAGATGGGGGATTTTATTAACCTGAGTAACCCCGTGTTACCCGGTTGAGTTTACTATTTTCATAAGAGAAAGGCAAAGCAGTGAAAACATTTAAACAATTATCTTTTAACGACAGGCTGAGGCTGGAGGTGTTAGTGAAAGCAAAGAATAAGCCGGGGCAGATTGCAAAAATTCTCCATTTCCACATCAGTACAATTTACAGGGAATTAAAAAGGGGGCAATTTGAAGCTTTAAATTCGGATTTGACAAGGGAAATGCGGTACAGCCCGGACATAGCCCAGCAGCATAAAGATGAGGTATTGGCGGCAAAGGGCCCGGGGTTAAAGATAGGCACACAAAAAGCATATGCAGGCCGGATAGAGGAAATTATCATAAAAGACGGGTATAGCCCGGCAGCCGCGCTCGCAAAGATGAAGGAGGAGGGGTTTAATTTTACTATATGCGTGTCAACCCTGTACAGTTATATCGGGAAAGGGGTTTTTCTGAACCTGGCGCTGGAACATTTACCAGAAAAGAGGAAAGGAAAGAAAAAGCATAAACGAAAAACAGTGCAGAAACGGGCAACAAAAGGGGAAAGCATTGAGAACAGGCCCAAAGAGATTATGTCCCGGGCAGAGTTTGGACACTGGGAAATGGATACTGTAGTAGGCGCGCGCGGCCTCGCCAGAAAGTCCCTGTTGGTTCTGACGGAAAGGAAAACACGGAAGGAAACAATACTGTTGCTGAAGGAACATACATCGGCAGCAGTAGTAAAGGCATTAGACCGCCTTGAAAGGAAGATGGGGAAGCGGTTCCGGGATATCTTTAAAAGCATCACCGTAGATAACGGATCCGAATTCTCAGACTGGGAAGGAATGGAACGTTCCAGGCGCAGCAGGAAGAAAAGGACAAAAATATATTACTGTCATCCGTACAGCAGTTGGGAGCGCGGCACCAATGAGAACCAGAACAAACTGATCCGCCGCCACATACCGAAAGGGGCCGTCTTCGATGATAAAACACAGGGGGATATTGATCGTATAGCCGACTGGATCAACAACTACCCCCGCCGCTTATTTGAATATAGGACATCAGAGGGGCTATATAATGAAGAATTAAAGAAGGCCCTGGCATAGAACGGGTGTTTGCAATGAGGTCACCCCTTATTTCGTGTACTCTTTTTTAAGCATATCAAAGGTTGATCCTGATCTGGCTTGATATCACAGCAGAGTAAAGATTTATGGAATATAAAATACGCACAAAATCATATGTATAAAATTATGCAATATGCTGAAATGAAAAAAATGTAAAAAAACATTCGCATTGAATATTGACTTTTTCAGTCACAGACATTTCACAAACATTTCAGTTGACTCCCCCCCATATTTGCATTATAATACCAATATCTATGGACGAAAGAAGGAACTACAACATGGTTAAAAGCATGACCGGATTCGGCCGTCATGAGCTTTCTACAGAAGAATACCGCATCTCAGCCGAGATGAAGGCAGTGAATCACCGCTACCTGGATTTGAGCGTCAAGATGCCGAGAAGGTTCAACTCGTTCGAGTCCGGGATACGCGCGCTTCTCAAGAAATACGTGCAGCGCGGCAAGGTGGATCTTTTTATAACATATGAGGATTATACGCAGAGCCGTATGTCGCTTAAGTACAACGCGTCCCTGGCGGCGGAGTATATGGGATATTTCCGGGCGATGGCGCAGCAGTTCGCCATCTTGGACGATGTGTCCGTCACCTCTCTGGCGCGGTGCCCCGAGGTATTTACCATGGAGCAGGAGCAGGAGGATGAGGAGCAGATCTGGCACATCCTGGAGGAGGCCGTGAGCGGCGCGGCATCCCGGTTTGTGGAAAGCCGGATCCGCGAGGGCGAGAGTCTGAAAAAGGATCTCCTGGGCAAGCTGGACGCGATGGGAGGCATGCTAGACGAGCTGGAGCGCCGTTCCCCGGCTGTGGTAAGCGAATACCGGGAGAAGCTCACTGCCAAGGTGCAGGAACTGCTGGGCAGTTCGTCCATTGATGAGAGCCGTATTGTGACAGAGGCCACGATCTTTGCGGACAAGATCTGCACGGATGAGGAGACGGTGCGCCTGCGCAGCCACATTGAGGCCACGAAGGCGGAGCTTCTCGCAGGCGGAAGCGTGGGGCGCAAGCTCGACTTCATCGCCCAGGAGATGAACCGCGAGGCCAATACGATTCTTTCAAAGGCAAATGATCTGGAGATATCGGACTGCGCGATTTCGCTGAAGACCGAGATCGAGAAGATCCGTGAACAGATTCAGAATATTGAGTGAGTAAACTGGGAGGCAGGATGGATAATCAGGGAGTGCTGGCCGTTGTCTCGGGCTTTTCGGGGGCCGGGAAAGGGACGCTTATCAGGACGCTTCTGGCCGGATATCAGAATTATGCGCTGTCTGTTTCCGCGACGACGCGCAGCCCGCGGCCGGGCGAGGCGGACGGAAGAGAATATTTTTTCAGGACAAATGAAGAGTTTGAACGTATGATAGAAAAGGGCGAGCTGCTGGAGTACGCCCGCTATGTGGATCACTATTACGGCACGCCGAAGGAGTATGTCTTAAGAAATCTCGAGGCCGGGAGGGATGTTCTTCTGGAGATCGAGATCCAGGGGGCGCTGGCGATCCGGGAGCGTTTTCCGGAGGCGGTGCTCCTGTTTGTGACCGCGCCGGATGCCGCGCAGCTAAAAAAACGCCTGACAGGACGCGGCACGGAGGACATGGCCGTGATTGAAAAACGCCTCAGACGGGCCGCCGAGGAGGCGGACGGGATTGAGCAGTATGACTATATACTCGTCAATGACGAGGTGGAATCCTGCGCCATGCGCATGCACGGCCTGATCCAGGCGGCGCATGCAAGGGTGGGGAACCATCTGGAATTTATCAGGAACATGCGGGACGATTTGAAGGCGCAGACACAGGCTTAAACGGTTCTGGCGCAGTCCTTTGACGATTGAGAGGAGAGTGAATCTGATTATGATGTTACGTCCGTCCTATAATGATTTGATTCAGGTTGTAAACAGCGGGGTGGAACCGGGCGAGGAGCCGGTTGTGCAGAGCCGCTATTCCATTGTGATCGCCACGGCCAAGCGCGCCCGGCAGCTGATCGGGGGTGAGGAGGCCACGGTGATGGAGCGCGCAAGAAAGCCCCTGTCCGTTGCGATCGACGAGCTTTACCAGTCCAGGGTGAAGATTATAAATGAAGAGCCTGTTTCAGAGGATGAGGAAGAATAGCGAAACGGGAGCTGCGCGCGGTCCGGCCCGGAGCGGGGCTGTGCGGCAGCAGATGAGGGCCGTCTCACGCAAGTTAAGCGCCTGAGATGGCTTTTGGTTTATGCAGGCTCAGACTGCGGGAAGGAAATGGATGGCATGAAGATACTATGTATCTCCTTGGGCTGCGATAAAAATCTGGTGGACACAGAGCGGATGCTTGGCTTTCTGGAGCGGGACGGTTATACCTTCACGGACGATGAGAACGAGGCGGATGTGATTCTGGTGAACACCTGCTGCTTTATAGGAGACGCCAAGGAGGAGAGCGTAAATACGATCCTGGAGATGGCCAGGCTCAAGGAGACGGGGCGCTGCAAAGCCCTGATTGTGGCCGGATGCATGGCGCAGCGCTATCAGGAGGAGATTTTGAAGGAGATTCCGGAGGTGGACGCGATTTTGGGCGTATCCGCCTGCGACGAGATTTCCGATATTATGAAACGGGCTCTGAAGGGAGAGAAAAGCGTTTCGTTCCCCCCGCTTTCCGGCCCGTATGAGGCGGGCGGCAGGCGGCTTGTGAGCACCGGCGGCCATTACGCCTTCTTAAAGATTGCAGAGGGGTGCGATAAGCGCTGCACGTACTGCATTATCCCGTCCCTGCGCGGGCCGTACCGCAGCGTCCCCATGGAGCAGCTTCTTGAGGAGGCGAGGGAGCTCGCAGACGCAGGAGTGAAGGAGCTGATCCTGGTCGCGCAGGAGACGACGCTTTACGGGGTGGATCGGTACGGGGAAAAGCGGCTCCCGCTGCTGTTGAGGGAGCTGGCGCGGATCGAGGGGATCCGCTGGCTGCGGCTTCAGTATTGCTATCCGGAGGAGATCACGCAGGAGCTGATTGAGGTCATGCGGACCGAGAAAAAGGTATGCCATTATCTGGACATCCCGATCCAGCACGCCAGCGCCCGGATTCTGAAGCGGATGGGGAGAAGGACGACGCCGGACGCGATCCGCAGGCGGATTGAGGACCTGCGCGCAGCCATCCCGGATATCGCGCTGCGCACGACCCTGATTTCCGGTTTCCCGGGCGAGGACGAGGACGATCACGAGCTCCTGATGCAGTTTGTGGACGAGATGGAGTTTGACCGCCTGGGCGTGTTCGCCTATTCGGCGGAGGAGGATACGCCGGCCGCCGCCTTCCCGGATCAGGTTCCGGAGGAGGAGAAAAACCGGCGTCGGGATGCGGTGATGGAGCTCCAGCAGGAGATCGCCTTTGACCGGGCGCAGGATCGGATCGGCCTCGAGCTGGAGGTCATGATCGAGGGCCGGGTGGCGGATGAGAACGCCTTTGTGGGCAGGACGTATATGGATGCCCCGAACGTGGACGGCCTGATTTTTGTAAACAGCGACGCGCCGCTGATGTCCGGCGATTTCTGCCGCGTCAGAGTGACCGGCGCCCTGGAGTATGATTTAATAGGAGAGTGTATCGATGAATTTACCGAATAAGCTTACGACGCTGCGCGTCATATTGATTCCGTTTTTTGTGTTTTTCCTGCTGTGGCAGGGAGGCGAAAACCGGACGTTCCGTATGATTTCACTGGTTATCTTCATTGTGGCCAGCCTGACGGATCTGCTGGACGGAAAGATCGCCAGAAAGTATAACCTGGTGACGAACTTCGGCAAATTTATGGATCCGCTGGCGGATAAGCTTCTGGTCTGCTCGGCCTTAATCTGCCTGATTGAGCTTAACCAGCTTCCTGCATGGATGGTGATTGTCATCATCAGCCGGGATTTCATCATCAGCGGCTTCCGTCTGGTGGCCTCAGACAACGGAGTGGTCATAGCGGCCAGCTACTGGGGGAAATTCAAGACTACCTTCCAGATGTTTGCGGTGATTCTCCTCATTCTGGATATGCCGGTTCTCTCCATTTTGACGACGCTGTGTGTCTGGGCGGCATTTGCGCTGACGCTGATTTCCCTTGTGGATTATATTGCCAAAAATTACAAAATCCTGACAGAAGGGAGCATTTAAGCCATGATTGTGGAAATGATATCCGTAGGCACGGAACTGCTGCTCGGAAATATTTTGAACACGAATGCCCGTTACCTCTCTGAGAAGTGCGCAATGCTGGGCCTGAACGTATATTACCAGACCACGGTCGGGGACAACCGGGAACGGATGACGGAGGTGATAAGGACAGCCCTTGGGCGTGCAGATCTCGTCATCCTAAACGGCGGCCTGGGCCCCACAGAGGATGATATCACAAAGGATGTCTGCGCAGAGCTGATGGGATGTCCCCTGAAGGAGGATCCCGGGGTGCGCGCCCATCTGGAGGAGTGGTACAGGCTGCGCAAAAAAAAGGATGTTCCGGACAGCAACTGGCGGCAGGCGCTTGTGCCGGAAGGGGCGCTTCTGTTTGAAAACAGCAACGGCACGGCCCCGGGCCTGGTGATGGAAAAGGGCGAAAAGACCGCCGTGCTGCTTCCCGGGCCGCCGAATGAGCTGTACCCCATGGTGGAACAGCATTTCTGCCCGTATATCCAGAAGCGCCAGTCCGGTGTGATCCGCTCCCAGATGGTCAAGATCTGCGGCTATGGGGAGAGCAGGGTGGAGGAAATGCTCCTGGATCTGATTGACGGCCAGACGAATCCGACGCTGGCCACTTATGCAAAGACCCGCGAGGTCCACCTGCGCGTGACAGCCCGCGCTGCGACGGACGAGGAGGCAAAAAAGCTCCTAAAGCCCATGATCAAGGAAATTCGCAGGCGTTTCGGCGCCGCGGTTTATACGACCTGCGAGGAGGAAAGCCTGGAGGATGTGGCGATCCGCCTGCTGAAAAAACATGATTTGACGGTGACGACCGCCGAGTCCTGCACCGGGGGCCTTCTGGCTGCGCGCCTGGTGAATGTGCCCGGCGCGTCGGACGTATTCCGCGAGGGCTTTATCACTTATTCCAATAAGGCGAAGAGGAAGCTCCTCGACGTGAGCAAGGCGACGCTGCGCAAGTACGGCGCGGTGAGCAAACAGACGGCCAAGGAGATGGCAACCGGCGGCGTGTTTGCCGCGGATGCGGATGTCTGCGTGGCAGTGACCGGCATCGCCGGCCCGGACGGGGGAACCGACGAAAAGCCGGTGGGATTGGTCTATATTGCATGTTATTTAAAGGATGAGGTGCGGGTAGAGGAGCACGTGTTCAGAGGAAACCGGCAGAAGATACGCGAGCAGACCGTGGTTCAGGCGCTGGATCTGCTGCGGCGCTGCATCCTGGAAGCTGCCGACAAAAAATAGGGGATGCTCCCAAATGCGCAGCGGCATGGATGCATCGGCAGAGCGTGTCCGAAAGGATGGATGGGGAAGGAATGCGCTGGTATAAGCACTTGTATATGGGTGAAAAAGCAAAAAAGAAGCGGTTTACGATCATACAGAATATCCGGAACCACCGGTTTCAGCCCGGGGTTCATGTGATCACCCCGCCTTCCTGCGGGAGCAATGTGCTGGATATCTATCCGGCCGCGGTTCTTCTGACAGAGTATTACAGGAAGAAAGAGGAGCTTCTCATCCTGGGGATTGGAGCGGATTATCAGGAGACGCTGGAGGTTGCCGGGCGGATCGTGAGCGACATGTACCGAGCCACCGGCGGCTTTTGCACGGAGGAGTTTGTGGGCCGCCGTTTCGGGGGAACTTGAGCAGACAAAGGCAGAGCCGTGTGAGAACGGGGCAGAGGTGAATGTATTGTTTCATATCATAATGTTTATATTAAAAATACTGGGAATCCTGCTGCTTGCGGTTTTGGCGGTATTCCTGCTGATTCTTCTGGCTGTTCTGTGCGCGCCGGTGCGCTACCGCGCGCAGGGAAGCTTTCACGGAAGCATTGCAGGCGCGGCAAAGGTCACATGGCTCTGGCCCCTTCTTTCGGCGCAGGTCTTTTATGAGCAGGAGCCTGGCTTTGTGGTTCGCCTGCTTGGAATCCCTGTCCTGCGAAGCGGGAAAAAAAATCAGGAAGAGGACGCCCCGGATTTCGCCGCCGAAGGCGCGGACGGCATCTGGGAGGACGGGACGGACACAGAGCCGGTCCCGGAGGAAGAGGCGGACGCTTTTTCCGGATCCATGGACGCCGATACCGAGGATGATCTGATTTTATCGGCACAGGAGCTGGGGGACAGCGGGGACGACGGGGAAGCGGACGGCGGCGGGACGGCGGCCAAAAAGAAAAAGCGGCATAAAAAGAGAAAGAAAAAACAGGTTCAGGATGGCGAAGATGCCGGGACAGGCCCTCTGGAACGGCTCGCCGGGACATTCCGGGGACTGAGGGATAAGCTTCTGGATGTAAAGGATAAAAAAGACCGGCTGACAGCGTTTCTGACAGATGAAGAGAACCGGAAGACGTTCCGCCTGATCAGACGTCAGCTCATCCGGATCCTGAAGCACCTGCTCCCGACGCGTCTGGAGGGAAATCTCGTCTTTGGACTGGAGGATCCCTATACGATGGGGCAGGCGCTGTCCGCGGCGGCATTTTTTTACCCGCTGTACGGGAGACGCCTGATTCTGAATCCGGTATTTGACGAGAGCGTGATAGAAGGAGATTTACGGATCCGGGGACGGATCCGTGCCGGCGTGCCGGCCGCGGCCGCGCTCCGGATTTTGATGAACCGGAATTTCCGCCGACAGCTAAAGCGGATCCGAAAAGGAATATGAGAGGGAAATCTTAAAATGCGGTTTTCAGGGTTTCCCCTGCAAACATGGCACAGCGCTGCATCGCTGTAATTGGAGTGTTACAGATTGAGGAGGAAGAAAAGCATGGCAGACAATCAGTTTTCATCGACGGTTGAAGCATTATTCAAGGGGATGGATCATTTTGTGACTACAAAGACCGTGGTAGGAGAGGCGGTGAAGATCGACGACGCCATCATTCTTCCCCTGGTGGATGTGACATGCGGCATGGCGGCCGGAGCCTTCAACCAGACCGCAAAAAACAACGGAGCCGGCGGCATGAGCGCCAAAATGAGCCCCAGCGCTGTTCTGGTGATCCAGAACGGGGTGACGAAGCTCGTAAATGTCAAGCATCAGGATGCAGTGACCAAGGTGATCGACATGGTGCCGGATCTGGTGAACCGTTTCATGGGCGGAAAGAATGCAGTCGTATCAGAGGAGGCGGTCCAGAAGGCGGAAGCGATGGCGCAGGAATATGCGGCGGAGGAGAAGCAGGCGTAAAGCGGTCTGCGTAAAGCGAATTTGGCTGCAGGAATTGGTAATGAAACGGTTGGCCGCGCATAAGATAGGAATGAGACAAAAGTATCTGTTGCGGGAGGGGCCAGTGAAGCGTTTATGCGGCCTGATTCTGTTTGCTGTTGGGTTTGGGATGGCTCTGATCCTTATCTTTCCGAAGAATTTTTTCTGGGTATGTACAGCGATCGGCTGTCTGATTGTCGGTTATAATATGTTTTGCAGTTAATAAATATTGCATAATCTGCACGATACAGGAGGCGTTTTGAAATGGAATGGGCGGACGGAAAAACAAGGTGCCGCTGGGCGAATCCGAAAAATGAGGCGTATATCCGCTATCACGACGAGGAATGGGGCGTTCCGGTGCGGGAGGATCGGAAGCTGTTTGAAATGCTTCTTCTGGAATCGTTTCAGGCCGGCTTATCCTGGGAGTGTGTGCTGAATAAACGCCCGGCCTTTTCAGAAGCATTCAGCCAGTTCGACCCGGAGCGCGTCTCCTCCTATGACGGGGAAGCAGTAAAACGGCTGATGGAGAACCCGGCAATCATCCGCAACCGGAGGAAGATTGAGGCCGCCATAGAAAATGCCGCCGTATTCCTGGCGATCCAAAAGGAATTTGGAAGCTTTTCTGCGTATATATGGCGCTGGACAGACGGAAACGTCGTCCATGAGAAGGGCCTTGCACACTCCGCCCTGTCAGACAGCATATCAGCAGATTTAAAAAAGCGCGGAATGAAATTTGTGGGAACCACGATCATCTATGCATATCTGCAGGCCATTGGAGTGATTGATTCCCATGAAGAAGGGTGTTTTCTGGAAGGACTGCCGGGATGAGAGGAGCGCTTTCTGATGGCGTCAAAACAGCGGGCAAAAAAGGAACCGGACATCTCCATCCTGTCCGGTTCCTTTTTTCTCATCATAAAGCCATGCCTTCATCCATCTGCTCAGGCTCTCTCCACTAAGCCGGATCTCAGACAAGACGTACATACATACATCTTCTGTGAACCGCCTGTTGTCTTAACCCTGACAGACTTCACATTCGCTCTCCAAATCTTATTCGATCTTCTATGTGAATGACTCACAGCATTTCCAAAATGGGCTGCCTTCTCACAAATCGCACATTTAGCCATCCTCGCACCTCCTTAAACCGAACATTCGATTTTCTAAGAAAATCCATAACAAAGGTATCATAACAGATAGAAGGAAAATTTGCAAGTAAAATTTAAAAATTTATTGCTCCGTTCTTTCTTTTTTTTCTGAAATAGGGTATAATGGTAACAATATGAGCGGTTTTGGATTCGGAAAACAAAGGAATGGAGGCTGTCATCTATGAAAGGGCGCATTAACAATAAACTCGGTTTTATCAGGATCGATCCGGAGGTCATAGCCCTGTATGCAGGGACGACCGCGGTGGAGTGTTTTGGCATTGTCGGCATGGCCGCTGTCAGTATGAAGGACGGGCTGGTCAGGCTTTTAAAGCGCGAAAGCCTGACGCATGGTATTAATGTATCCATTAAGGAGAATGCTATCAGTATTGATTTTCATGTCATCGTCTCATACGGCGTCAGCATTTCCACTGTGGCTGACAACCTGATCGACAGCGTAAAGTACAAGGTCGAAGAGTTTACGGGCATGACGGTTGAGAAAATCAATATCTTCGTCGAAGGCGTAAGAGTGATCGATTAAGGAGGAACTACCTGTGGGTATGAAGTACATTGACGCGGGGATGCTTAGACAGGCGTTTCTTGCGGGAGCAAAGGGCTTAGAGGCCAATAAGGAATGGATCAATGAGCTGAATGTGTTTCCGGTGCCGGACGGGGATACGGGGACAAACATGACGATGACGATTCTGGCGGCGGCAAAAGAGGTGGCATCCGTTGAGAAGCCGACGATGGAAAGCCTTGCAAAGGCCATTTCATCCGGCTCTCTGCGCGGCGCGCGCGGGAATTCGGGCGTTATCCTCTCCCAGCTTTTCCGCGGCTTTGCCAAGGAGATAAAGAGCGTGGACGTTATCACCACATCAACGCTGGCCAGGGCCATGAACCGCGGGACGGAGACGGCCTACAAGGCGGTTATGAAGCCCAAGGAGGGAACCATCCTCACCGTTGCCAGAGGCATGGCGGACAGAGCGGCAGAGCTTGCGCCCGGGACGGAGGATATCCTGGACTTTGTAAAGGAGGTGATCCGGTGCGGGAATGAGGTTTTAAGCCGCACGCCGGATATGCTTCCTATATTAAAGGAGGCGGGCGTGGTCGATTCCGGCGGGCAGGGCCTGATGAAGGTGCTGGAAGGCGCGTACGACGGCCTGCTCGGGAAAACAGCCCCGGAGAGCCTCGCGGGCTTTCAGCCCCGGCCGGCGGCCGCACAGACGGAGCGCGCGGCGGGGGAACGCCTCCCGGCGGCTTTTCCGGAAGCGGATATCCGCTTTGGATACTGTACGGAATTTATTATTAACCTCGAAAAGCGCTATGGCAGGGAGGAGGAGAAGACCTTTAAGGCTTATCTGGAGTCCATCGGCGATTCGATCGTGGTTGTGTCAGACGACGAGCTCGTGAAGGTCCACGTGCATACCAATGATCCGGGCCTTGCCATCCAGAAGGCCCTGGGCTTTGGCTCCCTGTCCCGCATGAAGATTGACAACATGCGCGAGGAGCACGAGGAACGCCTGTTTAAGGCCGCGGCAGACGCCGGGCAGGGCGGAGGGCAGACGCCGGCCGGGGATGCGGCGGCGGACGATATCTGCCGGGACGGGCGCGGGGCCAGGAAGCCCTATGGCTTTATCGCCGTCTGTGCAGGCGCGGGCATGGGAGAGATTTTCAAAGGGCTGGGGGCTGATTACCTGATCGAGGGCGGCCAGACCATGAATCCGAGCACAGAGGATATGCTGAATGCAGTGGAGGCGGTAAATGCAGAGACCGTGTTCATCCTGCCGAATAATAAAAACATTATTCTGGCCGCGGAACAGGCGGCCGGCCTTGCAGAGGATCAGACGGTGCTTGTCCTCCCCACAAAGACGATTCCCCAGGGCATTACGGCCCTGATCAATTTCTCGCCGGAGCGGTCCGCGTCCGAGAATGCAGCGCAGATGACAGAGGAGATGGCCCGTGTAAAGAGCGGTCAGCTCACCTATGCGGTGCGCAATACGATGATTGACGGCATGGAGATCGAGGAGGGCGATTTCATGGGCATCGGCGATGACGGGATGCTGGCAGTCGGAAAGACGCTTGAGCGCACCGCGCTTGACACGCTGGAGGCCATGATCGACGGGGAGTCGGAGCTGGTCACGATCTATTACGGCGCGGAGACCGCTGCGGAGGACGCCAAACGCCTCCTGAAACGGGCGCAGGAACGCTTTTCGCAGTGCGAGATCGAATGCCACGACGGCGGCCAGCCGGTCTATTACTATGTGATTTCAGTGGAATGAGGACAGGTTCCCGTGAGAACGGCCGGCAGGACGGCGCAGCGGGGGGATCCGCGTCCGGCGGGGAGCAGATGAATACAGAAGCGATTACTTCGATCAAAGGGATTGGGGAAAAGACGGCCCGTCTTTTTCAAAAACTGGGCGTGGAGACTGTGGAGGATCTGCTCTGCTATTATCCCAGGGCATACGATGCCTTTGAGCCGCCGAAACCCGTTTCGGAGCTGGCGCCTGATACGATGGCGGCTGTGGAGGGGATTCTGGCCAGGCCAGCCGATGTGATCCGGTACGGCCATATGCAGGTGACGACCGCGGCGCTCCGGGATATAAGCGGAATTCTGACCCTGACCTGGTATAACATGCCCTACCTGCGCACGGCGCTCAAGTCCGGGGAGCGCTTTGTATTCCGCGGGCGTGTGGTGAGAAAAAAGGGGCGCATGGCCATGGAGCAGCCGCAGATGTATACGCCTGAGGATTACGAACGGCTTGTGAATTCCATGCAGCCCGTCTACGGCCAGACAAAGGGGCTGGGAAATAAGATTATCGCAAAGGCTGTGTCAGAGGCGCTTAAGGGACGCCGGATGGAGCGCGAGTATCTGCCGGACGATATCAGACGGCGCTGCGGGCTGGCGGAATACAATTTTGCGCTGGAGCATATCCATTTCCCGGGTGACGGGGCAGAGCTCCTGTTTTCCAGAAAACGCCTCGTGTTTGATGAATTTTTCATGTTTCTTGTGTCTGTCCGGCTTATGAAAGATAAACGCGGGGACACACAAAGCCCCTGGCCCATGACGGTGTGCGGCGATGTGAAAAAGGCGCAGGAAAAGCTCCCGTTCTCCCTTACCGGGGCCCAGAAGCGGGTTCTGAACGAGGTGTATGCGGATCTGTCGGGCGGGCGCATCATGAACCGCCTGATCCAGGGCGACGTCGGATCCGGCAAGACGATTATCGCCGTGCTGGCGCTTCTCGTGGCTGCATACAACGGCTGCCAGGGCGCGCTGATGGTTCCGACCGAGGTACTGGCGAGGCAGCATTTTGAATCCATGGAGGACCTGTTCGGGTGCCTGGGGCTGCCGGTCCGTCCGATCCTTCTGACAGGCTCGATGACGGCAAAGGAAAAACGCCTTGCCTATGAGCGCATCCGCAGCCATGAAGCGGATATCATCATCGGCACGCACGCCCTGATCCAGGAAAAGGCGGTCTACGATAACCTGGCCCTGGTCATAACCGACGAGCAGCACCGTTTCGGCGTCAGCCAGCGGGAGATGCTGGGAAATAAAGGCCGGAAGCCGCATGTCCTGGTCATGAGCGCCACGCCGATCCCCAGGACGCTTGCCATCATCCTCTACGGCGATCTCGATATCTCCGTCATTGACGAGCTCCCGGCAGACCGCCGGCCCATCAAAAACTGTGTGGTCGGGACGGATTACCGGGAAAATGCGTACCGTTTTATCGAGCGCGAGGCGCGGGCGGGCCGCCAGGCCTATGTCATCTGCCCCATGGTGGAGGCGAGCGAGCTTTTAGAGGCCGAAAATGTAGTGGACTACAGCAAAACGCTGAGGGAAAAGCTTCCGCCCTCCATCCGGGTTGCATACCTGCACGGAAAGATGAAGGCGCAGGAAAAGAACCGCCTGATGGAGCAATTTTCGGCCGGAGAGATTCAGGTGCTCGTCTCCACCACAGTGATTGAGGTGGGGATTAATGTGCCCAATGCCACAGTCATGATGATCGAGAATGCAGAGCGCTTCGGCCTCGCGCAGCTTCACCAGCTCAGAGGGCGCGTGGGCCGGGGAAAGGAGCAGTCCTACTGCATTATGGTAGACGGCTCGGGGCAGGCCGACACCCGGGAGAGGCTGGACATCCTGAACCGTTCCAACGACGGCTTTTTCATCGCCTCAGAGGATTTAAAGCTGCGCGGCCCGGGGGACATCTTCGGCGTGCGCCAGAGCGGGGAGATGGAATTTAAGCTCGCCGATATCTTTACGGACGCGGAAGTCTTACAATGCGCTTCGCGGGAGGTAAAACGCCTTCTGGACGCGGATCCCCTGCTCGAAAAGGAGGAAAACCGGGAGCTTAAGAAACGGCTGGATGTTTATTTAGAGCGGCGCTATGAAAAGCTGAACCTCTGAGGGATAAAAAGCACTCCGCTTTGGAGCATTGTCCCGGGAAATCCGGACATCTGCTTAAGAGCGCAGGCATGATTTAAAACGAATGAAAAGGAGTGAGCGATGTGATTCGGTTAAGACCCTGCAAGCCGGCGGACGGGTCGTATCTTCTCAAATGGCTGGCGGATGAGCGGACGGTGGAATTCTGGAGAGCGGACCGCTTTACATGGCCCCTGACGCAGGGGCAGCTTGATACATATTTCAGGGATTTTGAGGCGGATCCGCACGCCATGGCGTTTACGGCCCTGGACGCCCGGGGGCATCCATGCGGTCATTTTTCCTTCAGGAACATAAGCTGGGAGGAAAACAGGGCGCATATGGGCTTTATCGTCGTGGATCCCTCTGCCCGGGGAATGGGCTATGGCAGACGCATGGTCCGTCAGGCGCTGCGCATGGCGTTTGGCTGCCTGGGGTTCTCAGCCGTCACGCTCGGCGTTTATGACTGCAATGAGCCAGCCAGGCGCTGCTATGAGGCGGAGGGCTTTGTGCGCATCGACCGGGAGGGCTTTCGGGCGCGGCGCATAAGCCGGACGGACGGGGAATGGGAGTATTTTTACATGGAGGCAAAGGCCTGACATCAGGCAGCGAAAGACAAAATAAACGGAAATCGTTTATAAATCATGCAAAAAACTTTACCATTGGCTAAATATGTGTTAATATGAATAGAAATACAGCGACAGCCAACGGACGGATTCCGGCGTGCCGCTGACTGTAAAGACCCGGGCGCGGATTTTTCTGCTATTTGGGCCGCTATACAGAGATGTACGGTTTTGGAGGTATATGAATTATGAAAAATCTGAAAATTTTCTACAAGCTGTTGATTTCATTCAGCGCCATATTGTTAGTTACCTTTATCCTTGGTATAACGGCGCTGGTGTCCATCAATCATATGGACAAGATTTCGGACGGGTTTTCCAGGCAGTCGATTCCCAGCATCAACTATCTGTGGACTGCCAGACGCGCGATTCAGGCTACGGAGAAGATGGCCCTGGAAACCACGGTTGTTATGTCAGAGGCGGAACTGGAAAGCGTAGAGGCCAGCCTCAAGGAAGAGCGCGCAAGCCTGGATCAGGCGCTCAAAGATCTTTTGTCAGTCGCGCCCCAGTTCCAGCCGCAGATCGATGCCATTCAGAAAGAGCTGGCCGAGGTATCCACCTACCGCGCCCAGATATTGGAGGAGGCGTGGAAATTCACGGAGGAAGGCAATGCGCGCGCTTATGAGATCTATAAGGGAGACTATCATGACAGCTTTGAGACGGTCAGGCTGTCCCTGGTGGATCTGACAGCGGATGTAGATGCGCAGGTAAACGAGGATTATGAGAATTCCCAGAGAACGACTGCCATTGTAAACTGTATTATCGTGTTTATTTTCATCCTTGCCATTGCAGTGATCGCACTCTTCAGCGTTGTGCTGACACGTCAGATTGTGACTCCCATACGGGGCCTTGAGCAGGCGGCTACCCTGGTGGCGGGAGGAAATCTGGATACAGAGATCGATTATGTCTCGGAGGATGAGATAGGTATACTGGCCAACAGCATCCGCTCGCTGGTTTCTGTCCTTAAAAATATCATCCTTGACATTGATGAGCTTCTGGAGAAGATGGCCGGCGGCAATTTTGCGATACATACCAAAGGAGAGCAGTATTATGTCGGCTCCTTTAAGAGCGTGCTTCTTTCCATGCGCAGGCTGAAAGAACGCCTGAGCGATACGCTCCAGCAGATTGACGAGTCTGCCGATCAGGTCAATTCCGGCAGCGGACAGGTATCCAGCGGCGCGCAGGCCCTGGCTCAGGGCGCTACGGAGCAGGCTTCTTCCGTTCAGGAGCTGGCTGCGACCATTAAAGAGATTTCCGTCAAGATTGAGGCAACCGCCGAGCATGCCAAGACTGCAAAGGCAGAGAACCTTCAGGCCCACGATCTGATTCAGGTCTGCTCCGGCCACATGGGCGCGCTGATGGGCGCTATGGGCGCTATCAGCGACAAATCAAAAGAGATCGGCAAGGTAATCAAGACGATCGAGGATATCGCGTTCCAGACGAATATTCTGGCGCTGAATGCCGCTGTAGAGGCGGCCCGGGCCGGCAGCGCCGGCAAAGGCTTTGCCGTGGTTGCCGACGAAGTTCGCAACCTGGCCACTAAATCCCAGGAGGCATCCAAGAGCAGCGCCGCCCTGATAGAGGAGACGGTGAAGGCCGTGGAAGAGGGCAGCAAGCTGTCCGACGATACGGAAAAGGCCCTGCGGGATGTAGTGGACAGCGCCAAGAAGATTCTGGATGCGGTCACTCTGATTTCGGATGCCACACAGGAGCAGTCCTATGCCGTTTCCCAGGTGACAACAGGCGTGGATCAGATTTCGAGCGTTGTACAGACAAACTCTGCTACGGCAGAGGAGAGCGCGGCGGCCAGCGAGGAGCTGTCCGGTCAGGCGTCTGTCCTTAAGAATCTGGTAAGCCAGTTTCAGTTTTAAGTGTAAGGAACATGAAGTAATGTGAAATACAGGGGGTATTGACAGGTGTATGCTCAATACCCCCCTGTATTATTCACTGCATTGATGCATTCAATGCCTGCGCGGTGATTCATGACAAAGACTAAGACTGCAAATTCTGTTTCACATCTGAGATATATGCTTGTTGACTTTTTAAATCCATGCTAAACTAAACAGAGCGTTCCCGCCCTGCGGCGGATTGCTGTATAAATATTCAAGGAGGAATAAAACGTATGGCATCAGAGGTTTACTTTACAAATTTAAGAACCACCTTCCACGAAAATCTGCTTCAAAAGCTGGCCCGCCTGGTCAAGAGGGCCGGGATGCTTGACCAGATCGATTTCAGCAACAAATACACGGCGATCAAGATTCACTTTGGAGAGCCTGGAAATCTGGCTTACCTGCGCCCGAATTATTCCAGGGTGATTGTGGATCTCATCGGCTCACAGGGAGGAAAGGCATTTCTGACGGACTGCAACACACTCTATGTGGGCGGTCGTAAGAACGCCCTGGATCACCTTGATTCTGCCTACATAAACGGTTACAATCCGTTTACCACAGGCTGCCATCTGCTGATTGCGGACGGGTTAAAGGGAACGGATGATATCGCGGTTCCGGTTGACGGGGAGTATGTGAAAGAGGCCAAGATCGGACGCGCGATTATGGATGCAGATATTTTCATTTCCATGAATCATTTTAAGGGACATGAAGCCACAGGTTTTGGCGGCGCGCTGAAAAATATCGGTATGGGCTGCGGCTCCAGGGCGGGTAAGATGGAAATGCACAATGCCACAAGCCCGTTTATCCTGAAGGAGACATGTATCGGCTGCGGCTCCTGTATGAAGAGCTGCGCGCACGGCGCAATTTCCATGGAGGATAAAAAGGCCTTCATTGACGAGACGAAATGTGTCGGCTGCGGGCGCTGTATCGGTGTCTGTCCTGTGGACGCGGTGTCAAACCACTGTGACGAGTCGAATGATATCTTGAATAAGAAGATTGCAGAATATTCCCTCGCTGTGTTAAAGGACAGGCCGCATTTTCACATCAGCCTGGTCGTGGATGTTTCGCCCTACTGTGACTGCCATGCAGAGAACGATCTTCCCATCGTGCCGGATGTGGGCATGTTTGCCTCCTTTGATCCGGTAGCCCTGGACATGGCCTGCGCGGACGCGGTGAACCGCCAGCCCGCTATCGCCGGCTGCGTTCTGGATGAACGGGACTGCTGCCATCATGATCATTTTACGGATGTCCACCCGGAGACAAACTGGATGGTGGCCTTAGAACACGCGGAAAAGCTGGGGATTGGAACCAGAGAGTATAAGCTGATTGAGATTTAGTGTTTAAAACATGCTTTCGTGTTTCAGACACGCCCTGGAAACGCTTACAGACAAAAACGCAGCGCCCGGAATCATCGAATCCCGGGCGCTGCGTTTGTCAGCGGTCGGCTGAGGTAAGCTTTTGGAGAGCTTATCTGTAGCAGCCGTGATGGCCGCCGCGGCAGCCATAGGACTGGCCTGCATAGCCGCAGTACCCGTCGCAGTAACCACTTTCATGGTGATAGCCACAATAGTATGTTCCCTCATGGGTATGGTGCCCTGTCTCTGCGCAGTCGTCGTAAGGACAAACCTGGTAGGACGTATTTGCCGGGGCAGCCTGTCTGTGATGGCCATGTGCGTAGACCGGAGTGGCTACGAAGCATGTGATGCACATCGCAAGCAGAGCAACCGGCAGACTCTTTTTGTGACGCATGATTATCGCCTCCTTTTTCTTTCATTCTATCACAGGGAAATGCTTCTGTCCATAGACAAATCAGGAAACAGGGGGGCTTTTTACTGAATATTGGTTGTATAGGGGGAGATGTATGCGGGCTGGGGGGGGGGGATCGTGAAAGGGCCGCCGGAGACCGCACTGATATCCATCAGGAACCCCGCTTTTCTCCGAGCGGAAGCGGGGTTTCAGTTGGATAGGGAAGCTGGCTCTGGCGGCCCCTCTCACGACATCCCCCAGCCCGCATACATCCTATAACATTGGCCATAAATCACAACGTTTAGAAAATTGTCAGAAATTGTTCACTAATATTTAACTTGTATTTCGCCCCGGTTCTGTGGTATAACATGTGGAGCACACGTATGGCTTTTATCATTACGCCATGCGCCGCGCAGGCAGCCATAGAGAAAGGAGATGATAACTATGGCAAAGGATTACATAACATTTACCATTGGACCGAAAAAAGACATTGCGCTGATTGCGCATGATAATGAGAAACCAAAGCTGATTGAGTGGTGTAAGGAGCACTACGCCATCTTAAAGCATCACAATTTATATGGTACAGGGACGACGGCGCGGATGATCACGGATCAGACGGGACTCACGGTGAAGGGCTATAACAGCGGCCCTCTGGGCGGAGATCAGCAGATCGGCGCGAAGATTGTGGAAGGCGTGATTGATTTTGTGGTCTTCTTTTCTGACCCGCTGACGGCGCAGCCGCATGATCCGGATGTGAAGGCGCTAATGCGGATTGCGCAGGTGTATGATATCCCTATGGCAGTCAATAAGGCTACGGCGGATTTTATGATCACATCGGAACATATGTCAACGGATTATCAGCACGATGTCATCAATTTCCGCAAGACCGTCCAGGAGAGGGCGGATACGCTCTGACGGGCGGTTTCACCGGAGGATGGGCGGATGCTTTCCCATTCGCCGGCCGATGCGCGGCCGGCAGGGGAGAGGCCTTTCTGGAGATTTTAGGCAGAATTTGGTAATAAACGTTCCGTTTCTGACGATATATTCCTTAGAAGCAATCCGGCGGATACGGCAAAGGCAGGAAGCCGCCTGTGTCTGCCTGCGGCAGCGGAAAGGAGAAGCAGATTATGCGTATTGGAGATAACGGGTTACAGAATTACCAGTCAGTCCTGCAGATGCTCCAGCGTCTCAATGGAAAGAAGGGCACAAATCCCACGGATATTTTCGGGATTCTGGGCTCCAAACCATCCCTGGGGAGTTCTTCTGCGGATATGGTGGAGGTAGCGCCGGGATTTTTCTGCAAGAATGATCCCAAGATCATTGCCAACTTCCGGAAAAATTTTGATGAGGACGGAGATCTGTACAATTCTCATGGGATCGCCGGGATGGATATCACTGGGAAGGATCCTTCTGAGTGGCACAAGATTGTGGATGTGTCGGAGGAAGGAAGACAGAGCATGTTTGACATGGTGAAACGGGAATTCATCCAGGAAAAGGGGATCGCCAATGGGGATACCACCCAGCGGAGCGAGGTCTTCGCCGCCTACCAGCGGAGCATTCCCAAGCAGGATCGCCTGACGGCCACCTGGACTCTGGGGCAGTATGAGCGGCAGTACAATAAGGCCATGTATGAAGCCGTGCGCGCCAGCAATCCGGGCTGGCAGCCGGGGATGGATTTCGACGCGAGCGTGCTTGACGGCATTACGCGGGAATCCGTAGAGGCCAGAATCGTGCAGACAGGAAGCGATTCTCTGGGACTTACATCCCTTGACTGCAGGGCTTAGAGTGTGTCTGAGACATGCTTTTCCTCAGATGCAATCAGGAACCACCCTATTGAGGGTGGTTCTTTTTATGTTTCGCGTTGATTGATTATGCAACCAGTGAAAGCTGGGCGGAAGGTGCTGTAAAAGAAGACATCGAACCGAACACGGAAATAGGCCAGGATGAGGAAGGGAATACTGAACAGCAGGATTACGCAATCAATATCAATACCGGGAAATTCCATCTGCCGGGTTGTGCGAGTGCCCAGAAAGTGAACCTGGAAAACATCAAGTATTGGACGTGCACCAGGGATGAACTGACCGAGGATGGGTATTCCCCATGCGGAGCATGCAGGCCGTGATACAG
>QXXC01000053.1 GCA_009911305.1 Clostridiaceae bacterium | reverse complement strand
AAAGGAGGCCTGACAATATCTGACATTGCACTGTTGCTGCATTCGTCTCCCACAACCATCCGAAAATATCTAGCCGTTCCAGAGGAAGAGATTCCAGAGGACAGGGCAGCCTCCCGGGAAAAGCAGCACCGGCTGACGCTGCAGCAGAAACAGCTTTGATCTGTTAAAAGCCAAATTACTGTTTCATGAACTTTTTCACGTTGAATTCAACTAAGAGTGGAAAGAACCTATCTACCGTTTACAATTATACCGCAAAGAGACTGTGTTTGTATTTTTATTTTTTAAAAATCAAAAAATTGTAAACTGGTGTAACATTTGTTGAGGTAAGATAACGTAACCTTTTTTGCAGAGGGTGTTATCTTACCTCTTTTTGATGTATGTTAGATAGCATAACTCTTTACGTCGGCTCCTATCTGTCTGAAATAGGAGATACTTTCGGTAGGCTTGTCGCCTGTATCAACTCTGCCGACAAAGCTATAAAAGATTTCGATTTTGCGGGTGTTCGTTTCCTTATCCAGTTCGTGGATAAGAATACGGTCAATAAATTCATGGACGTTTTCGTAGGTCAGTTCGGTAATGGTGGTGTATCTGCGTACCAGTGCGACAAACCTTTTCACGTCTGCGCTGCGCTCGGTAGCGTTGTCGATTTCCTGTGTCAGTTCCGCAATCCTCCGGGTCAACGTCTTTTTTTCTTCATCATAGCCGGAAGTCAGAAAAGCAAACTGTTCATCTGAAAGTTTCCCTAAAGCGTTGTCCTCGTAGAGCTTGCGGAATAAGATATTCAGCTCGCTAATCCGGTTCTGTGCCTTGTCAAGCTCTTTCCGCTGCTGCGTCAGCGTCTTTTGTACTGCCTTTGCGCTGCACTCGTTGGCGGTTTCGATAAACTCCTGTTCATGCTCTTTCACATAAGACGTTACGCGCTGCAAGTCTGCAAGGACAAGTTCTTTCAATACGCTTTTGCGGATATAATGCGTAGTGCAGAGCATATCATTTCTTGCCCGGTTGCGGTAGTTGCCGCAAGTATAGGCGTGTTTCCGTTCAAGCGTCCCGGCTCCGCGTACTGCATACATTTTGTAGCCGCAGTCCCCGCAAAAGAGCAGCCCGGAAAACAGGTCGATTTCATCAACCTTTGTCGGGCGGTGCCGGGTGGCAATCCGCTTCTGTGCAAGTTCAAAGGTTTCTTCATCAATCAAAGGTTCGTGAGTGTTGGGGAAGAAATACCTTTTTTCCTCCGGGTTCTTTTTCGTCTTTTTCGACTTATAAGATACCTTGTAGGTTTTCCCGGTTATGGTATGCCCTAAATACTCTTTCCTTGTCAGAATGTCGTACAGCGTCTTGTCGGGCCAGTTGTACCATGCGTTGAGCTGTGGGCGGGGGTGGCGTTTGCTTCCTGTCCTGCGGTAGCGCAGTTCCCCGACGGTCAATATCTCATTGTCCCGCAGCCAGTTCTGGATTTCACACATACGGTCGCCCCGTACATACATTGCAAAAATCTGTTTTACGACGTGCGCCGTTTCCGGGTCGGGTATCAGATGATTGCGGTTATCTGGGTCGATAAGGTAGCCGTAAGGGGCTTCGCCGTTGACGCGCTCGCCTTTCTGCGCCTTTGCCTGTTTGACAGCCCGGATTTTCTTTGAAGTGTCGCGGGCGTAAAACTCGTTGAACCAGTTCCGCAGAGGGGTAAACTCGTTATCTTCCCTTGCGGTGTCTACACCGTCGTTAATGGCAATGTAGCGCACTTCATATTCGGGAAAGACAATCTCTATCAGCTCCCCGGTTTTCAGATAATTACGTCCCAGACGAGAAAGGTCTTTTGTTATGACGGTCGCCACGTTCCCGGCTTCAACTTCATGCAGCATGGCTTGAAGCCCCTCACGCTCAAAGCTCACGCCGGAAAATCCGTCGTCTACGAAAAAGCGCGTGTTGAAAAAGTGGTGTTCGTCAGCATACTTTTGTAAAATCAGCTTTTGGTTCTGTATGCTTTCGCTTTCCCCGGCTTGCATATCTTCCTGGCTCAATCTGCAATATAAAGCGGTAATCTTGTCTGTCTGTAACATTTTGTCCTCCTTTCCGACGACAGACAAGCATGGTATTTGTACTGTCTATATTATACCACATACCGCTGCCTGTGTCATGTATAAAATGTGAAGAAACGCCCTATTTCCGGGCGTTTGCGGGGTTCAGCTCCATGTCTTTGCGAATGAGCTTCTTTATCTTTTTATCCAGTGTGTCCGTTGCGCGTTCACTTGCAGACGAACATACAAGGTAAGTAACTTTTCCTATTTTATGCTCCGTTGTGGTAACGGGCGTTTGGTTTTGCGTCAAAGAAAATCCCCCTTTCTTTCGCAAACATATAATACAGTCTATGAATAGCAGCAAGTCCACTATTCACGAAAACAAAGGCTTTAATCGGACGGTTATTAGCATAACCTCATGGGAATTGCACCCCCGCATGGTTCTCATGCAGCCCTACCCATTGCCTGCGACGCTCTTAACGCTCGGACTGTGGCTGTAAGGAGTATCATTGTATATTCTGCGTGTCGTCGCCCGCAAGCCGCTACACTTGCTTTCCGGCGCGGTGTTGGTCGCTCGGCTGTCCGGGCGGGGATAACCTCACCCGGATAGCGTCATGACGCACCCGCCGTATGGCTCGGCGCAAAAGGAACGTATCCGATTTGCCCTATGCTGCGCCGCCGTTATCTTGCGCCGCTTTCTTTGTCAAGGTTCAGAATGGCTTTGCTGCCGCGTCAGCAGCGGAACGGAAAAGGGGGAGAGAGAAAGCGTCCCGCTGCCGTTGCGGTTATTCCTCTGCCTTAAAGGTGAGGACAGCCATCATCAGTTTTGCTTGCAGCCGTTCCCGAATGTCGTGGTCTACGCCAAAATAGACGTTCCCACGCTCGTCGTACAGCTTCCGCATGGAGAGGCGGGCTATGTAGCCGCTGAAATGCTGCAAGACAATCTTCATAGCGTCCGGGTCGCCCTTTGTCGCTGCCAAAATGACAGGATAGGGAACAAGGGCTTTTTCCGGGTAGCCGGGTTCGTTACCATTCGTCCCATTCATCAGCATTTTCCTCCAGATATTTTCTTAATTTCTCAAAAGAGCTTGTCCGCCTGTACTGTATCGTGCTTCTCGACGTGTTGAACAGCTCTGCAATCTCGGTATCGTTCATTCCCTCGAAGTAATACAGCAATATGGCTTTGCGCTTTTCTTCCGGCAAAGTACGGATTGCTTCAAGAAGCAGCTTTGGCGTGATTTTCTTCCCGGCTTTCTCAAAGACTGTTTCGGCGGCTTCACGTTTGAAATATTCATCAAACGTATGAAGCTGCCGCGCTTCGTCTAAGGTCATGTCGGAAAAGGTCACTTCCTTTGCCTTGTGTCTGCGAAGTTCTCTATGGGTGTCGCAAGCTTCATTGTGCAATACCGTATTACAAAACTTCTGAAAAGCACACTGTTTGTAAAACTCCCTGCTATTAGGTTCCACATTCTCACCTCCTTTCTCGTTGGAAAGTTGGTGGTGCTTCCCCCCTTTTCGCGGGGCAATACGGCGTTTTTCAAAAACGCCGAAGATTTTCTGAAATTTCTTCAAAAATTTTTTGAACGTACAAAATGCGCCCGTCCGAAAAGCCCGGACGGGCGCATAGGCATTGTAAGCAGTATCCAGATGATTAGACAGTTCATATATATAAGCGTAGTTTCCCCCGGTGGTGGGCGGGCTTTTTTTGATAAGTCAATAACTGTCGGATTTTGTCGATATGCTTTTTGCTTCATGGCGGCTACCTCCTTTAGCCGCCGATTTCAACAGTGATACCGCGTCATTCCTTGAGAAGATAAAAAAGAAACGGCGGATTTGATATTTCAAAACCGCCGATAGATTAGATATTGCGTAAAAAGGCATACAAAAACATCTGCTCCTCTAACGGTTTTTTTCTTTCCCCGTTAAGGGAGCAGATAATATTATTTAAGGATTGTGTACAGTTCAAAAAAACTTTCCTCTAAAGATACCTACTTCTTTAGTTGGTAGAAGTCATAAAATGCAGCGTGTTTAGTAATAAGTTCTTCAAATGTGCCATGTTCAATTATTTTGCCGTTTGCCATAAATACAATTTCGTCATAGAGTGTAAGAATATCGCTGCTCATATTATGAGTGACAGTAAGGAGCGTTAAATCAGATATTGCCAATAGCCTGCTTTCAATATCATATGCAGTTTGCATATCAATAGCAGACGTACCCTCGTCTAAAATCAACAGTGGCTTCTTACGAATTAAAGCTCTTGCTACGGCAATTCTTTGTTTCTGTCCGCCGGAAAGGTTATCTCCATTTTCTCCAACGTGATATTTAAGTCCGTTTGGTACTTGCTCAATAAACTGTGATAAACCACTATCAGACAATACGGATTGCAATTCTTCTTTACTGAAATCTTCGTGTAGGCAAATATTGTCTAAAATGCTCTCATCAAACATATAAACATTCTGATGAATGACCGACGATAGCGCAGTTATTTTATCAATATCCAAAACGGAAAGACTGTCTGCGTCATATAGTACATCACCTTTGAAATTAGAGTAATATCCGGCAATCAGCTTAATAAATGTAGACTTTCCACACCCACTCTTACCGACAAAAGCATATTTTTTCCCTTTATCAATGGATAGTGAAATACCGTTTATGACTTCGTTTTCCTTATCATAGGAAAAATGCAAATCATCTACATAAATCATTTTTTTGAAAGAGGGTGATTTTTTTGTATTTGTGTTCTGTTCCTTGTAATCTGAAAGGTTATTTAGCTTCTGTGTAATTGGTTTTATACTCTTGATTTTTGGAATATTGCTAAAAATAATCAATAATGGATTTGCAAGGTTACTGCTTACCTGTACCATGCCTAACAAGGCTCCTGCGCTGATACGACCAATGATAATGAAGTATGCAGAAAGAAAAACAACAACCACTTGAACAAGAAGCGCAAGCACCATAGAAACCGCTTCATTTGCCGCAATCGCCTTGTCAACAGAATATTTTGCTTTTATAGTGGCCTCGTTACTTATTTCAAATCGTGAGAGGACATATTTTTTCATTCGATAAGACTTGATAATCTCAAAACCGGATAACAGGTCTTTTACATGGTTTGTAAAATCGGATAGCATATCAGAATATTTATCCTGTCGTTTGGAGAGTAGTCCTCCGAATAGACTGGGTACAACAAGCATGATAGCGATCGCGATAGTCACGCAGACTGTAACGATAATGTCAAAGTAAATCATTACAGCAAGGGAAGCTATAAAAATAATCGTATACTGGATAACTTGCAACAGGGGAAGTAAATAGTTATCTTCAATCATTTTTACATCATTCGTAATTGCGGATAAATAATCAGCAGTATTATTTTTAGAGTAGTCCTCAATCGTGTGCCGTTCAATTCCTATAAAGGTTTTAGAACGGACAGCTTTCATAATTTTACAGACAAATTTTTTGCTAAACAAAGATTGTAGGTACATGAATACTCCCATAAGTGCAAAGTAGGCTAAAGAAAAGAGTAGTATTTTAATAAAGCCGTCCATATCGCCCATATCTACAATATCCATAACTTGTTGCAATAAGATAGCAATAAATACATAAGATAGAGAACTGATTGCAGTAAATAATGCGGTAAGGAAAAGCAAGAATTTGTATTGTTTTAAGTATCGTATCATATAGCGGTGTCCTCCTATTTTCTGTTAAAAAGTAAATCGCAGACAAGCCCTGCTGCCCCTAAACCAAACAGGCAGGTAGCGGCTGATTTATAGCCTTTTTCGGATAAATGTGCAGCCCCTATCATCAGTCTGATTTCTGCCGTAGCAGATATAGACTTGGATACAATGCGGAATGACCGCTTTTTCCATGCTTCATTTGCGACAACTTCAATTTTGTTTGCAGCATTTTCGATTTTTTGGTCTAATTTTGACATAGTAATCTCCTTTCATACATTAAGATGGTATGTATATGCTTAAAAATAATACCTTACGAATGAATATATAGTTTGAAAATAAAACTGCCTTTTGCAAGGCAATTTTATCTATTCGCCTACGTTTAAGTGTTCAAAGTAATTCTGTGCCATACCGAAAATTTCATCATCAATAATCGGCAAGTTCATACTATCTAACAAATATTTGATAAATGCAAACTTTGAAAGCAGTTCTTCCGGGGTTGCAGGATAGACAGAGGGAATTAACCAAAAATTTGTAAGTAATGGCAAAAGTTCAGATAGTTCTTTTGCATATCCGGTTTGGATAGAGCCGTCCGCTATTCCCTCTTGAATAAGCTGCAACCAAAGAGGGGCAATCAATTTCCTGTTTGTATCAGCCAGTTCAGCCAACAAGCGGGGATTTTTCAAAAGAGGTATACTCTGTTTTCCAAGTTCAGTTCTATCATTATCTGCGTGGTTTAACTTAATGACTTCACGCATTTTTTCTAAACCATTTAGGTTCTTCTGATTTTGTACGGTAACAAATGGATTGTTGTCAAAAAAGAGTTTTCCTCCTAATGCGTCGATAATTTCCTCTTTTGATTTGAAATGATGATAAATTGCTCCTTTCGTCAATCCGCCAAGTTCATTTACAATATCTTGAATAGTTGTATTGTCGTACCCCTTTTCCATGAATAACCGCTGTGACACTTCTAATATCTTCTCAACGGTTATTTCTGGATATTTATTACGCGCCATGTATCTACCACCTTTCATTTCATTCGTTTGGTATGTATTATATTCTTTTTGCGTCTGCTTGTCAAGATACATTCAGCCGGTATTTAATTGTAAGGCAGAAAAATATGATTTATTTTAGCTAACTAATAGAACTGTGTAGACATATCCAAAAGCAAAAGTGAACAGTAAAATGTAATAGGGTGAATAACTATGGCAAAAAACCAGTACCGAAATATGACTTCAAGGCTTTCGGGGCAGCGATAAAGGCAGCGCGTGAAGGACGTAAGGAGAGCCGCAAGAAAGTAGGCGACGAAATGTTTATCTCGCCGCGCTACCTTGCGAACATTGAGAACAAGGGGCAGCACCCAAGTTTACAGATTTTCTTTGAGCTTATGCTCCGCTACAATATATCCGTAGACCAGTTCCTTTTGGAAACGCCGCCGGAGAAGAACACGCAGCGGCGGCAGCTTGACGCGCTCCTTGACGGTATGAGCGATACAGGCATACGGATTGTGACCGCAACGTCAAAAGAGATTTCCGAAGTCGAAAAAGAGGGCGAATAGGAATGTCCGGCTTAAAACTGAACAGGATTTAGAAAGCGTTGTAATCTTTTTTGAGGATTGCAGCGTTTTTCTTTTGCGTAAGTTTGGCAAAATAGCTTTTTCTCCGTAGTAGGGGATAAGAGCATAAAGGATAAAAACATTCGTAGCAAGCATAGGAAGCGGGTACCCACTTCCGTATTTTCCCCCGCCCGCGCTGCGGCGCGTCGGTTGAAAATTGCTTGTTGGGAAGTGTCCCAAACCCTCGGAACGGAAAGGAAAGGAGCGAACACATGGACGGACGCAAAAGGACGGTGCAAATCAAATTCAGAGTGACGGAAGCGGAACGGGATTTAATACTGGAAAAAATGAAGCTCGTTCCCACCCGGAACATGGCGGCATATCTGCGGAAGATTGCCATTGACGGGTATATCATTCAGATAGACCACGCCGATATAAAAGCAATGACCGCAGAGATACAGAAAATCGGGGTCAACGTCAACCAGATAGCCCGCCGCGTGAACGCGACGGGGAACGCATACCAAGAGGACATAGAGGAAATAAAGGGGGTGCTTGCGGAGATATGGCGGTTACAAAGATTAAGCCTGTTAAAAGCACCCTAAGCAAAGCCCTTCGGGCGGCTGTTCATGGTGAGCCGTTCCGTCTGCGTGAGGGGGATATTGTTCTCAAATACCGGGTCTGTGTACGGCTCTATGTCTTTTGCGTTGCCCCATGAAGCGTTTTGTCAAGTGCTTTTTAGAGTTATTGACGCAAAACTTTTCAGCGTGGCGGGAAACAGGCAGGAAGAACGGGCGCAAAACGCGCCTGTGGACGGTTAGAAGCCGTTTTCGGGGGTAGGCAGTATAAAACCCTTACCCTGTGTATTTTCGTGTCTGCAACGCCTTATAAATCAAGCCTTTTCAAGCCCTATTGCGTAACACTCCATTCTGTTCTTTGGGAGAGGTCGGGGGCGCGGGGGCAGAGCCACCGCAAAACCTACCGATAGCCGTTACACCAGTGAAGCCGATTTTGCCGTTAGAATGAAGCAGACGGAAACGGGGCAGGATTTTTTTATCCTGTTCCCCGTTTTCGGCAGCAAAATGGCAACGGCAAAAATCTAACTTGTCAATGGTTTAAGGGTGGAGATTTTTTCGCGTACTTTGCGGAAAAATACTACCCGTCCATTGATAAGTTGGATAGGTGGAACGGTCGGGATAGGTATATTGTTATTGTGTCCGAAAACCTCTTAAAGAGTATAAACAAACTCTGCTTGCGCCTGTTGATTATCTTTCATCTGGGATATGCTTTAAGAGTAATAAAATACTCTTTTGGAAGGTGGTATATTGATGAAAGATAGACAAGGCTTTGGCAATCGAATTAAAGAAATGAGGGAACAACGAAATCTTACTATCGAACAAGCCGCTGAATTATGTGACTGTTCTGAAAGCACATGGAAACAGTATGAGCGTGGTGAGCGATTACCCAGTGTGCCGAAATTAAAAAGCATATGCTTAGTTTTAAAGGTGAAGCCAGAATATATTTACGGGTCAGAACTGGACGGGTTGCAAGAGGACATTTCAGAAGTCGAACAACTGAAATTGAAAATTGAGCAACTTTCCTCTGACGATATAGCCGTAATCAAAGCGGCAGTTGAAAAACGATTAGAAATATTGAATGACAAACGTTAAATAGCCGTTTTCTTTTCTTGACATAACAATTCCAGTGTCGTATTCTTAAAGAGTATAAATATACTCTTTAAGAGAAAAGGAGAATTGTTATGTTACTCGACATTCCATACAAGAATATCATGGGCAAAGGTCGTTATTATGATGTTTGGGTGCTTCGTGATGTATATGAAAACACTTTTGTAGATATAGCCAAAGAATATAATGTTTCAGTAGGTACTATTGTCGGTAATTATGAAAAAGCATTGTATCTAAAGACAAAATACTATGTCAATCATCTCTCTATTGTGTATGGCTATGAGAATACCGCACATTTCAGAAAAATCTGGAAAAATGCGCTTGATTGCTATTGCGGAAGAAAATATATAGTAGCTTATTTTGAAAAAGAATACGCTGACATTTTAGAGGAATACCGAAATGGTGAACCGGGAATGCCAAAACGGATTCTGAAATCCTTGCCGCCTTTACGCAACAGCTTTAGTCCGCGAACCATTTCCAGCATTATCCGGCTTAGGGAAACTGACGGATTAACTTATGCCGCGATTGGAAAGAGATTACGCATGACAAAAGAAAAAGCAGAGGAACTATATAATCATCATTATCATGTTTTGTACTTTGAGTTATCTGAAAAAATAATGGAAGTAACTGGCGACATAGACTTACGCGACAAATATAGGAATGCCTTTCACGTTGGGAGAGGAAAGAAAAAATATGATTGCTTAGTAGCGGACTATCCCGAATTGTGCGAAAACTTTCTTAAAGCACGAAAATGAAAACGGAAACGGGCAGGACAGGAGAAATGCCTGTCCTGTTGCCCGGTCTTTTTAGTGTTCCACGTCCTGCGCTCTGTGGGGTTGCTGTTCCCTCTGTTCCTGCCGCAAGATACTGTAAACGCTCTTTCTAATTTTCTCGGCTTCTTTTACCTCCTCTTTCAATGCAAGATACCGCTGATTGAGTGTTTTCCTCTCGGCGGTCAGCTTGGTGTATTCTTCTTTCCATGCCTTTGTCGGGATTGTGGTCTTGCCGTTCATCACGCCCTTGAGATAATCTTTCGCCGTTGTGAATAGGATTTGCTCCGCTTCGGTCAGCGGCTTCTTTCCTTTGTACTTGAAATAAATGTCGGCTTGCTCTAAGTGCTTTTTCAGAGTGCCTAACCGCCGTTCAACAGGTTTCAGCTTGCCTTGAATATCCAGTTGTTCCCCTATCATAGTCTTGAACTTTTCATCAAGCCCCGTCATATCCATGATGTTGTTGGTTTGCAGGAAATTCAGCATTTTCGCCGCGTCTTTGAGGTTATACAACGATTGTGAATATCCCGATTTTCCCGCCTGTGCCTTGCGTGACAGTATGCCTTGAATGTAGTCGGCAAGGGTGGGCGGCTCGGTGTTCTCGCTTTCTTCTTTCAACCAGCTTTGCAGTTTGGAGATACGCGCCTTTAACTGCCGCAAACGCTTATTTGTTACCTCGATTTCGCGGTTGAGGTCGCCGCGCTCGGTACGTATTCCCCGCTTCTCCATAGCGGAAGCGGCAACGCCTAAATGGACGGTGGGTATCTGGTCTATCCCTTGCCGTTCATAACTGCGGTGGTCTACGCGCTCCGCGTGTCCGTTCTGCTCCAACGCCTGATTGCAGAGCCTCGCCCATGCCGCCCTCCATTCCTCCGCTTTGGTCTGCTCGTTCCAGTCGGTAGTGGGAATGGATTTACATTTGTACTGCCGCTTTTTCGGGTCATAGATTTTGTTCCCGTCCCTGTCAAGAATGTACTCCTTTTTCTGCTTCGCTCCCCACTCGCCGCCCTCGTCAAAAGGGCGCATTGTCAGCATGATATGGGCGTGGGGGTTGCCGCCGCCTGTGTCGTGTAAACATACGTCGGCGCACATTCCCGCCGCCACAAAATGCCGTTTCACATACTCGCGGACAAGGGAAATGCCTTGCTCCCTCGTCAGTTCACGGGGTAAGGCAATTTCAATCTCCCGCGCAAGTTGGGCGTTCTTCGCTTTCTCGATTTTCTCCACTTCGTTCCATAAAACCGCCCTGTCCGCATACTCGGCGGGGGCGTGGTCGGGTAATAAAATCTCGGTGTGGACTACGCCGCCCTTATGGGTGTAGTCGTGGGTCATTCCGTCAAACTCATTTGTGATTTTTTCTCCCGCCCGATAAGCGGCGGCGGCAACAGCGGATTTGCCCTTGCCGCGGGATATGACTTTGATACTGCAATGGTAGATTGCCACGCGCCGCGCTCCTTTCTGCGGGTAACTCCCGCCGTTTTCTTTTGTGCCGACAGGCACAAAACGCCGTCTGCAAGACCGCACATACCACAATTCATTGTGGTATATAAGTGCGCCCTTGCTTTTTGGCAAGGGTAGGGGCGTAAGCCCGTTACCCTTGTAAACTGCCCCCGTTCATGCTCCCGTCTGCGCCGCCCTCGCGGGCTGTATGGGCGGTTTGGGCGGTGGGCGGCGTGTTACCCTGTGCCGCCGTTTCTGCGCCCTGTATGGGGGCTGTGGGGGCGTTCTGGGCGGTCAATTCGTCCAGTATGCGGCGGGCGTGGTCGGTCATTACAGTTTTTTCAAGGAAGGTCTTGAATTGTTCCTCTGTCAGCGGTATTGTGTCGGGGACAAGGCTTTCAAAAAGCCCCATGCGGCGGCATAGGCGTTTTGTCCTGTCCTTGCGCTCCTGTGCCTTTTGCTCCTGCACAAGCTGTCTGCGCCTGTTTTCAAGCTGTCGGATTTCTTCTTCAATGCTCGTGATTTTTTCGGCTTTGGTCTTTGCCACGGGTCAATCACTCCTTTCATGTCTGGTATGGATTGGATGGGATAGGATTGGATGGGAATGGAATGGATTTTTACAGATAACCGTTTTCCCGTTTTATTCCTGCTTGTCGGCAAGTATCATTTTCAAAATCTTGTCGCGGAATGTTTCTGTGCCGCTGTGGTTGAAAAACAACTCCGCAACAATGGTCTGCCCGTTCCTCTGTGTCGTGATGATACCGTCCGGCTTTCGGGGCGGGGCGGGTGTTTCTTTCTTTTCTGTCAATAGGTCGCTCCTTTCTTTGGGCGTGAAAAAGGGATTTCCCGTAATTGGAAAATCCCTCTTAGCTGTTGGCTGTTTGGTTTTACTGTGCGGTTGCGGCGGCTTGCGCCTTTTTTCTCGCTCTGTATTCCCGCGCTTTGATACGGTCATACTCCCGTTGCTTTTCAATATTTTTAGCGCGGTAGGCTCTGGAATATTCCCGGTGGTAGGCGCGGCTCTTTTCCTTTTTCGCTTCTTCGATTTCCTCCCGCATTTTTTTGATTTCCTGCTCTGTCGGCTCTGCAAGCTGTGTCAGTTCATTCTCAAATTTGCCGATATGGTTGAAGTATATCCCGATATGCTGAATGGCGTATCTCGCCCGTTTCTGGTCGCGCTCATGCACTTCGATTTTGCTGATAAACTCGTTTAGAATGGCGGGGGTGAGTTCGGCAAAGTCGGCATACCGTTCTGTCAGCTTCACAAACCTCTGCGCCCGTCCTCCCGCGTTTTCAAAAGCGGACAACTGCTCTTTGATTTCCGCAAGCTCCGCTTTCAGTGTATAGTATTCTTCTGAATACTTCTGCGACATCTGCTCATAACGGTCTTGCGGGATAGCGCCCAGTGCGTTGTCCTCGTACAGCTTATCCAGAACCTTTTCGATTTGTTCAAGCCGCATTGTGACTTGCGGTACGCGCTTCTGCTGTTTCTTCGTCCTGTCAGTCTGCTGTACGTCAAGGCTCTTTTTCACTAAGGCTTCAAAATCTGCCCTGTTGCTGATGGAGTATTCCGCAATTTTTTTCAGCACTTCCGCAACTGTCTGCATGAGTAAATCCGCGTCCATGATGTGCGGGGAATGGCACTTCGGATTTCTGGCTTTTCCCTTGTGGTACTCACTGCAAAAGGCAACGTGCCGTTTGCCGCCGTTCCTGTAATCTATCCGTATGTGCATTTTTGCGCCGCAGTCCTTACAGAAAAGCAAGCCCGACAAAGGGTGGATTTCCCCGTCCCCGTTTGGTCGCTTGACAGGGGCGTTTTCCAAAATCCGCTGTACGTTTTCAAAATCGGTGCGGTCGATAACCGGCGCATGGACATTTTCGGTAATCTGCCACTGGCTTCTGTCTACATAGTGGTTTCGTTTGTCACGGAAATGCTTTGTGGTCTTGAAGTTCACCACATCTCCGCAATACTCCTGCCTTGTGAGGATACGGGTCAAGGTCGCCTTATTCCATTTGTAGCGGTTTTCCTCGTTCAGCGTCCTGCTTTTTGCCGTTCCCCGCCCACGGTCTTTCATGTAGAATGTGGGGGTCGGGATTTGCTCATTTTTCAGATATACGGCAATCTGGTTTCGGTTTTTCCCGTCCAGAAACAGGCGGAAAATAAGGCGGACAACTTCGGCGGCTTCTTCGTCAATCAACCAAAAATCCTTGTTGTCGGGGTCTTTCACATAACCATAGGGGGCTTCGGTGGCGATTGGCTTGCCACTCATGCCTTTGGTCTTAATGCCCGTTTTCACTTTCTTGCTGATGTCCTTTGCGTACCACTCTGACATGATATTGATGAACGGCGCAAACTCCAATGTGTCGGGCTTTTCGCTGTCTATTCCGTTGTTTACCGCGATAAAGCGCACGTTGTTTCTGCGGAAAATCTCCATAGCGTTTCCCACTTGGAGATAGTCGCGCCCCCAACGGGTCATATCTTTCATAATGCACACGCCGACTTTGCCTTTTTCCACGTCCTCTATCATGCGGGAGTAGGCAGAACGGTCAAAAAATCTGCCGCTTTCGTCATCGTCAATGTAGTGCCGGATATTGGTTAATTTTAACTGTCTGGCATAGCTTTCCAGAAATTTCTTCTGGTTCTGTATGCTGTTGCTCTCGCCGCCGTCCCTGTCCTCGTCCCCCACGGATAGGCGGGAGTAAAGGGCTGTGATTTTGCTGTAATCATTCATGTGCATATCCTCCTGCGTCAATATAGGTGTTGCTTACAGTTAAGATTATGCACTCCAACGTGCGCTACCGTATTCCATGCCTTTCCTGTACTTCTTCGCGTTCTTGCCCTTGACGTAGATAATCAGCCGGACAATGACCGCCCCCGCAATGCCGATAAGTAAATCTGCCGGGTGGAAGCTCGGCGCAATACTGGAAAAGGCGGCACTAAAACCGTCCCCAAGATGTAGCAGCTTTGCGCTCGCGTCCGCACCGGGGGAGAGCCGGACAGCCGCGCCCACTTTATCAAAGAGCCACACAAAGAGCAGATACGGGAGATTGAGGATAAGCAACTTCTTGATTTCCGGCTTCATAGCGATACCTCCCTGTCTTTGTTCTTGACCTTTGCCCGTTCCGCGTTCTTGCCCTGTGCAGCTTCTTTGAGGGTAGAGAGCAGCTTTCGGATTGAGGGCTTTCTATCTTGTGTCAGCTTCTTTGCGGAAAACTCCTTAAAGGCTGCGGTCAGCGCGTCCGCGTCCCGCCCCTTGAAGAAAACAAGGTAACGGGGCGGGCTTTCCGTCGTGTCCTTTTTCAGCGCAAAGTCGATACCGTACTTTTTTGCGGTACTCTCAAAAGCCTTGATATTGTCTTTTGTAATCTCAATGTTGGAAACGCCCGCGTTCTGCTTCATAAGCTGCTTTAAGCTCTGCTTGCCCTGTGGCGGTTTGGAAAGCTCTTTCTTGCCCTTTGAGAGAATAGCTTTCATTGCCTTTTGGAGCGCCTGCGCGGTCAGCTTCCCGGTCTTGATGTAAAGGGCTATGGTCTTTTCGTTTACTTCGTCCTGCAATTTCTCGCGTCCTCCTTTCGCGTTTCTTTATGGGGCGGCGGTCAGATACGCACCCGCAGCCCGTTCAAGTCCTCGGCTCTGATACCCACAAGATACCAGTTGTCGCCGTACTCAATCCGGGTAGGCTTCCACTTGCCCCGCACGAACACGTCAAAGCACTCGCCGCAATGCAAGCCCCCGTAGTAAGTATTGAGGTCAAAACGAATGTCGTAACGGTCGGTGCGCTCGTCAAATACCAATGCTCCTGTTCTCTGTGCCATAATAAAATCCTCCTTTTGCTGTTTACAGGCTTTCGCCCGGTTTGAATGAATAATAGTCCGGGTCGCCGTACTGCGGCTTCTTCGGTGACAGTGCGCCGCTTGCCATGTCATGGGCGACAAGGGAAGTGTAGTAGTTGCCGATAGTGGACGGGGCATTGAAAAGGGCTGCTTTCAGATATTGCTTGATGTTGCGGATTTTGGTTGTGTTCTCCCGCATACAGTCAAGCACAAAGCGGATATGCTCGCCGTCCAGTTTCATAAACTTTGACTTCACAAGCTCTGCCGGGTAGTCGTCCCCCGCAATCCGTACCCGCTTCCTTGCGGTGCATACCGTTTCAAGCATGAGGTCTACAATCTCGTCAAGCCTGTCACCGTCAAATCTCATGTCCTGTTTGAGAATGTCGTAGTCGATATTGTCCTTGATGATTTCCCGGTATATCTCTACTGCGCTCTGTGCTGCCGCTTCCGTTCTTTTCCGTTCCGGCGGCGTAGCCGCTTCCCCGCAAGGTGAGGGGTTAGGGGAAAGGATAGGAATGGAATGGGTACTTGATAAATCCGTATTTGATTTTTCTTTTTTTGGTAAGTCAGTTCTTTGTATATCTTTATTTAATTGCGTTGGATTTTCCAACGTAGGTTTTTCCAATGTTGGTTTTTCCTGTGTTGGATTATCCAATGTTGGATTTTCCAATGTAGGTAAATCCGGCGTAGGCGGCTGCGGCTGCTCGAATATCACATAGTCCGCGCCCCGCAAACGTCCTTTCTCGTCGCGCTCCCTTGAACGGACGATATACCCGGCGCGTTCAAGCTCCTTAATGGCTTCGCGGATAGCGTCTATCTTCTCCCGGTTGATAAGGGATAAGCCTTTCAAGGTGTAGTCCTAATCTTCGGGGAGTGACAGCATTTGCGACAACAGCCCCTTTGCCTTTAAGGAAAGCTCCTTATTGCGTAGGTGGTGGTTGCTCATTACGGTATAGCCCTTGTTTCGTTCCACCCGGAAAACTGCCATAGTAAATCACTCCTTTTGCTGTGGATTTGTTACGCAGTAGAAGCGCGGTTTCGGGGGATAAGGTATAAATCCCTTGCCGCGCCGGATACGCGCCCGGAAAACCGCTTGTAGCAAGGCTTTTTCTGCCCCTACTGCGTAACAAAGGGCATGAAAAAAGCGGCGTTCCTGTTCTCCCGTATAGAGAGTAAGAAACGCCGCTTCTGCGTCGCATTCAGTTTTTAGTACAATACCCTGCTTGTCCGTCGCTCGAAAAACCTTGATTTTTCAGTGTTTTCAAAAGTATCGTTATCTAACGTCAGCTTTCATTAATCCACTTATATAATCTCCATTCTCTTAATCACATACTCCATAGAGCACGAGTTCACTTGCATATGGAAAATGCGCTCTTAAATAAAGCTTATATTCAGGTGCAATGCTTTTAATAAACTGTGGAATAGCAATCAGATCCTCCCTTTTATGATAAACGCAAATTGCAAGTTTAGGCTTGTTTCTCTGAATCGTTTCCTTTGCGCCATATAACGCGGAAAGTTCTGCGCCTTCTATGTCCATCTTGATAAATGACACTTTATCATCTTTTGCAATTAAATGATCGAGTGCGTCCACATCAATATAGTCCCCTGCTTTTGCATTACGATTGATTTCTCCACATGCGTTCTCTGCAGAAAAGTACAGCCTGTCCTTTTTATCCCATGCCCCAACCGGAAGGTGTATCACCTTGTCAGAATTAATCTGACTTTTTAATTGAGAAAATCTTCTGACATCCGGTTCCAATGCGTAATATTTTTTATAATTATTAACCCTGCTCAAAAAACTTTCCAAAGTATCTCCTGTATATGCTCCGCAGTCAACAAACACCTCTTCCTCTGACAAATGTATAACCCCTCCAGGGAAATATTGATCATCAACATCTGTCTGCTTCCATACATCCAACATCGGAAACTCTGTCAATTCTATATGCCCTTTCACATAAGCTTCCATCGTTTTCCTGGATTTTTCATCCTCAAGCCATTCATACGTCTGAAGAAACAATTCATAATTTTCCTGATAATATTCTCTGCACAGGTTTCTTTTTATCAATCCCTCATAATAACTATCTGTCAATACTATCTTAGACTCTGGAAAAATAAAATGATTGCACCACAAATAACCACATCCATCAAAAATATAAATCTGGTCTATCTTTTTACTTTTACATAGATTCTCCATTAAATCTGTATGCTTTAATGCCCAAAATCCAGGAACAATCGATATTGGTTTTTCACAGTTTTTTATATATTCCTCTGCTTCATATACTGGATAACCTTCAAAAGTATCCTCAAAGGAATATTCTTTGCTTACCAGAACCCCCTCTATATCAATATTCCACTTTTTCATTCTATTCAACATTTCCACTGCATAAGATGAATTTCCATAAAGATATAAGTTTTGTATTCCCTGAAGTTTTTTTACACCTTGCGGTATCCTTTCAATCACATTATCATACCTATTCAGCATCTCGTTTCCCTCCACCAGCCTAAGTGCCCCAGCAGCCTTTCTCTTATGCATCAAATTTAAACCTTAGTAAATTCCAGTATAAATTTCATATATGCAATATCAAAAGGCGGTATACTTGACGTCGGTATGCAATAAATTTTATAAGTCAATCCAAATTGCTTACACGCATCCAAAATTTTTGATTTCAAAGTTTCCACATCATAATACCTTGCCTTTTTAATGCCGCTGCAATCAGCCCGGATAATTTCCTTTGAATCCTTATCACAATAGCCCTTAGCATAATATTCTGCAGACGCGGCACATACATTTTCCGGATATAAATACAGAGGTGATATGATTATTTTACCGTTCTTTTTCAAAACTCTCCAACATTCATGCAGCACTTCCAAATCATCTTCTAACAAACAAAAAGTTGACTGCATCGATATACCTTCTACAGAATTATCTGAAAATGGAAGAGCTTTTGCATCTGCCACAATATAATAATCTTCTTTAACAGGTCCTTCGCATATATCTATTCCAAACGCATTTAAAGAAAACAATCTGCGGAGATAAAAAACCCACATTGATGTGCATGAGCCTATATCAACATACACATCATCTTTTTTATAATGCTCTAATCCCAGTAACTTAAAAGCAAACCAATACTCCCATACCTTCCTTTGATATGTAATATTACTTCCTTTTGAATAATAGCGGGCAAAATCGAATTTTTGTTCAAATTCCAGTTCTTCTGCATGATCTAAATCAACCGACACTATCTCAAAATCAATCCCCGCATCTTTTACATTACGCTCTATTAAATCTAATTCTTTGTTTGACAAATGATGGGCAAACTCTTTCCCTTCCATATAATATTTACAAACCAGCAACTCATTATTTAAGCATGTCCCATTAATAAACTCGTCATATTTTTTATAACCATATTCTAAAAGACAATATTCCTCTTCAAACCATCGTGCGCTGCAAGCTATAAAAACAAAAAGGTTTTCCCGATATTTTTTTATGTATTCAACTGATAAAACTTCCCATCCATATTGGTTTCCGCCAGCATTAGAATCTATAAACTTAAAGCTCTTGATTCCTTTATCGGCTAAATATCCTGCGATTTTTCCCCCCCAGGCGCCTGCGCCCCAGATTACAATTTCTCTTGCTTTTATATATGATAAAAAAGACTCCTCATCAATATATTTCATATTTCCTCCCTACAGCTTATATAAATTGCCACATGTACAGACATTTCTGGTATCCAGAATAATCTTATCCGCTAATTTATCCATATTTTCTAAAATATGTCCATGTGCAACCATAATCACAATCATCTCGCATTCATCTACGAACTCATCAAAATTCTGCATCTGATTCTCTACAATATTAATTTTTACGAAAGGATCAAAGCACCTCGCTCCATAAGCAAGATGATTCTTCATATTTCCTATTAATTGTAATGTAGGGCTCTCTCGGATATCATCTACATTTTCTTTATAAGTCAAACCATACAAACCAACTTTATTCACATTCTTTATCCGATGTTTCTCCATGATTTGCGCCATTCTATACAACACAAACTCTGGCATAGAATCATTAATTTTTCTTGCTGCCAGGATAATATTGGCCAGTCCAGGGTAGTCGCCTACTAAAAACCACGGATCAACGGATATACAATGCCCTCCTACTCCCGGACCCGGTGACAGTATATTGACTCTTGGATGCTTATTTGCAATTTTTATTATTTCATAAACATCCATATTATCATGACGGCAAATCTTTGCCAGTTCATTGGCAAATGCAATATTAATATCTCTATAAGTATTCTCAACCACTTTCGTCATTTCAGCGGTACGAATATCTGTAATGATTATTTCTCCCTTGCAAAAGCTTGCATAAATCTTTTTTACTCTTTCACCAATTTCCTTACTGTCACAACCAATCGTCCTGCTATTATTTTCCAATTCATATATCATATTTCCCGGGATAATCCGCTCGGGGGCATGTACAATTTCTATATTGTCATGTTTATTTATATTGTGTTCATTTATGAACGGTCTTACAAATACATCAATCGTTTTCGGCGAAATTGTAGATTCAATAATAACAACGCTGCCTTTCTTACAAACTTCCAATAACCCTTTTATAGCTTCAACCAAGTATTTTGGATTTACTTTTTTACTATCCTTATCATATGGCGTCGGAACAGCAACTAAATAGTAATCAGCTGGTACGTAATGATTTTCAAAAGTGATTCCTGCTAAGGACGCTTCTTCAAACAATTTACTCAATCCTGCTTCTTCAAAAGTAATGAATCCTTTCTGCAATTTTCTAACCAAGTCTGCATTATTGTCCGTTCCTATCACTTTACTCCCATTTTTTGCCAGCATTAACGCTGTAGGAAGCCCAATATATCCCAACCCAATTACATTTATCATGATAGATTCTCCACTTGTATTAATTTATAAAGATCCTTAAAAGGACATACCTCCGAATGGGACTCGGCAAAAAACACTAATTCTTTTAAATAATTTGTAATCCCGTCTCCCTGAAACCGAAGTTTTTCTATATCAGCATCATCCAGATTGTTCCACTGCTCCCTCGTAAGTCTGTCTTTAATTTCTCTTGTATATGAAAAACATGGCGTATTTAAAGCAAAATGCATGGGATGAAAATTAATTATTTTCAATCCCTTCTTCTCATATTTTTCTTTTGTATCATTAAATTTCAAACTAAAACCCCGCTCAATGATCGCGCCATCCTCAAAAAACACCGGAAATGCGACCATTCCAGATCTGTGCAAATATGGCAGTACCATATCAAACAAAGTACATACATTCGATTCATACCTTATCCCTCTCCTATATAATTTTTCATAAATATCATTGCTTGCATACCATCTGTGCGCACGGAAAACAGATGCTTCCGGAACTAATTCTTTGCAAAAATTTATCACATCATCTTCTGTCTTCCCTTGACTGCTTGGCATAATAAAATTCGGATGAATCTGTAAATCTATCGTTCCTGCTCTGGCCTCTTTCTGCAAAAATTCGCTCTTATTTGTACAAAAAACAGTAAGTAATATATGATGTTCCTTAAAAAAATTTACAGCATGCTGCAACACATACTCCGAAGCCCAATCCGTATCCATTGTAAAACAAATCATATTTGTTTCTTGCCATTTTAATCTGCATTGCTTTAGCTGGGCATACGCCTCATCCAACCACTTATTCAATTCCCTGCTCCTTAACCACGCATAAGACCAATTCGCTGACTATTCTTTCTATTCTTCACAATCCTATTCCTTTTTGTCATAAGCAAAATTATTTTTTATAAATAATAATTCTTCCTCGCTTTCAGAAATTTCAGCCAAATGATACTCATATTGTTTAAGTAGGCAAATCATATCATGAAGTCTAATATCACCATCCGCATAAAATCTATGGTGTGCCTCTACGCAAATCTGTTCTATATTTTGGCATTCCTCTAACAACTGAGGAACAGCCGTAAACTCACTTCCCTCTATATCCAGTTTTAATATATCAATATATGTATGATCCAGCATCTGCATAATATATTTCAAAGTATGCATCTGAACCTTAATTACCCTATTTTTGTCCACGCCGGGATTCATAACTTCCGAACCCGAAACATAGCTAACATTTAAAGGCAGATAAAAATCTACTATCTCATCTTTGTCAGATAATCCAAAGGGAAAAAACTCAAAAAAGCCGAATGAACTTTTATCATATTCTTCAACGTACTTTATCGCCTTCGGAGTTGGATCAAAAGCATATATTTTACAATTTTTATATCGATCATTCAGTTCCTTGCTAAAACTTAAATTTTCTCCAATTCCGAAGCTATATACAATTATCTTTTCCTTCTTTTCCAGCAAGTCGCTGCATACACTAAATGAGTATCCTTTTTCACCAAATGTTTTTACTGCAATATTTGTTTTACGTTTCAATTAAATTGTCTCCTTTATTTAAAATAGCTTCGAGGCTGATTACCTTACATCCTGTATTTTTTAATGAAAAGCGAATATATTCTATATCATGTATTGGAGTAACAATCACAATATCCTGTGATTGCAGTACATTATCGCGAATTTCAAACACCGGTATATTCTTATAAAAATCTCTTTTTTTATCTAAAACAATGATTCCCTTTACCTTAATTTTTTCTTGCAACTCATTTAAAAGTATCTCTGCTGCTTCGCCATCTCCATAAATATAAATTGTTTCTACATTAGATCTTCTAAGAACCCCTCCTACATCGCTTCCAGTCTGATGAAAACATACCCATTTTTTATACAATCGCTGCATGCACTCATTTCTATGGGAAGAATCTGATATATCCAATATCATCTTTATTTGCTGATTAATTGCTTCATCTAAAAAAATATGCGTTGGAAATTTAAGTTCCTTTTTGGGATCCCAATTATAAAGCTCTGTATCATATCTGCTTGTACGAGCCACTGAATTTGTACCATGAACCCCATCATGACCAATATCCTGTGCTAAATAACGTACCGGCAGCACACATACACCTTTGCTTTCAATTTGTAATAAAGACCAAAAAACTGCCCATGAATCACATTCTCCCCACAATTGCGCGTTAATAATCTGCCGTAAATCATTTCCGCTTTTTATTAACCGCTCTCTGAGTTCTGGATCTGTCCATATTTTTCTTACATTTTGAAAATCGCGGTTATATTTTTCCCAACGATTCCGCCATGTTCCCCATGCGGCGCTTGACGACCTATAGGTAAAGAAAACATCATATGGATATCCCTCTGAAATCTCTGCCGGCCATCCGCCTCCGGCTATGCATGAAACCTCTGATGTGTTCTTATATTTTTCAAAGCATTGCCTCATAAAAACGTCATAACCTCTGCCTAATATCATATCGTCTTCCAAAGCAATTGCACACTCATGATGCTGGAATACATAATTCAAACCGTCAACAATAGAATTTGCCAACCCCTTATTTGATTTTGATACATGTATTTCTGCTTTTTCGGCGTAGTCCATAATCAGCCGGTTAACTTCTTCCCATTGACTCGTATCAGTCTCACTTTTTAATCCATCCTGAAAAATATATACCTTTGTAAAATTATTATCTTTTAATGATTCTAAAACCCTTTTTGTATGTATTGGCCTGCAATATGTAAACAACGCAATTCCTATATCCATGCTTCTGCTCTCCTAATGTTATCCTTTTTCAATTATGTGATATGCAGCCATCGTCTGCTCTGAACATTTGTAAACGGAATTAAATTCCATTGCTCTGTTTACCTCATTAACCTTTAATAATTCTATATCTATTTTCCTCGCAAAAATCAAGTCGATATAATAAGCCATCATATACGGAGCATCGCTTTGATATAAAAACCCTTCTTTTCCATGTCTTATAATTGAGCTTATTCCTCCCACATTTGCCGCCACAACCGGAACTCCTGTCATAAGCGCTTCACACAAAGAATTTGGAGAATTTTCAATAACAGAAGGCATCACAAAAACGTTTGCCTGTTGATAATACTGACACATCTGGCTTTCATCCTTTTTCCCCACAAATTGGACATGTCCCTCTAAATCTCCTTCCCGCATCAATTCTTTTAAAAGCTGCGCATATGTTGTTAACTCTCCTGCACAGAATATATCTCTCCCTGCAACTATAATCTGCAAATCTGCATATTTTTGACGAAGTAATTTACAACCCTCCAGCAGGAAATGCATACCCTTTATTGAATAATCTCCCTGACTTACAAATATCATATGACGCCTGCAGGATTCTTCTTTCCAAGACCCGCAATTCTCATAAAAAACGGATCTTAGAATTTCTCCTCCAAAAAAATAATGGATTTGAGGATTTATCCAATATGTACAGGCGCGATCCCACTCTGTTCTCCCTATAACATATTTAACATTTTTTATCGCTTTTGTTTCAAGTATGCCCCTTTTTACAAATAAGTTTTTCTTCTGTGCCAGGGATGTTCCCTCCACATCCATTTTTGTTATATATCTCTGAGGGATACCTAAAAGAAAATGTTTTGAATAAATTGAAACCAGCCCTTGTATATTGATGACTACCCTATTAAGCAAGCCCTCTCTTTTGCAGGCTTCGACCATTCCATACGTATGTGGATATTCCGTTCCCCATATATGGATAATATCCGGCTCGTAATCGGACACGATTTTCTGCATTTGAATAATCAGATTCTCATCTGCATAAATGTAATCGTCACTGTATAAATCGCATTGAAAAGAAAAAAATTGATGCCCATGAAATCTGCCCTGTTTAACTCTATTCTCATCTATAATCGGAAAACATAGCGCTATCTGCATATCTTCCCGCTTCTCAAGTTCCTGCAGCATTCCCGAAATCCAACCGCCTGCCATCGTTTTATTTAAATCGAAGCACTCACAAAAATCAGGTAATATAATATTACATAACCATAAAATTTTCATTTTTATTGTTCCTTTCAAAATCCCTCCGGAAGCTCCTCCCCGCTGATGACCCCCGCGTCCATCGTCGCGATCTTTTCCACAGGAATCCCGCATTCCAGCAGGGATCTCTCAATCTCATCCACAATGTCCCGATCCAGCACCGCGATCGCCACATGGTCAAATTCCGCCTCCAAAAGCTCCTGCATGCCCTGCACCATATGGCCTTCCAGCATCCGGCCGCCGCTGTAGCTGTCCGCCCAGCAGGCCAGCTCATAATCCTCTGACCGGTCGATTATCTTTACCAACTGCACCCCGACCGTCCCCGCCCCGTACACAGCCACCCGGCTGCCTTTTTTCACCTGGGGATACGGGTACAGAAATCTGCGCGGCTTTTCCAGCAGGATGCTGTAATCGCAGTTCATGATGTACCAGATTTCCAGAAATACTATATGTAAATATAAAGCGCGGCTGCAGTCATGCGCCGCCATCTGTTCCTTCACGATCCCAAACCATATCTT
>QXXC01000052.1 GCA_009911305.1 Clostridiaceae bacterium | reverse complement strand
CATTCCTTTCACCTCAAGTTTAGTATCTCTGTTTTTATTCTTTCTAAACTTGAAGCTATAGGGTTTACCTAAAGGTTTCGCCTAAAGGCGAGGGTTTTAACCCCATTATACAGACAATAAAACCGATAAATCTGAAAAATGAAGATATTTTACAAGACGCAGGAAAAAATAAGAGGTAAAATGGCTTTTGACAAGGAGGTAATCCACATGAAGGAAGAAATAAGGACAGTGGTGTATGATGATGAATTGAGGTTGGAGGCATACCGCTTTGAGGGGATTGTGCAGCCTTTTCCAAGCCATTTCCATGAGCATTATGTCATAGGGTTTGTGGAGAAAGGGGAGCGGGTGCTTTCCTGCCGGGACAGGGAATATGCCATAGAGGAAGGGAGCATCGTGCTTTTTAATCCGGGTGACAGCCATGCCTGTGTGCAGAGCGATGAAGGGACGTTTGATTACCGGGGCTTCAACATTTCAAAGGAGGTCATGCTTGATCTGGCAGAGGAAGTTACCGGGAAACGGGAGCTTCCGGGATTTTCAAAGAATGTTATCTGTGATGAGGAGATAGCCTGCCACCTGCGCCCGCTGCACGAGATGGTCATGAAAGGGACAGGGGAGTTTAAGAAAGAGGAAACCCTGCTGTTCCTGCTTTCATACCTCATCCAGAATTATGGGAAGCCTTTTGAAAGCTGCGTCCCGGAATGCAGGCAGGAGATTGAGAGGGCCTGTGAATACATGACCGCGCATTTTACGGAGCGCATTTATTTAGACCAGATATGCCGCCATGCCGGACTTAGCAAGTCAACACTGCTGCGCGCCTTTACAAAAGAAAAAGGAGTCACGCCGTACCGATACCTTGAGACAGTCCGCATCAATGAGGCAAAAAAGCTGTTATCGGAAGGTGTGCCTCCCGTGGAGGCAGCAATCAGGACTGGATTTTCAGACCAGAGCCATTTTACAAATTACTTCAACCAGTTCATAGGGCTTGCGCCGGGTACTTACCGCGAAATATTCTCGGAAAAAGACGGGGACGGTGGGCAGTATGGGAAATAGGAGATCAGCCGGGCACAGCGCGCCCCGCTTTATCGGGTGTCTGGCGGCGCTGTTCACCATCATCATATGGGGGACGACATTCATATCCACCAAAGTCCTGCTTACAGATTTTAAGCCGGTGGAAATACTGTTCTTCCGCTTTGTCATGGGTTTTGCGGTATTATTTTTGGTTTGCCCGCACCGTATGAAAGGCGTGGGGCGAAGGCAGGAGCTGACTTTTGTATTGGCGGGCTTGTGCGGGATATGCTTATATTATCTGCTGGAGAATATCGCACTTACATATACGATGGCGTCCAACGTGGGTGTTATCATCTCGGTTGCGCCGTTTTTCACGGCGCTCCTGTCACGCCTGTTCCTGAAATCAGAAGGGAAGCTGCGTGCAAATTTTTTCATAGGCTTTGTGGTGGCAATGGCGGGTGCCCTGCTGATCAGCTTTAACGGCTCTAAACTGGAACTGAACCCGATGGGGGATTTGCTGGCAGTCCTTGCGGCCTTTGTGTGGGCGTGCTATTCCATACTGACAAGGAAAATCAGCAGCTTTGGCTACCCGGTCATACTCACCACGCGGCGGACATTCTTTTACGGCATCCTGTTTATGATTCCGGCACTATTTCTTTTCGATTTTGAAGTCGGGCTGGAACGGTTGGCGGATATGACGTATTTACTCAATATCCTGTATCTTGGGCTGGGGGCGTCTGCACTCTGCTTTGTCACATGGAACCTTGCAGTAAAGATGCTTGGCGCGGTCAAGACCAGCGTCTATATTTACATGGTTCCCGTCATAACGGTGGTGACTTCCGTGCTGGTACTGAAGGAGCCGGTGACATGGGTTTCCGTTATGGGGACGGTTCTGGCGGTTGCAGGGCTTTTTCTTTCTGAATATAACGGGAAAGGAAGTGGGAACAGTGAATGAGCCTTCGATAAGGACGGAGGAGCGGCTCATCAGCCTGTTCCCCGACAGGGAAACGTTATTTCGGATGGGGATATCCCGGAGAACATACGCTGGTGCGAGGAAATCAGCCGCCAGTGCGGGGCAGGGTGTGTGTTCCGCATCGTGAAGCATACCAATTACCACCTGAGTTTCATCCTTACGGACAATGGGTACGGGCTGGAGAAATACGGCGTGGCCGGTGAATGGAATTTAATAGGGGATACCGGGGAACTGTGCATGAAAGGGAAAATGCAGGGCGGGCTGTTCCTGAAAAATGGGCTGCCTCGATCAGATCATTATATTCATCCGGATAAACCGTGACTGTTTCCACATGGAACAGCTCTCCCCCGGTATGTTCGGCAATCTGACTGGCAATCGTTCACCAACTGCGTTTACACAGAGCTTTTCAAAGCATCCATGGCATAGCTCCGTCGGCAGTTAAAAGTGATGGAGTATCTGTAAAATCGTTTCCTCCCATTACATTTACGATTGCTGTTAAAGGAGTTGAAGAAATGAATTATCGAATTGAGACCAAAGGCGCTTTTCGGATTATTGGCATATCTGCCCCGCTGCGCAAAGAGGTTGAGAAAAACTTTATGGTTGTTCCTCAAATGTGGCAAGACGCAGATGTGAGCGGAACGATTCAAAGCCGTCCATTATCATTCCATTCCCCATACATAATCCCATGCTTTGTATGTTCAATTAACTTCTGCAGCCTGCTCTGAAATAGCGCCGGCTGTTTCTTTTTGATTTGTATGGTATCAATCCGTACCCGCTGATACAGGGAAGGGAATTTCTGAAAATTGTTCCAGACCTCTGCATCTGCTTTTAAGGCTTTTTCGATATCCTCATCAATAACAAATCCTTTTGGCGACATATCCGGCAGCACGGCTCTCCCGGCATCGGTCATCAGTCCCAGGCGCTCCATCCTCCGGCAGCGTTCCTTATTTAACTCAGACCATAAGCTTCCTTTTCTCCGGGGAGCCAGTCTTTGGGCAGTCGCGCCGTTATCCATCTTTTTCGTGGTGCTGTCTATCCAGCCGAAGCACATGGCTTCCTCAACGGAATCTATGTACCAAAAAGTGCTGTCATCAACCGGGCGGCCCCGCTTCACGACGACCCAGCATTCCTTTTCCTTATCATGGTTATTTATGAGCCATTCCCGCAGTTCATGACGGTTTCTGGCATCAAGAAGATTTGTAAATTCCATAATTCTTTTCCCCAATTCGCAGTCGTAGTATGGTTCAATTATACCAAAGCAAAGGAGGATTTACAATGGTTCAGGGAAAATGAAAGATTCTTTAGAAAATCTTTCATTTTTCCTCCCGACGCTCTTTGGATTTCCCCGCTATACTGAATTCCATCAACAAAAAGGAGGTTCGCGTATGTCACCGCAGACATTTGCACAGATTATCATTACCTTATCAGCGGTTGCGGCTGGTTGGAGTTTATTCCTTAATTTTCTCTTACTTCTCATGGAGGAAATAAAAAACTATAGTATAATGGACAGAAAAAAAGAAAGAAAGCCCCGCCGGGGTCCGGACAGGGAGGCCCTGTTTTCAGAACCATTGAGATGCTGGAAGAGGCCGGGGGCAATGATGGAGATGTAAGGACATGGAGATACAGGCGCTGAGCGGAAAGCGGGAGGAAAGCAACATCCTTCTGGCAGAGGACGACAAGGAGATTCGGCAGGGAATTGAGATCTTCCTGCGCGGACAGGGTTATAAGGTTTTTCAGGCCTCGGACGGGCTGGACGGGCTTGCCATACTGGAGCGGGAGGAGATCCATCTGGCGATTGTGGATATCATGATGCCGCGTATGGACGGCGTAACCATGGTGGTAAAGCTGCGGGAGAAATATGATTTTCCAGTCATTTTCCTGTCTGCAAAGTCGGAAGAGGTGGATAAGATTATGGGCCTGAATATGGGTGCGGATGACTATATTACCAAGCCGTTTACGCCCATGGAGCTGCTGGCCCGCGTCAACTCGCAGCTTCGCAGATACCGCCGCTTTCTGGAGCTTCTGGGGCAGAGGACAAAGGCCGGGCCGGAGACAGAGGAACATGTATACCGCATCCGAGGCCTGGAGCTGAACGAGGATACCGTGGAAGTGATGGTGGACGGGAGCGTGGTGAAGACGACTCCGATCGAGTTCAGGATCCTGTCGCTTTTGATGCGGAACGCCGGGAGAGTATTCTCAGCAGACGAAATATATGAACGTGTGTGGAATGAACGGGCAGTAAATACGGACACAGTGATGGTCCATGTGCGGAATATCCGTGAAAAGATCGAGCTGGATCCAAAGCGCCCGAAATATTTAAAGGTGGTGTGGGGAGTTGGATATAAAATCGAAAAATAACCATAGATTGGGAATGCTCATCCTGTTTTTGACAGCAGCGGCGGGCACGGCCTGCATTATGGCTCTTTATCCGTGGCTGCGGCAGCAGGCGTTTGGCGGAGCTGTGAATATTACCATGAAGGCAGGCGATGCAGGAGCCTGGAGCGGCTACTCTGCAGAGATCGGAGATCAGTATTACGTCTTTACAGATACATGGCGGGTGGAGTGGCTGGTATTCTGGATCGCGGGCGCCGCGTTTTCCCTGACAGCGGTCCTCGCCTTTGTGATTGGGCTTAACCGCTCGTTTGGGCTTACAAAACACAGGCTGTTTTCCATGCCGTTTGAGTTTCTGGCTGTGATTGCCGGCTTTGCTGTGATGATACTGAACGAATGCTTTGGCGACTTACAGTCTTTAGTATGGCATACCGTGACCGGAGAGCTCCGGTCAGAGCTGACGCAGGAGCTGTATATGGGATACGGGCCGGCCGGCGCGTTTGCAGTGATGCTGAATGTAATGGTGTGGTTTGTTTCCCTTCTCTTTATCTGCTGGCTTGTTGTAAGCGCGCAGTCCGTCTTTACGCTGGGAATTAAGCGCTGGTTTAAGGAGCGCACCGTGACGGGCCGGCTGCTGCTGTGGGGCGGGCGCACGGTCAGGAATACATGCGGCCTGATCGAGACGATTGATTTCCGTGAGGACTCCACAAAAAAGCTTCTGAAGATTGTGGGTGTGAATTTCCTGCTGCTGTCTGCGATTAGCTGCCTCTGGTTTTTCGGCATCTTTGGGCTGGTTGTATATTCCGTTGTCCTGTTTTTCCTCCTTCGCCGGATTTATGCCAGCCTGCAGGAGAAATATCAGATTATCCTGGACGCCGCAGGGAAGATGGCACAGGGCGATCTGGATGTGGAGATCGAAGGAGAGCTGGGGATTTTTGAACCCCTGCGCGGGGAAATGACAAAGATCCGCAACGGATTTAAAAAGGCTGTGGACGAGGAGGTGCGCAGCCGCAGCATGAAAACAGAGCTGATCACCAATGTATCGCATGATTTAAAGACGCCGCTCACAGCCATTATCACATATGTCAATCTTCTCAAAAAAGAGGACACAACCGAGGAGGAGAGACGTGACTATATCCGTATCCTGGATCAGAAATCCATGCGGCTGAAAAGCCTGATAGAGGACTTATTTGAGATCAGCCGGGCCAACAGCAATAATGTGACGCTGAACCTTGTGGAGGCGGATGTGGTAAGCCTCATGAAGCAGGTCAGACTGGAGCTGGATGATAAGATAAGCGGATCAGAGATTGATTTCCGCTTCCACCTGCCGGACGAGAGGGTTGTCCTGCTCCTGGACAGCGAAAAGACGTACCGTATTTTTGAAAATCTTCTGGTTAATATCGTGAAATATGCGATGCCAAAGACGAGGGCTTATGTGGAAATCCGGGAGGAAAGAGATACGACGCTGATTTCCTTTAAAAATATTTCCGCTGTGGAAATCACGCTGAGCGGCGAGGATATAACCGAGCGCTTTGTGCGCGGCGATGCATCCCGGAATACGGAAGGATCCGGGCTGGGACTGGCGATTGCCAGGAGCTTTACAGAGCTGATGGGCGGGGCGATGGACGTATCGATCGAGGCTGACCTTTTTAAGGTGAGGCTTGTATTTCCCAGGAAGCGCCCTTAAAGCCGGGAGAACATGAAATAAAAAGGAGCGTAAGGTTTTGACAAACCCGGCGCTCCTTTTTCATAACCGTTCAGACGGGGCAGAAATTCCTGCTGTCTTATATTTCCGCCATAATAAACATATCGTAAATCGCCTTAATCGCAGGCTCAAAATCGTCGTTCTTCACGCCGATGATAATATTCAGCTCACTGGAGCCCTGATCGATCATTTTGACGTTGATTCTTGCATGCGCCAGGGCGGAGAAGATCCGTCCCGCTGTGCCGCGCGCGGACTTCATGCCGCGCCCCACGACTGCGATGAGAGCCAGATCCGACTCGAGATCCAGGTAATCAGGCTGTACGGCGCGGTGGATCCCGGCGATGACGGACTGTTCATATTCTTCAAATTCGGACTGATGTACAAAGATCGTCATGGTATCAATGCCGGAGGGCATGTGCTCAAAGGAGATGCCATAGCGCTCAAACACATCGAGAACCTTCCGGCCGAACCCGATCTCGGTGTTCATCATCGCCTTCTCGATATTAATGGAACAGAAGCCCTTTTTGCCTGCAATACCGGTAATCACATACTTCGGCTTGCGGCAGGTGCTCTCCACAATCAGGGTGCCCGGATCGTCGGGCTTATTGGTATTGCGGATATTGATGGGAATGCCCTCCCTGCGGACAGGGAAAATGGCGTCCTCGTGGAGTACGCTGGCCCCCATATAGGCCAGCTCCCGCAGCTCCCGGTAGGTGATTGTCTCGATCGGAACCGGATTTTCCACAAGGTGGGGATCCGTTACCAGGAAGCCGGATACGTCTGTCCAGTTTTCATACAGATCCGCGTGAATGGCCCGGGAGACAATCGAGCCGGTGACGTCGGATCCGCCGCGGGAAAAGGTTTTGATGGAGCCGTCCGGTTTCGAGCCGTAAAAACCGGGGATGACGGCGCGCTCCATGTGTTCCAGGCGCTGAGCCAGCTCCTGGTTGGTCTTGTCAGCCAGAAAGACACCGTTTTCGTCAAAAAAGATGACATCAGCGGCATCCACAAATTCATAGCCAAGGTAATGGGACATGATAAGGCTGTTTAAATACTCCCCGCGGGAGGCGGCATAGTCGCGCCCCGCTTTGGCAATAAAATTTTCCTCTATCCTGCTGAATTCAAAGTCAAGGTTTAGATTCAAATCAAGCCCGTCGATGATTTGTTCAAAGCGTTCCTTGATTTTGGAGAGAAGCTTGCCGTAGCCTGCCCCTGTCGAGGCGGCGTCATAGCATGCATAGAGCATGTCCGTCACCTTTTCGTCCGTTTTGCTGCGCTTGCCCGGAGCGGACGGTACGACATAGCGTCTTGATTTATCGGCCCGGATGATCTCCCCGGCCTTTTTAAACTGCTTCGCGCTGGCAAGAGAGCTGCCGCCGAATTTCACTACTTTCTTCATAAGTTCCTCCCTTTTGGCTGAGTCATCGTGTTGAGTCAAAGTATCAGTGAAGTACACGTATTTTTGGAAAATACTGGATAAGAACCTTGGCAACCAGCTTTTCGCGTTTTACAAAATGATTTCTCCATCTTCTGGAATCATTGGAGTGATTCCGGTTATCGCCCATCATAAAATAACAGTCCTCCGGAACCTCAAAATGCTGGGGCGGCTCGGGCTCCATAGGCTCGCTCAGATACGGCTCAGAAATCGGTTCACCGGAGCCGTTTAAGTAGACCTTGCCGTCCACAATATCAACCGTATCGCCGGGCATACCGATAATGCGCTTCACATAATAGGTTTTGATCCCCATAGCTTCATCGTCCGGGTAAATGAAAATGGCGATATCACCGCGCTCCGGATCGCCGAAACGGTAGCTTAAGCGCGATCCTATCACGCGGTCGCCGGGCATGATCGTAGTTTCCATTGAACCCGTGGGAACCTGGCTGTTGGCAATAATAAAATGATTGATAAACAGGGCGATCAGCGCGGCGGTGACAAATACCTGGATCCAGCTAATCAGCTCCTTTTTCAGGTTAAATGGCTCCTTTTCCTTCTTTTTTTCCGCGCTGTCTTCTTCCTCCGGGGCGTCCGTAAGAGGCTCCATATCCTGATTAATACCGATGGTTCCGGCCTGTAGCTGTTCCAGCATTTCATCAAGATCCTCTAAGGGAGGACGTTCCGTTTTTGGATTTTTCTGGTCTTTATATTCCATAAATTTCTCCTGTTTGACGAATGGGTTTACTTTGCAATATAATAGTGTATATGAGTTTTTTCGATTAATCAAGCTATTTCAAAGAAATTTCATAAAGAATATTGGTTACAGTTCATCCGTTTGTGAGGCGGATGGGCAGCGTGTCTGGGAGGAACAATATGGAACAGGGGGAAACTAAACGAAAATGGGACAGGAGCGCTGTTGCCGGAACCGTGTTTTGGGGAGCGGCTCTGGGGCTTCAGCTTGCGGCGAGGAATATTCCGGGATTTGGGCAGTGGTATGCGGTGTCTGTATATCCTGTTTTGACGGGAACACTGGGAAAAGCAGTCGGGGGCCTGCCGTTTTCCGTGTCAGAGGTTCTTTTATACGCCCTGCTGATCGGACATGTGATATGGATTGTCTGTCTTCCTCTGTCCGCCGCCCTGAGATGGAAAAGAAGGATTTCCTTGAGAAATGTTTTTAAGCATACATATCTGGCGGCCGCGTTTTTATTTTTTCTTTATACGGCAGGCTGCGGCATTAATTATTACAGGAAGCCGTTTTCAGCCTATCTGGAATATAAGACAGGCGCTTATACAAAGGAGGAGCTCAAAGAGCTGTGCAAATGGCTCACAGAGCAGGTAAATGCCGCCTGGACGGAGACAGGGACCAAGACCTCCGGGCAGATGCAGGCCGCGGGCGCGGACGCTATGGAGGAGCTTGGAAAGCAGTATCCCGCATTAAGCGGGCCATACCTTAAACCGAAACCGCTTCTCATATCCAGGCTTTTATCCGTCCAGCAGCTCAGCGGGATATACTCGCCGTTTACCATTGAGGCCAATTACAATAACGAGATGACTCCATATAATATCCCCCACACCATCTGCCATGAGCTTTCCCACCTGCGCGGATTTATGAGGGAGGATGAAGCCAATTTTATCGGGTTCCTGGCCTGCGCCGCCTCGGACGATCCGGAGTTTCGCTACAGCGGCTGGCTGAGCGCCTGGATCTATGCGGGCAATGCGCTGGCAGCAGAGGATATTGATTTCTATTCCGGGTGCTACAGGGCCCTGAGGCCGGAGGTACGCGGGGATCTGAAGGAAAATTCACTGTTCTGGGATCGCTTCGAGTCCAAAGTATCAGAAGCAGCGGAGGCCATGAACGATCATTATTTAAAAGCCAACAGCCAGTCCGAAGGAGTGAAAAGCTACGGCAGGGTCGTGGATCTCCTGCTTGCATGGTATGCGGATACCGCAGAAAACTCCCCCTGAAATCTGTACAAAGCAAACCCGGAAAATGATTGTATTATTTGCCGCGGAATGTTAAAATGTAATTAAGATTTTGTATGAAAAGAAGGGGGCGTATTTATGGAAAAAACATTATACGATCTGATGGACTGGGCAGGGATTGAGGAAATCGTGTATTCGGAGGCCTCAGATCCCCATGCGATGCTGGGAGCTCACATGACAAAGGAAGGGATGCTGGTGCAGGCATTCATTCCGACAGCCAGGGATATCACAGTAAAACTGTCTTCCACCGGTAAGCAGTACCAGATGGAAATGGCAGATGAAGCAGGTTTTTTTGCAGCGTTAATTCCCAGAAAGACGCTGACGGATTATACGCTTCTGGTATTTTATGACAATGGAACCTTAAGTGAGATACACGATCCATACGCATATGCCCCCCAACTGACAGATTCTGATTTGAAGAAATTTGCAGCGGGGATCCATTACAGCATTTATGAGAAGATGGGGGCTCATCCCATGCAGATCAAAGGGGTGAGCGGCGTTTATTTCGCTGTCTGGGCGCCATGTGCGATGCGCGTCAGCGTGGTGGGAGATTTTAACCTCTGGGACGGCAGACGCCATCAGATGAGGCGGCTGGGAGATTCCGGCGTGTTTGAGATTTTCATTCCGGGCGTAAAAGAAGGCGAGATTTACAAATACGAGATCAAGTTCCGCAACGGCGATCCGGCTCTGAAGGCGGATCCGTATGCCAGCTTTGCGGAGCTGCGGCCGAACACGGCTTCTGTGGTATGGGATCTGAACCGGTATCAGTGGCAGGATCAGGACTGGATGACAGCGAGGGCAAAGAAAGATACCCGGACAGAGCCGATGTCGATCTATGAAGTGCATCTGGGCTCCTGGAAGAGAAAGCCCATCGAGGTGGACGAGACAGGGGCGGAGGTGATCGGATCCGAGTTTTATAACTACCGGGAGATTGCCGTGAGCCTGGCGGAATATGTAAAAGAGATGGGCTATACCCATATTGAGCTGCTTCCGGTCATGGAGCATCCGCTTGACGCCTCCTGGGGCTATCAGGTGACGGGGTATTATGCGCCGACGAGCCGCTTCGGCACGCCGGATGATTTCATGTATTTTATGGATTACATGCACGGACAGGGGATCGGCGTGATCCTGGACTGGGTTCCGGCGCATTTCCCGCGCGATTCGTGGGGCATGGCGCAGTTTGACGGGACATGCGTCTATGAGCACCAGGATCCGAGACAGGGCTCCCATCCCCACTGGGGCACGCTCATCTACAATTACGGCCGTCCGGGCGTGTCGAATTTCCTCATCGCGAACGCTATGTTCTGGGCGGACCGCTACCATGCGGACGGGATCCGCTTTGACGCAGTGGCCTCCATGCTGTATCTCGATTACGGCAAGAATCCCGGGGAGTGGGTGGCCAATCTATACGGCGGACATGAAAATTTAGAGGCTGTGGAGTTCCTTAAGCACTTAAATTCCGTATTCAAGGGCCGCGGGGACGGCGCGATTCTGATCGCAGAGGAGTCCACGGCCTGGCCGAAGATCACCGGAAATGTAAAGGACGAGGGGCTGGGCTTTGATTATAAGTGGAACATGGGCTGGATGAATGATTTTCTGGGCTATATGCGCTATGATCCGTTTTTCCGCTGCCACCACTATAATGAGCTGACCTTCAGCATGATCTACTCCTACAGCGAGAATTTTATACTGGTATTCTCACATGATGAGGTGGTGCATGGAAAGGGATCCATGGTAAACAAGATGCCGGGCGAGCGGCCGGAGGATAAATTTGCCAATCTCAGGGCTGCCTATGGCTTTATGATGGGCCATCCGGGCAAAAAGCTTTTATTCATGGGCCAGGATTTTGGGCAGATGGACGAGTGGAATGAAGATGCCAGCATTGAGTGGGAGCTTCTGCAGTATCCGATCCACAGCCAGATGAAAGAGTATGTAAAGGAACTGAACACCCTCTACAGGCAGCATCCGGCCCTCTACGAAAAGGATTATCATCCCGACGGATTCGAGTGGATGAACTGCATGGATTACATGAACAATATCGTGGTCTTTGTGCGCAGGACCGGAAAGCCGGAGGAGACGCTCCTGTTCGTCTGCAACTTTGCTCCGGTGCTTCATGAGAAATATATGGTAGGCGTGCCGTTTGCAGGAAAATATAAGGAGATCTTCAACAGCGATGCAGAGCGCTTCGGCGGAAGCGGCAAAGGCAACCCGCGTCAGAAGAGTTCAAAGGAAGAGGAGTGCAGCGGAAAGGAAAATTCCATTACGGTACAGATTCCGCCTCTGGGAATTCTCGTATTTAGCTGCACGCCGGAAAAGGAGCCGAAGAAAAGCGCGGCGGCAAAGAGCGCCTCAGCCGCAGAAAAAACGGTAAAGGGAAAAGCCGCTCCGGCTGAAACCGCGTCTGCGCCGCCCGAGAAAGCGTCAGCAGTTGAAACGGACGTGTTGGCCGAAGACACGGCTGTAAAAGAGGACACAGCGGCGCCCAAAGAGGCGTCAGCCGTTGAAAAGGCTGTGCTGGCCGAAGACGCGCCCGCAAAAGAGAACAGCCCGGAGCCTGAAGATACGCCCGCGAAAGAGGACAGCGCCGCGTCTGAAAAGACGCCCGCAAAGGGAAAAAGCGCCGCATCAAAGCATTCCCCGGGAAAGAAGAATAAAAAAGGCACGAAGGCGCGGGGCCAGAAAGCATGACAGGAAAGATAGGGCAGGACAGTTAAAATGGGAATTTCAGACGGACTTTTATTACTCACGGAACTCCCCTCCGATGCGGTGGATATGGGAGCTCTCAGATCGATGCTTGAAAAGGCGGGGCCGTGGCTTTTGAGCCTTTGCTGGAAGCTCCTGGTTGCCCTGATCGTCTTTTTGATAGGAAAAAAGGTGATCGGCTTTATCAGGCGCTTTGCAAGCCGCTCGTTTGAGCGGGCCGGGGTGGAAGCAGGCGCTTCCAAATTTTTAAAATCTCTGATAGAGGTATGCCTTTACGGAATACTGGTATTTATGATTGCAGGGCAGCTCGGGATGAATACGGCTTCGCTTGTGACCATTCTGGGCACGGCCAGCCTGGCGCTCAGCCTGTCCCTGCAGGGAAGCCTGCAGAATTTTGCTGGCGGGGTGCTTCTGCTGATAGTAAAGCCCTTTAAGGTGGGCGAGTATATCGTCTGCCCGGCGGGCGAGGGGACGGTATCCATGATTGGGCTGGTATACACAACACTCCTGACCGCAGACAACCGAAGAATCACGATTCCCAACGGCACGCTGGCCAATTCCACGGTTACGGATGTGACGGCAATGGAGCGGCGGCGGCTGGATCTGCTGGTGGGAATCGGATATCAGGCTGATATAAAGGCGGCAAAAGAGATTTTGGAGCGCAGCCTGAGGGAGCATCCCCTGATATGCAGGGACGAGGATATTACGGTATTTGTGGACAGCCTGGGAGACAGCGCAGTGATGCTGGGCGCGCGCGGATGGACGGCAGCAGGCGATTACTGGAAGGCGAAATGGGATCTGCTGGAAATTATAAAGCTTTCATTCGATGAGGCCGGAATTGAGATTCCGTTCAGCCAGATGGATGTCCATATCGTTCAGTGACGGTGGAAAGGAATACCGAATGATAACAAGAGCGGCTAAATTTGCAGAGCAGGCGCATAAAGGGATGTTCCGCAAGGGAACCTCAATTCCATATATCACACATCCTCTGGAGACGGCTCTGATCACGGCGATGATGACGGATGACGAGGAATTGATCGCAGCGGCGCTGCTTCATGACACGGTGGAGGACGCCGGCGTTACGTACGAAGAACTGCAGGAACAATTCGGCGTCAGGGTGGCGAGGCTGGTAGCAGAGGAGAGCGAGGACAAGTCAAAGAGCTGGATGGAGCGGAAAGGGTGTACCCTTGAATATTTGAAGAGCGCGGACCGCGATGCGAAGCTCCTGACGCTGGCAGATAAGCTCAGCAATATCCGCAGCATGGCCAGAGATTATATATTGGTCGGAGAGGGGCTCTGGGAACGCTTCAATGTCAGGCAGAAGGAGCTGCACGCCTGGTATTATATATCCATGATCGATCTCCTCAAAGACCTTAATGCGATGCCGGAGTATCAGGAGTATGTGACTCTGTGCAGGCGGGTGTTTGGGGAAGGTAAGGACGAAAGCATAAGGGAGCTGAGCGGATAACATGAAGTGAGGGACGTTTCACGTTTGGGAACGCCCCTCACTTTTTTTGCCGTTACGCCTCCCTCCAATGGGAGGGTATATGAGGAACAGGGAAGGAGAAGCAGCGTAATCATGGAACGGGCGGTTTGCGAATTCAAAAGCCTGCGTTTACCGGGAATGCGGTTTGCGAATCAATAGGCTGCGTTTACCATAATAGTGACCTGCAAAATCTTGACAGCATAGAATAAAATAAGATATACTTCACCCCGTAGAGACAGATGGCCGGAGTGAGGACCGGCGTAGAAAGAAGAGGCGGAAAGAATGATTTTTAAGGATATCTGGCTGGATGTAAAGGCCGTGCAGGAGAGAGATCCCGCGGCCAGGAGCGCATTTGAGGTTTTGCTGCTGTATCAGGGGATCCACGCCCTGATCTGGCATCGGATTGCGCACTGGTTTTATGCGCGCCGCATGTTTTTTACGGCAAGGCTGATTTCACAGCTTGCGCGCTTTTTTACCCTCATTGAAATACACCCGGGCGCGGAGCTGGGGCACGGGATCCTGATCGATCACGGCAGCGGCGTAGTGATTGGCGAGACGGCTGTAGTGGGGGATAACTGCACGATCTACCAGGGTGTGACGCTGGGAGGCGTGGGGACACAGAAGGGAAAGCGTCATCCGACGCTGGGAAACAATGTGACAGTGGGAGCAGGGGCCAAGATTCTGGGTTCCTTTGAGGTGGGAGATAACTGCTCGATCGCGGCCAACGCAGTTCTTCTGCGCCCTCTGGAAGAAAATATCACGGCAGTGGGCATCCCGGCCCGTCCGGTGAAAAAGGACGGCGTTCCGCTTGCAAAGCCGAAAGTGATTATCGGAGAAGACAGCAGAAAGCTTCAGGAGCAGGTGGCAGAGCTTAAAGAGCAGGTAGAGACGCTGAAAAAGGAGCTTGCAGAAGTAAAAAGCGCGAAAGGCGGAAACGAATGACAGAACAGCAGGAGCAAAGGACAGGAAATCAGGAAGAAGCGGCAGGGCCGACCAAAGCCGCCGGGGCGGATGAGCGCTGCCGGGAGATTGAACGAAGCATTATAAAGACGTTCCGCAAGGAGATATGGCGTCCCTTTGTAAAGGCGCTGAATGAATATGACCTAATCCGGGAGGGCGACCGCATCGCGGTCTGCATTTCCGGCGGAAAGGATTCCATGCTGCTGGCCAAATGCATGCAGGAGATTCTGCGCCACGGTAAAATGGAGTTCGGGCTGCATTTTCTGGTGATGGATCCGGGCTATAATCCGGCCAACCGCAGGCAGATCGAGGAGAACGCGGATTTGCTGGGCATTCCCGTCACGATCTTTGAATCCGATATTTTTAACGCCGTGGCGGATGTGGATCAGTCTCCCTGCTATCTCTGTGCAAGGATGCGGCGCGGCCACCTGTATGCGAACGCGCGCAGGCTGGGCTGCAACAAGATTGCGCTCGGCCATCATTTTGACGACGTGATCGAGACGATTCTCATGAGCATGCTCTACGGCGCTCAGGTCAATACCATGATGCCCAAGCTGCGCAGCACGAATTTCGAGGGCATGGAGCTGATCCGGCCTCTGTATCTGGTGAAGGAAGCCGATATCCTGGCGTGGAAAGAATTCCATGGGCTGACCTTTCTGCAGTGCGCCTGCCGTTTCACAGAGGCAGCCGAGGCGGCCGGGCTGACAGGGGATCATCTTTCCAAAAGACAGGAGATGAAGGAGCTGATAAACCGGTTCAGGACAATCAATTCCCATATAGAGACCAATATTTTCAAGAGCGTGGAAAACGTAAATCTGGACGCCTGTATCGGATATGTAAAGGACGGAGCCAGACATCATTTTCTGGAAAATTATTGAGGCGCGAATATTGTCCCGTTTGCAAGCATAAATTTCCATAAAGGAATTTTTTGTGGAAAGGGCAGGTGTAAACGGTATGATGGAACTGATAAAGAAAAATATACATATGAACCGGCAGAAAGGAACCGCGGTATCGCAGATTACCCTGGATGACGATTTTATCATTCCGGATGCGATGGAGGATGTGTCGCAGGTTCTCCTGGACAACGGGGAAATCCAGATTGAATCGTCGCGGGCGCAGGGCGATAAGGTTTTGATCAAGGGAAAGCTTCTGTTCCGGGTCCTGTACCGGAAAGCAGGCGGGGGCCTGCAGGCATTGGGAGGGGAAGCGCCCTTTGACGAGGTCATCAATGTGCCGGATCTGGAGGAGCGGGATTACATTCAGAGCCTCTGGGTGCTGGAGGATTTAAACGCCAGCATGATCAATTCGCGAAAGCTGAGCATCAAGGCCGTCGTGACGCTGGAGGTGCGTGTAGAGAGCCTTTCCGATGCGGAGGCGGCTGTGGATATCGAGACAGACGAGGCCAGGACAGAGGTTTTAAAGCGAAATATCGATGTCGCAGCGATCGCTGTGCGCCGTAAGGACACATACCGTATAAAGGAGACGATCCAGGTATCCGGGAATAAGCCGAATGTCGAGAGCATCCTCTGGACAGATATGAGGCTGCGCGGCGTATCATGCCGCCCCATGGACGGATCGGTGCACATCGACGGGGAACTGATGGTTTTCCTGATCTACGCGGCAGAAGGAGAACATACGCCGGTTCAGTGGCTCGAGGAAAGCGTCCCGTTTTCCGGCGAAGTCGAGCTTTCCGAATCCGCGGAGGATATGATTCCTGCCGTGGGAGTCCGCATCCTGCACCGCGGGATTGAGATAAAGCCCGACTATGACGGGGAAATGAGGGAGTTTGATCTGGATGCGGTACTGGATCTGGACATAAAGCTGTACCGTGAGGAAAATATCGAGCTCTTAAGCGATCTCTATGCCACAGACCGCGAGCTGGTACTGGACACAACCGAGGCCTGCTTTGATAAGCTTCTGACAAGAAATATCTGTAAATGCAAGGTAAACGAGCAGCTTAAGCTGCAAAAGCCGGAGCGGATCCTGCAGATTTGCCACAGCAACGGCGCCGTAAAGCTGGATGAGGCAGAAGCAGGGGAGGACGGACTCCACATAGAAGGCGTTCTGGAGGTAAGCCTTTTATACCTGACAGACGATGACACGGAGCCGGTCGGGGCATCAACCGAGGTGATCCCCTTCCATTTTGTAGCCGAAGCGGACGGAATCAATCCGGAAAGCGTATGGCAGCTCAATATGGGCGTAGATCAGATGACAGCCGTCATGCTCGGCGGCGATTCCGTAGAGGTAAAGGCCGTTATTTCCGCAGATCTCCTCGTGCTCCAGCCAATCCGCGAGCAGGTAGTGGCCGGAGTGCGGGCCGAGCCGCTGGATATGAAAAAGCTCCAGGATATGCCGGGCATTGTGGGCTATGTGGTACAGCCGGGGGATTCATTGTGGAAAATTGCCAAGAGATTCCATACAACTGTGGATAACGTGAAGGAGATAAACGGGCTTACAGGGGATGAAACGGCGGCCGGGGAGAAGCTGGTGCTCATAAAAGAGGTGTGATGTGGAGCGCCGGGGAGGCTTAAAGCTGTTATGTGACGGGAAATAGTGATATGGACGGGGGAAGAGATACTCTGTACAGACCGGGACTGCGGACTGTGCAGGGGATTCTCTTTTTTATTTTTATTGTTTGCCTTGGATTGTTTATATGATACAATAGAGAGCGGTTTTGTTATTGTGTGCAAAAATGATTTTGTAAGTTCCGATCGGAGTGGACTACCTCAAATTGAACCAAACTATTTTCTGTGTTCATACAAGGGACGAGGTTTCGATAACAGTTCGCCAGTTCGATTTATAAGAATTCCTGCAGATATATAAAACCAAGCCATCTGAGCTATGTAATGGTGATATGGGAATATACAGATATTGTCGAATTTATTATCAATAATATCAAATTTTACTTGAAAATTAAAATAATATACCTTATAATATGCATCATAAATGCACTTACAGAGATAGGAGGAATGAAATGCTGCCATTGTTTCCAAAAGAAGAAGAGATCATGTATGCGATCTGGGACATCGGACATCCATGTATTATTTCTGAGATACTGAGACATGATCCTTCCCAAAAGAGAAACACTCTTGCCAAGGCTCTGGTATTACTGGAAAAAAAGAAATATTTAAAAGTAGATTCCCTGGTAAAGACAGCCACACGGTATGGAAGGGCCTATGCGCCAATCGTATCAAAAGAAGAATACGAGCATCAGAAAAATCTGTTTTCCCTTGTAGAAAAGGATACCAGTGTCCAGAAAGGAGTATTATCGTTTGTATCAACGTTAGTTTCGTCGGACAGTATTGATGAAGGTTTTATTGACGAGATGAAGAAGATCATAGATACGTATGAAAAGGAAGAGGTTTAATACATGGAGTTAGATTTATCTTCGTATTTTTCAGCTTCGCTTGGGTTAATGCTTTTACTGGTGACAGTAAGGGTGATAATGCATTACACTGCCTTATTATCTAAGTTTGGGATTATTGGTTTATATATTTTTGTAATTTTGATTTTATTACGCGGTTATCTGCCGTTTGATTTTTATAAGATAAATTTAACCACCAGCTATTACTCACATAAAATACTTCCTTTTTTAAGGGACGTTATTTATTATGAAATAAATGCAGGTGACAAATCTGTAACCACCAAACAGATAGCGATCATAATCCTGATGATAGGATGGACGCTGATTACCGGTAAGAAAATATACGGTTATTTTGCTTTTAAAAAATTTATAAATTCAGCAGCATTCTGTCATAATGCAGATATTATACAGATTTGTAAGGATACTTTTTATACTATATTTCCAGCGAAAAAGAAATATAATATAAAAATAGTTCAATCCAACATTTTCAGCAGTCCGGCGATTTTCGTGTCATCGTATCCGATTATTATACTGCCTGATATATTATATACAAAAGAGGAATTGAAGTTTGTTTTTCAACATGAGTTAATCCATTTAAAACATGGTGATTTTTTTATTAAGATGGTTGCAGATCTGATGATAGCTGGTTATTGGTGGAACCTTTATATATACAGAAATTTATTTAATATCATAAATCAGGCGCAGGAATTATATGTTGATTATGAAGTAAATAAGGCTTTGAATAAAAAAGAAAGAATGGTATATTTAAATGTCTTATCCAAAACAGCAGATAATATTTATAATGATAAAGTAAACAGGAAACCTATATATGCTCTGACAGATGTCTGTCCATTAAATATGCGGCAAAGACTGGAATGTATTATAAGTTCAAGGGTGAATGGACTGACATTCAAGGGAATAATATTTAGTATTGCTTTATTCAGTTTTTCATTTAAATTTGTTTTTGAACCTTATATTCAACCTGCGTATGACGAAATTGGGGATGAAATTTTTTATGGAAATGAAGAATTGTCCTATTACATATGGGATGGTATGAATTATAAATTATATATAAGTGGTGAATGTGTCTGCACTACTCCTGATATTCATGAGGATTTTAAAGAGTTACCAGTATATAAGGAGGAATTAAAATGAGAAAGAAACTTTTGATTGGTTGTGTTATAGCAATGGCCTCTTTTAATTGCATGCCTATAATAGCAATGGCCTCTACGAGTGCTGTTTGTATGGAACAAGAAGTTTTGGATGTTGATCCGCGGGTAGATAAAATAGGTTACCAGTATAAAGTAATTGATAATGTGCTGTATAGAAGATTATATAACTTTTCAACGGGTGAAGTTCTTTCAGACTGGGAGGTAGCTCCGTAAAGCTTAAAAGAAATCACTTGAAATTATTATAAGCAAAAAGATAACTAAAGAATCAGATAACAATAAACGGTATTCTTAACAATTCATAAGATGTATAGAGGAAGTGCAGAATTCATTAGTAATAAAGCGGGGTATCATATTATTTATGTTATACCCCGCTGCTTTTTAATCCCACTTATATACAAAGTTCCCTATTTACAAGTGTCAGAGAACCAGAAGAGGGGTTCTCTTAAATGAACACTTACAGGAATATTTTTTAGATGATTAAGATTTCAGGGAAATTGAGGAAATGTGATATGAGATACGCGTTAAAACTGAGTTAATTATTAGCATGTACCGATTTCAGGACAGAATATACAGGATTCTGGATAAGGCACGCTGAATCATGATATGAGTTTCATAGACTGACGCAAAACTCAATACCGCCCGTCGTTTTGATAATGGGGACAAAAAATTGTCAGATCAGTATCATAGCATTATAAAAGGTCTTAGGGCCTTTTTTCTTGCCTTTAAATAAGAATGTGCTATAATTAAGATAATCAATCTGATTCCAAGAACAGGGAGTGTAGGATTATGCAGGTGTTACAGAAAAAGAGATACAGTTTACAGGATATCTATGATATGCCAGAGGGCGAGCGGGCAGAATTACTGGATGGACAGTTATATATGATGGCACCTCCAACAACAACGCATCAGCGGATATTGAATTTTGTTTCAACAGAGATCAATCTTTATATTAGGAAGAATAAGGGAGAGTGTGAGGTATTTCCAGCGCCATTTGCAGTATTCCCTGACGCAGACACTGAAAAATATTTTGAACCGGATATTTCTGTTGTTTGTGACAGCAAAAAAGTAGATGAGAGAGGCTGCCATGGCGCTCCTGACTGGATCGTGGAAATTGTCTCTCCGTCAAGCAGGAATATGGATTATTACCTAAAACTATCAGAATATAAAAAAGCAGGTGTGAAAGAGTATTGGATTATAGATCCAATAAAAGAAAACGTGTTAGTGTATCATATGGAGAGTAGTGATGCACCTGTGATCAGTGGTTTTGGGATCATACGTTCAAACCTGTATGAGGGATTGGAAATCGATCTGTCGTCAATGAAGACAAAACCATAATGCCTCCCCTTTGCTTCTATGCCTCGTTTGTTATTCATAAGCTTTAGGATTTACTGTAGATATTTAAAAATAGTGCAGATTCAGGTTATTTAGTATTGAGTGAGGAATCGTTGACAAGGACAGCATTTTTCAGACACGCTCTATTAAATCTGCCGTCACTATTGGCGATTGTGGCGGCTGTTTTATACTTTCAAAATCTGATAAAACAGACTGACAAAGATACAAATAGCTTACAGAGTGCTTTGTCGGAATAAAAACAAGAAGAATCCCCAAACTGTGCGGCAACACGGTCTGGGGATTCGTTTTTTTTGTTTACATGGACTTGTGATCTCTTTTAGCCTATCGGTATTATAGCAATGCAAAAATTTTTTTCAGTATGCTTATACATAAAAAATTTATTCTTATCTGGTATTGAACACGTCAGAGCATGAAACATATATTGGAATCCTGATCTTCTTTCATCGGAAGGGTAAGCCGCCTTAGATCTCTGATTTCGCATTCCGTTACTATACTACAGGTGTTATCATTTACAATGTGATCCTTTTCAGCTAAATGGTTCTAACTATTTCTCGTTACCTGTTCATACCCCTGCAGGACTGTATCAAAAACACTTTGGGATACACATAAACTGTAAAAAGCGTTAGAAAAATGTACAGTTTTCTTACGTGATATGGCTGGAATCCACGGAGAGCTACCCTATTTTGGCTGATAAAGCGGCCTTCCCAATAAACAGTGGTTCAGTAAAAATGTCGGAGTTTGGCACTCCCAAATAACCTGTTATTTGTATTTTCACTGAAACTCTTAACTTCTATCATGAAATGCCGACATTATAAAAAGAATAGAATAAAAAAAGAGAACTTGGCAAGTACCGTGTTATCACTATTAGCAAGTAGGCGGACAGGAGGTTATTCTATGACAATTACGCAGATAGTGCAAAATCAGCAGAAACAGAGGATCGAAGGAATTTCTCACAAAGCGCAGAGCGAGCCCCATGTTAATCCTTATGGTACACCCGGTATGAGCCTGAACGATACAGGTGATTATCGAAAAATCGTTCCAGTGGAGGAGAGAGCAGCACAGCGGGTCAAACAGATCGCCTTTGATCACATGAAGAACGGTTATGGGGTCAGCGATGGCGAAGATATCAGTAAGGTCATCCAGGGCTATACTATGTCTCTGGCACCGGAACAGCGGCTCAGCGCATCTTGGACACTGAATGAGATGTTCCACAGAGAAGCCACCCGGCTGGGAGAGTTTGTCCGCCAAAATGACCCGAGCTGGAACTGGGGGAAGCCTTTTGATACCAGCATTTTGAATGATTACAGGCAGGGTGTGGATATACGGGTATAACCAGATACACTTTTCTGCGGACACTATGGCTGCTTTATGCCTGATATTAAGAAATTGGAAGAAGCCAGGGGGCTATAGTCTTTTTGCTGAAAGGAGAATTTTTTGAATAAGGAGACAATAGAGACTATCCGAAAATTTATAACAGATCGTGACTGGGGGAAGTTTCATTCACCTGCCAATCTGGCAAAGAGTATATCTATTGAAGCAAACGAGTTGCTGGAATGTTTTCAGTGGAGCGATACGGAATATGATCTGGAACATGTGAAAGAGGAATTGGCGGATGTAATCATATATTGCCAGGACATGCTGGATAAGCTGGGGCTGGATGCAGACGATATCGTAAAAGCAAAGATGGTTAAAAACGAGGCAAAGTATCCTGTAGAGAAAGCAAAGGGAAATGCGGTCAAGTATGATCATCTGTAGAAAAAACAGGCACAGGAAATGGAATAATTTATATGTACTTACATATGCTTTATATTTATTGCAATAAGTATAAAGTATCATTTGTCTGTATTTTTGCAAGTATATTTGATGAAATTTTTGCGAGTTTCAGTTAATATAGATTGGAGTGAGTATAAAACAGTTCTAAATATGATTTATTTATCAATCCTTGCAGATATATTTAGTAAAACTATCTTAAAAGATAATAAAAGCAGAAAATACGGATTTTAGCAACGTGTATTGTTGTTTTGTTGTCAAAAATTCACGTTTTAATTGAAAGTTAGAATGGTATATCTTAATAATATACATCATAAATGTACTTACAGAGAAAGGAAGAACAAAATGTTGCCATTGTTTCCAAAAGAAGAAGAGATCATGTATGCAATATGGGACATCGGACATCCATGTATTATTTCCGAGATACTGAGACATGATCCTTCCCAAAAAAGAAACACTCTTGCCAAGGCTCTGGTATTACTGGAAAAAAAGAAATATTTAAAAGTAGATTCGCTGGTAAAGACAGCTACACGGTATGGAAGGGCCTATGCGCCAATCGTATCAAAAGAAGAATACGAGCGTCAGAAAAATCTGTTTTCCCTTGTAGAAAAGGATACCAGTGTCCAGAAAGGAGTATTATCGTTTGTATCAACGTTAGTTTCGTCGGACAGTATTGATGAAGGTTTTATTGACGAGATGAAGAAGATCATAGATACGTATGAAAAGGAAGAGGTTTAATACATGGAGTTAGATTTATCTTCGTATTTTTCAGCTTCGCTTGGGTTAATGCTTTTACTGGTGACAGTAAGGGTGATAATGCATTACACTGCCTTATTATCTAAGTTTGGGATTATTGGTTTATATATTTTTGTAATTTTGATTTTATTACGCGGTTATCTGCCGTTTGATTTTTATAAGATAAATTTAACCACCAGCTATTACTCACATAAAATACTTCCTTTTTTAAGGGACGTTATTTATTATGAAATAAATGCAGGTGACAAATCTGTAACCACCAAACAGATAGCGATCATAATCCTGATGATAGGATGGACGCTGATTACCGGTAAGAAAATATACGGTTATTTTGCTTTTAAAAAATTTATAAATTCAGCAGCATTCTGTCATAATGCAGATATTATACAGATTTGTAAGGATACTTTTTATACTATATTTCCAGCGAAAAAGAAATATAATATAAAAATAGTTCAATCCAACATTTTCAGCAGTCCGGCGATTTTCGTGTCATCGTATCCGATTATTATACTGCCTGATATATTATATACAAAAGAGGAATTGAAGTTTGTTTTTCAACATGAGTTAATCCATTTAAAACATGGTGATTTTTTTATTAAGATGGTTGCAGATCTGATGATAGCTGGTTATTGGTGGAACCTTTATATATACAGAAATTTATTTAATATCATAAATCAGGCGCAGGAATTATATGTTGATTATGAAGTAAATAAGGCTTTGAATAAAAAAGAAAGAATGGTATATTTAAATGTCTTATCCAAAACAGCAGATAATATTTATAATGATAAAGTAAACAGGAAACCTATATATGCTCTGACAGATGTCTGTCCATTAAATATGCGGCAAAGACTGGAATGTATTATAAGTTCAAGGGTGAATGGACTGACATTCAAGGGAATAATATTTAGTATTGCTTTATTCAGTTTTTCATTTAAATTTGTTTTTGAACCTTATATTCAACCTGCGTATGACGAAATTGGGGATGAAATTTTTTATGGAAATGAAGAATTGTCCTATTACATATGGGATGGTATGAATTATAAATTATATATAAGTGGTGAATGTGTGTGCACTACTCCTGATATTCATGAGGATTTTAAAGAGTTACCAGTATACAAGGAGGAATTCCGCTGATAAAGAGGGGAATCTATTACTGTAGCCGGATGATTTCCGCCCAATATGGAACCGAGTTTATAAATATCCACTATGAGAATATCAAAAAGGTATACACGATTTTTATGGATTTATATGAATCCGCCAAAGAGCCGTGAAAACAGCATTACCCGTTATTATATTGTGGAAGAGAATCTGGCGGACATTGGAAAGTTAAGTATCGTTTATGTGTAATTTAAGTAAGGGTGTGGAGGAGAAAGGAATTCGGAAAGGGATAGTAGCTATGGTATCTACATTAAAAGAGTTACAGATAGCGGATGAAATTATCTTGAGTAAGATTCGAGAGAAATTTGGTTTGACAGAAGAGACTGCAGAAACGTACTTGAAAGAAATAAGTTAAATATTTCAGACAGAGCATTTTGGGTGTTCTGTCTGAAATAATATTATGAGATTTTTCGCAATTGGGTATGTTATGGAGGATCATATCATAAGTAAAGGCGAATGAGAACAAAAGATCTTGGGAATAGAAGAGAATAAGAGTTATATTTTAACCCCATGGGAGTTCGTGGCTTCCATGGGATTCATATTATGGACTTATAGTTAAGATTCACTCAAAGATGGCTCTAAAAATAAGATTACATAATTATGTATGAGGCAACTGGAACACCGAATATGAAAGGAAAAAGCCATAAAGGAGAAGGCGGGCCAGATCAGCATGAACGGCCTGAAGAGTACGGATTTCACGGAAATGTGCAGATTCGGAAAAGGAAACCATACTGTTAAGGATGTTCCAGGGGATGAAAAAATTTCAGTTAAATGACGGTATGGTGGCAGAGGATGCGGGGGTGAGTTATACTGTGGCTACCCAGAGGACGAACGCATACTCTTTTACAACAAAGAGCGGGAAAAATGTCAGGAGACAGGTTCCTGGCTTATTGTAATTTGCAGGAAGGCTGTGTATAATAGAAATAGATAACAGGGCTTTTGGAACAAGCAGAGTTTTCCGGCAGTGATTTGCTGAAAGAAAGCGGGTGAATAAAATGGGAAACATGAAAATAAAGCAGACAAAATGGGAAGAATTAAGCATATCCAATGATTTCCTGTTTGGAAAGGTCATGCAGAATCCAGAACTGTGCAAAGAGTTATTGCAGAGGATTCTTCCGGATTTGAATATTGAACGCATTGAATATCCGGAATTACAGAAAAGTATCCATGTAGATATGGACGCTCATAGCGTCAGACTGGATGTGTATGTAGAGGACGACAAGGAGACTGTTTACGACATAGAAATGCAGGTCAGTGATACAAAGGAACTGCCAAAGAGAAGCAGATATTATCATTATCCAAACCATTATAAAATCCAAACTTTTTAAAAAGTATTTAATTCTTAATACTTTCCAAATA
>QXXC01000051.1 GCA_009911305.1 Clostridiaceae bacterium | reverse complement strand
TTAAATGGACTTATAAGGGAGTGCCATTAGCAGTATAGTTTTACTTAGTTATTTAAGCAATGTTGTACTAGTCAGACCAATTTACAAATTTCACAAAACAAAAGAAAATAGTAACTCCCTGAAATAAGGGTGACGAACTGCGAGGTGATAGCCTTGTGCATTTGAACGTCAGATTTTCAACAGAAACGGAAATGAATCAGACCTTAGATTTTCTCTATGAGAAATCAAAAGAGGGAATCGCTTTCACAGGTCTTGTAGAAGCTATGGTGAATGAAGTGACCATAGTGACCGCAATCCATAACATTAAGTCAAACAAAGGCAGTAAAACAGCTGGCGTTGACCAGGCGAAAATGGATAAATATCTGCAAATGCCAAGAGAAGAACTGATTGCACTGATAAGAGACAGTTTCAGTGATTACAGACCAAAGCCTGCACGACGGGTATATATCCCTAAGAAAAAATGGAAAACAACGCCCACTGGGTATTCCAACAGTTTTGGACAGAATCATACAGGAATGTGTGAGGATTGTCATAGAGCCGATATGCGAAGCAAAATTTTATCCGCATAGTTACGGTTTCCGTCCTTATAGGGCGCAGAAACATGCAATACGTGACATTATAAACGTGATAAATTCTGCGACACGCTCCCCAGACCAGCCAGTATGGGCGGTTGAGGGTGACATCAAGGGCTGTTTTGACAATATCGACCACAGAATCCTGTTAAAGAAAATATGGCGCATTGGAATCCATGACAAAAGGGTAATCAAGATGATACAGCAGATGTTAAAGGCTGGGTATATTGAAAGCGGAATGCTGAACGATACCAGACTCGGCACAATGCAGGGCGGGATTTTGTCGCCACTGCTGTCAAATGTGTATCTGAATGATTTTGACTGGTTTGTAGGGAGAATGTATATGGAACCGCACAGGCAATGCAAGCATAAGCGTAATGACACACGGCGGCTGAAATGGTCTGGCGTAACGCCGAAGTACAACTTCCGTTTTGCCGACGACTGGGTAATCCTCACGTCAACGGAGCAGGAAGCATATAGATTGAAACGTATGCTCACAAAATATTTCAAGAACAGAATGAAGCTGAAACTGTCACAGGAAAAGACGTTTGTAACAGACCTCAGGACGGAGGGGATACACTTCCTCGGTTTTGTGGTCAAAGCGGAGAGAAAGCGGAAAACCCCAGACCCGAAAACATGGACGGAAAATCTGGTAGGAAAACCATTGCCAGATATGGAACGGCTGAAAGAGAAGATTCAGAAGATAGCTGATGAAGTCCGTGTAATAGGGGAAATCACAGAAAGGAGCGTACAGGCGGCACAGATACAGCGTGTCAATTCCATGATTGTTGGATTGGCACAATACCTGCAACCCTCAATTTGTTCCCATGCGTTCCATGCCATTGACAGGAGAATCAACAACACAGCGTTGGCGGTATGGAAAAAGAGATTTCCAAAGCACTACAATAAATATCAAGTCCCGATGGAAAAGCTTTGTAATCTCCCGCATAGGCATGAGGGGTATAAAAGCAAGACATTTGCTGTTCCGATAGAGGGGGAATGGTTTGGAATCACCTATGCTTTTATCACGCATAGTAAATATGAAGCCAGACCATTCGACCAGCGTATGACACCCTACACGGAGGAGGGCAGGCGGATTTACAGTTACTACCGAAGTAAAAGCAAGCCGCTCCCATGCGACAGACCGTCCGTGAATACCGCAAGGGATATACAGTTATCGGTCTACGCAAAGACAGTGTTCAACTTTGAATACTTCATGAACAGGGAATATGCGTATAACAGGGACAAAGGCAAGTGTAAATGCTGTAAAAAGCCGCTGTTTTTAGATGATAAGAAGTTTTGTTATCACGTTAAAGGGGAACTTCCGCTAGAGAAAGTGAATAAAGTGCAGAATCTCACATGGCTATGCAATGACTGTTACCGAATGGTCAACAATGGTCCGATACCGCCAGACATAGACGAAAAGGTATTAAAAGAAGATTCAGAAGTATAAAAATATGTGAAATTTGTAAGTACGATATGTACCGTGAGGGCATAGAGTATTGAACCCCGATGGAGGGTAGTAAGTTGGTTTGATGGAACGCCGGGTGCGGTGAAAGCCGCATGCCCGGTGTGGAGCGGGGGAAAAGGCGGAGATAACTTCAAAACCTTACCTATCGCTATTTTACCTTTACACCAAGATGCGGAACGTGGGCGGCATCGCCCAGACCGAAGCCCAGAAGTCAAGCGATTTGTTTATGAAGTGCCGCTATCTGGACGAAATCACGGGCAACCGTGGCGTAATTTTTGCAACGGGGACGCCCATCAGTAACTCGATGGTCGAGATGTATTCCGTGCAGCGGTACTTGCAGTACGACACCCTCGCAAGGAACGGATTGCAGCATTTTGACAGTTGGGCTTCCACGTTTGGCGAAACGGTCACGGCTCTGGAACTCGCCCCAGAGGGGACAAATTACCGAGCCAAGACGAGGTTTGCGAAGTTCTACAACCTGCCAGAACTGATGCAGATGTTCCGTGAGGTTGCGGACATCCAGACCGCCGATATGCTGAAACTCCCCGTGCCAAAGGTCAATTACCACAACATCAAGACCAAGCCGAGCCAAATCCAGACGGAAATGGTGGCGGGGCTTGCAAAACGGGCAGAGAAAGTAAGGGCTAGGCTTGTAAAGCCACAATCTGACAATATGCTCAAAATCACGAATGACGGGCGGAAACTGGCACTCGACCAGAGATTGATTGACCCAATGCTGCCAGACGACCCGAACAGCAAAGTCAACGCCTGCGTGGACAATGTGTACCGCATCTGGGAGGGACACGCCGACACAAAAGCGGCACAGCTCGTCTTTTGTGATTTATCGACACCGACCAATAAAAAGATAATAGAAACGCAGGAAGTCAGTGAAAATGTTTTTGCAATGCTACCCAACCAGTTTGATAATGTCTATGATGACATGAGGAAGAAACTCATACAGCGTGGAATCCCTGCGGAACAGGTGCGTTTTATCCATGAAGCGACTACTGATGCACAAAAAAAAGAAATGTTTGCAAAGGTTAGAAGCGGTGAAGTGCGTGTGCTGTTCGGCTCTACCCAGAAAATGGGTGCAGGCACGAACTGTCAAGACAGGCTCATTGCGATTCATAATCTGGATTGCCCGTGGAAGCCATCATGTGTAGGACGGATTTTGCGGACATTCAAAATAAAAGAATGTGGAGGTAACAGACAATGGCAAAATCATTATTTGAGGAACTGGGCGGCAAATACGAGCGGCAAGGCGATTACTTAATACCGTGCTTAACCGTACCCGCCGAAGAAGAACAGTCCATAGGCATATGGGGACAGAAGCACTTGGATTATCTGAAGCAGTACCGTAGGGTTACATACACCACTCTTCTTACAAGCGGCAGGCTCAACGCCTATCTTATCGATGTAGACAGGCAGGCACAGGAACGCTTTGAAAGGCTCATAGAGGGCATGAAACAGGCACAGGGCATAACAGAACGACTAAAGGAAGAAAATGCCTTAGAATGGGTGCAGTGCCTAAATAACATAAAAGCTTGTGCGAGGGAGATTGTGGGGGAAGAAATTATCTATGGATATTAAACTTCTCAAATTCCTTTAGTAAAAGAATTTGAGGTTTCATATGACTGTATATTATGATAAAATTATTAGTATGTATGGAGAAAGGAGGATTGGGGATTTATGCTTAATCCTATCGTTATTATTGCGTAGGCAAGGCTATCGCAACTGAAAATTGAATAAGTGTTGCGGGTAGCCTTTGCTGTTCCTATTAAACAGAAATATGATAGGAGTGCAAAATGAGCTATAAGAAAGCAACACATGTTCTGCCACAAGAATTATTGGCAAAAGTCCAAGAGTACATTGATGGAGAGTTTATTTATATCCCAAGAATTTCTAATCATAAGAAAAACTGGGGAGCGGCAACCTCAACACGTCAAGAATTAAAAGATAGAAATGAGCAAATTTATATGGACTATGTTGCAGGTGAACATATGGAGGATTTAGCTGAAAAATATTTTCTATCTGTAAAAAGTATTCAGCGGATTATTGGGCAGTTGAAAAGAGAACATAATGATTAAAAGTGGGCTGGTATGGTGTATAAAACTATGCCAGCCTTATTCTTATGTTTATTTACGAAAAGAGTATTAGGTTTAGTTTGCCATGCTGTAATGTTACAATTTATTTGTAAAAGAAAATGAGATGGGAGGTGTCATTTATGAAAAAATGTTGTGACAATCCACCTTTTATTTTTTAGTTATGCAATGGGAGGAAATTTAGCATGGAGAAAAAAATGTGGGAAATACAGTTTCTCTCACTGCCACATATATTGAAGTACTGTAAAAAATGTGGCAAGAAAATGGCGTTTTCTTGTTCAGAACAATTTAGAATCAATGCACAGCGGAAATATTTAGATATTTGGCTGATTTATAAGTGTCTTAATTGTAATGCTACATGGAATGCAACGATTTTTTCCCGCATTTATCCACAATCGTTAAATGCAAAAATGTTAGAGAGGTTCCATAGAAACGATAAGGCTCTTGTAGAACAATATGCAATGGATAATGGTTTTCTACAAAGAATCGGAGTGGAAGTTGAACTTCCCCAATATTCGGTTATTGGGGATAGTTTTTCTCCATATGAAACTGTAGAACTTGAAATCAAAAGTAAATATTTTTTGCCTATAAAAGTATCTTCTCTTATAAGGGATACATTACATATTTCACAGAAAGAATATTCACAATTGGTTATTGATGGAAAGATAAAAAGTATTCCTAATCAAGACTTGCTAAAATGTAAATTAAAAGATGGTATCACACTTATTTTTAACGAGAAAAGCGTGGATAAACCCACCAAATAAAAAAAACGGTGATTTTGGCGGGCGGTTTTGCCATGCTCAAATGACTTAACAAAAACTCTCCAGACCTGTTTTAAAGTTTGGAGGGATTTTTTATGTCCTTTTTTCGGGCAGTAATCTATCTGCTTATGCAACGCAGATTTTATCCATACATAGCATATCGGGGATTAGCAGGAAGCTAGTTAAAAAAGTTTCCGCCTATGTCATGCTGCTTCTTGCCATGAAACCAGAAGTAGAATCTCTGATTAACAGAATTATAAATTCTCATAACCGTAAAGGTCACAGAGCCTTTGCGGTTTTTCTTTTGTCGTTTTTTATCGGAATATGCCGCAGGGCTATTTCTGATATGCGATGTCGTTCGCCGCCTCTCCATCTGGATTTTATATTTTCAAAAATTCAGATGGGAGGTATTAGCGGTGAAATACGCACCGAGAAAAGTATATATCAAAGAAAGCGGCACTTATGTAGAACTGTCTTACACAGACTTCTGCCGCCGCAAGGAATCCGACCAGAGATATATGGACAAGCTGTTTATTCCCGTGCAAGGCTGCCTGCTTGAAGTCGTGCGGGAACAGTATGCAGATTTTTACAAGGATAAAGAACGGTGGCGTTATCTGGAAAAATTGGACACTAAAAACGGTCTGCTGTCGTTGGATGGCTTTACAGACAGTGAGGGGAATGTCATTGACTTCATAGTTGATGAAGCGGTGGACGTTACAGAATCCGCTGTCCATGCAGTGATGGCGGACAGGCTGAAAACTGCCCTGTCTTTGCTGTCGGACAGTGAGCAGGCATTGGTAAAGGCAATCTTCTATGAAGAACTTTCCGAGAGGGAAGTCGGATTGCGATTAGACATAACACAGAGCGTTGTCAACAAACGCAAAGCCAAAATCCTTGCGAAGCTGAGAAAGATGATAGAAAACTAAATTTTATGGCGTTCAGCCCCCTTGTTTTTTCCTTTGGGAAAATGAGGGGGCTTTTTTATGCCCTCTCAATCTTGGATTTAGAAAATCCCGATTGGAGGAAAAAGAATGGCATACAACCACGGACGAGAGGACAGGAAATGGCGTATCTGGAAAGAAGCCGAAGAAAAGCTGCTGAGGGAATGCGGCGTTGATGAAGCAATCATTGAGCAAATCCGCATAGACGACAGGGCAGATTTTAATTCTAACAGAAGGTTTTACCGATGGTCAAGCGACTTCGGGGAATACCTTGAGGGCATGGCGGACAGGGAGAAGCAAACGGAGGTAAGGTCTGTTTCTGATTTACTGGACGAGATAGAGAACGAAACTCTGTACCTTGCCTTAGTCACAGTAGACAGACGTACATTACAGATCGTTTTGCTGAAAATGCAGGGATATTCCACTAAGGAGATTGCCCTGCTTGTGCATTTAACGGCAGGGGCTATTTATGCAAGGTTAAACCATCTGCGGAAGAAGCTTCGGAAAATTTTATAAGTGTCTAATACATCCTGCTTTCCTATGGGCTATTGGGTGAGGAGCAAACCCTCTCACTCAATTTTCTTTTAGGAGGAAAGCAGGATGGCATATAAGACTAAGACATATACGCTTCGGGAGGAATCCACGGAAAGCGGCACAAGGTATCTTATCAGCTTTAAGGACGGGCAGGGAAAATCTCATGAGTTGGAAGTGTCAGAGCAGCTCTTTCTTGAATTTCGGCAGATGGAACGCAGGAACAGAAATCTTCAGCAATGGAACCAGCGGCACAGGGAGTTTAACGAGGTATGGGATGAAACGCTTTACAGACGTGCGTTAAGAGTGCCTAAAACGCTTGATGAAAGAATGATTGAAAAAGAACGGAATGAACTGTTTTACAAAGCTGTTGCCCGACTGCCAGAGATACAAAGACGACGTTTTCTGCTGTACTACGAGTATGATTTCAACTTTTATCAAATCAGCAAGATGGAGCATTGCACCGCTTCCGCTATCCAGAAGTCCGTTTCGGTTGCGAGGGAAAAAGTCAAGGCAGAAATGAAGAAATATCTCCAACCGTGACTATTACCGACCGAAAAAGGAATCCGCTTTATATAGGCGTGGGATTGGCGGCATTACATACTCCCGCTTTTTTCCGTGGGAGTAAATCTATTTAAGGAGGTCACATCTATGTGCAACAAAACCAAAGACACTGCCCGAAAGGAGGAATCCCATGCAGAAGTTACAGACGGTCAATGCCGACACGCTCCTTTATGAGCCGCTTGAGAAACCGTCCTTTGTGGTGGACGGTCTGATACCCACGGGCTTAACCCTGTTCTGCGGCTCACAGAAAATCGGCAAGAGTTGGCTCATGTTAAAGCTCTGCCTCTGCGTGTCGCAGGGAATCCCGTTATGGGATATGCCCACACAGGAGGGCGACGTGCTTTACCTCTGCCTTGAGGACACGTTCTGCCGCATACAAGACAGGCTGTTCCGCTTGACGGACGAAGCAAGCGGGCGGCTCCATTTTGCGGTGGCAAGCGATAAGCTGTCGGACGGTCTTATCGTGCAGTTAGAGGACTATTTGAAAGAATATCCAGACAGCAGACTGATTGTTATTGATACCTTGCAGAAAATCCGCACCGCATCCAAAGACAATGCCTATGCCAGTGACTACGGGGATATTTCCCTTATCAAAGACTTTGCCGATAGGCACTCATTGGCAGTGATAGTCGTCCACCACATCCGAAAGCAGAATGACAGCGACGTGTTCAACAAAGTGTCTGGCACGACGGGATTGACAGGGAGTGCGGACGCAACCTTTGTTCTGGAAAAGGAGAAACGTGCGTCCGACACCGCAAAGTTATATGTGACAGGCAGGGACACGCCCTATCAGGAGTTCACGCTCCGTTTCCGTGATTGCAGTTGGAAACTGGTGGAGCATAAGGAGCAGGAACAGCTTGCAAAGGAAGCGATACCAGACGTCCTTTTTCGGCTGGTGGATTTCATGCAGGACAAAGGGGAATGGACAGGCACGGCGACCGAGCTGTTAGCCGCTATGGGGGAAAAAGAAACCGTCCCAACGGTGATTACGAAATGGCTCAATGAATACCGCACCACATTTTTAAGTGAGAACCATATCAGCTATCAGTACAGCCGCAGGAAAGATGGCAGGCAGATTGCCCTTGCAAGGCAGGCGGGTGACAGCGGTGACGGTGATGACAGCGATATTGGGATACCCCCTGCGGCTGTCATTGACACCTAAAGCTATGTAAAATCGGCTGCTCTGCCCTGCGGGTGACAGCGGTGACGGTGGTGACAGTGATATTGGGATACTCCGCCGCTGTCATCCCTACGGGAGAACACCCTATAAACGCAAAATGCAGGCGTGGGCTTTCCCCGCCGCTTGCGGCGTGTCCATCCACCCCTGCGGTCAGAAAAATCCTCTGATTTTTCCGACTGCGTTTACAGGGTGTAACACACTACACTTTGCCCTGCAAAGTCGTGTGCCAGACGTTCCCTCTGGACTCCCTTAATGCAAGGCTTACGCCCTGCCCATCCTCTGCCTTACGGCTTCGGATGGAAGAATGTGCGGTGACAGTCGGCGGCTCCCGTGGGGGTATCCCAAAAACACCGTCATCACCGTCACCCACCGTCACCCTTTGGAAGATTACCCGCCGAAGAAAGGAAGATTGACTATGCCCTATGCAATCCTGCGTTTCCAGAAACGCAAAGCAGGCGGCGTTGCGGCTTGCGAACGCCACAACGAGCGAAAGAAAGAAGCCTATAAAAGCAACCCAGACATTGACGTGGGACGCTCCAAAGATAACTACCATCTTGTGAATCCGCCCCGTTACACCTACAAGAAAGAGATAAACCAAATGATAGCCGAAGCGGGCTGCAAGGTAAGGAAAGACAGCGTGATGATGGTGGAAACGCTCATCACAGCTTCGCCCGAATTTATGAACAGCCTACCGCCCGAAGAACAGAAAGCGTATTTCCAGACGGCTCTTGACTTTATTTCGGAGCGTGTGAGGAAGAAAAATATCCTCTCCGCAGTCGTCCATATGGACGAGAGAACGCCCCATATGCACTTATGTTTTGTACCAATTACGCCAGACAACAAGCTGTCAGCGAAAGCCATCTTAGGCAACCAGAAATCCTTATCCGAGTGGCAGACCGCCTACCATGAGCGGATGTCCTCACGATGGAATCAGCTTGAACGGGGGCAGTCCTCAATGGAAACCAAGCGGAAGCATATCCCCACATGGCTCTATAAATTAGGCGGCAGACTGGATAAACAGTATGAGGAAATCGTGTCTGCCCTCTCCGACATCAACGCCTTTAACGCAGGGAAAAAGCGTGACAAGGCTCTGGAACTGATTGCGGCATGGCTTCCAGACATGGAGAAATTCTCTAAAGAAATCGGCAAACAGCAGGCGTATATCGACAGCTTGAAAGAAAGAATCGGGCAGGAATCCGATTATGCGGGGCGTATGCGTGATGAAAAGTACGAGCAGGAATTAAAGGTACAGAAAGCCAACCAGAGGATATTTGAGTTGCAGAGAACCAATGAGCAGATGGGTCGGCTACTATCTAAAATCCCGCCAGAAGCATTAGAGGAATTACAACGAACAGGCAAAACCAGACCAGAAGAAAGGTAGAAATGTGAATGAAGAAACAGGATTTTAAGGTATTAAAGACCACAGATTTATATCTGTTCCCCGACAATCCTTTTCATGTGGTGGAGGACGAAATGTTATCAGAATTAGCAGAGAGTATCAAAGAGTTTGGAATCGTAACGCCAATCATCACACGCCCGAAAGAGGATGGGAACGGCTACGAAATCATTGCAGGGCAGCGGCGTGTCCGTGCTTCGGAGCTTGCAGGGATAAACACAATCCCCGCTTTTGTCCTGCCCTTAGACCGTGACCGAGCCATCATCACCCTTGTAGACAGTAATTTACAGCGTGAAAACATCCTGCCGAGTGAGCGGGCATTTGCCTACAAAATGAAATCCGAAGCCATGAAGCGGCAAGGTTTCCGCACAGATTTAACCTCGTCACAAGTTGGGACGAAGTTGCGGACGGATGATAAGGTGGCACAGGGTTTCGGTGTGGGCAGGATGACCGTGCAGCGTTTCATCCGCTTGACAGAACTGATACCGCCGATTTTGCAGATGGTGGACAAGGGAAGAATCGCCCTCACGCCTGCGGTGGAGCTGTCCTTTTTGAAGAAAGACGAGCAGGAAAACCTGTTTGCCACGATGGAGAGCGAGGAAGCAACGCCCTCACTCTCACAGGCACAGCGGATGAAAACCTTGAGCCAGAGCGGGCGGCTTGATATGGATACGATATTTGCGATTATGACCGAGGAAAAGGGGAACCAGAAAGAAACATTGAAAATCAACACAAGCAAGCTGAAAAAATATTTCCCGAAGAACACAACGCCGAAGCAGATGGAGGACACCATCATTAAACTGTTAGAGCGTGAATTGCAGAGGAAACGGAATAGGGGCAGCCGCTAGCCTTTTCTTTTCGGGAGGTAAATATATAACTTTATCCAGATAAAAAAGCAGAAAGCCAAGACAGGAAAGGGGCAGGAAATGAAAGAAATCCAGTATGAGATTGTAAAGGAAATCGCCGTATTGTCTGCGGGTGACAGCGGCTATACAAAGGAAATCAACTTGATTTCATGGAACGGGAAAGAGCCGAAGTATGACATCCGCAGCTTTTCCCCGAACCGTGAGAAATGCGGAAAGGGAATCACATTGACCGCTGATGAAGCGGCGGCTCTCCTTAAAGCATTGCAGAAAGAAATAAACAGCGGGGATTGAGTGTGTCTGATTGGCAGAGCAGGGGGGATTTTATATACTCCCCTGCCTGTCTGGAAAGGAAGATTTGAATATGGGCGAGGATAAGACAGCGAACCAAAAGAGAAAGCGTATTATGCCGAAAGCACGAGTGCAGGTAATTATCAGTCGGGAATATGTCGGCACACAGACCGTTGCGGAAGCGTTTATCCCGATTATCTCCGAGGATATACGCAGGAAGATGGCTAAAGATGACACCTTCGACAATGAGGGTATATCCGCTTAGAATGTACGCAATGGAACATGAGATTGAGTAGAACAAAGACGGAGGAATCACAATATGGCAGGAATAAGAACGGAAAATAAGATTTATGAAGTCGGCATTTACTGTCGATTATCAAAAGACGATGGGACGGATAACGAGAGTGCGAGCATTGCCACACAGAAATCCATCCTCACCGATTATGTAAAAAAGCAGGGCTGGCACTTGGCAAAAACATATGTGGACGATGGGTATTCTGGTACGAATTTTCAAAGACCGAGTTTCCAGAACATGATTAAGGACATTGAAATCGGACGGATAAACTGCGTGATTACGAAAGATTTATCACGTTTAGGGAGGAATTACCTTGACTGCGGACTGTATCTCGAAGTCTTTTTTCCCGAAAATAACGTGCGGTATATAGCGGTCAATGACGGCGTGGACACGCTCAATAAATCAGCGATGGACATCACCCCATTCCGCAATATCCTAAACGAAATGTATGCCGCCGACATATCAGTCAAGATAAAATCGGCGTACCGTGCAAGGTTTCAGCAGGGGAAATTCATGGGGACGTATGCACCTTACGGATATATCAAAGACCCCGCCGACCATAACCATCTGCTGATTGATGATAAGGTTGCCCATGTGGTAAGGGAGATATTCGACCTTGCACTTGCAGGGAACGGAATCTCTAAAATCCGCAAGCACATCAATAAACAGCATATTTTACGCCCTGCCGCTTATGCGGCGGAGCAGGGGGCAACAGGCTATGAGCGGTACTTTGAGGGTAACGAAGAAAACCGCTATATCTGGAGCGAGAACAGCGTGAGGGGCATTTTAAGAAGCCCGATATATGCGGGAAACCTTGCGGGTTACAAACGGATTGCCGCCAATATGAAAAGCAAGAAACGTCCCTCTAAGCTGCCCGAAGAATGGGAAGTGATACCCGATACCCACGAGGGGATAGTGACGCAGGAGGAATTTGACACCGTACAGCAGCTTATCACAAGCCGCAGATTACCCGAAAACAAGGGCGGCTTTGAAAATATCTTTTCAGGCGTTATCAAGTGTGCGGACTGTGGCTACGCTTTGCGGGCTATGAGTGCCAACAGGAGGAAACGCCCCGACATCATCGACTGCGTACAATATACCTGCAATAATTATGGCAGATACGGCAACGTCATGTGTACCGCACACGCCATTGAAGCGAGGGACTTATTTAACGCCGTCCTTGCCGATATCAACCGTTTTGCGGATATGGCGGTGAATGACGAGCGGGCGGTGAGGGCGATTGAGAAGCGGCTCACGGAAACAGACCAGAGCAAAGCAAAAGCAATGGAGAAAGAGCGGAAGAAACTGAACAAACGCCTTGCGGAGCTTGACAGGCTGTTTTCTTCTCTCTATGAGGATAAGGTCATGGAGCGGATTACCGGGCGGAATTTTGAAATGATGTCGGGGAAATACCAGAAAGAACAGCTTGAGATTGAATCAAGGCTGAAAGAGGTAACAGAAACGCTTAACGAAAGCTACGAGAAATCGCAGGGAATCCGTGACTTCCTCTCCCTTATCCGCAACTACCAAGGCATTAAGGAACTGGACGCAACCATCGTAAATGCCTTGATAGACAAGATACTTGTTTCGGAGCGTGAAAAATCAGCAGACGGAACAGTGAAACAGGAAATCAAGATTTATTATAAATTCATCGGCTTTGTCGGTGAATTACATATCACACCCACAAAACGGTGGACAGCGTTACCCGCTAAAAACTGTATAGTGTGCAGTGTTGAATATGTCCCTGGCTCTGGCATATCGAAGTATTGCCCCGCTTGTGCCAAGAAGATACAGAGGGAAAAATCAAACGAGAGCAAACGCAGGAGCAGGGAACAAAAAAGGATGGTATGTATTGAACTGTCCGCAAAAAATGACCGACTTGCTTAGAGCAACGGCAGGGGAGGATTGAGCGGCAGGGCAATATGTTTCCCGAAGTGGAGGTTTACCGCTATGTCACGGAACAGACCTTTGATGCTTACCTCTATCAGCTCGTGGAGGGAAAGCAGAAATTTATCTCCCAGATAATGACGAGCAAAAGTCCCGTGCGTTCTGCCGAGGATGTAGATGAGGTCGCTCTCTCCTTTGCGGAGGTGAAAATGCTTGCCACAGGAGATGAGCGTTTTAAGGAAAAAATGGATTTGGATATGCAGGTGGTGAAGCTGAAAGTCTTGAAGCAGAGCTATCTTTCTGAGCATTACGACCTTGAGGATAGGATATTGAAGCACTATCCGCAGGAGATTAAAGACTATGAGGAACGCATTATAGACTACGGGAATGATGCCAAAATTGCCAGCCAGCATATGCCGCAGGGCGAGGATAAGTTCTGCCCGATGACCTTAAACGGCGTGACCTACAAAGAAAAGGCGGATGCAGGCGAGATGCTCTTAGCTATCTGCAAGGAAAATCCAATGTCACAGCCGATAGAAATCGGCAGCTACCGTGGTTTTCAGATGGAGATTTATTATGATACCGTCAACGCCAACTATTGCTTAAACCTCTGCGGGATGAGGAAATATAAAGTAGATTTAGGCATGGACACCCTCGGCAATCTGACCAGAATTGAGAATGAGATTGCCAAGCTCCCTGCCAGACTGGAAGCTGCCAAGACCAGAAAGGAGGAAACCATTGCACAGCTTGAAACCGCAAAAGTTGAGGTTGAGAAACCTTTTGCTTTTGAAAATGAGCTGAAAGAAAAGACGGAAAGGCTGACTGCCCTCAATATCGAATTGAATCTAAACGAAAAGGACAACACTGTGATTGACGATGAACCAGAGCAGAACGATGAGCCGGCAGAGAAAAAAAGCACAGACAGGGAGAGGTAAAATTCAGTTTGCACATTTGTATTGCTTTATTTTGGGCAGTATAATAAGTGACGATAAGAAAAAGTCGGAGGTGAGGAACAATGTCGGATGCGTTCAGATTTGAAACTTTTGTGGACGTCCACAGTAATATCTTTGAGGAATATCTTGGCTCTGTCACCGCAAAGCTGGCAAGGGAGAATGAGGAATATCGTGCCGTGAGAGCCGAGATTGAGAGCCTTTATGAGAAATATCCGAAAGTCTTAGGCGTGTTTGACACGGAAACATCGGCGGAACTGACCGAGGAAGAATGTGACGCACTGATTAAAGTTATGGAGCTTAGGAACAAACTTACGGATATGGAGATGCAGTCGGTTTACTTCCGTGGATGCTATGACAGCGTGGGGTATCTGAAAAAGGCAGGGATTTTATAATGGACTGACCGAGGGAAAGGCGGTGTCGGCGTGGAGCTGATGCCGTCTTTTACATATTGGCATCAGTTATGGAAATTTCCATAGGAAACTGATATAATTATAAAAAACGGGGAGGTAAAATATGGTTAATAACGTGTTTGTTCAGTGTAATGCTTGTAAAATGAAGATAAACCTTCGCACCCAGATGGGTTTCTTTGATATTCCCTTTCATGTTCATTGCCCTAAGTGTCATTCAACAATATATGGAAAAGTTTTTATAGAAGATAACAATATCAATGTAGAAAATGCTGATATTATACAATGCGATGATGAAGAATTTTATTCAGTTGAATTATCAGCGGAATTTCCAACCAGAAAAGCAGTTCACAAGAAAATGTATGAAGTTGAGCTTTCACCATTTATGAGAAATCACATTTTTTACGGAAGTGATGAGAAAGCAATGGAGAAAACCCAAGAAACGATGTATTTTGCTAATTTTGTTAAATCTGGATTGAGTGAGATGAAACAAAATTTTGAGTTGTTTTGGAATAACCAAGATGAGATACTCTTTGCACGAATTAAGGATATGATTAAACAGTATCCGCATATCCCTTTTTCAGAAGTAAAGAACAACTTTGATGCGGCAGTAGCTTTGCACCAATTTTTGCTAACCAGAACGGGCATTTCAATTATTATTGGCAAAGACACTTTAGGGGAGTATACGAAAATAGGGCAATTAGTGATTGGGGATAGAAATCATTTTACCCAGATTGGTGAATTTATTGCCAACGGAAATATTGATTTTAATAGCATTGAAACAAAAGGTTTTAAACTAATTGAGTTATTTGCTAAGGTATATGAGCAATTGTTTCCCGTAGTAGCTCTTAAAAATGGAGATTGCCTTGGAAATGTTGATAAAAATAAATTTGGTATCATGACAGCTAATTTCGATGAGTTGACAGATTTCTATGCTAAGAGTTATGAATGGATATTTGATAATCTTAAAGTGATTTTGGGGCTTAATAATATTTTTGTTCGGAATGATTCAGCAAAGTGTGTTAATGGCAAGTCATATCAAGATTTTATTAGGGAATCTAATGGGAATAAAATGAGAAATGGATATATAGACGAAAAAGAGCCATTTAGCAAACCCATTAGTAGTTTGAATAATCGAGTTAGAAACGCCATTCAGCATTTTGATAGTGATATTGACTACGAAACGCAATTGATTACTTTCAATGACAGAAACAAGTCTGTCGATTTGTATTTAATAGATTTTGCAGATTTATGTATAGAAAATTTTCGTATTATGTTTTATATATTAGAGTTGGTATATAACTTGAGAAAATTATCTTTTATACAAAAAGGAATTATTCCCAGTTTTGTTACGGATAAAATGAGGGTAGGTGAGCAACAACACAAGAAAAAGAAAATTGGAAGAAATGAACCGTGTCCGTGCGGTAGTGGAAAAAAATACAAACGGTGTTGTGGTAAATAATTAGTCTTTGTAATAGGTTTGAAATATCTAAAGCCACAAATTTTATAAAAACAAAAAATAAAATTGGCGGGAGGATACTAAGTGCAAGAAAAAGATTTCAAAAAATTGCTTATTGATACAGTAAAAATTGGCGAACACCCAGACAAAGAAAAAATCATCAATCTGCTTAGATTAGTAACTATTCACTATGAGCAGACAGGAGAATTTACATACCACCTATGGAATCATTATAAAGAATATATTTATCTCTGTATTATTCCAGATAGGCTCATTGAGCTTAAATCTTATAGTGATTATTTAAGTGGTATCTGTTATGAAATATATCCACCCAATGATGATTACGAACTTTTTGGTGTGGAAATAAAGCCAGGGGCATTGCCTAATGATGAAGAAATCAGTCAAGAAATATTGTTTGAAGATATACAGCACCAGATAATTGATGAAATCCAAGCGGCGAAATATACCATTTGGGTTGCAATGGCTTGGTTTACTGACCCCGATATTTTCAGTGAGCTTGAAAAGAAAAAACGGCAGGGGCTAAATATCCAGATTGTTATAGATGATAATGATAAAAACAGAAATGCTGCATTCAATTTAGATGAACATTTTGAAGTATATTGGGTTTCTATCGAATCGCTATACAAAAATATAATGCACGATAAGTTTTGTATAATTGATTTGCAAACAGTTATTCATGGGACTTTTAATTGGACACGAGCGGCACAATATAACAAAGAAACAATTAGTATTGATAAGAACCGTGAAACTGCTGAAAAATTTGCAGATGAATTTATGAAACTAAAGAAGAAAGAAAAATTTAACTGGTAATCTACATAGCCGAGAGGTTTATCCTACGATAAGCCCCTCGGCTAAATTCATTTCTGGAGGTGATTTTATTTGAATGGGAAGTAACGGCTATGTGCAGTTTGCCCCCGCCGTGATTGAACAGGCACGGCAAATCGACCTGCTCTCCTACCTGCAACGGTATGAGCCGAGCAACCTAAAGCGTGTGGCAGGCAATGTCTACTGCACAAGGGAACACGACAGCTTGAAGATTTCCAACGGCAAATGGTACTGGTGGTCAAGGGGCATCGGCGGCTATTCCGCCCTTGATTATCTGATGAAAGTGCGGGAGCTTGGCTTCGTGGAAGCCGTGCAGACCCTCACAGGGGACATGGGCGACTGGAAGCCGCCGCCCCCTGCCGTGAAAAAGGACGAGCCGAAAGTGCTGCTCCTGCCAGAGAAAAATGCAGACTGCGATAAGGTGACAGAGTACCTTTTCGGGCGTGGCATTGACTATCAGCTCATACAGGACTGCATCGCAGAGGGCATTATCTTTGAAAGCAGACCGTACCATAACGCCGTCTTTGTAGGTAAGGACGAAAGCGGAAAGCCAAAGTATGCGGCTCTTAGGAGTACGCTCGGCAGCTCTTTCCGACAGGACGCATCGGGCAGCGACAAGCGGTATTCGTTCCGACTTCTGGCAAGAGAGCCGACAGACAAGGTGCATCTATTTGAAGCCGCCATTGATTTACTGTCCTATGCCACCTACCTCAAATGCGAGGGAAAGGACTATAAGGCGGCAAACCTGCTCTCCCTGTCGGGCGTGTATCAGCCCAAAAAGGAGCTTTCGGAGAGCAAAATCCCCATTGCCCTGTCCACCTACCTGCAAAAAAATCCGCAAATCAAGACCATTATCCTGCACTTGGATAACGACAGGACAGGCAGGCTCTGTACCGCCGCCCTCAAAGAACTGTTGCAGAAAGACTATAAAATCGTTGATGCCCCGTCGCCAGTCGGCAAGGATGTCAACGATTTTTTAATGTCCTATCTGGGGATTGCAAAGCAGAAGCTGAGCCGTGAAAGGAGGGATGCCCGTTGATTGTGTGAGAGATTTATCCCCTTGCAGCACAGAAACCACCGTAAAATTTAAGACCGAAAGTGAGGAAAGAATGATTGAAAAAGTATGAAGTGACCCTTACCGCCCACTATGAAAAGACCATTTCCGTCTATGCAGAAAGCCCCGAAGAAGCAAGGGAGAAGCTAAAGACCGTGCTTTTTGACACCGACCTTGTGAGTTTTTCCGATGCGAATTTTGTCTGCGGCGAAGCCGACATTACCGACCCTTTGAAGAACGGAAGCGAAGAAACCGACATCGAGGACGAGTGTCTGGAGCATGAGGAATGTTCGGGCTGTCCCTACTACTGCCCCGTGTGCGGAGAATGTATGTATGAGGACGGGGACTAAGTAATGTCTTACCAAGCACTGAATTTGGTTATCCATCTTCCGATGGAAACAAAATTCGCTTGTTAGGGGACGACCCCTAATACCCCATAAAAAGAACGTCATCAAAGGATGCAATGCCGCCGTGAAAATGCGGCGGCAGGAAAGGAGTTTTTTAGGATGAGAGATTTATTGTTCTTCGCTCTCGGCACAACGCTCGGAGGAATGTGCGGCGTGGCGTGTATGTGCGTGTTGCAGATTAACAGGCTCTCCGAGGGAAAGGGGGATTTGGATGCGGAAACGGAATGTGCAGATACTGTTCCGACTGACCGAGGAAGAAGCTGAATACCTCTGCTCCCTTGCGGAGCGGGCGGGGCATTCCAGACAAGCCCTGCTCCAGTCGATGGTCATGGGCTACCGCCTATGTGAGAAGCCAGACCCAGAGTTCTATAAAATCATGCGGGAGCTGTCGGCAATCGGCAACCGCATCAACCAGCTTGCGGTAAAGGCGAACGCCCTAAACTTTGTGGACACGTCGATGCTCTATGACGAAGCCAAGAGATGGCGGGACTTCCGTCTGGACGTAAGTAGGCAATACCTTGTTCCGAGGAAGCTGTCTGGCTGATGGCGGTCTGCGAAATCTGGGACGTAAAGGGCAGGCTCGACCACCCCATCGACTACGCCGAGAATCCAGAAAAGACCGCCAACCCCAAATATACGGCTGCGGACTTGCAGGCGATGGGCGATGTGATGAAGTACGCCACCAACGGCGACAAAACCGAGCAGCAGTTTTTTGTCACGGGCGTAAACTGTGACCCTGCCACGGCAAGGGACGAGATGATGATAGCCAAAGCACAATGGAACGATGAGAGCGAGATTGTTTGCTACCACGGCTTCCAGAGTTTTAAGGCAGGCGAGGTCACGCCAGAGCAGGCACATGAGGTCGGCGTGAAGCTGGCGGAGAAAATGTGGGGCGATAGATTTCAAGTCGTTGTAGCCACTCACCTTAATACGGAGTGCCTGCACAATCATTTTGTTGTCAACTCTGTTTCCTATGTGGATGGAAAGCACTATCACGATAACAAAAAGAATCTGCGGTTATTGCGTAAGCGTTCGGATGAATTATGCCGTGAGTATTCCTTATCGGTCATCGAACACCCAAGCGGCAGGAAGAAACCGTATGCCCTTTACCAAGCCGAGAAGAACGATCTGCCTACAAGGGACACCGTGGCACGGCAGGCGGTGGACGAAGCTATCTCAAAATCGTTTACTCTGAAAGATTTTGACCGCCAGTTGTCGGAAATGGGATACCGCATCAATTTTGACCCTAACCGAAAATACTGGACGATAATTGGCAAGGGATGGCAAAGACCGAAGCGGCTCTACAAGCTCGGCGAGAATTACACCAATGAGCGGATAACGGAACGCATACGGGAAAACTCCTATGCAGTTAAGTTCCAGAACTTTTCCAAAGAGCAGCCACAGGTCAGAGTGATAAAGGTAAAAGGCACATTAAAAGACACAAAGAAAATCGGCGGCTTGCGAGGGCTGTATCTCCATTACTGTTACAAGCTCGGCATCCTGCCAAAGAAGAAACAACAGAACTATGCAAGGCTTCATTATCTTCTGAAAGACGACTTGATGAAGATGGACGCCATCACAAACGAAACAAGGCTGCTTTGCCGCTGCCATATAGATACGGCGGAGCAGCTTTTGTCGTATAAAGACTCTCTGGAATCCGAGATGCAGGAGCTGACCGAACAGCGTAAGGGGCTTTACTCCCAGAGCCGCAAATCTGTCGGGGAAGAAAAAGAAGCGGTCAAGGCTCGGCTGTCGGAAATCACAGAGCGGATGAAAACCTTGCGAAAGGAGGTCAGATTGTGTGAGGGTGTCGAAGCCCGAAGCGACGCCCTCAAAGAAAAATTAAATGTCATACGGGCAGATGAAAAAGAACAGCAAAGAAAGGAGCTGATGAAGCATGAACACAGGCGGCGAAGCGGCAGAGCAAATCGTAAGGATGAGCTTGGAGGGATTTGAGGTCGCAGCCAAAATTACGGGGGCGGGTGCTAAGAATATCGCCATCCTCTTATATTCCATCTTAAAAGAAGAACAGAAAACCAAAGGAAAGGTAAGGCTCACAAATATGCTCCGCTCTGGCAAGGAGCTGAAAGTCTTTACCGTAAAAAGCGGCGACTTAAAGAAGTTTACGCAGGAAGCAAAGAAATACGGCGTACTCTACTGTGTTTTGGCAGACCGTGGGAATAAAGACCCCAATGCGGAGGTGGATGTGATTGCCCGTGCGGAGGACGCATCGAAAATCAGCCGCATCGTGGAGCGTTTCAATCTTGCATCGGTGGACGCCGCTTCTATCGTGACCGAAGCGGAGAAATCGAAAGGGGAAAAGACCAAGCCGAAAGATGCCAAGACCGCAAAGGAAAAAGATGCAGGGGTAAAGGACGGTCAGCCAGAGCCAGACGTCGGCGTGGAGGAAAAGGCGGAGAAAGACAGGCTCATGGATGCCCTTATGGGAAAGCCCATGCAGAAAGAGGAAAACGCCCCAAACCCCTCGGTGGCAAAGACAGAAAAATCCCCTCTGTCCGAGCCTACCTTAAAGCAGCAAAGGAAGCCCGCAGAGGGGGCTACTATGACTAAGGTGGGGAAGCCGTCAGTCAGGGAGGAACTGCGGAAGATAAAGGAGGGCAGAAAGGAGCAGGAAGCGGATGCCGCCCCTGCAAAAGAGAAATCTTCCGACAGGGCGAAGAAACCGCCCGCAGGAAAGACGGAGCATAAGCAGCCCCAGAAGCGGAAACGGAAATCCAAATCGAAAGGAGCAAGATAGCTATGAGTATCTATGATGTATTCAGCGGCGGCAGCAGAGCCTTTAACAAAGAGGAATGGGCTGCCCAAAAGCAGGAGCAGCGGAAAGAAGCCTATGAGCTGATTGACACGACCTGCCAAGAGATGATGGCGGACGGCGGTGCATTTCAGCAGTATCTTGACGTGCAGGGGCATTTTGACCGCTACTCCGTCAACAACGCAATCTTAGTTTCGGCACAGATGCCCGAAGCGACACAACTAAAAGACTACGGCAGTTGGAAACAGAGCCGTGCCTATGTGGATAAGGACGCACAGAAAGTCACCATCCTTGAGCCAGGGAGAGAATACCAGCGGGAGGACGGCTCAAAGGCGGTCGGCTACAATGCAAAAGTAGTATATGACGTTTCCCAGACTTCGGCAAAGGACAGGCAGCCGCCGCAGGAGCAGAAAACCATGCGGGAGCTTGTGTCGGCGATGATTGACGCAAGCCCCGTTTCCTTTGTGCCAATGGACGACCTTGAGCTGCCTGTGTTCTATGACAGCCAACAGCAGACCATCTTCATCAGGACGGGGCTTTCCGAGGAACAGCTTTTTGTCAGCATGGCAAAGGAAGTGTCGGCGGCGGTCTTTGACTGCAAGCATAAGGAGAGCCGTGATGATTCTGATTTCAAATCGTTCTGTGTCGCCTATATGGTAAGCTCCCGTTACGGCGTGGACACAAAGGGATTTAACTTTGATAAGCTCCCGAAAGAATTTGAGGGTATGGAAACGCAGGAATTTAAGGGCGAGCTTGGCTCGATGCGTGACGTCCTCGGAGAAATCCAGTCGGATATGTATAAGAGCCTTGAAAAGAACAAGCCGCCCAAATCCAAAGGGCAGGAACGCTAATCGGAGGTGCAGCCTATGAAAGAAGAACGATACCATCTGGCATTGGATAAATATGATAAAAATATTGTCCTCAACGCCCTCAACACCCTGCGGACGCAGCAGATACAGGAGGAACGCCCCACCGAGCCTGTTGACGAGCTGATAAGCAGGGTGGCATACGCCCCGACCAAGAAAGTAAAGGTCGCCCCGTGCAGGTGCCATGAAGAACGGTGACGATTACAAGGCGTGCTTAATCCTCTCTTTATGCGGCATTATCCCTGTCGTGTGGCTTGCCCTGCTGACTGCCCCTTATGTCAGCGGCGGCATCGTGGAGATTATACAGAATCTATCCGTGGCAGTCGAGAATCCGTTTTCCATAACGGTATGCGGGGACAGCATGAAAACTGTCCTTATTTTTCTGCTTGCCTACGGCATGGGAATCGGCGTTTATTTCTCCACACGCAGGAACTACCGCAAAGGGGAGGAACACGGCTCTGCTAAATGGGGCAACGCAGGTACGCTCAATAAAAAGTACCGTGACAAGAACGCATCAGAAAATAAGCTGCTGACCCAGAGCGTCCGCATCGGGCTTGACGGGAAGAAGCACAGGAGGAACTTGAATATCCTCGTGGTGGGCGGCTCTGGTGCAGGAAAGACCAGATTTTTTTGCAAGCCCAATGTCATGCAATGTAACACATCAATGGTAATCTTAGACCCGAAAGGCGAGATTGTCCGTGACACGGGAGGGTTGCTTGAGAAAAAAGGCTATGAGGTGCGTGTCCTCGACCTTATCAATATGCACCGAAGCCACTGCTACAATCCGTTTGTATATTTAAGGAACGATAACGATGTACAGAGGTTGGTAACGAATTTATTTAAGGCGACCACGCCGAAAGGCTCACAGTCGCAAGACCCGTTCTGGGACACGGCGGCGAGTATGCTGCTCTTATCCCTCGTGTTCTATCTGAAATACGAAGCCCCGCCAGAGGAACAGAATTTTCCAATGGTGATGGAGCTTTTAAGGGCGGGCGAGGTAAGGGAGGACGACGACAGCTATGTAAGCCCGCTTGACGAACTGTTTGACCGTCTGGAGATGGTAAACCCAGAGCATATCGCTTTGAAATACTACCGTGATTACCACAGCGGAAGTGCCAAGACGCTAAAGAGCATCCAGATAACCCTTGCCGCAAGGCTTGAGAAGTTCAATCTGGAAAGCCTTGCATCTTTGACCGCCACGGACGAGCTTGATTTGCCGTCTTTGGGCGAGAAGAAAGTCGCATTGTTCGCTCTGATACCAGACAACGACACCAGTTTTAATTTTCTGGTGTCACTATTATACACGCAGCTATTCCAACAGTTATTTTATCTTGCCGACCATAAGTACGGCGGGAGCCTGCCTGTCCATTGCCAGTTTATCATGGATGAATTTGCGGTGCGCTCGTAAGCGGAACTCATTTGTTCCGCGCAGGCTTGTTTGTAATCTATCTTTAGCAAGATAGTAGGTTCAATGTGAGGGCTTCATTTGAAGCCTAATTCCTATCATCAACCGACTTATCCGAGAGGGAAACCCGACGGGGAGTATAGCATGTCGGTAACGGTGCTATTCAGCCAGTTATCAGGCTGTGAACGGGCATCAAGATGAAATGTCATGTATGAGGTTAAACAGCTACACTGCTTAAATGACAGCCAGAGGGGCTTTATCGTCAGCACTGACGGAAGATAGCTATTATACGTCAGGCAGTGCAGGGTGTACGCAGAGTTTGCGAACTGCGTCTACACATCACATTCCGCACTGACCAGCCGCAATAAGCGGAAAACGGCGAACGTCATAGCCGACAACATGACACGCTTGTACAGACAAGCCTAAACGAGGATAGCCTAAACAGGAACGCTTACCATTTTAAGCTATGGCATACAGTGCCTGAATATCCTGCATGGCTACGGAGTCTCCATAGTAGTCCGAGGCGGTAATACCGTTCACATGGCGAAGGGAGACAGCTATACGACTGAAATAATTTAGGAAAGGTGTGTGAGACACTATGAGAAGTCCAAAGATTATTTTGGAGAATCTACAGAAACACTCGAAAGAGGAAAACTACAAGTACGAGAGACTGTACAGGAATCTTTATAATGGGGATTTTTATTTGCAGGCTCTCCAAAACATCTACGCCAACAAAGGTGCAATGACACCCGGCATAGATGGGCTGACACTCGACGGTTACGGTAAAGAAAGAGTGGAGCGAATCATCCATGCGGTGAAAGACCACAGTTATCAGCCGAACCCTGTCCGCAGACAGTATATCAAAAAGAAAAACGGGAAAATGAGACCGCTTGGGATATCGTCGTCAGACGACAAACTGGTGGAGGAAGTTATTAAGATGATTCTTGAAAGTATTTATGACCCGACATTCTCCAACTATTCCCACGGTTTCAGACCCGGCAGGAGCTGCCATACGGCACTCTTACAGTTACAGCAGAACTTTACAGGTGTGAAATGGTATGTGGAGGGGGATATAAAATCGTACTTTGATACGATAGACCACCACAGCCTTGTAAATATCCTGCGCAGGCGGATTAAAGATGAAGCCTTTATTGAGCTGATTTGGAAATTCCTCAATGCAGGGTATATGGAGAACTGGGAGTACAATTCCACTTTCAGCGGCATAGCCCAGGGTTCTGGCATCAGCCCAATCCTTGCAAACATCTACCTTAATGAGTTTGACCGATTTATGGAGGACTACAAAAAGGGATTTGATAAAGGTACGGGCAGAAAAAGGAACAATGAGTACTCCAGAAAACAGTCATACCGCCAAAGGTGCAAAGTCAAAATCCGAAAAGAATGGGACGGCTACTCTGATACAGAAAAGCAGGAAGCAGTACGCCGACTGGCAGACTTAAAGAGGGCGTTCCAGAAAATCCCTATGGGCGACCCGATGGACACAGGCTATAAGCGGATTCAATATGTACGGTATGCCGATGATTTTCTTATCGGCGTAATCGGAAGCAAAGAAGATGCTGAAAAGATTAAGTCCGATATTGGGAGGTTCTTTGAGGAAACGCTGAAACTGGAATTGTCTGCGGAAAAGACGCTCATCACGAACAGTGACGACAAAGCGAGGTTCCTCGGCTATGACGTTACGGTATGCAACGACAGTGCGCTGAAAAAAGCCAAAGGAAAAGGGACTGTTAAAGCCTACACCGGCAAAATCAAGCTGTACCTGCCAAAAGAGAAATGGGTGGGGAAGCTGTTAAATTACGGTGTGCTGAAAATCGTGTCAAGGGCAGGGGAAAAGGAAGTCTGGAAGCCGTTACAGCGGAACGACTATATTTTCCTGCCAGTGCATGAAATGGTGCGGAAGTACAATGCGCAGATTCGGGGGATTTACAATTACTACCGTCTTGCGAGCAATGTCTCCGTATTAAATAAGTTCCATTATGTCATGGAATACAGCCTGTATAAGACCGTTGCGGCAAAATACCGTATCACAATGACAAAAGCAAAGCTCAAATATACCAAAAACAAAGAGTTTAAAGTGCCGTACAAAACACAGAAGGGTACAAAATATGCAGTCCTTTACAATGAGGGATTCCGCAGGGTGAAGCACGCCCTTGGGAGTTATGCAGACATCATACCCGAATACGAGCAGATGAACAAGCCGAAAGAACTGTTTTTCAGGTATAAGGCGAATGTCTGCGAAATGTGCGGCGCATATGTGCTAGCGGTTAAGGTGTATCAAGTAAAGAGTATGAGCGACCTTGATGTTAATACAGAATGGGGAGCGATTATGAACAAGAAGAAAAGAAAAACGCTTGTAGTGTGTGGAGACTGCTATGACAAAATCCATAAATAACTGTAGAGGATGTATAGTGGGGAGCCGTATACATCGAGAGGTGTACGTGCGGTTCCAGGGCGAGGGTTCGGAAACCTGCTGTCGTGAGACAGTAAGGCGTCGGATTCTTAGCCTACAACGTCAGTTTGCCAGACGACTTTGACAAGATACTGTCAGTTATGAGGTCAAGGGGCGTGTCCGTTTCGATTATCCTGCAAAATCTGGCACAGCTCAAAGCCCTGTTTGAGAAACAATGGGAAAGCATCGTCGGCAATGCCGATGAATTTCTCTATCTGGGCGGCAACGAGCAGAGTACCCATAAGTTTGTAAGTGAGCTTCTTGGAAAAGCCACAATAGATACGAACACTTACGGGAAAAGCTCTGGACGGAGCGGCAACTATTCCACCAACTACCAGATTTCGGGGCGTGAGCTTTTAACTCCAGACGAAGTGCGTATGCTTGACAACCGCTACGCACTTCTTTTTGTGCGTGGGGAACGCCCTGTCATGGA